>DATKQE010000107.1:0-100693 GCA_035532935.1 Allostellaceae bacterium
TGAAAGGCGACAAGCCGTGCATGCAGGCTCTCGAGGTCGACCCGAAGACCGTGCGTCGCCGGCGGCCACCTGATGCAGCAGCGGTACGACAGCGGCTGCGCGAGCTGGCCGGCGAGCGGCGTCGGTTCGGCTACCGCCACCTCGGCATTCTGCTGGCGCGGGAAGGGATCGTCATGAACCACAACAAGCTGCTGCGGCTTTATCGGGCGGAAGCGTTGGCCGTGCGCCGGCGGCGCGGTCGCAAACGGGCCACCGGTACGAGGCGGCCGATGGCGGTTCCCCAGGCCCCGAAACCAGCGCTGGTCGCTCGACTTCGTGGCTGACGCGCTTTCCTGGGGGCGCCGGATCAGGGTTCTGGCCGTCGTCGACGACTTCACCCGCGAAGCGCTGACACTTGTCGTCGACACCTCGATCGGCGGGGCGCGTGTCGTGCGCGAGCTTGACGCACTGATCGCCTGGCGCGGCCGACCCGCCATGATCGTGTCGGACCACGGCACCGAGCTGACATCGCGTGCGGTGCTGGAATGGTGCAACCGCATAGGCGTCGACTGGCATTACATCGCGCCAGGAAAGCCAGTGCAGAATGCCTTCGTGGAAAGTTTTAATGGCCGCTGCCGCGACGAGTGCCTCAATGAGGAGGTCTTCGCCAATCTCACCGAGGCGCGAGCGGTGATCGAGCGGTGGCGCCGCGATTACAACGAAGTTCGGCCGCACTCAGCCCACGGCGGCCTCACGCCACACGCCGTGCGCATCCGAGCCGCGGGCGCCCGGCTGCGCAACCCCGACCAGCTCCGCCGATCGCCCGCTTCCACCGAGCCGGCGGAGGCAGTATGAAGACCCAGGACTCTCGTTATCACCGAGGGACCGAAGGGGAGCACGTCACGCCGGATCATCTTATGCAAGTCAAAAGCAATGGATCGACTTTCAATTGCCGGATCGACGGCGAGCGCGGTTCCTGGGTCCTGCTTAGCCACGGGCTGGCGACCGACATGAGCATGTGGGACGAGCTCACCGACGCGCTAAAGGACCGCTATCGCGTGCTGCGTTACGACGCGCGCGGCCACGGCGGATCGGCGGCGACCGAAGGCGATTACATGCTCGACCAGTTAGTCGCCGACGCGGTCGGTATTCTCGACGCGTTCGATGTCGAGCAGACCCATTTCGCCGGCCTGTCCATGGGCGGCATGATCGCGCTCGGGCTGATGCTCGATTATCCACAGCGCATCAAGAGCGCCGTCATCGCGGATTCGCGCCACACTACAACCCCGCAATTCACCGAGGCTTGGCTCACGCGCGCGGAAGCGGCACGGAAGGGCGGAATCGACGCCGTTGTAGACTCGACCATCAGCCGCTGGTCGAGTACGGGACTGGCGGAGCGAAACCCGGCGGCCGTCAAACGCATGGAGAAGATGATCCGCAACACCTCGGCGCTCGGCTATCGTGGATGTGCGGCCGCTCTTGCGCGGCTGAACTACGGCCACCGCCTGAGCGAGATTCTGACCCCGACATTGGTGATCTGCGGCACCGAGGATCATGGCGCGCCCCCGGAAAACACACGGCAGATGCATGCCATGATTAAAGGTTCGCGTTTCCTCGAGATCGAGCAGGCCGGCCATATCTCGAATATAGAAAAGCCAGAGAAATTCAACGCGGCGGTCGCCAGGCTGTTCGACGACGTGGAGCGTGACGCCGCCTCGCATGCGGCGGAGTAGCTGCGCGCACACGCGTGCTCGCTACCCCATCCGAATTCGATTCGCCCGTCGCCTTAGCCGGCGACCTTGGCCGTCTCGATCAGCTCGGACAGGCGCGCGGACGACAGCGGGAATTCGGCGATGGACACGCCGAGTTGCTCCAGCGCGTTTTCCACCGCGGAGATGATCGCGCCCGGCACAGGGATGCAAGCGGTCTCGCCGGCGCCCTTAACGCCGAGCGGATTGTTCTTGCCCGGATACTCGAGCAGGATCACTTCGATGCGCGGGATTTCCGGTGCGGTAGGCATCAGATATTCGGCGAAGTTCGTCGTCACCGGCTGCGCCTGATCATCGTAACCCATCCACTCGAACAGCGTATTGCCCAGCGTATGGACGACGCTGCCGATCACCTGGCCACGCACGGTATGCGGGTTAATGATGACGCCGCTGTCGTTGACGACGACGATCTTTTGCAACTCGATATGGCCGGTTTCCGCGTCGACCTCCAATTCGACGGCAAGCGATGCGCCGGAATAAGTGAGACTTGTGCCGAGGAAGTTATGCGAGTGCTCGAGCCCGGGCGGCAGGTCGCCGGGCAGCTTGTAGCCCGGCACGCCGGCCATCGCGAGGCCGATCTCGGCAAAGCTCAGGCCGAGATCTCGCACGCCCTTAACCTCGACACGGCCGTCGTGCATCTCGAGATCGCCGACGCCGACCTCCAGCATCTCGGCGGCGGCCATCAATGTTTTCTCGCGCACTGCAACCGCGGCGACATGCACGGCCGAGCCGGCCATCACGGTCTGCCGGCTGGCAAAGGCTCCGAGGCCGAGCGGAATGGCGCCGGTGTCGCCGGCCACCACCGCGATGTCGCCCGGCGGCACGCCCAGCTGCTCGGCGCAGATCTGGGCTAGCGCCGTCTTCAGCCCCTGTCCGATCGCCACCGCGCCGGTGAAGACCGAGACTTTGCCGGACCGGTCGATGCGCACGGTGGCGGATTCGAACGGGCCGCGGCCGGTGCCCTTTAGACCCATGGCCATGCCGATGCCGCGGCGGCGGCCCTGCTCGCACGCGAGCCGTTGGCGCTCGGCAAAGCCGGCGTAGTCGATCGCCTTCAGCGTCGTCGCCATCATTTTGGGATAATCGCCGCTGTCGTAGATGATCGCCGAGCCTGAGCGAGCCGCCAGCCCGGTCTTGTACGGCATCTTCTCCGGCGGGATGAGGTTGCGGCGCCGTACCTCGTAACGGTCGAGCTTCAGCGTGCGGGCGATATGGTCAAGCGAGCGCTCCATGGCGAAGTTGGCCGACGGATAGCCGGCGCCGCGCACCGGGATGGTCGCGACCTTGTTCGTCACCGC
This sequence comes from Allostellaceae bacterium, assembly GCA_035532935.1. GTDB lineage: Bacteria > Pseudomonadota > Alphaproteobacteria > ATCC43930 > CGMCC-115725 > DATJLY01. The sequence goes on from DATKQE010000107.1 coordinate 3,047, forward strand.
GACGATCACGCGAACGTCGAGATTGGGCAGAATATAGGGGCCGGGCAGGGCGGTCGACGCGTTGGTCGGTAGGTTGGTGCCGCGCGGCGTATAGGCGCCCTGGTCGTGGATCATGCGCCCGCGCATGCCGAGAAGACGACCGTCATTGTCAAAGCCGACCTCGATCTGCCAATACTGGTCGCGCTCCTGGATGGCGGAGAGGAAGTGCTCGCGGCGGTCCTCGATCCATTTCACAGGCCGGCGCAGCATGAGGCTGACCGCGGCGATGACGACCTCTTCCGGATACATCAGGTGCTTGCAGCCGAAGCCGCCGCCGACATCGGCGGCGATGACGCGGACCTGGTTCTCGTCGAGCCCGAGCAGGGTGACGAGAAAGCCGCGGACATCATGCGCCTCCTGCGTCGAGTCCCATACTGTCAGCCGGTTCTCGATGGCGTCGTAATTGGCGAGAACCGCGCGGCCTTCGATCGGATGCGCACAGCCGCGATGGGTCTTGAACGTCAGCGCCGCCCGATGGGGCGCACTGGCAAAGGCGGCGTCGACATTGCCGTAGGTCTGGCGGAATTCCTTGACGATGTTAGAGGCCTGCCGCGTGTCGGCGCGTGGCGAGCCCGGCTCGGTCGCCCTCGAACAGTCGGAGACTGCCTCGAGCGCTTCGTAATCAACCTCGACGAGAGTCGCGGCGTCCTCGGCAAGATAGCGCGAATCCGCGATCACCACCGCGATCGCTTCCCCAACGAAGACAACTTCGTCCTTGGCGAGCGGATAGGGCGTGATGTTCGGCGGCAGCGGCTCGAGACGCAATTCGAGCGGTAGGCGATCCTGCGTCAGCATCGGACGGATGTCCGCGTATGTGAAAACCGCGCGCACGCCGGGCGCCGCGCGCGCTGCCGAGACGTCGATGGAATTGATCTTGGCATGGGCGAAAGAACTGCGCACGAAGGCCGCTTCCAGCGTCCCAGGCAGATGAATATCGTCGACATATTTGCCGGTGCCCTTGACCAGCGCATCGTCTTCGACGCGAGCAAGCGGCCGTCCGATGAACTTGTAGGCACTCATGCGCGATTCGCCTCTTTCTGCTTGGTCATGATTTTGGCCGCGTCCAAAGCCGCATCAACGATTTCCTGATAGCCGGTGCAGCGGCAGAGGTTACCCGAGATGGCTTCCCGCACCGAGGCTTCGGTCTGCTCGGTGTCGGTGCGGAGTAATTCGACGAGTGAACCGCACCGGGATTGCCGGAGGCAGATTGGTTTGAGTCATGCTGCCATGGCCGGTGCCTGTCGTAAATCAAATCCGGCCATAAGGAATAATTTCGGAACCGCCCGACGGCGACCGTTTGCCGGGCCGTCGACCGCGGCCTGGAAATCGGCAAAGCGCCGTGACCCGGTGCCCGGTTCAAGGCGCTACTGTTGCGTCGCGCCTGACTGGTCGAGGACGGCCAGGAGAAGCGGCGCCATGCGATCCTGGGTCTGGTCGGCGACGGGGATATCGCATTAAACTGACAACCTGGGGCTAGTGGCTCGCCTTGATTGTATGGTCTCGCTTCGCCAGGACCGGAGGTCTCCGCATGAGCGCGTATCTGCGATTTTTCGAGCGGCGGACAGAAAGGCACCTGGCCGAGAATGCGACGCGTGGCGTCGTGCCGCCGGCATCGGCTTCGCACGGTCCGTCGCCCGGCGAGCGCTATAGCCGGGATTGGCGGGCCCTCGTCCCGCCCCTCGGTCTTCGCGAATATTGGTATCCGGCTGTTCCGGCGCGCCGGGTGCCGCGCCGAAAGCCGCTTTATTGGCGAATGCTGGGGGATGAGATCGCGTTCTTTCGCACCAAGGATGGCGCGATCGCGGCAGCAAGCGATATCTGTCCACATCGCGGCGGCAGCATGTCGCGCGGCTTCTGCTTCTACAAGGGAACCATCTCCTGCCCTTATCACGGCGCGACCTTCGACGAGACCGGAGAATGCAAGGCCTTTCTCGCCGAGGGTCCCGAATCGCGGATGGTTGGTGCGCTCAAGATCAAGGTCTATCCCACGCGGCTCTTGCGCGGTTGGGTGTTCATCTGGATGGGCGAGACGGCGCCCGCGCCGATCGAAGAGGACGTCCCGCCGGAACTTTTCGAGGGCGCGGACAACGAGACGCTTTTCCTTACCACCTACACCTATTGGCGCTGCAATTGGATGCTCGCGATCGAGAACCAAAGTGACTCCCACAATTACTTCTATGCGCATCGCAATTCGATCCTCCAGCTCACGCGGAACCGCGCGCGCCCGCGCACGCCGATCGGCGGCGCGTCCCGGATCATCAACGGGCGGAGCCTGATCGCACTGATGAAGGAAAAGAGCCATTACGCCGATCCAAGCGGCAAGGAGCCCTATCAGCTCTACTATCCCGGCATCGACGGCTATTGGCCGATCGGGCAATGGCGGCGGTGGCTTTGGGCGCTGTTCGCCCCCTGGTACTGGCTTGTCTATAACCGCTGGCGCAAGCGTTATCGCTCGTCCGGAGAATGGGACCCGGGTGTCGGCTTATGGCATCTGCCGTGCGCAGTGCGGATCAATCTCGGCTTTTATGCCCTCACCCGTTTCGCAGTGCCGGTCACGGAAGACGTGTCGCGGATTATCTATTTCCACCATCGCCCGAAAGCGCGGTGGGCCGTGGGGCGCCTGGCACAGATCGCGTGGTACTACGCGTATTTCAACTGGTGGTTTCATTACAACTTCTCGTCCCAGGATGGCGACATCGCCGCGCCGTGCCGCTACTGGACGAGCGAGCATCTCTCGTCGACCGACTCTCACCTGGTGGCGCTTCGCAAGCTTATCACCGAGGGTTCGCGCGACGTGCAACGATCGTCCAGAACGGCAAAAGCGACCCAGGAGGAAAAGCAATGGTGAAAAGTTGGGCGGCGGCTTTGGGAGTGTTGGGGCTGCTCGTGTGCGGCGCACAGGCCAAGGAGGAAACCGTCACAGTCGAACTGGTGAAAAGCATCTCGCAGGCGCCATACTACATTGCGCTCGGTAAGGGCTATTTCCAACAGGAAGGGATCAAGATCGAGGCAGGCGACGTGCGCAGCGCGCTCGATACGGTACCCTCGCTCGCCACCGGCCGCCTCGACGTGAGCATGGGCACGGCCACTGCCGGCTTCTTCAACGCCGCCCATGGCGGCTTCGATCTGCGCATCGTCGCTGCGCTCGGCGTCCAGGGCCCGCTCATGGCGACGCAGCCGCTCGTGCGCAAGGCGCTCTGGGACAGCGGGACCATTCGTAGCGGAAAGGATCTGAAAGGGCATAAGGTCGCCATCAACGCGCCCGGCGACATCACCGAGTATTTCCTCACGCTCATCCTTGAGAAGTACGGAATGGAGCTGAAGGATGTGGACGTGACGCCGCTCGCGTTCGCCGAGCAACTCGTCGGCTTCAAGAACGGCGCGATCGACGCTGGCTTCCTGCCCGAGCCTTTGGCCACGACGGCCCGAATGGGAGGCAGCGTGGCGCTGCTTGAGCCCGATGCCGGTATCGGCGAAGGAACCATCACCGGCTTCGTGTTCTACAGCGAGAAGTTCATTCACGACCGCCCGAAAGTGGCGCTTGCCTTTCTGCGCGCTCTCATCCGCGCCGCCCGCGAGACCCAGGGGCCCTACAACAAGAACCCGGAACTTGCCGCGATCATCGCCAAGGAGATGGGGATTCCGGTCGCGGCGATCGAGCGCTGCACTCCCTATCTCATCGATCCCAATCTCGACATTACGAAATACGAGGCGAGCCTGCGCCAGGAAGAGACCATCCATCGCAAGAACGGGCGGCTCAACTACAAGGAACCGCTCTCGTTCAAGAACGTCATCGACGCGAGCTTGGTGCACGATGCCGCGGCAAGCGTGAAATAGGGTCAGGCGCAAGAGCTTTGTCGCGTATCGCTTCTCCGCGGCGGCAGGGCGGCTGCTCTGAAGGTCCGTAAAGTCGATCGGGAGATGAGGTGGCGTTGAACGTTGAAGGTGTTATGGGCGGCGGCATGCATGCCGAGGAACCTCTGCGCAGATCCTCTCGACTTGAAGCGTTGCATCTTGCCAAGGAGAGCGCGGCGATGTCGGTCGATCGCTGATGCCGAGTGTCCGAAGGCGCCGCGTGACCACCGCGCCATAAGCGCGGTCTCGATCTCGGATGAGCTACTGCGGGGCCTGGTCCCAGCCGCATGCCTCGATGAGTCGACGCGCAATCCTTGCGGCGGTATGATGCGCTGTCGTGCCGGCCTATAAGATGCGGTGCCGGCAACAAATACGATATCGCAACAGCGTTCGCGGCGACCGCAAATGCCCGCGTGTTCGCGAGTGAGATCAAGCGCGCCGCTTCGCCAGACCGGGCCTTAAAGCTGAGTTCGCCCGTAATGCGCCAGCGTCGCCGACTGGTCGCGTCAGCTATATAATTCCCCATTGAAATTAGCGGCTTAGGGAACGTCCGTCGGGGTGTTCGCGGCTGCCCGCGGGCGGGTTCGTGCCTGTCCCGCCGGCGGCTATATCACCGGGTCGAGCACTTCCCAGGGGCCTTTGACGGGATAGCGGTCATCCTTGATGCGTTCGGCGCGCACGAGCGTGGCGCGCGTCCAAGGCGGCGCCGTGATGCCGGTCCCCGGAGCGAAGCGGGTGGTTACGTCGAACGCCTTGGCCGCGAGGGTGCGAGCGGCGGCCTCGTCCCGGGCGCGGACGATCACGGGCCCACGATGCGAGCTGCCATTCCAATTCGAATCAAGGAGGTCGATCGGCGTCAGTTTCCACACGCTCATCGGAGGCGCCTCTTGCCTGTGACGACAGGGAGGGAATGATGCCGCTTCCGCGCCGAACTTCCTTGACGCAGATCAACGCGAACGCGCTCATAAGACATCACTCTTGCTTGGCCCGAGCATGGGCACGAGCGCAGTCGCCGGAAAGGAGATTTCATGGCAGGCAGCAAGCCATCCGATCGTTCATCGCCGGACCTCAAGGCGGGGCGGCGGCGGTGGGGACGGGCACAGAAAGACCGCATCCTCGACCCCTACAAATCAACTGGAAAGCTGCACGAGCCGACCGTCTGCCCGCAATGCGGTGCCGTCTATCAGCATGGCCAATGGCGATGGACGGAGCGGCCCGAGAACGCGGAGACCGTATTGTGCCAGGCCTGTCACCGCATCAACGACCGCTATCCTGCCGGTATCGTCACGCTGAGCGGTCCCTTGATTGTGACACACAAGGCAGAGATCGTCGCGCTCGCCCGGCACCAGGAACAAGCCGAACGGCCAGAGCATCCCCTGAACCGCATCCTGAGCATCGATGAGGAGGCTCCCGATCGCCTCGTGATCGCGACCACCGACATCCACCTGCCCCGCCGCATCGGCACGGCAATGACTCACGCTTTCAAGGGCGCATTGACCGAGCACTTCGATGAGGGTGGTTACTTCGTACGCGTGAACTGGAGCCGGCCGGAATAAGCGGTCGCGTGTCCGGCGGCCCGCGGCGTTCATGCTGGTCTCGCGTGTCGCGTTGGCGCGCGTTCGTTCGACCGCCTATCCCTTGATGCAGATGATCGGGGCGAGCGTCGCGACCTTGCGGGCGAGCCCCGCCGCGTGCGCCGCCTCGACCACCGCTTCGGTGTCCTTGTAGGCACCGGGTGCCTCCTCGGCAACGCCGCGGCTCGACGGGCTCTTCACAATGATCCCGCGCTGCGCCAATTCGTCCACGACCTGGCGTCCGTGCCAGTGCTTCAGAGCCTGGTGGCGGCTCATGCGGCGACCGGCGCCGTGGCAGGCCGAGGCGAAAGCGCGCTCGGGGCGCACGGCGGCACCGACCATGATGGCCGAGGAGCTTCCCATGCTGCCGCCGATGAGGACGGGCTGACCGATCGACCTCAACGCGTCCGGCAGATCGGCGTGCCCCGCGCCGAAGGCACGGGTCGCGCCTTTGCGATGGACGAAGAGCCGCCGCTCGCGACCGGAGACCTCGTGCGTCTCCTCCTTGCAGGTGTTGTGGGAGACATCGAACAGCAGCGCCAGCAGCGTGTCCGGGAAGAAATGGCCGAACACGCGGCGCGTCAGATGGGTGAGGATCTGGCGATTGGCGAGAGCGCAATTGATGGCCGCGCGCATCGCGCCGAGATAGCGCCGGCCGAGTTCGGACCGAAGCGGCGCGCAGGCAAGCTCGAGATCGGGAAGGGCGAGACCGTGGCTCGGCGCGGCGATCGCCATCTCGCGCAGGAACTCGGTGCCGATCTGATGACCGAGTCCGCGCGAGCCGCAATGGATGCTGAGGACCACATCGCCTGGCTTCAAGCCGAAGCCGCTTGCCGCCGCCTCGTCATGGATGGCCGTGACTTCCTGCAACTCGAGATAGTGGTTGCCGGAGCCGAGCGTGCCCATTTCCGCATGCTGCCGTTTCTTGGCCTGCGCCGAAACCGCCTCCGGCTGCGCCCCCTGCATGACGCCGCGCTCCTCGATGCGGCCGAGATCGTCGGCCGTGCCATAGCCCTGCGCGACGGCCCATCCGGCCCCGCCCGCCAGCATCGCATCCATCTCGCGCTCGTCGAGCATGATCTTCCCGGTGCTGCCGAGGCCGGCGGGAATGTTATGAAACAGGCTGTCGGCGAGGTCGTGCTTGACGCGCTCGAGGTCGGCCCGCTTCAGGCCGGTGAGCAGCGTGCGCACGCCGCAGGAGATGTCGAACCCGACCCCGCCGGCCGAAACGATGCCGCCCTCGTCCGGATCGAACGCGGCGACGCCGCCGATCGGGAACCCGTATCCCCAATGCGCGTCGGGCATGACATAGGCGGCATCGACGATGCCCGGCAGGCAAGCCACGTTCCGGATCTGCTCCAGTACCTTGTCGTCCATGTCGGCGAGAAGTTCGGCGGTGGCGAAGATCACGGCAGGCACCCGCATCGTGCCCGTCGCCGGAAGCTGCCATTCGATCGCCGATGGGCGTGACAAGCTCGAGATGTCCATGTTGCGCCTCCTTTAGACATCGACGACGCACTGCGCGATCCAGGTGCCGTCGCCGCGCTGCTCGACCGCGAGCGCGGTGAAGGTGGCGCCCTTCGGCTCGACGGCCGGAGCGTGCCGCCGAGGATCGACCCGCTCGCCCCAGGCGCGGCCATGGAGGCGACCGCCCTCGATCGCCACCGAAAACCGCCCAAAGACCATGTGCCGTAACGCCATCTCGTAAATGACGCGATTGAGCCAGTCGAACAGCAACAGCGACGTGGTTGGCGCCTCGCACGCGATATCGATCGCCTGTTCGGCACGGACGCCGCCGATGTCAGTCACGCTGGAGCTCAGCGCCAGCGCCGCCTGCTCGAACGCGGACGCGACGGTCGGACCCACGCCCCGCACGCCGATATCGGCGCCGTGGGGAAATTGTTCGGCGTGTGGCTCGACGGCCATCGCCCGTCCGTTCATCTGCGGTCCGCCATCGAATGACAGCCTGAGGCAATCGTGCGCGGACAACCTTGATGCATATCAACGCGGGCCCGCGAAGGGCGGCGCTAAATGCCTGGGCCACGGCCGAGGGCATATGGGCAGCCATGAGCATCAATCCTTCCTCGTCAGCGCAGGCTTCGTGGGCAAGGCGCCGAATTGCCGCCATCACCCTCGTCCTTGGCCTCGGCGTGGCGCCGATCGCTTGCGCGCAGCACAACGTCGCCGCCGATCCTCCGGCGGTGACACCGCAACAACAGACCTCGCCCGCGTCTCTGCCAAGTTTCGCCGATACCGTTCGGAACGTGCTGCCCGCGGTGGTCAAGATCATGGCGGTCCGCACGTCGCGCGCGTTGGGGGACGAGGAGGAACAGGACGAGGGCATGCCGGATTCCGGCCAAGGAGTTCCGCCGCCGCTCGAGGAGTTCCTGAAGCGCTTCTTCGGTCTTCCGAACGAACCGGATGTACCGACGCGCCTCACGGTTTTGGGAGCGGGCTTCATCATCGACTCCGCCGGCTATGTCGTAACGGACACGCATGTCATCGCCGATGCAAGGCAGGTCACCGTCATCCTGCAGGATGACCGCCGCTATCCGGCCAAAATCGTCGGGCAGGACGAGGTCAGCGATCTCGCGCTCCTCAAGATCGACGCCGGCAGTCCTGTGCCTTCCGTCGCATGGGGGGACAGCGACGCCGCCCGGGTCGGCGACTGGATCCTTGCCGTCGGCAATCCCTTCGGCCTTGGCAGCACCGTCAGCGCCGGCATCATCTCGGCGCGCGGCCGCGATATTCACGCTGGCCCTTACGACGATTTCCTGCAGATCGATGCACCGCTCAACCGCGGCAACTCCGGCGGGCCGACCTTCAATCTCGCCGGCCAGGTGATCGGCATCAACACCGCGATCTACACGCCGAGCGGCGGATCGGTCGGTATCGGTTTCGCGATTCCCTCGAACCTCGCCAAACCCGTGATCGATCAGTTGCGGGCGCACGGCAGGGTCAGCCGCGGCTGGCTCGGCGTGCAGCTTCAGGACGTCACGGTCGACCTGGCCAAAAGCTTCAGGCTGCCGCGGGCCGAGGGTGCCGTGGTGGTCGACGTCACGCCGGACGGGCCCGCCGATCAGGCCGGCATCCGGCAGGGCGATGTCATCCTTGCCTTCAACGGGCGCGCGATCGCGAAACCGCGCGATCTGTCGATGAGCGTCGCGCAGGCTCCGATCGGCAAAACGGCCGCCATAACGGCGTGGCGCGGCGGAAGAAGCCTCATGCTCGCGCCGGTGATCGCCGAAAAACCTCAAGCCACGCCGGCACCGCGACCGGCCACGCCTGAGCAGCCGAATGTGGCCGCCAGCTTGGGCTTGCGCCTCGCACCGCTGACCGCGAAGCTGCGGCGCGAGCTTCGGCTCCCGGCCACGGCCACGGGCGTTGTGGTGATGGAGATGTCGCGGGACAGCCCGCTCGCCGCGTCAGGTCTCGAACGGGGCGACGTCATCGAAGAAATCAACCATCGCGCCGTGACGACACCGCAAGCGGCCGCCGCGCCATTGAAAGAGGCCCTCGCGGCCAAGGGGCAGAGCGTCCTGATGCTGATCAATCGGCAAGGAAGCAAGCGCTATATCGTGTTCTCGCCGGGCACCGGCGGCGAACTCGAATGAAGAGGAACGATCCATGAAGGTTCGAGACGTGATGTCGCCCGATGTCGAGACCATCCGTTCCACCACCTCCGCGAAGGCGGCGGCCGATCGCATGGCGAAAAACGGGATCGGATATCTGCCGGTCACCGAGCGTGGACGGCTCATCGGCATCGTGACCGATCGCGACATCGCGTGCCGGGTCGTCGCCGAGGACCGCGACCCCAAGACCACGAAGGTTGCCGACATCATGTCGAAGGGTATCGCCTACTGCTTCGACGATGACGAGCTGACCGAGGCAGTCCATCTCATGGAAGAGAATCGGGTCCGGCGCCTGCCGGTCCTCGACCGGAAGGAACATCTCGTCGGCATCCTGTCATTGAGCGATGTCGCAAAGCACGCGCCGCAGCATCTCACCGCGGAGATTCTGGACGCCGTCACGCGGGACGTGCCGCTCAGCGTCACCATCAACCCGCTCGCCAATATCCTGCGATAACGGCCCGAGGCGTGTCGGCGGGTTCCGGCGCGCCGCCGTATCGATCGCGCGATCGGCTCGGGTGATGGCGCCGGTCACGCCGGATCGGGATGATGCTTCCCGATCGGGATGACGGTGCTGGCCTGCGGACCCTTCTCGCCTTCGCCCTCGTGCAGGTAGTAGCGGACTTCATCGCCCTCTGAAAGGTCCTCGTACTTGCCGACCGCGACGGCATTCCGATGCATGTAGATCTCTTGCCCATCGCTTGATTGAATGAAGCCATAATCGGGCAAGAGGCGGGAGATCCGGCCGTGGGCCGAAGGCTCGTGCGTTTTCGTCTCGACCCGCATGCGCCGTGCGTAGTCCTCGAGCTGGCGGCGCGCCGCATCGAACGCGTCGCGGACGGCGACAAGGACATCCTCGTGCGCATGATGCTCGGGCGGGTCGCGGTTGACCACGATTTCATGTCCGGGGACCGTCATCCCGATGTGAACATGATAGAGATTTCCCTGGCGGTGCCGGTGGGCGGTCAGTTCAACCGCGACGTGACAGCTCACGATATCCGGAAAGAAGTGTTCGAGCGCATCGGCGCGCTCGCGGATTCGGCCGTCAACCGTCGGCGAAACCGCCATACCCTTGAACGTGATGCGTAATGGTACCTGCATGCGTGCCTCCTGACCTCGCTCTTTGGTAGTCTAACGTCGCCGGTCGCTCTTTGATCTGGGTCATGTTCGACGTTCGATCGGCCGCTTTGCGGCGGCAGCCTCGCTTCGATTCCTTCCAAGGAAGCTGAGATCATCGCCAGCGGCATCGAAGAATTCTCTCAGCTTCGCGACAGCGTCGTGGCCGAAGGCCCGGACCGCGCGGATTCATTCAGGACCGGCGCCAAGTCCTTCACCGCCGCCGTCCCGCGCCCGGGATCGATCGTGTGCCACGCTGGCGGCGCATCGCGCCCGTCACCAAGCCAAAGCCCGAGACATGGAACCTGTTCCGCTTCGGCCAGTTCGGCGACCTGTCGTTGCCTGTCGGTATCGGCGGGCCCGACGAGGATGGCGGTATAGCCGGCGGCGACAATCGCGCCGGAATCCGCGCTCGGTGAGGCCGCGCCCGGCCCAGGGACAGGCGCAATTCGGGCGCCGGGGGCGGGACGAAAACAGGGTGCAAGCGCCTCGGCCAGCGCGATCCGGTCGGACTCCATACCGCCCGCGATCGCGATAAGGCGCGGCGACGCGGGCTCGAGCAAAGTCGCCGCTGACGCCATCAGGGCCTGGGCGGCGGAAGCAAGGCGCCGGCTTTCAGCCGGGTCGGGCCGGCGGAGCGACGACGCGGCAACGGCATAGGCCCGCGTGCTGGCACGAACCGAGATCATCAACGGAAGGGTCGGCAGCCCACCGGCATCACCGGTGGCGTCGAAATAGCGATTGAACACGAGGTTCGCCGGGACACCCAGCCCGCGCTGGTCGAGATCCATGAGGAGAAAAGCCAAGTCGTAAAGGACATCGATACAGACAGGCTCGTCCGCGAAGTCGATGGCATCGAACAGGGTCGGCCGCCCGCGATAGAGGCAGATATTCGCCAGCCGCAGATCGCCGTGACAAAGGCGCACCCTGCCGCTCTCGCGACGGCGGTCGAGCAGCGCGGCGGCGCCATCCAGATGGGCGAGCGAGCTCGCATAGACGCGTTCGATGGCGTCTCGCCGCAGAAGCGGTTCGACCGTGAGCTGATCGCGGCGGTTGCGCTCGATCGCATTGCGAATCCCCTGCGCGCCGCCGAAGGATCGGGTCACTTGCGCGACAGCGTGGAAACGAACGATCTCGTCGGCAAGCTCGCGGATCAAGGGCGTCGTCAGGCGGTTCTCATCGGCAAGATGGTCGAAGAGCCCCGACTGCTCGAAGCGCCGCATGACGACGACCCAATCGACAACCGGGCCGACGCCATCGAACGCGAGCCGGCCGTCCTTGGCGCGGCGGATCGCCCGGACGCCGAGATAGAGTTCGGGCGCCGTGCGCCGGTTGAGCTCGACCTCGCGGCGGCACGCGGCTTCTCTTTGCTCGAGGGTCGTGTAGTCAAGGGCGGAGAAGGCGATCGGCCGCTTCAGCTTGTAGGCCTTGCCGCCGACCAGGAACACGATCGAGCAGTGGGTTTCGATGCGCGCGACGGATTGCCCGGCCTTTCCATAGCTGGCCCCGGTCGAAAGAAAATCGATGAGCTCGCTTTCGCTCACGGCGGCCGCCGTGGCATCGTTCGCCGGTCGCACTCGGCGGCAAGGCGCACCAGCGGATCGGCGATTTGAACCGGATAGGCCGCGGACGAATCGAGGCATCGCAGCGCCTCGGGAAGTTGCGCGAGATTCCGAGCGGCGCGCGCGCGAATGTCCGCCAGGCTCGGCGCGGGGGCAAGCCGCCGGCCTTTTTCCATCACGGCGACGATGAGCGGCTCACCCAAAGGATCATCGTCCTCGAGCGAGATCGTGTCGCCGGCCATGCGGCCGTCGCCGCCGTAGCGGCGCCACACCTGCTTCCTGCCCGGCCAGGTCGCCTTGCCGGCGGAGCGCTTGCGGCGCGGCACGCCGGCATATTCCTGGATCTTATAGGCGCAATCGAGCGCCGGCACGTCGGACGACGTGGTGAGGCTTGTGCCGATGCCGAACCCATCGATCGGCGCACCCGCTCGGGCGATGGCGCCGAGCGCATCCTCATCGAGGCCGCCGCTGGCGAAGATCGTCACATCCTCGAGGCCGCCCTGGTCGAGAATGCGCCGGACACTCTTCGACAGCGCGATGAGATCGCCGCTGTCGAGCCGCACGGCTTGAATGGCGATGCCGTCCGCCTTGAGCCGCGGCGCTAGTGCCACGACTTTTCGCGCCGCTTCGTCGGTGTCATAGGTATCGATGAGCAGCGTCAGATTTCGCGGCCGCGAGCGCGCGAAATTTTCGAAGGCCGCCGCCTCTTCGTCGTGCGCCTGAATGAAGGAATGCGCCATGGTCCCGTAAGCCGGAATGCCATAGACCTTCTCTGCCAATAGTGTCGCGGTACCGGCGAAACCGGCGAGATAGCTCGCCCGCGCCGCCATCAGTCCGGCCTCGGCTCCGTGCGCCCGGCGCAGACCGAAATCGACCAGCAGCTTTCCCGGCGCCGCGAGCACCATGCGTGCCGCCTTGGCCGCGATCAGCGATTGAAAATGCAGGATGTTGATGAGGCGCGTCTCGACGAGCTGCGCCTCCGGGAGCGGTGCGGTGATGCGGAGGATCGGCTCGTCCGCGAAGAACACCGTGCCCTCCGGCATGGCATGGACATCGCCCGTGAAGCGGAACGCGGCGAGATAGTCGAGGAGCGCGCCGCCGAAGCGGCCGCTGCGTCGCAGCCACTCGATCTCGTCGGTCGAGAAGCGGAGCGCCTCGAGAAATTCGAGCGCCGCGTCGAGCCCGGCCGCGATCAGGAAGCCGCGCCGGGAAGGAAGCTTTCGGAAGAAGAACTCGAAGACGGCGGTCCCGGTCTTCCGATGATCCAGGTATGCCTGGAGCATGTTGAGCTGATAGAGGTCCGTGAGGAGCGCGCCGGAAGCCGATTCCATTAGCGACATGCTCGGCCCGCAATGCCTCCCCGTCATTGAGACAGATCAAGCGCGTGCTGCGTTTGCGCTGGATCAAAGCGGGTCGGGCTCCAAGGCTCGATGGTGTCGCGGTGACAGCCGGCCTGCCGCCCGCTGCGCCGTTGTCGGGCTCGCACGGCGGGAAGCCGCTTGCTCGCCCGTCCTGCACTCAAGGAGAACCTTCATTTTCACCCATCGCCTCCGGCTCTTTAAGTTGTTCGGCTTCGAGGTCTGGGTCGATGCCTCGTGGCTGTTGCTGGCGGCGCTTCTGATTTGGACGCTCGGCAAGGGCATCTTCCCCGAGGCTGCCCCCAATCTCGCGCCCGCTTCCTATTGGTGGATGGCCGTCATCGCAACGGTCGGCCTCCTCGTCTCGATCGTCATGCACGAGATGGCGCATTCTCTCGTGGCACGCCGCTATGGCATGCCGATCCGCGGCATCACCTTGTTCATCTTCGGCGGCGTCGCCGAGATGGAAGGCGAACCCGGCAGCGCGCGCGGGGAGTTCCTCATGGCAGCGGCAGGGCCGCTCGCAAGCTTTGCACTCGCCACGGTCCTTGCGCTGGTGCTCGAGGTGCTTCCGGGAAAGTCCGGATCGGAAGCGGTACCGACGGTCGTGTGGTATCTCGCACTCATGAACGGCACGCTCGCGCTCTTCAACCTCGTTCCGGCTTTTCCGCTCGATGGCGGACGGATGCTGCGGGCGGCGCTTTGGGCGTGGCGCGGCGATTTTGCCCAGGCGACGCGCATCGCCGTTCGGGCCGGCGATCTGTTCGGCATTTTTCTGATCGTCGTCGGCGTCTTCGACGTCATCCGCGGGGATTTCGTCGGAGGCATGTGGCAATTTCTGATCGGCCTGTTCCTGCGCGGAGCGGCCGCAGCCGGCTATCGCGAGTCCATGGTGCGCCGCGTATTGGCTGGAATACCGGTCCAGCGGCTCATGACGGCGAATCCCACGGTCGTCTCACGGGAGATTTCGGTCGCCGATTTCATCGAGGATTACGTGTATCGGTATCACCACCGCGTTTTCCCGGTGGTCGAGGCGGGCCGGTTGATCGGGACCGTGGGCACCGAACAGGCGGCCGCGCTCGAGCGCGGCCGGTGGTCCACCACGCCGGTCGGAACGATCATGGTGGCGTGCGGTCCGACGGACGTCATTGCCCCGGAGGCCGAAGCGACCGTGGCGCTCGAGCGCATGAGACGCGCGGGCAAGGCTCGCCTTCATGTCGTGTCGGACGACCGGCTTGTCGGGATCCTGTCGCTTCGGGATCTCCTTGAGCTGCTGGACCTGAAGCTGCAGCTCGAGGGCACCGACGCCGGCGCCGTGGCGCATCAGCACTGAACCGGTAACTTGATGGATCTGGGAGGGCGTTTCGTGCCGTCGAACAGCGCGTTGACGAGATCGGCCCGGCTGATGATTCCGACCAGCTTCTTGCGCCGTACGACCGGAATTCGCTTGATGCGGTAGCGCCGGAGCAAGCCGGCCACGACCTTGAGCGGGGCGTTCTCTCGCGTGGCCACCACGTGCCGCGTCATCACGTCCGCGGCGATCGCATCGCGCGCCTTCGCGAGCTCCTCGGGTCGCATCTCATCGCCGGCGAGGAGGCTCAGCCACCATGATTGCCCTTTCCGGGCCGTTCCATGCCGCAGCAGATCGTCCTCGCTCACCATGCCGACAACGGCTCCGTCATCGTCGACCACCGGCACCGCGCTGATCTTGTTCTTGAGGAGCAATGCGGCAATTTCGCTCACGGGAGCCGAAGGGCGCGTGCAAATCACGCTCTTCGTCATGATGTCGGCGGCGATCATGGCTCAACCTCGCGCGCGGCGATGCGCGCGTCATCGCCGGGCCCGAGAACGTCGCGAATGTCCGATGCGCCTTCGGGCCTTTGCTTCTGCGGCTCCAACGTCACGGCAACCTCCTCTGCACGATGCCCGCCACCCGCTACGTATGCTTGTCCGATGGGGTCCCGTGCCGTGCCAACAGGAACCAGGCGACGAAAAACGCCACCGCCAAAGCAAATCCGGCAATCGCCACGATGCCGGACACATACGCGACGCCGAAGACCGGGCCGAACGGCGGCCGATAGGGCTCCGTTCCCCGGTCAACGAGATCGACGGCACCAGCGGCAACGAGACCCAGACTCGCCACGCCATCGATCAAGCACATGCGCCGCCACGCAACCACGCCGGTGCGCGCGCCGTGAACCGCAAGCAGAATGACGATGATGGCGACGAACCACGTTGCGCCGAGAGACGGCCAGCCGGCGCCGCGCGGGGCGGCCGCCGCAGCATGAATCAGCGCGGAGAGCCCGAGCAGGATGAGCCCCAAGAGCACAGCGGCGAGCAGGCGGCCGAGGGGAAACGTCTTGGCCGTGCCTTTTCCCGTCTCGATCGCCGACCGCCCGCGATGCGTGGCGGATAGCGCGTCGCGTTGCGTCTGCATGCCGGTCTCCTGCGCACGAATAGGCCATGATCCAGTGATCAGGCGCTCGTCGCTTTGATCCAGGTCAAGCGGGCAGGAGCGGCGGGTCGAACGCTATTTCCTGACGCGGATCCCGGTCATGTGGCGGGGGCCGCACTGGCCATAGAGCAGGGTCAGTTGTGCCCGTTCACCCGTGATCTGGCCTTTCACGATCCAGCCGAGCCAATAGGCTTCCACCGAGCCGTCGGGATGGACGGTGCCCGTGACCGGCGACGCCGCGGAGCCTTGGTCGTTTTCGACCACATTGCCGGGAAAGAAGCGGGCGAGGCTACCGGAGATCTGGCCGTCCTTGACTTCGGCCCTGAGACGCAGGGCAGGACAGACCGGTTCGCTCCGACCGCCGACGGTCGGGCTTGCCGGAAAGTCGACGATCCAGGTGCCGTCATAGGGGCTGGACGCGAGCGCCGGCGGCGCGGCGCCACCCAGTACCACCGCGACAAGCGCGGCCGCCGTGAGGACGAGGCGTCGGGTCATGGCATCAAATCTCGCTGAAGCTGCACACGGGCCGATGTTCGGCGAGCCTCGCCGGCCATGCCTTGATCCACATCAACGGATCAATGGCGTTCCCTACTGCGGCGGTTCACCGCTTGCTGGGCGCCATCGCGCGGCGGCGCGGTTGAGAAGATCCGTCACCTCCTCGTCGCGAAGCTGATGGAACTCCGCGTAGAACTGGCCGACCGCCGCGAAGGCTTCGGGAGATTCCAGACAGACCAGCTCGTCGGCTTCGGTCCGCAGCGCCTCGAGCGCGTCGGGAGGCGCGACCGGCACCGCCATGACCAACCGTTCCGGGTGTCGCCGACGGACGGCGCGCAAGGCCGCTCGCATCGTGGCGCCGGTCGCAATGCCGTCATCGACGACGATGGCACAGCAGCCGCGAACCTCGAGCGGCGGCCGGTCCCCTCGGTAAGCGAGGCGGCGCCGCTCGATCTCGTGCTTCTGGCGGTCGATCGCGCGATCGAGGTAATCCTGCGGGACGTCGAGCTGCGCCACGGTTTCGGGGTCGATAACCTGTTCCACCGGCGTGCCTTCCGCGATCGCGCCGATCGCCAACTCCTCGAACCCGGGGGCGCCGATCTTGCGCACGAGAACGACGTCGAGCGGCGCCTCGAGCTTTTCGGCGATCTCGAACCCGACCGGCACGCCGCCGCGCGGCAGCGCCAGCACTACCGGGTGCGCGTCCTTGAACCGCGCGAGCTCCACCGCGAGCCGGCGCCCCGCGTCGCTTCGATCGCGAAAGGCCACGTCAGCGGTTCCGATGGGCGCGAGCGATCGCTTCGGCCACAAGGCCGGCGGTGTCGAGCAGCGCCAGCGGCTTGATCGTCTTGCCCCGCATGCTCGCAGGCAAAGGAACCGAATCGGTGATGACCAGGCCGTCGAATTCGCCGCGCGCGAAGAAATCCGTGCCGCCGCGCGGGAACACGCCATGCGTGGCCGCGCCATAGACATGCGCCGCGCCGGCCTCGCGGCAGGCACGGGCGGCGCGCAGCAGCGTCGTTCCCGTGCTGATCAGGTCGTCGAGCAGGATGACCGATTTGCCGGCGACCGCGCCGACCAGCGTCCCGCCGGACACGACGCCGCCGCTGCGGTATTTCTCGACGAACCCGCTGTCGATTTGCCGCCCGGTGCGCTGCTGCAGCGCGCGGCGGAAATGCTCCGCGCGCTTGACGCCGCCCGCGTCCGGCGAAACCACGTTGATGTCCCCGCCCTTGGCGATCCTGGCAAAATGCTCGGCGAACAGGTCTGCGGCCGTCAGATGTCCCGTCGGGCATCGGAACCCGTTCTCGAAAGCGGCTTCGTTGTGCACCTCCAAGGCCAGGACGCGGTCCGTGCCGACGGCCTCGAAGAGCGCGGCGACATAGCGCGACGTGACCGGATCATGGGGCTGGGTGCGGCGGTCCTTTCGCGCATAACAGAGATAGGGGAGCACGGCCGTGACCCGGGCGGCGCCGTGGTCCTTCAGCGTGGCGATGAGAAACAGCAGCCGGCACAGCTTGTCGTTGACGCTTTGCGTCTCGTCACCATAGAGGGCGTGCAGCACGAAGCAGTCGTCGCCTTCGACGGCGACGAGCGGCCTGACCTTGTGCTCGCCATCCTCGAACGGCCGCTCCTCGACCGGCGCGAGCGGCGTCTCCAGCCGGCCCGCCACGCGTTGCGCATAGTCGACCGTGCCGGTCAGCGAAAAGAGAGCGAGCGAATCTCGTGTCAAGAACGCCTCCCTGTCTCGATCGCGCTCACCGGACGATCCCGGCAATGGCGGCGATGAGCCGGTCGATGTCTTCCGCGGTCGTGTAAGGCGCGAGGCTGGCGCGGGCCGTGCCCTCGATGCCGAGCGTCATCATCAGCGGCTGGGCGCAATGATGGCCATGCCGAAGCGCCAATCCGTCATCATCGAGCCGGCGGCAGACCTGCTCGGAACTCAGCCCCGCGACCGTGAAGGAAACGACGCCGAGCCGCGCCGCGGTCGTTTGCGGGCCGATCACGCGAACCGAAGGGAACGCCGCCAACCCCTCGAGAAGCCGCGCCGTCAGCAGGCCTTCGCGCGCGGTGACGGCGGGCCAGTCGAGCCGCTCCATCCAGCGGATGGCCGCGCCGAGCCCGATCGCCGGCCCGATCGGCGGCGTGCCAGCCTCGAAGCGGCGCGGCGGGTCGGCGAATTCCGCGTCATCGGGCGTCACCCGCCGAATCATCTGGCCGCCGACCATGAAAGGCGGCATGTCGGCCAGGCGTTCGCCGCGGCCCCACAGGATGCCGATGCCTGTGGGCCCGTAGGTCTTGTGGCCGGAGAACGCATAGAAATCGACGCCGAGCGTCCGTACGTCCACGGGCCCATGCGGCGCGCGCTGTGCGCCATCGAGCGCGACCACGGCGCCGACCGAACGGGCGGCAGCGACGATCGCCGCGACATCCGTGACGGCGCCCGTCACGTTCGAACAATGCGTCACCGCGATGATCCGGCATTTGCCGGTGACGAGGTCCGGAAGGCGCGCGAGATCGATCCGGCCCTCGCTCGTGACCGGAAGCACGCGCAGCCTCAGGCCGCGCCGCTTCGCCAGCGCGCGCCAGGGCAACGTATTGCTGTGATGCTCGAGGACGGAGAGCACGATCTCGTCGCCTTCGCGCAATCGTTCGCCGAAGGATTGCGCCAGGAGGTTGAGCGCCGAGGTCGTGCCGGAGGTGAAGACGACCTCGCGCGGCGAGGCCGCGCCGATGAACCGGGCCACGTCGGCGCGCGCGTTTTCGTATTCGACCAGCGCTTCCCGCGCGAGCTTGTAGACCCCGCCATAGACGTTCGCCCGCATCGTCGTGCCGAACCGGTGCAGCGCGTCGATAACCGAACCGGGCATTTGCGCCGTGGCGGCGCTGTCGAGATAGTGAAGCCCCGCGCGGGCGAGCACCGGAAACTGCTGCCGGATCGTCGCGGGATCGGCGATGAGTTGGGCGGCAGGCTCGAGGCTCATCGCTTCATGGTCCGTGCGAGCAGGGGTCGCAACGTCGCGAGCGAACGGGTATTGAGCACGTCAGCCTTCTCGAGCCAACCGCGCCGCGCCTGCCCGATGCCGAAGCGCACGTAGGACAGTTCTTCGGCGCGGTGCGAATCCGTCGCGACGCTCACGAGCACCCCAGCCTCCTTGGCCATGCGGCAATGCAGGTCGGTGAGGTCGAGGCGTTCGGGATGGGCATTCAGCTCGATGAAGCAGCCGCGCTCCTTGGCGCCGGCAAGGATCCTGGTCATGTCGACATCGTAGGGCTCGCGCTCGCCGATGAGCCGCCCGGTCGGATGCGCGAGGATCGTGAAATGCGGCCCATCCATGGCGCGCAGGATACGCTCGGTCTGCGCCTGGCGCGACAAATTGAACTTGCTGTGAACCGCGGCGACGACGAGGTCGAGCTCGCCGAGGACGGCGTCCGGCAGGTCGAGCGTTCCATCCTCGAGAATATCGACCTCGATCCCCTTGAGGAGCGTGATTCCGGAATGGTTCGCGTTGACGCGGTCGATCTGCTGCATCTCCTGCCGCAGCCGGCGCGGATCGAGGCCGTGCGTCATGGCGAGACGGCGCGAGTGATCGGTGACGGCGATGTACCCGTAGCCGCGTTCCTTGGCGGCCTCGGCCAGTTCCTCGAGCGTATTGTGGCCATCGGTCGCCTTGCTGTGGACGTGCAGATCGCCACGGAGGTCGGAGAGTTCGACGAGGTCGGGGAGCGTTCCGGCCGCGGCGGCTTCGATCTCGCCGCGGTCCTCGCGCAGCTCCGGCGCGATGAACGGCAGGCCCACCGAGTGGTAGACCTCCTCCTCGGTCTTGCCGCCGATCCGCTTCGTACCGCGGAACACGCCGTATTCGTTGATCTTGAGCCCGCGCTGTTGGCCCAGTTTGCGAATGGCGATGTTATGCGCCTTGCTGCCGGTGAAGTAGTGGAGGGCCGAACCGTAGCTCTCCGCCGGCACGACGCGCAGGTCCACCTGCAGCCCCGAGCGCAACGCGACGGTGGCGCGCGTCGTGCCCGACGCCAGGGTTTTCGCGACCTCGTCATACGCGGTGAACCGCTCGATGACGGGGCCGCCGCGTTTCGCGGTGGCGAGAATGTCGATGTCGCCGATGGTCTCCTGGCAGCGGCGATAGCTGCCGGCGACCACGACCTTGTCGACGCCCGGCGCACCGCGCAGATGCGCGAGGAGCGGCTCGACATAGCTTTCGGCGAGCGCAAGCTTCAATCGCGCCGGCGGTGCCTCGGCATGCGCCTCCAGCGCGTCGCGAAGCTTGCCTTCGATGCCCGCGCCGAACCCCGGCAGCTCGCGCACGCGGCCATCGAGCACGGCGCGATGAAGCTGCTCGAGCGTGCGCACCTCGAGCTCGTCGCAGAGCGCCCGGACCCGCTTCGGCCCCAGCCCCGGCAGTTTCAGCAGTTCCCGGGCAATCTGCGGCGTCTTCTTCTTGAGCTGGTCGAGAAGCGGCAGATGTCCGGTCGCCGCGAGCGTCCGGATCTTGTCGGCGAGATCGGCACCGATGCCGGGGAGCTTCGCGGCTTGCTCGCCGTCCGCGAGGATTTCGCCGACCTCCTTGCCGAGGCTGCGCACGACCCGGGCCGCGTTGCGGTAGGCGCGCACGCGGAAGGGATTGGCTTCCTCGAGCTCAAGCAGATCGGCGATGTCGTCGAGCGACTGCGCGATCTCCGGATTGTGCGTGCGTCCCGTTGCCATACGATCGTCCCAAGCGTCGAAGGCTAGCAGCGGCAAGCCGGCGGCGGCCATGACATGGATCAAGGCGAGGCTGCGCCGAGACCTTAGCATCCGCCCTCAATGAGGAGCACCAAGCGGGCAATGCAGGAAACCGTCGCACGATTCGAGATCAGCTACACCCGGCATATCGGTCCGAGCGGCGAGGCCGTGGGTCCGCTTCCGGATGCCGCCCGCGATCCGGACACGCTGAAGAGCCTCTATCGCGCGCTGGTCCGTGCGCGCGCTTTCGATGCGAAAGCGATTGCGCTGCAACGCACGGGACGGCTCGGCACCTTCGCGTCCTCGATCGGACAGGAGGCGGTTTCCGTGGGCGCGGCCAGCGCCATGCGATCGACCGACGTCCTTCTCCCCAGCTTCCGCGAGCACGGCGGCCAGTTGTGGCGCGGTGTGACGCCGCTCGAGCTGTTCCTCTACTGGGGCGGCGACGAGCGCGGCAGCGACTTCGCCGGTCCCCGCGAGGATTTTCCCGTCTGCGTCACGGTCGGGAGCCATGCGCCCCACGCCACCGGCGTTGCGCTCGCTTTCAAGCTGCGCCGCGAGCCGCGGGTCGCGGTCTGCATCTTCGGCGACGGGGCCACATCGAAGGGCGACGTTGCCGAGGCCATGAACATGGCCGGCGTGTGGCGCCTGCCGGTGGTGTTCGTGGTCAGCAACAATCAATGGGCCATTTCGGTTCCGCGCGCGCAGCAGAGCGCGGCGGGGACCCTGGCGCAAAAGGCGATCGCTGCCGGAATTCACGGCGAGCAGGTCGACGGGAACGATGCGGTTGCCGTCCGGGCGGTCGTCGGCGCCGCGATCGAGCGCGCCCGCGCCGGCGGCGGGCCTGCCGTCGTCGAAGCCGTGACCTATCGTCTCGGCGACCACACCACCGCCGATGACGCGAGCCGCTATCGCGATGATGCCGAGCCGAGCCGCCATTGGCCGGAGGAGCCACTGGTCCGCCTGCGCAGCCATCTGACGGCAGCGGGATGGTGGACCAAGCTCGACGAAGAGCATCTTCTCCAGGACACCGCGGCGGAAATCGACCGCGCGGCTGCTCTCTACCTTGCAACGCCGCCGCAGGACCCCGCTTCGATCTTCGATCATACATTCGCTCGCCTGCCGGCCGATCTGATGCAGCAGCGTGACACGCTGCTCACGCACGGGCAGACGCCATGACCGAGATCAGCCTCGTCCAGGCCGTCAATCTCGCGCTCGGCCGCGCCATGCAGGAAGACGAGCGCGTTCTCGTGCTGGGCGAGGATGTCGGCGCCGATGGCGGCGTGTTCCGCGCCACCGACGGGCTTCTGGGCCGCTTCGGCGCGGCGCGCGTCTTCGACACGCCGCTCGCCGAGGCGGCCATTGCGGGAATATCGGTCGGCCTTGCCGGTCAGGGCTTCCGTCCGGTCGCGGAGATCCAGTTCACCGGCTTCATCTATCCGGCGATCGACCAGCTCGTGAACCACGCGTCGCGCCTCAGGACGCGGACGCGCGGCCGCCTTACCTGTCCCCTGGTGCTGCGCTCGCCCTGCGGCGGCGGCATTCGCGCCGTCGAGCATCATTCCGAAAGCCCCGAGGCGATGTTCGCGCACATCCCCGGCGTGCGGGTCGTGATCCCGTCCTCGCCGCGCCGCGCCTATGGATTGCTGCTCGCTTCCATCCGCGACCCCGACCCGGTGGTGTTCCTCGAGCCCACACGGCTTTACCGCGCGGCGCGCGAGGAGGTGGCCGATGACGGAGCGCCCGCGCCGCTCGATCGCTGCTTCGTCCTTCGCGACGGGCGGGACGTGAGCATCATCGCGTGGGGCGCCATGACGGTCGAGGCGATCGAAGCCGCCGATCGGCTGGCAGCCGCAGGCGTGAGCGCCGAGGTGATCGATGTCGCCACGCTGAAGCCGCTCGACGCCGAGACGATCCTGGCGTCCGTGAAGAAGACAGGGCGCTGCGTCATCGCTCACGAGGCGCCGCTGACCGGCGGTTTCGGCGGCGAGATCGCCGCCCGCGTCGCCGAGCGCGGGCTGCTGTCGCTGCTCGCGCCGATCGAGCGGGTCGCGGGGTTCGACACCGTCATGCCCCTGTCGCGTCTCGAGCAGCAATACCTGCCGAATGCCGGCCGCATCGCCGCCGCGGCATCGCGCGCCATGGCCTTCACATGAGCAGCTTTATGCTTCCCGATCTTGGCGAAGGGCTGCAGGAAGCCGAGATCGTCGCTTGGCATGTCGCCGAAGGGGATCATGTGGTTGCCGACCAGCCGCTCGTCTCGGTCGAGACGGACAAGGCCGTCGTCGAGGTCCCTGCGCCGCAATCGGGCCGGATCGCGCGGCTCATCGGCAAGCCCGGCGATCGCGTCAAGGTCGGCACGCCGCTCGTGATGTTCGAGGAGGGCGCACATCCGGATACCGGGACCGTCGTGGGCGAGCTGGGCGCAAAGCCGCCCGAGGTCGCGCCCGTCGTCGCGGCAGCGCCCTCTGCCGCGCGTCCGGTCACGGCGTCGCCGGCCGTTCGCGCGCTGGCCCGCGAGCGCAGCGTCGATCTCGCGCAAATCAGCGGCACGGGTCCCGATGGCGCCATTACCCGCGAGGATGTCGAGCGCGCCGCTTCATCGCCGGGCAGCGCGATCGCCGGCGCACCGCTCACAGGCGTTCGCCGGACCATGGCCGTCAACATGGCGCGCGCGCATGCCGAAGTGGTGCCGGCGACGCTCTGGGACGACGCGGATGTCGAGGCGTGGTGGGCGGCGACCGCCGATGTCAGCGTCCGGCTCGTCCGCGCCATCGCGAGCGCCTGCGCCGCCGTGCCCGCCCTCAATGTCCGGTACGACGGCAAGAGCATGCGGCGCGAGCTGCGCTCGCGCATCGATCTCGGCATCGCGGTCGATACCGAGGACGGTCTCCTCGTCCCGGTGCTGCGCGATGTCGGCCATTCCCGTCCGGGCGATCTGCGGCAGAAGCTCGATGAACTGAAAGCGGCGGCGCGGGCCCGTCGGCTGGCGCCGGCCGATCTGCGGGACCCGACCATCACGCTGTCGAATTTCGGCACGATCGGCGGCCGGCAGGCGGCATTGGTCATCCTGCCGCCGCAGGTAGCGATCATCGGCGCCGGCCGCATTTCGGCACAGGCGGTGCCGCGAAACGGTTCGGTGGCATTCCGCCACATTCTGCCGCTCTCGCTGACCTTCGATCACCGCGCGGTGACAGGTGGCGAGGCCGCACGCTTTCTCGCCGCCATGATCGACGATCTCGGCCAAAGCGCGCCCCAAGCCGGAGGATGACGTGGAGGACCTTTTTCGATTTGCCGATGAACTCGGCCCGCTGAAGCTGGTGCATATCCATCGCCCCTCGACCGGTCTGAAGGCGGTCGTTGCGATCGACAATATTGCCTGCGGCCCGTCGATCGGCGGCGTCCGCATGGCACCGGATGTCAGCGCTGACGAAGCGTTCCGCCTCGCGCGCGCCATGACGCTCAAGAACGCCGCGGCGGGCCTGGCCCATGGCGGCGGCAAATCCGTCATCTACGGCGATCCGAAAATGAATCCCGGCGACAAGGAGCGGCTCATCCGCAGCTTTGCCGCGGCGATCGCCGATCTCGTCGACTACATCCCCGGACCCGACATGGGGACGGACGAGCTGGCGATGGGCTGGATCAAGGACGAGAACGGCCGCGCCGTGGGCTTGCCGCGGGAGATCGGCGGCATTCCGCTCGACGAGATCGGCGCCACCGGCTTCGGCTTGGCCGCGGCGATCGATGTTGCCCGCGGTTTCATCGACCTCGCACTCAAGGGCGCGCGCGTGGTCGTCCAGGGCTTTGGCTCGGTCGGGAAGCACGCGGCCCGGTTTCTCGGCGAAAACGGCGCCATCCTGGTCGGCGCGAGCGACACGCACGGCACCATCGCGGACGACAATGGGCTCGACATCGCCGCGCTGATCGCGCTCAAGGCGGCCGGACGGCCGCTCAGCGACTATTCCAAGGGGCGTAAGCTCGCACCGGATGCGGTCATCGATCTGCCCTGCGAGATCTGGATTCCGGCCGCGCGGCCCGACGTCCTTCACGAGGGAAATGTCGCCCGCCTGCGCACGCGGCTCGTGGCGCAAGGGGCCAACATCCCGTGCACCGCCAGGGCCGAGGAAGCGCTCGCGGCCAACGGCGTGCTCGTCATTCCCGATTTCATCGCCAATGCCGGCGGCGTCATCTGCGCCGCGATGGAATGGCAGCACGCCACACAAGCGGCCGCGCTCGCCGCCATCGACGAGAAAATCCGCGCCAATACACGATCGGTGTTGAACGAGGCGGTGCGTTCGCGAACCCTGCCGCGTGCGGCAGCGACGGCGCTCGCTTTGCAAAGAATACGAAGTGCTGCACGGACGCGTCGCTTCTAAGGCGTCATTCGACCGTTCCTCTCGTTGGCGATCGCCGCACTGGTGCGAATGTTAGGGCGATCGTTTGCGCTGGATCAAAGCGGTGCATGCGTGGACATTGATATGAATCGGCCGATTGCCATGACGGCCGCCGACACAACGCAGAGAGAAGGAGAAAGACCATGAGAACGTTGCGGAATGTGCTGATCGCCGCGCTTCCCATCGTGATGCTGGGCGCGTGCTCGAGCTTCACCGATCAGGATCGGGCGACGCTCGCTTCGGCAAACGAGAACGCACAGCAGGCGAAGGAGATCGCGCAGCAGGCGCTCACGACGGCGCAGGCGGCGCAGACGAGCGCCAACAGCGCCGAGCAGAGTGCGCAAGCCGCGAACGAAAAGGCCGACCGCATGTTCCAGCGTTCGCTGCGCAAGACGTCGCCGGTGCGGTAACCGACTGCCGTCGCGGCGCGATGCACCGTCATGGCCGCTACCTGCGGCAAAGCGTCAGGGATAGAGCAGGTAGCGGTCGCGGATCGCTTCGAAGGCGTGAAGCCGCGACTGCCACGTTGCGGCGAGCGCCGACGGCTCGGCGCCGTCCTTGAGCTCGGCCACCGCGGCGCGCGATCCGACAAGCCCGACCAGGGGCCGGATCGCAAATTCCGATGGATAGAGCCGATGCAGCGCGGCCGCGATTTCGAGGCCCAGCCGCGGCGCGTTGAGGGTGGAGCGGTCGCGAATGCCGATGCGAACGCCGTGGCATAGCCGGCCGGCATAGCGGTCGCCATCGGGCGTGAACGCGACCGGCGCGAAACTCACGCCGGCGATGCCGCGATGCGAGAGATAACTCGCCAACGCCGACCCGTCGATCCAGGGTGCGCCGACCAGCTCGAACGGCCGGCCGGTGCCGCGCCCGACGCTGACATTGGTTCCTTCCACGAGCGCCACCCCGGGATAAAGGATCGCCTCGGCGAGCGAGCGCAGGTTCGGCGAAGGATCGATCCACGGGAGGCCGGTCTCGT
The DNA here is from genome assembly GCA_035532935.1 of Allostellaceae bacterium. Classification (GTDB taxonomy): domain Bacteria; phylum Pseudomonadota; class Alphaproteobacteria; order ATCC43930; family CGMCC-115725; genus DATJLY01. The sequence continues at coordinate 29,244 of DATKQE010000107.1, forward strand.
CGTACCAGGAGCGGTGCCGATAGCCTTGCATCGGCACGACCGTTAAATCCGCGCCGATGTGATTCTCGGCGTTGAACATGGTCGCGAGCTCGCCGATCGTCATGCCGTGCTCGACCGGCATCGGAAAATAGCCGGTGAAGGATCGCAGCGCGGCATCGAGCACCGGTCCCCGAACGCCGGCCGCACCGATCGGGTTGGGACGGTCGAGCACGAACACTTTGACGTGCCGGTGCGCCGCCTCTTCCATGGCATAGGCGAGGGTCGTCGCGTAGGTGAAGAAGCGCACGCCGGCATCCTGAAGATCGACGACCAAGGCATCGATTCCCGCCAGCATTGCCGCCGTCGGCCGGCGCGTGCTGCCATAGAGGCTGTAAATAGGAAGGCCGGTCGCGGCATCCGTCCCGGACGCGATCCTTCCTTCGTGATCGCCGCCGATGCCGTGTTCGGGACTGAAGATGGCTTCGAGGTGCACGTCCCCTGCATGGGCGAGAACATCGATCGTCCTGCGACCGCTCGCGTCGCGCCCGGTCTGATTGGTGAGAAGCCCCACCCGCAATCCCGCCAGCGGCGCGAACGCCTCGCGGGCCAGGACATCGATGCCGGTGCGCACCGCGCTCGCCCGTTTTGCCGATGCGACGACCGCGGCGATCTCCCGTCGCAGCGGCTTGGCATCGCCGCGATCATCGGGATAAAGCCGGCTCGTCAGAATGACGAGAAACGCCTTTCTTGCCGGATCGATCCACAGCGAGGTGCCGGTATAGCCGGTATGGCCGTAAGAGCCCGGCCCGAAGGCCAAATCCATGCCGTTGGCATAGGGCGACGCCACGTCCCAGCCGAGGCCGCGCTCGATCCCGCCGGGCAGGACATGCGGCGCCGTCATGCGCGCGACCGACGCCGCGCTCAGGATGCGCACGCCGTCGCGGACCCCGCCGCCGAGCAGCATCTCGGCGAATTTGGCAAGGTCGTCCGCCGTCGAGAACAAGCCCGCATGTCCCGCGACGCCGCCCATGCGCAGCGCCGTCGGATCCTGCACGCGGTCTCGATTGGCGCCATCCGAGGCGAGCTCGGTCGGCGCAATGCGCGGCGCCTCGGCCGGGCGCGGATTGAAGCCGGTTTCGTGCATTCCCAATGGCGCGAAGATATGCCGCGCGCAGTAGCGATCGAGCCGCTCGCCGCTGATGCGCTCGACGAGCGCGCCGAGCACGATGAAATTGAGGTCGCTGTAAAGGAACCGCGACCCCGGCGGATGGATCGGCCGGTCCGCCGCAATCCGCTGCAATGCGCCTCTTTCACCCGACCATCCGCCGGAGCGAACGAGATCCGGGCGCAGGCCGGATGTGTGGGTCAACAGCTGCTCGATGGTGATGGCGCGCTTGCCGTTTGCGCCGAAGGCCGGCCAGTATTTCGCGACCGGATCGGCGAGCCGCAGCCGCTTTTCCTCCACGAGCTGCATCACCGCCGTCGTCGTCGCAATCACCTTCGTCAGCGACGCCAGATCGAACACCGTATCCGGCACCAACGCCTGTGCCGCGGGCAGAATCGTCCGCAATCCGAAGGCACGGCGGTAGACGATCCTGCCGCGCTCTGCGATGAGGATGACCGCGCCCGGGATATGCCGGGCGGCGATCTCGTGCTCGACGATTCCCGTGATCGCCGGAAATCGACCGTTGGCCGGCGTGGCGTCGCTGGCCATGGCTCTCGCGGGACCGACGATCCCTGCGGCGACGATAAGCGCCCCAAGCAGGGCGCGGCCCGACCGGAATTTCATTCAGCTTTCGCCGATGACCATCATCCGCGGCAGAGCTTAGGGCGAAAAGCCGATGCCGGTATAGACATTTCGCGGATTCCACAGCATCCAGCCATCGGCGCCGACGCTCTCGGCGGCGTTGATCTGCGCCTTGACCGCGTCGGCGCCGAACGCGCGACGGTCGAAGGCATAATCCTTGAAGGCCTGCAGCCAGGGCCGGAACCGAAGCGGCGAGACATGCGTCCGGGCGAGCGCCCGGTCGAGCGACAGGCGGACGATCTCGTAGGGATGCTCGACGGGATTGTGGTACCCCGGAATGCCGAATTGAAAGCCCGACGGGTAGAGCATCGGCGAGATGTAGTCGACGAGCGGAATGAGATCCTCGAGCCGCTGGCCGATCTGCGTGTCGTCGAGGTTCCAGCAGGCATACCCGAAGACATCGATCGCCAGATAGACGTTGTAGGGCACGAGCGCCTGACGCGCCGCGCGGAGAAACCCGGCGATCGCCGCAAGGCGCGTGCTTTGCGTGCTCGTTTGCGAGAAGCGGGCATCCTTCGCGTCCGGGAAGCGCACGTAGTCGAACTGGATCTCGTCGAAGCCGGCGCGCGCGGCCTCCACGGCAATGGCGATGTTGTAGTCCCAGACCTCGTGACGGAACGGGTCGGTCCAGGCCAGTTTTTCGCGATCACGGAAGACAGCGCCATTCGCGAGCTTGACGGCAAGATCGGGGCGTGCCGTGGCCAGCGGATCGTCCTTGAACACGACGATCCGCGCGATCGCATAGATTCCCTTGTCGTGCAGCGCCCGCACGAACCCCGGCAGGTCCCGGATCGTGGTGATACGGTCCGCCCCCACGGCGCGAGCGAGCGGCACCGCGGTGTGGAAGGCGATCAAGCCCCGGTCGCCTTTCACGTCCACCACGACCGCGTTGAAATTGCCTTCCTGAATCAATTGAAGCGCGGCGTCCCGTGCCGGGCCGTAGCCGACGCCATAGAACGAAAGATAAAGCGCGCGCGGCCGGAACGGGTCGAGACGCAGCTCGACCGATCGGCCGGGCCCCGCCAACGGCAGCGCCGCCGCGCGATAGCCCGGAGCGCGCGCCATGATTCTGTCGCTCTCGGCCGCGATCGCGAAATTTCCGGCCGCATCGGACAGGGTGCTGTGCTCCGCCACGGTGACGGTCGCGCCGGCGATGCCCGCGCCCGTCGCAGCATCGACGACGCGTCCCTCGAGGGCCGAGGCGGCGGGGACGAGCGCCCCCAAGACCGGGATGCTCAGGAGGGCGGCGAGAAGCCAGGCGGCGACCGTCACGGCGCTCACTCCTTGCCGGCGCCGAGCACGATCGCCGCAAAGCGCGCGCCACGATCCTGGTCGGTCACGATGTAGCGCGGCAAGGCGAGAAGATCGGCGCCCTGCCGCACCGGCGCGCGCTCGATCGTGAACCCCGCGACATAGCCGGCCTCGACCGCCAGATGCTCGAGATCGCCGTCATGGATGCCGAACGGCCACGCCACGAGATCGACATGGATGCCGAGCCGTTCGTCGAGCCGCGACTTCGACCGCGTGAGCTGGCGTGTCGCGAAGTCCTGATAGGCGCGCGGTGAAAGCCGCGCCCGTTCAACGTGAAAATTGGGGTGCCAATAGGTATGGGATTGCACCTCGACGAGCCCGCTGCGCAGCATCTCGCCGATCTCGTCCCAGGTGAGCGCGTAATCGGCATTCGAAATCGCTGACGGATAGATGAAGAGCGTGACCGGCACGCCGTAGCGCCGGATCAGGGGAAACATCTGCGTATAGATCGAGCGGTGCCCATCGTCCGCGGTCAGCACGACCGCCGATCCAGGAAGCGGCGCACCGGCGCGAAGGCGGTCGACGAGCGCGTGCAGCCGAAGCACGGTGATTTTCTGCGCAGCAAGCCAGGCAAGCTGTTCCGCGAAGACCGGCGTGGTGACCGTCATCGCCGCGGCCTTCCCGGGATCGAATCGATGATAGACGAGGATCGGCACGGCCGGTTCCGCGGCGATTGCCGGAAGAAGGCCCGTCAGCGCAAGAAGCAGCGCCGCGGCGGCAATCACGCGGGGGGACATGCGATACGCCATCGATTGACGGGCCGAGCCTAGGCGAAGCGGCCGTAAGGCGGCCTTGATGCAGATCAACCATCACCCGTCAATCGTCACGGCGCCATCCTTGGGCGATCGGTGTCACCACCGTTCGAGCCCGCCGGTCGAGGCGGCATTGCGCATTTGAACGGCGAGCACCTGGAGGGAAAGCCGGGCCAGGCGCTGCCGTGCCTCGTCGGTCAAGGCTTCGTCCGTCGCCGCATGGGAGCCGCGGCTGACCATCGGTACCGGTTCGATATGCCAAGGAGCGAGATGCCTCATCCGCCGTCGCACATTCTCGATCGCATCCACTGGCGCCCGTACATCATCGGCCATGGTGATCCTCCTTCATCGTCAAAAATGCTAAATCTCCTGCGGCCGTCAGCCATGATTCAAATCAATCGGAGCGGCGGCCGCGACATCTTGTCCGGGGACCGTGGACGGAGAAGCCGATGCGCGACCTGCCGTTAGCCAAGGTCTATCAGTTGCTCGAGCCCGGTCCGGTGGTCCTGCTGACCACCGCGCGCAAGGGCCGCGCCAATGTCATGACGATGTCGTGGCATATGATGGTCGAGTTCGAGCCGCCGCTCGTCGCCTGCGTTGTCAGCAGCGCGAACTACAGCTTCGCCGCATTGCGCGCGACGGGCGAATGCGTCATTGCGTTGCCGGCCGTGGAGCTTGCGCCCAAGGTCGTTGCCGTCGGCAATTGCTCAGGCCGCGACGTCGACAAGTTTGCGCGAACCGGCCTGACGCCGATGCCGGCGCACCGTGTCGGGCCGCCGCTGCTGCGCGAATGCTTTGCCAATCTCGAGTGTCGCGTGGCGGATCCGCGGCTCGCGAAACGCTACAACCTTTTCATCCTCGAAGTGCTCAAGGCGTGGCGGGATCCGGCACAGCGGAATCCCAAGACCATCCACCATCACGGCTACGGCCGTTTCGTCGTCGATGGCGCGGCGATCCGGCTTCGCTCGAAAATGCGCTGACGCGAGACGGCGCTCGCGGCCGCGGCCGAAGAACGCGGCCCGCCCGCTAATCGGCGATCCGCGTCAGCACGTCGATCAGTGCCTGCGAGGGCTTGATGAAGCGCCACGCGGTCTCGCGGGCGCGCGCATCGCGGCGCACCAGCTCGGCCGCGAACTTGTAGCGCCCGTCGAAGCTTCCCACCGTCAGCACGCCCTCGATCCGCGTGCCGACGGGGACACGGGGATGGTGGTCGGCCACCAGCACGCCGTCACGCGACCAGTTGAGAGCGACATGGTCGGCGCCGAGAAATGTAAGCTTGACCTGATGCGAGGCGTGGCGCGGGTTTGCCCGCCGCTCACCCGCGAACAAGGGGTCGTGAACACCCGGCTTCAACGGCGATACATTGTCCGATGCGCGTCGCGAATTCATGTTGCACCTTCAATTGGACTTCGTTCATGCCGCGGACGACAGCGCCGCAGCGCGGACGCCCAGTTGCACCGCCTGCATCCAATAGCGCTCGAGCCGCTTCAGCGTCTTGCTCGCGCCAACCAGATCGTCCGCCTTCAGGGTCTCGAGTTGCAGCAGGGCGAAATGCCGTTCGTGCATCGCCGCGATCTTGGCGCTGAGCGCCGCGCCCTTTTCCGAGAGCCGCACCCGCGTCGAGCGCCGGTCGTGCATCGACCGCTCCTGCAGGACATAGCCGCTCGTGACCATGCCCTTGAGGTTGTAGGAGATGTTGGAGCCGAGATAGCAGCCCCGATACATCAGCTCGCCGATCGTCATCTCGGCGTCGCCGAGCCGGAACAGGATCATCGCCTGGACGTTGTTGATGTCGCGCACGCCGAGCTGATCGAGCTCGACCTTGACGACCTCGAGGAAGCGGCGATGCATGCTTTCGATGATGCCGATCACGTCACGATACGCATTGAGCACGAGAGCCTCCATTCCGTAATTTCGCGTCCCCATCGAAGCGACACCGATCCTTCGCGGCGTTCCTGTCCGCACACGGCTAAAGCGTCAGCGCGCCGCCGAAGATCCCGGCGATCCGCGCCGGATCGTCGAGAAAGCGCACGCCGAGATGGCCGTCATCGTGCCAGACGATCTCGGCCTCGACCGAGCCGATGCGCGTTATCGATAATTTTATCCAATCACCCGCGGCGAACGCGCCGTCCGCCGCGACCATGGCGCCGCCGAGCGACAGGTTGAGGACGGCGCAGGCGACCAGGCGAGAATCGCGCGTCTCGATCTTGCCTTGCCAGACGACTTGCCTGCGCCTGTGCCGGCGACGCTCGGCCTTCGCCGCCGGGGCGGCTCTGCCGCGTTCCAATGATGTCTGCCGCGCGTCCATGGCCCGTCCCGTCCGGATGATCGGTACGGAGCGGGACCCTATCGGTTTTGTATTGACCGGCGCTTACGAAACGATGGCATTTGATGCGCAATCGCCGCATCTCAGCGCTTGCGCCGCAAGAGAACATAAAGCGCCCCGCCGCCGCCGTGTTGCGGCCGCGCCTCGCTGACCGCGAGAATGACGGCGCGGCATGTCGGCTCGGCGAGCCAGCGCGGCACCGCCTGGCGCAGCACGCCGCCGCCCTCGCGCGTGCCTTTTCCGGTGACGATCAGAACCGCGCGCCGTCCCGCCTCGTGCATGCGCACCACAAAGCGCGTCACCGCGCGATGGGCTTCGTCCTGGGTCAGGCCGTGCAGATCGAGCCGCGCCTCGATCGGCATCTCCCCGCGCCGGAGGCGGAGCGCGCTGCGCCGGTCGAGCCCCGCACCCGGCGGCGGCGGCGGCGGCCGTATCGGTTCGGGAGCGTGTCGCGTATCGCGGCGCGGCGCGGCTTCGGGCGCGGCAGGCGGCGCGGGCGGGACCGCCGGCGTCTTGCCGCGTACGTCGCGCATCGCCGCGCGCCACAGCGCGCTTTCCTCAGCGCTCGGCCGCCGCGCCGCCATCGTCGCCCTCGACCAGCACGATATGAAGGCGCCGCGGCCCATGCGCGCCCAACTCGAGCCGCTGCGCGATGTCGCCGGTACGCGACGGCCCGGTGACGAGATTGATCGTGCGCGGCAGGGCGACGCCGCCCGCCATCCGCGCCGCGCGCAGGCGGTCCCAGGCATCCTCGTAGATGCCGACGATCTGCGCCTCGTTCAGCACGACGATATGCGTCTCGGGTAGGAAGTTGTTGGTGGTCGGGCTGTCCGGACCCGAGATCAGCATCAGCGTCCCGGTTTCGGCGATGCCGGCGAAGGCGGCGCTGACGCCGACGGCGTCGTCCGCCGCCGCGACACCGCGGCGGATCGCGAGCATCGGCGCGCTCGGCCAGGGGCATTGATCGAGCAGCGGGTCGGGCGTCATGACGACGCGCGCGGCAAGATTGCGCGCGGCGAGATACTGCGCCACCGCCGCCGGCACGTCCGCCGCCTGCGCCACGCGCGCCACCGTGGCATCGGCGGCGACCGCGAGTGCCGCGAAGAGCGCGACGCGCTGCGCCCGGTCGAGACCTTGCGCGCGGGCCGGCACGAGATGACGCGGATGCGCCGCCAGCCGCGCCGCCAGCGCATCCGCCGCAGCATCGGAACCAGGACCGAGCGCGGTGCGGATACGGCCCAGAATTTCGTCGCGCGCGGCACTCATGCGCGGCGCTTCTGGCGTTCGGCCCAGAGGCTCATGAAGCTTCGTCCCGCCGGCGCCGGCAGGTCGCGCTTGTCGGTCCAGCCGCCGGCCAAAGGCAGCGCGCGAAACCGGCCGCGGCCGCGCCCGCACGCGCCCAGCAGCCGCGCCGCCGCCGCTGCGAGCGGGCGATAGAGCGCCGGCCGCCGCGCGAGGAAGACCCAGGCACCGAGCCCCCAGCGCTGCGTCGCCGGCGGCAGCCGCGCCGCGAAAGCGCGCTCGCGCCAGTGCCGCATCAGCCGCGGCAGCGGAATCTTCACCGGGCACACGCTCTCGCAGCGGCCGCAGAAGGTCGAGGCCTCGGGCAGCGACGCGGCCTCGCCCACGCCGATCAGTGCCGGCGTCAGCACCGCGCCCATCGGCCCGGGATAGACCCAGCCATAGGCATGCCCGCCGACCGCGCCATAGACCGGACAATGATTGAGGCAGGCGGCGCAGCGGATGCAGCGCAGCATGTCCTGAAACACCGAGCCCAAGAGCGCGCTGCGGCCGTTGTCGACGAGCACGACGTGATAGGCGGCCGGCCCGTCCGGATCGCCGTCGCGCCGCGTGCCGGTGGAGATCGTGGTGTAGGTCGAGAACTCCTGCCCCGTCGCCGAGCGCGCGAGCAGCCGCAGCAGCAGCGTCGCGTCCTCGAGCGTCGGAACCACCTTCTCGATCGAGGCGAGGACGATATGCACCTTGGGCAGCGTCTGCGTCAGGTCGCCGTTGCCCTCATTGGTGACGATGATGCTCGACCCCGTCTCGGCGACGAGAAAATTGGCGCCGGTGATGCCGACATCGGCGTCCAGGAATTTCTCGCGCAGGATCGCGCGCGCCTCGTCGAGCATCTGCCGCGGCTGATCGAGCGGCCGTGCCGGGTCGAGCGCCCGGTGCGTCGCGCGAAAGCTTTCCGCCACCTGCTCCTTGGCGAGATGCACCGCGGGGGCGACGATGTGGCTCGGCGGCTCGTGGCGGATCTGGATGATGTACTCGCCGAGATCGGTCTCGACCGGCGCGATGCCGTTCGCCTCGAGCGCCTCGTTGATGGCGATCTCCTCGCCCACCATCGACTTGCCCTTGGTGACGATGCGGGCGCCGGCATCGCGGCAGATCGTCAGCACGGCCTCGCGCGCCTCCGCGGCGGTGCGGCACCAATGCACGGCACCGCCCGCGCGCTCGACATTGCGCTCGAACGTCTCGAGGTAGAAATCGAGATGCTGCAGCACCTCATCCTTGAGCCGTTTCGCCGCTTCGCGCAGCGCCTCGAATTCGGGCAGCCGCGCCACCGCCTCGGCGCGCCGCACCGCGAAGCCCTCGCGCATCATGAAGCCCAACGCGCCCTGCAGCGTCGCATCGCCGAGCGCGCGATGCGCGTTCGCCTTGAAGTCGCGGCTCGAGGGCTGCATCAGCGCCCCTCCGCCACGCCGATCGGCGGCGCATCGGTCATGCCGGCGAGTACCTCGGCGACATGCCGCACCCGCGTCGCAAGGCCGCGCCGCGACAGCTTTCCCGCCATGTTGAGCAGGCATCCCAGATCGCCGGCGAGCAGCGTGTCGGCGCCGGTGGCGGCGATGTCGGCGACCTTGTCGCTCACCATGCGGTCGGAGATGTCGGGATACTTGACGCAGAACGTGCCGCCGAAGCCGCAACAGGTCTCGGGCGTCGCCATCTCCGTCAGCGTGAGCCCGGCCACCTGCGCGAGCAGGCGGCGCGGCTGCGCCTTGATGCCGAGCTCGCGCAGGCCGGAGCAGGCATCGTGATAGGTGGCGACGCCGTCATAGCGCGCCGCGATGCGCTCGAGCTTCATCACGTCGGCGAGAAACGCGATCAGCTCGAAGGTCTTGGCCGCCAGCGCCCGCGCGCGCGGCGCCAGCGCCGGATCGGCGGCGAGGAGCAGCGGATAATGCTCCTTCAGCATGCCGCCGCACGAGCCCGACGGCACGACCACGTAGTCGTAGGGCTCGAACGCGTCGATCACCTGGCGCGCGATCGCCACGGCCGAGGCGCGGTCGCCGGAATTATAGGCGGGCTGGCCACAACAGGTCTGCGCCGCCGGCACCTCCACCGTGCAGCCCGCCTGCTCGAGCAGCCTGACCGCGGCGAAGCCCACCGCCGGCCGGAACAGATCGACGAGGCAGGTGACGAGGAGTCCTACGCGGACCGGACGATCTGGCATCGGCGCATTCCCGGTGTCGCGGCACCGCCGGAGAATGGGCCGCGGCGCCGGCGAAAGGCAAGCCCGGCACCGCGGCCGGCGGCATCACCGCGGCACGATCTTCCAGCTTCCGTCCGGCTGGCGGCAGGCGGTGCCGTAGCCTTGCTGCATCTGGCCGCCGATGTCGATCGTTTCCTGATATTCGCGGCAATAGGTGCCCTGGGCCGTCTGGTAGTAACGGCCGGGGATAACGGTCCCGCTGTGGCCGCTGTCCTGATTGCGCCACGGCAGCGGCTGATCCGGCCGGCCGGTTTCGAGCGCGGTCTGGGTGGTGCGCGACATCGCCTGCTTGTCCGCCTGGTCGAGCTGCGATCCGATCGAATGGCCGATCAGCCCGCCGGCGACGACGCCCGCGGCCGTCATCAGACCCTTGCCCGCACCGCCGCCGAACTGATTGCCCAGCAGGCCGCCCAGGCCGGCGCCGAGCAGCGTGCCGCCGGTCGTGTTGTTGATCCCGAACTCGCCCGGCTGTGTCCCGCCGGTCTGGGTGCACGCGCCGAGCGCGGTTACGAGGGCGATCACGGTAACGAACTTGCGCATCCGATCCACTCCTGTCCCGGCCGCGCCGATGCCTAGCGCGACGCCGCGACGATGTTTTGCATCGGCACGACCCGCTTTGGCAACAACATGTAGTAGCCACCTTCGGCCCGCATTCTCCCCGCCGCCGCTTCCGCCGCAGGTCCGAAACCCCAGAATAGATCGCCGCGCACCGGCCCGCCAATGGCGCCGCCGCTGTCCTGCGCCACGACGAGCCGCCGCAGCGCCCGCCCGTCCTGCGCCAGATCGAGCCACATCGGCACGCCGAGCGGCAGGAAGGTCGGATCGACCGCCAGGCTGCGTCCGGCCGTCAGCACCGCGCCTTCGGCGCCGATCGGTCCGGCGCCCTTGATCTCGCGGAAAAACACGTAAGACGGGTTCTCGTCCATCAGCGCCGCGCCTTGCGCCGGATGCGCCGCGATCCAGCGGCGAATCGCGCCGAGCGTCACCGCGTCCTTGGCCAGCGCGCCGCGTTCTACCAGCAGCCGGCCGATCGGCACATAGGGCCAGCCGTTCTGTCCGGCATAGCCGACCTGGACTGCGGTGCCGTCGGGCAGGATCACCCGGCCCGATCCCTGGACGGCGAGAAAGAACGCATCGACCGGGCTGGTCACCCAGAGCAGGCCGAGATGGAAGCGATCGAGCGCGCCGCGCTCGATCGCCGCGCGGCTGTCATAGGGGCGGAGCCGGCCGGCGACGACGCGGCCCGCGGTCCGCTCGCCGCGCCAGGCCGGGCGGAACAGGCCGAGATCGACCGCGACGAGATCGGGCGGGCGCCGCAGCAACGGAACGGTATAGGGCCCGCCCTCGGTCCGCGCGCCGTGCAGCTCGGGCTCGTAATAGCCGGTGAAGAGCCCGCGCGGATCGCCGTTATTGCCGACGCGCCACGGCGTGAACGCCGCTTCGAAAAAGCGCCGCACCGCATCGTCGCCGCCCGATCCCAGCCGGGCCGCATCGGCACAGGGCGCGCGCCAGTCGGCCGTCGTCCCGGCGAGCCCGTCCGGCCCGACCGGCACGGCATCCGCGCGCCTGAGCAGCAGGACGCAGGATTTGAGCAGCGCGGGCAGCGCCGCTGCGACCCGGTCCGTGCGCCAGCCGGCAAGATCGTCGAAGCGCGCGGGGGCGAGCGTCAGGTGCGGCGGGGCCGGCGGACGCGGCGCGCAGGCGGCGAGAGCCAAGCCCAGGGCGACGAGGAGCCAGATCACGGCGCGCGTCACGGGCTCTGCGTAGCGACCAGCGTCCAGTTGGGATCGCGCGACCGCACCGGCCGCGCGAAGGTCCAGAAATCGACATGCTCGACCACGCGCTTGGCATCGCCGTCGACGACGTGTCCGTCGGCGGCGCGCGTGACGTTGGTCTGGTCGGAGACGAATTTCACGGTGACGAGTGCGGTGCTGCCCTGGAGCGAGGCCTCGACGATGTCCGCGGACTTCATCGCGACGAGCGTTGCATGCAACGTCTCCTTGGCGGCCGAGCGCGCGGTGATCGCCTCGGCGAAGCGGTCGAAGACTTCCTTGCTCAGGAGCGGCTTCAGCGCCGCGCTATCGCCTGCGGCGAAGGCGTTGATCACGATCTGGAACGCGCCGCGCGCGCCCTCGACGAAGGTCGCCTCGGCGAAGCTCGGATCGGCGGCCATGATCGCGGCGACCCCGCTGGGCGCGGCGCCGGCGGTGATGGCGCGCGGCGGCGGTGCCGGTGGCGGCGGTGTCGGCGCTGCCGCCGGACGCATGAGGTCGCGCCGCTGCTCGAGCCCGGTGCGCCGCCCGAGTACGCTGCGCAGCCGCAGCACCAGAAACCCGGCGATCGCCGCGAAAATCAGGATCTCGAGAAGCTGGAAGCCGTCATCCATCGCAATCCGGCCTTGCTGCCGCACGGCACCATCAAACCCGGTAAATAGGCATTCGTATCCCGAAGGGCAAGCGATGCGCGCCGCCGTTGTGCCGAACCGCGATCCATGCTAGCCAGCGCGCATTCGCACAGGGAGCATAGCATGGCGGCAGCCGACACCCCAACCGCGGCACCGACGGGCGACGGCCAAGCCCAGGGGACGCGCGAGGTCGCGATCAATGCGCAATATGTCAAGGACCTGTCATTCGAGAATCCGCGCGCGCCGCAGAGCCTGATGCAAACGCAGCAGCAGCCCGAGGTCCAGGTCGGCGTCGACGTCAAGGCGCAGAACATCGCCCCCGGATTTTTCGAGGTCGCGCTCACGATCCATGCTGAAGCGAAGAGCAACGACGAACGGATCTTCCTGGTCGAGCTCGTCTATGGCGCGGTGGCGTCGATGGGCAACGTCCCCGAGCCGGAGATGGCGCGCGCGCTGCTGGTCGACGCGCCGCGATTCTTGTTTCCCTTCGCCCGTGCCATCATCGCCACGGCGACGCGCGACGGCGGCTTCCTGCCGCTGATGCTGCAGCCGATCGATTTCGCCCAGCTTCTTCAGCAGCAACAGCAGGCCGCGCTCCGCGCCGCCGGAACCGGCACCGGCGTCGCCTGAACGGTCCGCCGCCCGCGCCGGATCATCCCTCCTGGCGCCACAACGGGTTCTTGAGCCTCGCCACGAACGCCGCGTGCGCCGCGAGCTCGTCCGCCGGGGCTGCGTGCGGGCGCGGCACGCGCGGCGGGCGGGCGACGGCGTTACGGCGCGTACCCGGTCCGTCCATCGCGGCGAGATCGAGACCCGGCTCGCGGCCGCCCACGAGCTCGAGATAGACCGCCGCCAGCAGCTCGCAATCGAGGCGCGCGGCATGCTTGTCGCGCGCCGAGAGATCGATCGCGAACCGCCGGCACAACGCATCGAGGCTCGCCGGCGAGCCGGGAAACCGCCGCTTGGCGAGCGCCAGGGTGTCGACGACGGCAGCGGCGATCGCCGGCCGTGCCAGCCGCTTCAGCTCGGCATTGAGAAAGCGCAGATCGAACTCGGCGTTGTGGATCACGAGCGGCGTATCGGCGATGAAGGCCAGGAACTCGTCCGCCATCGCCGCGAACGGTGGATGCTGCGCCAGGATCGCATCGCTGAGCCCGTGAATCGCCACCGCCTCGGGCGCCACCTCGCGCTCGGGATTGACATAGCGATGGAAATACCGCCCCGTCGGCAGGTGGTTCATCAACTCGACGCAGGCGACCTCGACGATGCGGTGGCCCTCGTCGGGATCGAGGCCGGTGGTTTCGGTATCGAGCACGATCTCGCGCATGGCGCAAGGATTGTGCGCCGCGCCGCCGCACCTGCGCAAGCCGTGATCGTTACATCGGCCAGGCGCCGGCCGCACGCACGACGAAGATCACGCCGAGCACGCCGAACACCACCGCCGCGACGTAATTCATCGCCCGGATCGGCAGCCGTCCCGACAGCGCATCGCCCAGGAACACGGCCGGGATATTGGCGATGAGCATGCCGGCGGTCGTGCCGGCCACCACGGCGACGAGATTGGGATAGGCGGCGGCGAGCGCCAGCGTCGCGATCTGGGTCTTGTCGCCGATCTCGACCACGAAGAACGACAGCAGCGTCGCGACGAAGGCGCTGCGGCGCTTGATCTCGGGACTGCCGTTGAAGGTATCGGCGTGCAGGACCCAGACCGCCATCGCCACCATGCTGGCGCCGACCACGCCGTCGAGCAGCCGCGGCGTCAGCATCCGGCCGAACCACGCGCCGAGCACGCCCGCAATCGAATGGTTGGCGACGGTCGCCAGGAAAATCCCGGCGATGATCGCCCAGGGCCGCCGGTAATGCGCCGCCAGCGCCAGGGACAGCAATTGCGTGCGGTCGCCGATCTCGGCGATGGTGATGGAGGTGATCGCTACGAGGAAGGCATGCACGCGGGATCGCCAGCCCGAGAGTGAGACCACGGCCGATCGCTCCGCTCGGACCCGGATCGATCGAACCGCTGGTCTCGCCATGCCCCCGCTGCGGGCCCCGTGCACCATGGCGCTGACGCCAAGCATGTTGATGCACGGCCCGGTCGCGCCCGGGCGGCTACTCCCCAATCGAGCTGCGTTCTAGCACGCGCTCGTGCGTCCCGTCACCGGCGAATTGGTCCTTTCGGACAGGTGCCGCACGACGCCGCGCAGGTGGCGCCACGTTACCGCACGGCCGAGCCCGCTCGGCACCAGGAAATCGGCGCGCCGGCGCTTTTCCCGTTCGCTCGTCTGCTGGCGGCGCAGAAAGGCGAGGCGCGCCACGCTCATGCCGGGCCGCGCCATGACCCGGGCGCGCTGCAGGAACGCGGGCGCCCAGATCACCGCGACCGCATCGCAGCGCCGCTCGCCCGCCGTCTCGAAAAGGAGCGGCACATCGAGCACGATGAGGCGCCGCCGCCGCGCCCGCGACTGCGCCACGAACCGCCGTTCGGCCGCCTCGACCCGGGGATGGAGGATCGCTTCGAGCCGGGCCAGCGCGCCGCGGTCGCCGAACACGCGCGCGCCGAGCGCGCCGCGGTCGATCCCGCCGCCCTTCGCAACGCCAGGAAACGCCGCCGCCACCGCCGCCACCGCCGCGCCGCCGGGCGCCAGCAGGCGATGCACGGCGCGGTCGGCGTCGAACACGGCGATGCCCATCCGCCGCAGCAGCCCCGCCGCGGTGCTCTTGCCCATCCCGACCGAGCCGGTGAGACCGAGGATCTTCATCGCGCCGTCAGCGTCGCTTCCATGGCGCGGCGCAGCGCCGGCGTCACCGCGGGCATCACCCCGAACCAGGCGGCGAAGCCCGGCCGGCCCTGATGCAGCAGCATGTCGAGCCCATCGACCGCGGAATTGCCGCGCGCCCGCGCCGCCGCGAGCAGGCGCGTTTCGAGCGGCACATAGACGATGTCGTCGACCACCGCATCGCGCGGCAGGGCATCGAGCGGCAGATCGAGCGCCGGCTGGCCCTCCATGCCGAGGCTGGTGGCGTTGACGAGGAGCCGCGCACCGGCAAGCGCCGCGGCGCGATCGTCCCAGGCGACGCCGCGCACCGGGCCGCCCAGCGCGCGCGCCAGCCCGGCGGCCCGCGCCGGCGTGCGGTTGACGAGCCGGATCTCCGGCGCGCCGTCATCGACGAGCGCCGCCACGACCGCGCGCGCCGCACCACCAGCGCCGATCACGACCGCGGGTCCCGCGGCGGCGCTCCACCCCGGCACCGCCGCGCGCAGGCTTTCGAGAAACCCGAACCCGTCGGTATTGCGGCCCAACAGCCGGCCCCTGGCATCGATCACGACGGTATTGACCGCGCCGGCGCGGCGCGCGGAGTCATCGGTGTCGTCGACCGCCTCGAGCGCCGCCTCCTTATGCGGGATGGTGATGTTGCAGCCGGCGAAACCCAGGAGCGGCAGCGCCTGAAGTGCGCGCCGCAAATCCTCCGGCCGCACTGCGAGCGGCACATAGGCGCCGTCGATGCCGTGCTCGGCGAGCCAGAACCCATGCAGCGCCGGCGAGCGCGAATGGGCCACGGGCCAGCCCATCACCCCGGCGATCCTGGCGGCACCGGTCAGGGTCACGACGCCAGCGCGCCCTGCCGGCGCAGAAACTCGAGCAGCGGCAACAGCGGCAGCCCGAGAATGGTGAAATAATCGCCCTCGATGCGCTCGAAGAGCTGCGCCCCCAGCCCTTCGAGCGCATAGCCCCCGACCATTTCGCCGACGCGCTCGCCCATGGCGGCAATATAGCCGTCGAGAAAGGCATCGCTGAAGCGCCGCATGACCAGACGCGCGCGCTCCACGAGCTGCCACAGCACAATGCCGTCGCGGATCACCGCCACGGCCGAATGGAGGACGTGGGTTCGGCCGCCCAGGAACGCCAACTGCCGCCGGGCCTCGGCCGCGTCGCGCGGCTTGTCGAGCCAGGTGCCGTCGCAGTCGAGCGTCTGATCGGCGCCGATCACCAGCACGCCCGCATGGCGGCGGCCGACGGCAACCGCCTTGGCCTCGGCGAGGGCGCCGGCACAGCGTTCGGCGCTGCTATCGGCGCGGCGGAACGCCGCCTTGATTGCGGCTTCGTCGATCGCTGCCGGATCGACCGCAACCGCAATCCCCGCCGCCTCGAGGAGGCGCCG
Source organism: Allostellaceae bacterium (assembly GCA_035532935.1). Taxonomy (GTDB): domain Bacteria; phylum Pseudomonadota; class Alphaproteobacteria; order ATCC43930; family CGMCC-115725; genus DATJLY01. Next base: position 45,480 of record DATKQE010000107.1, read on the forward strand.
CCGCGCGCCGCTGGAAGACGCCAGGACGACCGGCTCACGGAGGCCGATGCTCATGCCTCGCCGCCCTGCCGCCGGGTCAGGAGCTTGAGGATCGCCGCTGCCGTTTCTTCGATCGAGCGTCGCGTGACGTCGATCACTGGCCAGTGCTGCTGCGTGAACAGGCGCCGCGCAAGGAGCACTTCCTCGCGCACCGCGGCAAGATCGGTATAGTCGGTGCGGTCCTCCTGCTGGTGCAGCATGTTGAGACGGTTCTTGCGCACCTGGATCAGCCGCTCGGGATCGTTGGTGAGGGCTACGACCAGCGGCCGCGTCGTGGCGAACAGCTCGGGCGGCAGCTCCACGCCCGGCACGACCGGCACGTTGGCCGCCTTGATGCCGCGATTGGCGAGATAGATGCAAGTCGGCGTCTTCGAGGTGCGCGATACTCCAACGAGGATCACATCGGCATCGTTGAGGCCCCAGACCGACTGCCCGTCGTCATGGTTGAGGGCGAAGGTCATGGCGTCGATGCGCTGGAAATAAAGATTGTCGAGGAGATGCTGCTGGCCCGGCAAACCACGGCTCTTGCGGCCGAGAAACGAGGCGAGCGCCCCGATCACCGGATCGAGCACCGGGATGGCCGGCACCTGGAGCTTGCGGCAGCCATCGACCAAAGGCGGCCGCAGATTCTCGTTCACGAGCGTATAGAGCACGACGCCGGGATTGATCGAAACGCCGTGCACGACGCGCTCGATCTGGCTCTTGGTACGGACCATCGACCAGATATGCTCGATCGCGTCGGCACCCTCGAATTGAACCAGGCACGCGCGCGCCACCGCGTGCACGGTGTCGCCGGTGGAATCCGATACGAGATGCAGGTGAAATCCACTCACGGCCGCCTCTCCTGGGGATAAGCCCCGGTCAACTGCCTGCCATCCCGCCGATCCGCGATCGGTCCCCGGAGACCGCTTGATCGGACCGAGGATGTCCCCCTTGGGACGAAATCGCTGGTCGTCTTGGCAAAATGGGGACAGTACCGCACGAGCTGCGGACCATCCCCGACATTCATCGCAAGCGCCAGCGTGGCGGCGGTGCCGGTACGGCGATGCATCACGCCCTCAGCCAATTCCTATCCCCGGTCTTCATATCCTCTTGACCATGTTATCAACCGGACCCATCGCCACGCCGCGCGTGCAGGGGATGGATCGCCCAAAGACGATAATCCCCGGTTTCAACCGCACCTCTACTGCCACTACCTTTTGATTCTATAAGAGAAGAGGTAAGAGGACGATATGAAACAGCGGGATAAGTCCGCGGCGCCGCTGCTGCGGGCACTCGGTGGGACGGTGTCGGAGCGGCCGGTGTTCTGGCTGATGCGGCAGGCCGGGCGGTATCTGCCGGAATACCGCGCGCTGCGCCGGGAGGTCGGGAGTTTCCTCGATCTGTGCTACTCGCCTGCCCGGGCGGCCGAGGTGACGCTGCAACCGGTCCGCCGGTTCGGCATGGATGCCGCAATCCTGTTCTCGGATATCCTGGTCGTGCCGCACGCGCTCGGCCGCGCCGTTGCCTTCCGCGAGGGCGAAGGCCCGGTGCTCGAACCGCTGCGCAACCGCGCCGCGGCCGAGGCGCTGAACGGCAGTGGCATGATCGAGCGGCTGGCCCCGGTCTACGAGACCGCGACGCGCGTCGCGGCCGCCTTGCCGGATGAGACAGCGCTCATCGGTTTTGCCGGGGCACCGTGGACGGTGGCGACCTACATGGTCGAGGGCGGCGGCAGCCGCGACTTTGCCGCGGTGAAGCGCTGGGCCTTTGCCGATCCCGACGGGTTCGGGGTGCTGATCGACCGGCTTGTCGCGGCGACAGTCGATCATCTCGCGGCACAGATCGCCGCCGGTGCCGACGCGGTGCAGCTCTTTGACAGTTGGGCTGGCGTGCTCCCGGAAGACGCGTTCCGCCGTTACGTGATCGCGCCGACGCGGGCGATCGTCGCCGCGCTCCATGCCCGCCACCCCGGAGTGAAGGTGATCGGGTTTCCGCGCGGCGCCGGGCTCATGTACCGTGCCTATGTGGTCGAGACCGGGGTCGATGCGATCGGCCTCGACAGCACGGTGCCGTGTGCGGTCGCGCGCGCGACGCTGCAGCCGCTGGCGACGGTGCAAGGCAATCTCGATCCGCTGCTGCTGCTGGTCGGCGGTGAGGCGATGGCCGCGGCGGTGGCGGCGATCCGTGCCAGTTTCTCGGGAGGGCCGTTCGTGTTCAATCTCGGCCATGGCGTGCTGCCCGATACGCCGGTCGAGCATGTCGCGCAACTGGCCGCGTTGCTGCGCCGCCCCGCATGAGCCGCATCGCGGTGGTTCTGTTCAGTCTTGGCGGGCCGTCCTCCCGCGACACGGTCGAGCCGTTCCTGTTCAATCTTTTCTCCGATCCGGCGATCATTGCGCTGCCCAACCCGCTGCGCTGGCTGGTGGCGCGGCTCATCGCGCATCGCCGTGGCCCGGTAGCGCGGGAGATTTATGCCCGCATCGGCGACGCTTCGCCGCTGCTCGCCAACACCGAGGCGCAGGCGCGCGCCCTCGAAAGCGCGTTGGGCGGCGATGTCGCGACCTTCATCGCGATGCGCCATTGGCATCCGCTGAGCGCAGCGGCGGCGCAGGCGGTGAAGGATTGGCGGCCGGACGCGGTCGTGCTGCTGCCGCTCTACCCGCAATTCTCGAGCACGACGACGGCATCCTCGCTTCGTGCCTGGCACGAGGCCGCCGCGCGGATCGGATTGCGGGTTCCGACCCGGGCAGTGTGCTGCTATCCGGCACAAGAGGGCTTCATTGCAACGGTGGTCGAGCGCCTTGTCGCAGCCATTGCGCTCTGGCCGCAGGGCATGAAGCGGCGCATCCTGCTGTCGGCGCACGGTCTGCCGCAGCGCGTCGTCGCGCGCGGCGATCCTTATCAGTTCCAGATCGAGACGACGGCGGCGGCGATCCGCACGCGGCTCGGCAGCGCAGCGGGCGATCTCATCGTCTGTTATCAAAGCCGCGTCGGGCCACGGCGCTGGCTCGAGCCGGCGACCGACGCGGAAATCCGCCGCGCCGGCGCAGACGGGGTCGGCGTGATCGTTGCACCCATCGCCTTCGTGTCGGAGCATTCCGAGACGCTGGTCGAGCTCGACATCGACTATCGTCACGTGGCGGAGCGGTCGGGTGTGCCACGCTATGTGCGCGTTGCGACGGTCGGCGATGCACCGGCCTTTATCGCCGGTCTTGCCGCGCTGGTGAAGGCGGCGCAGGGAGCATCGGCGGCGATCGCGCCGGCGGACGGACGGCGGCTCTGTCCCGCCCGGTTCGCATCCTGTCCCTGCACCGGGGGTAGAGCGGCGTCGTGATCGCGCTCTACCCGTGGCTCAAGACCCTGCACATCCTCGGTGTCATCGCCTGGATGTCTGGACTCCTCTACTTGCCGCGCCTATATGTTTACCATGCCGACGCGGCGCCAGGGTCGGCGGCGTCCGAGACCTTCAAGGTGATGGAGCGTCGTTTGCTGCGCGGGATCATGCATCCGGCGATGGCGGCGACCTACATTTTCGGGATCGGGCTGGCTGCGACGCCAGGCGCGGTCGATTGGGCGATGGGGTGGATTTACGTCAAGCTAGCGGCTGTGGCCGGGCTTACGATCATCCACTACCGCCTGTCGGTGTGGCGCAAAGTATTCGCCGCCGATCGCAATGCCCGGCCGGCACGGTTCTATCGCATCGTTAACGAGGTGCCGACGCTTCTTCTGATCGTCATCGTCACGATGGTGGTGGTGCGGCCGTTCTGACGGTGCGGTGCACGTTTCGCATTTGACTTGGAGCCCGCTTTTCGTATAGATGTGATCCCACCCGCCGCGGCGCGTTCGCGTCACCGCAACAAAAAATCTCACAAAACAGAACGATCGGTCGCGAGCCCCGTCCGCCATTCTCGGCGCAGGTTCCCTCGTGCGCCGCCTCCCTTATCAGAGCGAATGCCGTCTCATGAATCTCCAGGAACTGAAATCGAAGTCCCCGGCCGAACTCCTTAACTTCGCCGAGGAGTTGCAGATCGAAAACGCGTCCTCGCTCCGGAAGCAGGACATGATGTTCGCGATCCTGAAGCAGCTCGCCGACAACGACCAGGCGATCTATGGCGACGGGGTGCTCGAGGTGCTGCAGGACGGCTTCGGGTTCCTGCGCAGCCCCGAGGCCAATTATCTTCCCGGTCCCGACGACATCTATGTCAGTCCGTCGCAGGTGCGGCGGTTCGGGCTGCGCACGGGCGACACCGTCGAAGGGGAGATCCGCTCGCCCAAGGACGGCGAGCGCTATTTCGCGCTGCTCAAGGTCAACGAGATCAATTTCGACGAGCCCGACAAGCTGCGCCATCGCATCAATTTCGACAATCTGACGCCGCTCTATCCCGACGAGAAACTGCGGCTGGAACTCGACGATCCGACCAAGAAGGATCTGACGACGCGGGTCATCGACCTGATCACGCCGCTCGGCAAGGGCCAGCGCGCGCTCATCGTCTCGCCGCCGCGCACCGGCAAGACGGTGATGATGCAGAACATCGCGCATGCCATCGCCGCGAACCATCCCGAGGTCTATCTCATCGTGCTGCTCATCGACGAGCGGCCGGAAGAGGTGACGGACATGGCGCGTTCGGTGAAGGGCGAGGTCGTGAGCTCGACCTTCGACGAACCGGCGGTGCGCCACGTCCAGGTCGCCGAGATGGTGATCGAAAAGGCGAAACGCCTCGTGGAGCACAAGCGCGATGTCGTCATCCTGCTCGACAGCATCACGCGGCTTGCGCGCGCCTACAACACCGTCGTGCCCAGCTCGGGCAAGGTGCTGACGGGCGGCGTCGACGCGAACGCCCTGCAGCGGCCCAAGCGTTTCTTCGGCGCCGCGCGCAACATCGAGGAAGGCGGCTCGCTCACCATCATCGCGACCGCGCTCATCGATACCGGCTCGCGCATGGACGAGGTGATCTTCGAGGAGTTCAAGGGCACCGGCAATTCGGAAATCGTGCTCGACCGCAAGGTTGCGGACAAGCGCACCTTCCCGGCGCTCGACATCACCAAGTCGGGTACGCGCAAGGAAGAGCTGCTGGTCGAGAAGGCGGTGTTGTCGAAGATGTGGGTGCTGCGCCGCGTGCTCATGCCGATGGGCGCGATGGACGGGCTCGAGTTCCTGATCGAGAAGCTGCGCCACTCCAAGAACAATGCCGATTTCTTCGAGGCGATGAACACTTAGGGCGGCAGCCGTGGCCGAAACGGGGAGCGGGGACGGCCGGGACGTCTACAAGGAGGCCGGCGTCGACACCGATCAGGCGGAACGCGGGCTCAGCCGCCTCGTCCGCCACGTGGTGAAGACCTGGCCGCCGCGCGGCAGCCCGGGCGAGGTCAAGCTCGACATCGGCTATTTCGCGAACGTCATCGCCCTCGGCGACATCGGCCTCGCGATCTGCACCGACGGCATCGGCTCCAAGGCCATCATCGCGCAGATGGTGGACAAGTACGACACGGTCGGGATCGATTGCGTTGCGATGAACGTGAATGATCTCATCTGCGTCGGTGCCCGGCCGCTGTCGATGGTCGATTACATCGCCGTCGAGACCGCAAATCCCGATCTGCTCGAAGCGCTGTCGATCGGCCTGGCCGAGGGAGCAAGGCAGGCGCGGGTATCGATCTCCGGCGGCGAGATATCGCAGATCAAGGACATCATCACCGGCTGGCGCAAGGGGTACGGGTTCGATCTCGTCGGCATGGCGGTGGGCGACGTCGCGCTCGATCGCATCAACAACGGCAAGGACGTGGCGCCCGGCGACATCGTCATCGGCATCGAAAGCAACGGCGTGCACAGCAACGGGTTGACGCTCGCCCGCCGCGTGTTCTTCGCGGATCATCGCTTCGCCGTCGAACACCGCTTTGCCGATCTCGACGCACCGCTCGGGATGGAGTTGCTGCGGCCGACGCATATCTATGTCCAGGAAGTGCTCGAGGTGCTGCGCTCGGTCGCGGGCGTGAAGGCGATGGCGCACATCACGGGCGATGGTCTCCTCAATCTCGCGCGGGTCGCGGCGCCGGTCGGATTCGCGATCGACCTGCCCGAGCCGCCGCCGATTTTCGCGCTCATCGAGGAGCACGCGAAGATGGAGCGCTGGGAGATGCTGCCCGTCTACAACATGGGCATCGGCTTCTGCCTGGTGGTCGCGCCGGATGGCGTCGACGAGACGATCCGCATCCTGAAGCGCCACAACCGCGCGCCGCGCGTCATCGGCCGCGCGGTCGCCGATCCGGAGAAAGAGATCATCGTCGACGGCAAATACCGCGGCCGGGGCAAGCACTTCCATCCAATGTGAAGGTGAGCGCCGTCATGGCGAGCGCAGCGAAGCAATCCCCCGAGGCGGAGGTGGATTGCTTCGGCATTCCGCTCCTTGCAATGACAAGCTTCCTTACACCGTGAACACGGTCGAGCCGGTGGTCTTGCGCGCCTCGAGGTCGCGATGCGCGCGCGCCGCGTCCTTCAGGGGATAGGTCTGGTTGACCTCGATCCGCACCGCGCCCGAGAGCACGACGTCGAACAGCTCCTTCGCCATGAGCACGAGGTTCTCGCGCTTGGCGGCATAGGTGTTGAGCGTCGGCCGGGTGAGATAAAGCGATCCCTTCTGCGCCAGGATGCCGAGGTTCAGGTTCTCGACCGGTCCCGAGGCATTGCCGAACGAGACCATCAGCCCCAGCGGCGCGAGACAGTCGAGCGACTTCATGAAGGTGTCCTTGCCGATCGAATCATAGACGACCGGCAGCTTGGCGCCATTGGTGATCTCGGCGACGCGCTTCACGAAATCCTCGCGCGTGTAGACGATCGGATGGTCGCAGCCATGCGCCTTGGCGAGCGCCGCCTTCTCGTCGCTGCCAACCGTGCCAATGACGGTTGCGCCGAGATGCTTCGCCCATTGGCACAAGATGAGCCCGACGCCGCCGGCCGCGGCGTGACAGAGGATGGTGTCGCCCTTCTTGACCTTGTAGGTCTGGCGGATGAGGTATTGGACGGTGAGGCCCTTGAGCATCATCGCCGCGGCGTGCTTGTCGTCGATGCCGTCGGGCAGCTTGACCAACCGGTCGGCCGGGATGAGCCGCTGCTCGGCATAGGCGCCCAGCGGCGCGTTGCCATAGGCGACGCGGTCGCCCGGCTTCAAATCGGCAACCTCGGCACCAACCGCCTCGACGACGCCCGCGCCCTCGGCGCCGAGGACCGCCGGCAAGGGCGGCGGATAGAGGCCGGTGCGGCTATAGACATCGGTGTAGTTCAAGCCGATGGCGGTGTGGCGGATGCGCGCCTCGCGCGGGCCGGGCGCGCCGACCGCGACCTCGTCCCAGGTCAAGACTTCGGGGCCGCCGGTCTTGTGGATGCGGATGGCATGGGGCATCGGGTTCTCCCTCCCTTGAGGATTGCGGTATGGCGGGACGTTAGCGTTGCCGGCCGCCCCTGTCATCTCGGCTGCCTAAAGCAGCAGCGCGTGTTCGAGCTGAAGCAGCCGGCGTTTGGTCTCGGCGCCCTCGCCGCCGCTATAGCCGCCGAGCCTTCCGCCACTGCCGATGACGCGATGGCAGGGGACGATGATCGGCAGCTTGTTGCTGCCGCAGGCGCGCCCGACCGCACGCGGCGCGAGGCCGAGTGCCTGGCCGAGCTCGCCATAGCTGCGTGTCTCGCCATAGGGGATCTGCGCCATGAGCTGCCACACGCCCAGCTCGGTCGGCGAGCCGTCGAGCGCGATCGGCAGATCGAAGGCGCGGCGCTTGCCGGCGAAATATTCCAAGAGCTGACGCCGCGCCTCGATCAGCGCCGGGGATGGCGGCCCTTTCGCGCGCCCGCCCCATTGCAGCGCGACGACCGCGCCCTTGTCCTCGCTCACCGTGAGACGCCCGAACTGGGTTTCGAGCGACAGCCGCTGCATCAGCGGCGGCGGAGCGCCGCTGCGAGCGCGGCCGCGTCGGTCACGGGAGCTGAGCATACCTGTCCCGTGCAGATATAGACCGTGGCGTTGCCGCCGATCGCGCCCTTGCCCGAAGCCGGGTGCGCGGGCGGCAGTGCCGCGCCGTCATCGATCACGCTCAAGACCTTTGTCGGCAGCGGCGCATCGGCGATGACGCGCAACAGCGCCGCGGTATCGGCCGCCCCGCGCCGGCCGATGACGACGATCTGAAGCGCGCGCTCGAGCAGCTCGGCCGCGTTGAGCAGCGTCGCCAAGCCGAAAACGTTGCGCTGCGCCTCGCCGGCGAAGGTTGCCAGCACCGCCGTGGCACGGTCGCGGTAATGCGCCTCGCCGGTGAGATGGTAAAGCCGCGCCAGCACCTCGGCGATGGCGCCGTTGCCCGAGGGATTGGGCGAATCATAGGCCTGCTTGGTGCGCACCAGCAGCGCCTCGGCGTCATCCGCGGTGAAGAAATAGCCGCCCGCCGCGTCGTCCCCATAATGCCGGTCCGCAACCGCGACCCAGCCGCGCGCCGCGGCGAGATAGGATGCGTCGCCGGTCGCCTCGTGGAGCGCGAGCGCAGCGCGACTCATGTTGGCATAGTCGTCGAGCACGGCACGATGGGCGCGCTTGCCGGCGCGCCAGGCATGGGCGAGGCGGCCGTCGCCCTCGCCCAACGCGTCGCGGATGAAGCGGAAGCCGCGCTCGGCCAGCGCGACCCAATCGGGCCGCGCGAATGCCGTCCCCGAAGCGGCCAAGGCCGCGATCATCAGCCCGTTCCAATCGGCCAGCACCTTGTCGTCGCGCCCCGGACGCACCCGCGGCGCGCGCGCTTCGAACAGCACGGCGCGGCAGCGCGTGAGCTCCGCTTCCGCCGCCGGCGTGCCGAGCGCGATGTGGTGCAGGCGGTTCAGGATCGTGTGCCCTTCCCAGTTGCCGTCCGGGCGCACGTCATAGATTTCCTTGAACCGCGCCGCGCCGGTACCGAGGCGGCGATCGATCTCGGCCTCGGTCCAGACGTAGAACTTGCCTTCCTCGTGCTCGCTGTCGGCATCGAGGCTCGAAGCGAAGCCGCCCTCGGGCAGCAACATCTCGCGCACCGCCCAGCCGATCGTCTCCTCGACCCGCGCCGCATAGAGCGGCGAGCGCGTCGCCTGCCATGCGCTGGTCAGCAGCTCGACCAGAAGCGCGTTGTCGTAGAGCATTTTCTCGAAATGCGGCACGAGCCAGTGCTGATCGACCGAATAGCGTGCGAAGCCGCCGCCGAGATGGTCGTAGATGCCGCCCTGGGAAATGCGGTCGAGCGTCACCAGCACCGCCTGGCGCAGCGCCGCATTGTCGAGCCGGAGCGCGCCGCGCCACAGCAGCGCGAACACCGGCACCTGCGGGAATTTGGGCGCGCTGCCGATGCCGCCCTCGATCGTATCGACTTCCTGCGCCAGGCGCAGCGCGGCGCGATCGACGAAGTCGATGTCGATCCCGGCGCCGCCCTCAGGCCGGCCGAGCCGCGCCAGGGATTGCTTGATCGCGGTGACGTTCTGGGCAATCTGGTCGCGCTTGTCGCGATAGGCGGCGCCGATCGCATTGAGCACGTCGGGAAAGCCCGGCCGGCCCCAGCGCGCGGTCGGCGGGAAATAGGTGCCGCCCCAGAACGGCTCGCCCGCGGGGGTGAGGAACATGGTGAGCGGCCAGCCGCCCTGCTCGCCCATCGCCGCCAGCGCGTGCTGATAGATGGTGTCGAGATCGGGCCGTTCCTCGCGATCGACCTTGATGGTGACGAAGCCGTGGTTCATCAGCGCGGCGACCGCCGCGTCCTCGAAGCACTCATGCGCCATGACGTGGCACCAGTGGCAGGCGGCATAGCCGATCGACAACAGGATCGGCTTGTCCTGGGCCTGGGCGGCGGCGAGCGCGGCCGGACCCCAGGGCTGCCAGTGTACCGGGTTGTCCTTGTGCTGTAGCAGATAGGGGCTGGTCTCGCCGGCGAGCGCATTGGTCATGGCGGCACCGGCGTCGCGCGCTGTCACTCGGGCTCGAAATTGTCGCCGAATTCCTCCGGCACCGGTGGTCCCCAGCGGTACAGCGCGTCCTCGGCGCCGTGCTGCTCGGCCCGCCAGGAGCCATCGCCCGGGATCTGGTCGATGTCGCAGAAATATTCGGCGAGGCTCATCCACGGATCGCGCAAGTAATGAAAGAAATTCGAGCCCAGCACGTGGCGGCCGAAGCCCCAGCCATTGCGATAGCCGGCGCCGAGCACGGTCTGGGCGCCGAGGCCGATCTCGTCGGGCGAATCGACCTCGAAACTGGCGTGATGGAAGCCCGGCCGGGCATTGTGCAGAAGCGCGACGACGTGATGGTCGCCGCCCGCCGGCAGATGCATGAAGGCGATGAGGCCGGGAACGGTGTCGGTGACGTGCAGGCCCAGCACCGCGGTATAGAACGCGATCATGCGCTCGAGATCGGGGGTATGGAGCAGGACGTGGCCAAGCCGCGTCGGCCGCACCTGATGGCGCGGCGGACAGCCGCGGCCGGCGCGGTCGTAATGGCCGGGCGAATTGATGACGAAGCGCGCCGCCCCGCGCCACGGCTGCGCCGCGGCGTCGCGGACATTGACCGGATGGCCGTCGGGGTCCTTGAGCCACAGCCCACCGCCGAAGGCGTTATGCGGCGCGTCGATCTCGGCGATCGCGTGCGCCTGCATCCGCGCGCGGATGGCGGCAAGGCCGGCCGCGTCGCTGCCGAAGCGGAGATGGTTGAGGCGTTTCTTCGGCCCCTCGACCAGCAGCACCTGGTCCTGGTCGCGGCCGTCGCAGCGAAAGGCGAGGGCATTGTCGTGCGCCGCGGCGGCGAGGCCGAAGGTCGAATAGAATTTCCGCCCGGCCTCGATGTCGGGCACGGTGAGCGCGTAGCTCAAGAGCGACTGCACCGCCATGGCATCCTCCATCGATCCGCGTCGTCGCGATCGGAGAATGCTACGTCAGGGTCGGTGGTGAGGGAAGAGGCGGGCAAAAAAAGGGCGGCATGTCGCAGGGCACGCCGCCCACAGGGAGTCCGGTGCAAGGGGGGTCAGCAGCCGGACTCGACGAGGAACAGGAAGGGGTTGAGGCGGAGATCGCACAACTGCGCGCCGATCGCCCGGTCGGTCGCCTGCAGGAACTTGTGCTTGAGGTAGCGAATAGCGGCGGTGATCGGGCCGAGCGCGGCGGGACGCGCGCCGAAACCGTGCGGGCGGCCGGGGCGGAAATGGGTCGAAGGAATTCGCATCTGTCGCTCCTTCGCAGAGGAACCGCGGATCGCGGTGTCGTTGGATTGATAAGAGCATGGCCGCGCCCGGGCACGCTGTGAGGCACCTCACAGGGAAGGCAAAAATTTGCTGTAAAGTTGAAATGAGTTGTGGCGGCGCTGCATGCGGGCGGCGCGGGCGTTAGAGTGGCGCGCATGGACGAGCCCGACACCGTCTTTGCGCTCTCGACCGCACCGGGCCGGGCGGGGATCGCGGTGATACGGCTGTCGGGGCCGGGCGCCGCCGCGGCGCTGATGGCGCTTGCCGGGACGGTGCCGCCGCCGCGGCACGCGCAGCGTATCCGCGTGCGTGATCCGGCCGGCGGCGAGGCGATCGACGAGGGGCTCGCGCTCTACTTCCCCGCGCCGCGCAGCGTGACCGGCGAGGATGTGGCGGAGCTCCATGTCCATGGCAGCCGCGCGGTGGTGGCGGCGGTGCTCGCGTGCCTCGGACGGTTGGGATTGCGGCCGGCCGAGCCGGGCGAGTTCACGCGCCGCGCCTTCCTCAACGGCAAGCTCGACTTGAGCGCGGTCGAGGGCCTGGCCGATCTCGTCGCGGCGGAAACGGCGGCGCAGCGGCGTCAGGCGCTGCGTCAGCTCGATGGCGCGCTGGGGCGGCTCGCCGAGCGTTGGCGCGCGCGGCTTCTGTCGGCGCAGGCGCGGCTCGAGGCGGCGATCGACTTTCCCGACGAGGATCTGCCGGCGGGACTGTGGGATGCAGCCCGCGGCGAGGCGGCGGCGCTGGTGGCCGAGATCGCCGCGCATCTCGGCGACGATCATCGCGGCGAACGGTTGCGCGAGGGCGTGATGGTGGCGGTGCTGGGGCCGCCCAATGCCGGGAAGTCGAGCCTCGTCAACGCGCTGGCGCGGCGCGACGTGGCCATCACCGCGGCCGCTTCCGGCACCACCCGCGACGTGATCGAGGTGGCGCTCGATCTTGGCGGCTATCCGGTGACGCTCGCCGACACCGCGGGGCTGCGCGATGCCGTCGACCCGGTCGAGGCCGAGGGCGTGCGCCGCACGCGTGCCCGCGCCGCCGCGGCCGATCTGAAGCTCGTGCTCTATGACGCGACGCGGCCGGAGGAGCTCGATGCGCTCGCCGGGCTGATCGACGCGAACGCGCTCGTCATCGCCAACAAGAGCGATCTCCTGCCGGCCGGTGCCGCACCGCCGGCCGGGCTGGCGCTGTCGGTCGCAACCGGGCCGGGGATGGCGGCGCTGCTCGCCCGGCTCGGCGCGGAGGTGGCGCGGCGGCTCGACGCGGGCGCGGCGCCGCTCGTGACCCGGGCCCGCCATCGCGCTGCCCTCGATGAATGCTGCACGGCGCTGCGGCGGTTCGATGGGGCGCCGTTGCCCGAGCTGGCGGCCGAGGAGTTGCGCGCCGCCGCCCGCGCGCTCGGCCGCATCACCGGCCGCCTCGATGTCGAGGACATGCTCGATCGGGTGTTCGCCGAGTTCTGCATCGGAAAATAGCGAATGAAACAGGAACGAGAGGTCGGGCGCGGGCAGCATCTAGTGGTCGTTCGCGGAACGTCCCGCGCGCGACTCGGGGTGGCGGCCCATATTTAGTGTTACTTGGTCGTGGCAAGAAATATCTTAGTATTACTTGAAAATTTCTCAGAGCCGATCCACAAAGTCGTTGAGTCGGAGGAATCGTTCGTGATTTCTTGTCTGGCACCCGTATCTTCGCCGAGGGTGCCTGATCTGGAAGCCTGAACACCGCCGTGCCGCCGACCGCCACAGCCTGTGCTATCCGAGTGATTCGAGCGACAGCGAGTGGGCGTTGATCGAACTGGCGATTCCGCCGGCCAAACGCGGCGGACGGTGGCGCGAGGTGAACGTCCGCGAGGTTCTGAACGCCATCTTCTACGTGCGTGCCACGGGTCGCCAATGGCAAGCACTGCCGAAGGACCTGCCGCCGAAAAGCACGGCGCATTCCTACTTCATGCTGCGGGAGTGGGACGGCACGCTGGAGCGCATCCACCATGCGCTCTATGCCGCGACGCGCGAGCACGAGGGGCGCGAGGCGAGCCCGACGCTCGCAGTCATCGAAAGCCAGAGTGCCAAGGCCGCTCAAACGGGGGCTCCGCTCGGCGCTCGACCCAGCCAAATTGTTTCGCCTGAAGCTAAACTTCCCGGATCGGTTCTCAGGTTGCGTTGGGGTCGTGCCACCGGCGGATTTCGGGAGCGGCCCAGCACTCACCGCATAGCACTGTCGAACCAGAGATAGCTGTCCATACGGTCGCCGTCGAAGAAGACGAAGAGATATTCGAGTCGTTCGTCCATATTGCCCGAGCCGGTGCTGACGGTGCTGCGCTCAGCGAAATACGTCCAGGTCAGGTGCGGCCGGTCATGAAACGGCATCATGGCGCTACCTTTAGCGAAGGGCTCGCCAAGCGCGGCGCGGACATCGGCCTGGGTTGCGCTTCCGAGCTTGAGCGTGCTGCTGACGATTGTCGGATCGAAATCGACGCCGGAGCGCGTGTTGACTGTGCAGCCCGCGATCAGACCCAGCATCAGCGCTCCCATGGCGAGCTTGGCAAACATGTTCCACAGATCGTGCGGCATGATAGTTCGTCCCGTCATTGGTTCACGCCGATGACCTGGCCGGAGCGGAACCACATATAGCCCTGATAAATCCCGCTTTGCTTATCGACGAAAACGAGGAGCGTTCGTGTGCGGACCTGTTGGGCGTCCGTCTCGACATATTGATAGACCAGAATGTCCTGCACGTCTGGACGGGGCGCGGTAAGTGCGGCACTCCCGTGGCCTTGCGGCGCGCCGAGAGCGGCCGTCGTATCCGCCCGCGTCGAGACACCCGGCTTCAATGAAGCGAGCCGTTCTACAGGTGGCGGGCTGCCCGCGCGAAACGATGTCGCGCATCCGCCCAGCAACATGACGCATACGCAGAACGTCGCGGCGAGCCTAGAACTTCGTCTCCAACGCCCCGGCGCCGCTGGTCCAGAGATAGCCATCGTAGAGGTTCCCCTTGAAGAATACGAAAATCATCTGCATGCGTAGTGTCGACCCGCTCATCGCCATATCCTCGTAGTACCAGATCTCGCGTGGGCTCGGATCGAGCGCGGGCAATAGCCATGATCCGGGGCCATTAGGCACGCCAAGAAGGGACAGAACATCGGTCTTGGTCGAGACGCCACGCTTGAGCTTGGTTTCGATCTGCCCCGTGCTGCGAAAGGCACCCGTGCTCACGGGCGGCGTGCAGCTGGCAATGCTGAACGCGCCCAGCATCAATGCCGCTACCGCCGCGCCGCGCCAGCGTTGCTGCGCGCGTCTTGACCGATCCGCCATCATCCAGCGTCCTCGCTCGTCCGGCCTCTATGTTCGAATGGGCGCAGCGTGGGCGCGGCGCTTACTTCGCCGTGGGCCCACGCGTCCAGTTTCTTCACTACCTCGTCGACGGCGCTCGACATGATGTAGCTGTAGGCGCCAATCGTATAAAAGCCGCCGCTGCGTACGCGTGCCTCGCCGACTATGATGGTTTGGGTCTCGCCCGTTTTGGCGTCTGTCACAATGGCGGAGATCTTGCCTACGGTCTGTCCCCGCCCCGGCAGGAGCCAACGCGTGAAGGCGCTGCCTTCTTGGTAGTCGGTGACCTCGCAGGTAAGGCGGTAGCGGCCATCGGCAGCGACGACGAAATCCTTGATTTTGCTAAGCGCGGTGCGGAATGCCTCGGTCGCCTCTTTCGCCAGATCGCGATCCTTGGTGCCGGTGCGGTCGGTGCAGGGGTCGAGTATCAGCGTCATCGGGCCGGACAGTACCGGACGCGCCGAAACGTCGACGCTGCTGCTCGTCTGGCACGCTGCAAGCGTAAGAAGCGCCGGCGAAAGACAGACGAGACAAGCTAGAAGAGAACGCCACCTCGATCGACAGCATCGCTCCTCCGGCGCACCGCTTTTCGGTTTCTCCCATATCTTCGGCATAGTGAGGCTCCAAAGAAGCGCGCAGTGCCGGCAATGCCGCGCCGACGATGCAGGTCCTGGCGAAAACTCATGTGTCAGCCCAACATTATCTCGCCGTTAACAACTCGTATTGATGTGGATCAAACCTCATATCGCGGCGACGCCGCCATCATTGTCCGTTCAGCGTCTTGGTCGCGTAAAGTCGCTGCGTTGAGGACAAGGGACTGATGTATCGGAGGGCTTGGGGGCGCGAGGTGTCATCGCGTCAGGCTAATGGCACCGAGACGGTTCTCGGAGCCGGCTGATGCCGGCTATCAAGGGCCGCGCGTTGCACGCGACGCGGCCAGCACCGGTTGGTGGGTTGTCGAATTCGTCAACCGCACCGAACCACACAAGTTGTCGTCTTGCCCAAGCGCTGGATCGTGGAACGCATGCTCGCCTGGATCGGCCCTTAATTTTTTGCTCGCATACGCTGTTTCACGTGAAACGCCGGATCGTCCGTCAGACAACGGCCTTGTCTTTCCTTCCCAGCCGGTGACGCGCTAGAGTGCCTTCATGCGCTACGACGTCATCGTGATCGGCGGCGGGCATGCCGGGTGCGAGGCCGCGGCTTCCGCCGCCCGGCTCGGTGCGCGGACGCTCCTCCTGACGCATGACCGGGCCACCATTGGCGCGATGTCGTGCAATCCAGCCATCGGCGGCCTTGCCAAGGGCCATCTCGTGCGCGAGATCGATGCGCTCGATGGGGTGATGGCGCGCGCGATCGACCGGGCCGGCATTCAATTTCGCATTCTGAACCGGAGCAAGGGGCCGGCGGTCCGCGGGCCGCGGGCGCAGGCGGACCGCAAGCTCTACCGCGCCGCGATGCAGGCTCTGCTGGCGGAAACGCCTGGTCTGGACATCCGCGCGGGGTCGGTCGAGGATATCGAACTCGATGCGGCGGGCCGGGTCACGGCGGCGCTCACCGCAACGGGCGAGCGCATTCCGGCCGGTGCGGTGGTCCTGACGACGGGGACGTTCCTGCGCGGCCTCATCCATATCGGCGAGGAAAAGCATCCGGCGGGCCGGGTCGGCGAGGCGCCGGCGCTGGGGCTCGCGGCGACGCTCGACCGGCTGGGCTTCCCGCTCGGCCGGCTCAAGACCGGGACGCCGCCGCGGCTCGACGGACGGACGATCGACTGGCGCGGCCTCGAGGTGCAGGCGGGCGACGATCCGCCGCCGCCGTTCTCGTTTCTCACGCGGACGATCGCGACGGCGCAGGTGGCGTGCCATCTCACCACGACGACCGAGGCGGGCCACGCGCTCATTCGCGCCAATCTCCACCGCGCACCGATCTATTCCGGCCAGATCGAGGGCACCGGGCCGCGCTACTGCCCGTCAATCGAGGACAAGGTCGTGCGTTTCGCCGACCGCCCGCGGCACCAGATCTTCCTCGAGCCCGAGGGCCTGGACGACGACACGGTCTATCCCAACGGCATCTCGACCTCGCTGCCGCGCGACGTGCAAGAGGCATTGGTCGCCACGATTCCGGGCCTCGAGCGCGCGCGGATCATCCGGCCGGGCTATGCGATCGAGTACGATTTCGTCGATCCGCGCGAGTTGCGGCCGACGCTCGAGACGCGGCGCTGTTCCGGCCTGTTCCTGGCGGGCCAGATCAATGGCACCACCGGCTACGAGGAAGCCGCCGCCCAGGGTCTCGTCGCCGGCCTCAATGCGGCGCGGGCGGCCGGCGGGGGCGGGGCGTTCGTGCTCGACCGGGCGAGCTCCTATATCGGCGTGCTGATCGACGATCTGGTGACGCGGGGCACGAACGAGCCGTATCGTATGTTCACGTCGCGCGCCGAATACCGGCTGGTGCTGCGCGCTGATAATGCGGATCAGCGGCTGACGCCGCTCGGCCGGGCACTCGGCTGCGTCGGAGCGGAGCGGGCGCTGGCGTTCGCCGCCAAGGAACGCGATCTCGCCGCCGCGCGCGGCCAGGTGCAGGCGCTGAAGCTGTCGCCGTCGGCGTTGCGGGCGCACGGCATCGCGGTGAATGCCGATGGGATCGACCGGTCGGCGGGCGATCTCCTGGCCTATCCCGGGATCGATCTCGTTCGGCTGGCAGCGATTTGGCCCGAACTCGGCGGCATCGCGCCCGATATCGCCGAGCAGCTCGAGATCGACGGGAAATATCAGGGCTATCTCGAGCGCCAGGAGGCCGAAATCCGCTCCTTCCGCCGCGACGAGGCACTGCTGCTGCCGGAAGACCTCGATTACGGCGCGGTCGGGAGCCTCTCGACCGAAATTCGCCTCAAGCTCAGCGCGGGGCGGCCGGGCACGTTGGGCGCGGCCGCCCGGATTTCCGGCGTGACTCCGGCGGCGCTGGTGGCGCTGCTACGCTATGTGCGGCGGCGGGAGGCGCCGGCGGTCCCGTGATGCGCCGCGCGATCAACGATCGTCCGGTGCGGACGCCGCTCGGCCGCGACGGGTTCGCGCGGGTCTTTCCTGTTTCACGTGAAACGCTCGAACGGCTCGACGCCTTTGTTGCCTTGCTGCGAGCGTGGAACCGGCGCATCAATCTCGTCGGCGGCAGCACGATGGGCGATCCATGGCGCCGGCACGTCCTCGATTCCGCGCAGCTTGCGCCGCATCTGCCGGACAAGGCCCGAATTCTCGTCGATCTCGGCAGCGGGGCCGGATTGCCCGGCCTCGTCCTCGCCGTGATCGGCGCGCTCGAGGTTCATCTTGTCGAGGCGGACCAGAAGAAGGCTGTCTTCCTGCGCGAAGCGGCGCGCGCAATGGGCACCAGCGTCATGGTCCACGCGCAGCGCGCCGAGCATCTGCCGCCGATCGTGGCCGATGTCGTGACGGCGCGCGCCGTGGCGCCCTTGCCGGAGCTGATGGACATGGCCGAACGCTTTTCCCGGCCGCAAACGCGCCTGCTTTTTCTCAAGGGACGAACCGCCGAGGAGGAATTGACCCTCGCCGGCAAAACCTGGAAGATGGCGGCGCGGCTCGTTCCGAGCCTTTCCGATCCCGGCGGCATGGTTTTGATCCTGGATTCCGTCGCCCGTGAGCGCGCCTGATCCGCGCCCGCAGCCGCGCGTCATCGCCATCGCCAACCAGAAAGGCGGGGTCGGCAAGACCACGACGGCGATCAACCTCGCCACCGCCATGGCGGCCTCGGGCGAACGCGTGCTCCTGGTGGACCTCGATCCGCAGGGCAATGCCAGCACCGGACTCGGCATCGATCGGCAGGCGCGCCGGCGCACCAGCTATGAGGTTCTGCTCGGCGAGACCGCGCTGACCGCGGCGGTGATGCCGACCGGCATCCCGGGCCTCGAGATCGTGCCGGCATCGGTCGAGCTGACCGGGGCCGAGCTCGAGCTGGTTGCCGAGGAGGGGCGGGAATACCGCCTGCGCCGGGCGCTCGAAGCGGCGCCGGTCGCGTGCGATTTCGTGCTGATCGATTGTCCGCCCTCGCTCGGCCTGTTGACGCTCAACGCGCTGACGGCGGCGCAGGCGGTGCTGGTGCCGCTGCAATGCGAATTCTATGCGCTCGAGGGATTGTCGCATTTGATCCGGACGATCGAGCGGGTGCGGCGCCATTTCAACCCGGCGCTCGAGATCGAGGGCGTCGTGCTGACCATGTTCGACAAGCGCAACAATCTTTCCGACCTCGTCGCGGCCGACGTGCGCGACCATTTCGGCGACAAGGTCTATGCAACCGTCATCCCGCGCAATGTCCGAATCTCGGAGGCGCCGTCGCACGGGCTGCCGGTCCTGCTCTACGATCTGCGCTGCCCCGGCGCGCAGGCTTATGTTCACCTGGCGGGCGAGATGCTGCGGCGCGAGGGGAGAATCGCATGATCGACGAACGGCGACGCGGGCTGGGACGCGGGCTTTCGGCGCTGCTCGGCGAAGCGGCGCCGGCGGAAGCGGCGGCCGCCGGTCCCGGCGTGCGCATGATGCCGATCGAGCGCCTGCATCCGGGGCGTTTCCAACCGCGCCGCCGCTTCGACGAGGAGAGCTTGACGTCGCTCGCCGAATCGATCGCAGCACAGGGCGTGCTTCAGCCGCTCCTGGTGCGCGACAGCGCGACGATGCTCGACGGCTTCGAGATTCTCGCCGGCGAGCGGCGCTGGCGCGCGGCCCAGCGCGCCGGGCTGCACGAAGTCCCGGTGGTCGTGCGCGCGATCGCCGACCGCGAAGCGCTCGAGATCGCCCTCGTCGAGAACATCCAGCGCGAGGACCTTCAACCGCTCGAAGAGGCACGCGGCTATCAGCGGCTGATCGAGGAATTCGCCTATACCCAGGAGCAGCTCGCCCAGCGCGTCGGCAAGAGCCGTAGCCACGTTGCCAACATGATGCGGCTGCTCGGCCTGCCCGAAGGGGTGCGGTCGCTGCTCGAGGACGGCCGGCTTACCATGGGGCACGCCCGCGCGCTCTTGGGCGCGACCGATCCCGAGGCCTTGGCGCACGAGGTGGTGCGGCGCGACATGAGCGTGCGCGAGACCGAACGCGCGGCGCAGCGTCCGCGCGCGCCGAACGCAGCGGCGGGCCGGCCCCCGCGCGATCCCGACGTGACGGCGCTCGAAACGGCGCTCGCGGCGGCGCTCGGTCTCAAAGTGTCGTTCCATCCCGGCGCGGGCGAAACCGGCACGATTCAAATCCACTACCGCACGCTCGATCAACTCGACATGGTGCTGACGAAATTGCGGCCGCCGCCGCGCTGAGGCGGCGGGCACCGTCGCGGCGACCGCGCGCCGGGCCGCATCGGCGCTATCATTGCTTGCGCAAGCAAAATTATGGCCGCCGCGCGCCGCTCGCCCCCGGCTTTGGCCTGGACGAGGGAAAAGCCTGATTCGATCCCCGACGATTGCGCTTGTCCCGACGATTGCGCTTGGCGCCGAGACCGATTGCCGCGACTTCCCTGGGCGGCACCGCCGCCTTTGCGGCCGCCCCGGTTCCTCTGCTAGAACCGGCCCTGCCACGCATTCTCACCCCGGAGAAGGGCCATGACCGACGACCGTACCGCATCTGCCGATGCCGCCGCGCCGGCTGGGACCGAAGCCGCTGCGGCACCCGTGCGGGAAGCGCCGCTCAACCGGCCCATCGTGCTGTCGCACGGCACCGTCACCTGCCGCAGCCTCGCCGCCTCGCGCCGGTTCTACGAGGAGTTCCTCGGCTTGGAGTGCGTGCGCCATACCGGCCGCGGCCTGCTTTTGCGCAAGGGCGGATATTGCGCGATCGTCTGCCTCGAGGTCGGCGATCACGTCCGCCCCGTGGACCGCCAGCACCATTGGGGCCTCGACCTCGCCTCCAAGGAGGAAGTGGACCGCGCGCTCGCGCTGGCGCACGAGCTCAAGGACGAATACGGCATTCAGTGGATCTCGCGCATCACCCAGCATCACGGCACGTATTCGTTCTACTTCCGCGATCTCGACGGCAATCACTGGGAATTCGAGTACGCCGACGGCGGCCAGGGGGACGGCACGCGGCACTACGACCAGATGTTCGCGCACGGCGATGTCGGCGACGACGGCTGACGCCGGCGTCAGACGGCCTGGCCTTCGGACAGCGGGATGTCGCGCAGCGTGCTCGGCGCGAACAGCTCTTCGAGCCGAAGACGGCGGTCGCACAATCCTTGCTCGTGGGTGTATTGCAGCAACGCCTCGAGCGAGGGGCGGCTCTGCTCGATGCCGTAGGGATACCAGTCGGGTCCGATGATCGCCTGCTCCTCCTCGATCAGCGGCTGGAGCCAGGCGAAGGACGCCTTGGGCGACCCCGTCTCCTGGAGCAGGCGGTAGCAGCGCTCCTTGGCGGCGACGAGCGCCTTGTAGAGGCTGAGCGCGACCCAGGGATGGCGCTCGTGGACATCGCGCCGGATCACCACCGTGTGCATGATGGGATAGATCCGGGTGCGGCGGTAATAGTCCAGCTCGACCGCGCGATAATCGGGGAACAGACGGCGGACCGTGGCCGCGCCGCGCCGGAAGGACAAAGGATTGTTGGCGGTCATGAGAAAGTCGATCTCGCCGCGCTCGAGCAGATCGCCAAGCTCGGTCCCGGCCGGCGCCGGCGTCAGCCTCACGTCCTTGGGCAAGGGCCGGCCAAGCCGGTCGGTCCGCCCTTGGACCCACTCGACGTCGCTCGGCTTGACGCCGTATTCGTGCTGCAGCAGGCCGCGCATATAGACCGCCGCCGTCATGCTGTATTCCGGCACGCCGCCGCGCTTGCCGGCGAGGTCGGCGGGCGTGTGGATGCCCTTGCCGGTATGGATGAAGAAATAGCCGTGGCGGAACACGCGCGACGGAAACACCGGAATGGCGACGAACGGCGCCGCCCCGTCGCCCACGAGCGAGGTGTAGTTCGACAGCGACATCTCCGAGGCGTCGAACTCGCGGAACTGCAGCATGCGCCAGAAAATCTCCCCCGGCTGCAGCGTGATGTAGGTAAGGTCGATGCCGTCGGGGCTGAGCGATCCGTCGCGCAGCGCCTGCGTGCGGTCATAGGGACCGCACGCAAAGCTCAAGGTCAGTGCTGCCATGGGTCCTACCGCGCGGCCGGCATGTGGCCGTGGAAGAAGGCGACCAGCCTGGCAAACGCATCGAGCGATGCCTTCGAGGTCGGCTGGACCGAGGTGAAGCGCAGCGGCGCGTCGAAATAGACGAGATCGATCGTGCCGCCGGCCTTGCGATAGTCGGCGACGAAGCGCGCCGGCTCGTTGCCGGGGAACGTGCCGTCCGGGTCCTTGTAGTCGTGCATGTTGTCGTTGGGCGCCTGAAGCCACAGCGCCGGCGGCAGGCGCGGCTTCTCGCCGCGTTCCAGCAACAGCACCGGGCTGCCTTCGGCCATGTTCGCCTCGCTGCCCCAGAAATCCAGGTGATTCTGGATGATCTCCGCCGCCCATTTCTCGCCCGCATCGTGCGCGCGCAGCGCGTGCTTGTAGCGCGACAGCGGATTGATCACGGGCCACGACATCGCGACGCAGCGCACGCTCGCATCGACCGCCGGCGATCCGGCCGGCAGCGCGGTCGCGGTGTAGCGCGGATCGTCCGGCCGCATCGCCGCGAGCATGGCGAGATGGCCGCCGCTCGACTGCCCCGAAACGGCGACGAGATCCGGACGGGTCCCAAGCTCGCCCGCATGCGCCTTGACCCAGCGGATCGCGTAATTGATGTCGGCGACGCCGCGCGGATAGGCGCCTTCCTTGTCCTGACGGAAATCGAGCGCGGCGACGACGAGGCCGCCTTTCGCCAGCGCCTCGTGGCGGCTGCGCTCGCCCAGGCGGTCGCCATGGCACCAGGCGCCGGCATGGAGCTCGACCACGGCCGGGAACGGCCCCTTGCCCGTGGGCTTGTAGAGGCGCAGGAGCAGCGGCTTCGTGCCGTGGCGGAGATACTCGACATCCTCGACGGTGAATTGGTGCGTGACGGTCGCGGTGTCCATGACGATCCCTCCCGGAGACGTGGGTCGCATCGAGTGGAACCGTCCCCTGCGCCAATGTCAAGGAACCGCGCGGGTCGTGCCGCCGAGCGGGTTGTCGGCGCGCGCCAAAGCGCGCATCCTCGTGCCGGCATGGGCAATGGAGGGCAGCATGGCGTCGCACGTCGAAGGCAAACTCTATTACGAGCGGATGGGCCGCACGGGACCGGCGATGGCGTTCGTCCATCCCAATCCGATGGACCAGTCGTGCTGGATGTTCCAGATGGCGCATCTGTCGACCTGGTACCGCTGCATCGCCATCGACATCCCGGGCTATGGCCGCTCGCCCAAGGCCACGCCCGGCCTCACCACCGCCGACATGGCGGCGGCGTGCTGGGAAGCGATCGACGACGCGCTCCCGGGCGAAAGCGCCGTCCTGGTCGGCTGCTCGGTCGGGTCGTCGATCATCCCCTACATGTATCATCACCGCCCGGACAAGACCGCGGCGCTGGTGCTGTCGGGCACCGGCTACACGCCGGGCAAGGAATTCGCGAAGCGGCGGATCGACGCCTATACCGCCAACGGGATCGGCTATCGCTGGGCCTATACCTTCGAGGATCTGAGCCCGGCCTTCCGCGCGACGCCCATGGCCCATTTCTTTGCCGAGCTGTTCACCGAGCGCAACGGTTCGGCCGATCTCCCATCCATTCTCCGGCAATTCGAGGCGCTGCATAAGCCCGATCCCGAGGGTCATTTCGAGCGCATCGCCTGTCCGACGGTGATCCTCTCCGGCAGCGAGGACGCCATTCATCAGAGCGCCTTTGCGCTTCAGGCGCGGATCCCCGGCTGTGAGCTCAAGGTGCTGCCGGGCGCCGGCCACGCCTGTCAGATCGAGCAGCCCTGGCTGTTCGATCGCTTCATGATCGAATTCCTCGCCAAGCACGGCCTGTTCCCCGGCGCCGCGAAGCCGTCGCGCGCGGGGGGGTGAGGCCTCTTGCCGCCGCTCGCGGATCCCGGCAAGTTGCGCGCAATAAGGCGCGTTCGAGGGAGGACGAGGTGAGGCTCATTTCCTATCGCCACCGCAACCAGGCCGGAATCGGCGTCATGGTCGACGACACGCGCTTTGTCGCGCTGCCGCAGGCGGCGCCCGAGTTGCCGCGGAGCCTCCGGGCGCTGATCGCGATGGACGGCGGATTGGCCAAGGCGGCGGCCGCGGCCAAGGGCAGGACAGCGGACCTCGCCTTCGCCGATGTCGCGCTCGATCCGGTCATCGTCGATCCGAACGCGATCTGGTGCCTGGCGCTCAATTACAAGCTGCACATCGACGAGACCGGGCTCACCACCTCGGCCAAATATCCGCAGATTTTCCTGCGCATGCCGTGCAGCCAGGTCGGGCATTTGCAGCCGATCCTCTGCCCCGATCCGTCGATCGCGACCAAGTACGAATACGAGGGCGAGATGGCGGTGATCATCGGCAAGGGCGGCCGCCACATCCCGGTCGAGAAGGCGCTCGAGCACGTCGCCGGCTATTCCTGCTACAACGAGGGCTCGGTGCGCGAGTATCAGGGCCATAATCGCCAATTCGGCCTGGGCAAGAATTTTGAACAATCGGGCAGCTTCGGCCCCTGGCTGATGACTCCGGACGAGTTCGGCGATCCGTCCAAGCACCGCATCATCACGCGGGTGAACGGCATCGAGCGCCAGAACGCGACCACCGATCTGATGGTGTTCGGCGTGCCGCAGCTCATCAACTACCTGTCGCAGGGGTATTTCCTGCGCCCCGGCGACGTCATCGTGTCGGGCTCGCCGGGCTCGCTGCCGCTGCGTCCGGGCGAGACGGCGACGCCCAATACCGGCGGGGTCTATGTCGCGGGGATGGTCCAGATGAAGCCCGGCGACATTTGCGAGGTCGAGATCCCGGGCCTCGGCACGTTGCGCAATCCGGTCGCCGCCGACGCGCCGGCCCGATACCAGACCAGCCTGTACGAGCCGGCCCGCGCCCCGGCTTAGCCGGAACCCGGCGGCCAGTCCGGCGCCGTGAGACGCCGCTTGCCGTCCGGCGTCAGCATCGCCCCCGGTTCATCGAGATCGACCCGGTCCCACAGCTTGCACGTCACCGGCTTGTGCTTCTGGTCGAGGCCTTCGCAGTAATTCGTGTAGGCGCAGAGACGCACCTGTTCGCCGAGCCCCAGCGCGATCTTGCGGAACCAATCCGGGTCGGCCAGGCTCTGCCGCGCCGCGCCGACGATATCGCAGGCACCGCTCGCGAGCAGGTCTTCGGCCATCGCGAAATTGTGGATGCCGCCGGTGCACACGACCGGCGTTTGCCGGCCGGCCTCGCGAACCGCGCGCCGGATCGCCGCGGTCGGCGCGACGTTGCGCCCGAACGGCCCGCGGTGGTCGGAGATGTGCTGCGGCATGCATTCATAGCCGCTGGGGCCGGTATAGGGATAGGCCGCCCAGCCGACCGCGGGTTGCTGGGCGTCGTCGAATTTGCCGCCGCGCGAGGTCGACAGGAAATCCATGCCGGCGCGCGCGAATTCGACCCCGAAGAAGGCGGCGTCATCGACATCGCTGCCGCCGGCGATGCACTCGTTGGCGAGAAACCGGCACCCGACCGCAAAATCCGATCCGACGCGGTCGCGCACGGCGGCATAGACCTCGAGCGGCAGCCGAACGCGGTTTTCGCGCGATCCGCCATAGCCGTCGTCGCGGGTGTTGGTGCGCGACAGGAACGACGCCATCGTGTAGGCGTGCGCGTAATGCAGCTCGACGCCGTCGAACCCGGCTTCCCGCGCATGCGCCGCGGCATCCGCAAACAGCGGCGGCAGCGCCCGCGGCAGCGCGCGGATATGCGCGAGATGGGTATCGGTGACGCGTTCGCGGTAGCCGAAATCGAGCGCCTCGCGCTCCGCCGCGCTGAGCGCCGGGGCCAAGGCGTCCGGGTCCATGGCGAGCAGCATGCCGCGGACGACATCGTCGGACGCGCCGGATTCGCCCACCGCACGGCGATGCCGGTCGGTGATCGCGAGATAGGATTGCAGGAATTTCCGCGGATCGGGACGGCGGCGGATGGCGAGGAAATCGATGATCTGAATCAGCAGCCGCGTGTGGCCCTCGCTCGCCGCGCGCACGGTCTCCACCAGCCGGCGCAGTCCCGGGATATAGCGCGCATGGCCGATGCGCAGCAGCGGACCGCTCGGAACGTCGCGAATGCCGGTCGCCTCGACCACGAGGGCGCCGGGCCGGCCGCGGGCGAAGCGCTCGTACCAGGCGATCACCGCCTCGGTGACGAAACCGTCCGCGGTCGCGCGCCATGGCACCATGGCCGGAACCCAGCTCCGCTGCTCGAGCCGGATCGGCCCGAGCGCGATCGGCGCGAACAGGCGCGACCGCGATGCCTCGTCTTGCGTCGGCACGCGCCCGCGCGTCGGTTCAAAGTGAATGCGCTCCGGCGGTCGCCACATCGCGGGTCTGCCGTCTCCGTACCGCGGGGGAAGATCGGACCGCCGCGTCGCGGCGCACCGTCATTCGAAGAGAAGGCTCTTGGCGTCCGGGTTGCCCTTGATGAGGTGCTGCTCCTTGCACACATCGATCCAGAATTGAATCTGCTTCGGCGTGACGTTGACGTTGAACGGCGGCAGCGGGATCGAGGCGACCACCTTGGCCGGCAGGCCGGTGTATTTCGCGACCGCCGCATCCGCCGCGTCCTTGTGCGTCTTGACGAAGGCCTGCGCTTCTTCCATGCCGGCGCGCAGGGCGGCGATCGCCGGCTTGTGGGCAGCGGCCCACTTGCGCGTCGTCGCATAGACGACGGTGAGCGTACCGTCCGGCGTGTCCTTCAGCCAATCGGACACCGCATAGCCCGCGCCCGATTGGAGGATGCGCGCGGTGAACGGCGCCTGCGCCGGGTAGGCGTCGATCTGCCCGCTCTTCAGCGCGTCGGCCGCCTGGGGAAAGCCGACCTCGACAAATTTGACGCTACTGGGATCGACGTGGTTGGCCTTGAGGTTGCGGCGCAACATGATGTCGAGCAGCGCGCCCAGGCCCGGCACGCCGACGGTCTTGCCCTTGAGGTCGGCGGGCTTCTTGATGCCGGAGCCCGGCCGCGCCACGAGCACGTCGCCGGTCAGCGGATAGACCGCGCCGCCGGCGATGACCACGAGATCGAGCCCGGCATCGTCGGCCTGCAATACCGAGGGCATCGTCGGCCCGCCGATCTCGACCGATCCGCTGACGATCGCGCCCGGAATATTGCCGGAAATGGCGGTCTGCACGAAATCGACATCGAGGCCGCGCTTCTTGAAGAAGCCCTCCTGTTGGGCGACATAGCCGAGGGTGAAGCCGCTGACGGCGGTATAGCTCATCTTGATCGTCTCGAGCGCGCGCGCCGGCCCCGGCAGCATGAGCGCGAGGACGGCGGCGCCCACCGCCGGCAGCAAAGCCTTGAACCGCATGATCCCCGTCCTCCGCTCGATCGTTTCGACTCCCGCGGCGCCGGTCGCCGCAGCCGAAATCTAGCACGCCGGTACCGCGTGTAGTAGCGCGAAGCCGGCTCGACAAGGATCGCCGCAGCGGGCAAGTTGCGCTCATGGCATTCACCATCTTCGGCCATCGCTGCGGCAGCGGCCTCGGACCATGACCACGGAGCCATCGGGCACGCCGCCGCTGATCGAGTTTCGCGGCGTGCACCACGCTTTCGGCAGACGCCCGGTTCTGCGCAACATCGATCTCGGCGTCGCGCGGTCGGAATTCGTGTGCATGGTCGGACCGTCGGGTTGCGGCAAGACGACGATGCTGCGCATGGTCGCGGGCCTGCTCGCGCCGATGGAGGGCGAGGTGCGCTACCACGGCAAGAAGGTCGGCGAACCGGCCCATGAGATCGCCTTCATGTTCCAGGATTACAGCAAGGCGCTGTTGCCGTGGCGCAGCGTTGCCGGGAACGTGTCGCTTGCGCTCGAAGCAAGCGGCGTGAAGCGCGCGGCGCGGGCCGACCGGATCCGCGGGCTTCTCGCCAAGGTCGGGCTCGCCGGGCACGAGGAACAGTTTCCGATGCAGCTTTCGGGCGGCATGCAGCAGCGTCTGCAGATCGCCCGGTGCCTCGCGCAGGAGCCGTCGGTCCTGCTGATGGACGAGCCGTTCGGCGCGCTCGACGCGATGACGCGGCAGGCGCTGCAGGACGAGCTGTTGCGCATCATCCGCACCACCGGCATGACCGCGCTCTTCGTCACCCACGACCTCGAGGAAGCGATCTATCTGAGCGACCGCGTCGTCGTGCTCCACCCCAATCCCGGCCGGATCGCCCAGATTTTCCCGGTGACGCTGCCGAAGCCCCGCAACCAGTTGACGACGCGCGAGCATTCGGAGTTCCTGCGGCTGCGCCACGAGATCTTCAACTTCATCAGCGAAGGCGAGCCATGAGGTTTCTGAAGGGCGCCGCCTTTCCGCTGGGATTCCTGGCGCTGTGGGAGATCTGGATGCGGGCGGCGGGCATTCACAGCGATTCGCTGGCGCCGCCTTCGCAAATCGCCGTGGCGTTCTATGGCGTGCTGGTTGACGGCACGATCCTCGACCGTACCGGGCAGACCCTGGCCGCGGCGCTGGCCGGATTGGCCATCGGCGGCGGCCTCGCGGTCGTCTTCAGCGTCGTGCTCGGGCTGGTGCCGACTTTCGCGCGGCTGATGCAATTCTCGATCGAGGTGTTGCGGCCGGTGCCGCCGGTCGCGCTCATTCCCATCGCGATGCTGATCTTCGGCTTCGGCTTTTCGATGGAGATCACGCTCTGCGCCTTCGCCTGCTTCTGGCCGGTCGCGATCTATGGCCATGCCGCGATCGTCAATATCGAGCCGCAGCTTTTGGATCTGAGCCGGGTGCTGCGTCTGTCGCCCTGGGCGCGCGCGGTCAAGATCGTGCTGCCGGCGGCGCTGCCGCGCTATTTCGTGGCGTTCCGCCTGTCGGCGGCCGTCGCGCTCATCATCGCGGTCACGGTCGAGATCGCGATCAATCCCCTGGGCGTCGGCTTCGAGCTGATGAAGGCGGCGCAATCGCTCCATCCCGCCCGGATGTTCGCGATGCTGCTGTGGATCGGGTTCATCGGCTGGTGCCTCAATGCCGCGCTTCTGTTCGCGCAGCGCCGGCTGTTCGGCCCTGCCGGCCTGGCCGCGCGCGCGCGATGACCCCGCTGACCCGCGCGCTCTGGATCGTCGCCAGCATCGCAGTCACCGCGCTCCTGGTCGTGGCGTGGCAGATGGCGGCCGATTACGGTGGCATTCCCGCGGTGTTCCTGCCCGGGCCGAACCAGGCCTGGGCGGCGCTCGTCGATGGCTGGCGCGCGGGCGCGATCGCGAGCGTGACCCTCGCGACGGTGAAGCGCATGATCTATGGCTGGGCGCTCGCCTCGCTCGGGGGCATCGTCATCGGCGCCCTCATCGGCAGTTCGCGGACGGCGCGCGACTATCTCGGTCCGACGCTGGAGCTGGTCCGGCCGGTGCCGGTCTCCGCCTTCATGCCGGTGGTCATGGCGTTTCTCGGCTTCGGCGGCAACATGGTGCTGGTCGTGGTCGCGATCGGCGCGGTGTGGCCGGTGCTGCTCGCGACCGTGCATGGCGTGTCGGCGCTCGAGCCGCGTCTCGTCGACGTCGCGCGCATGCTGAAGCTCGGCCGGGCGCAAATCCTGTGGAAGATCGCGCTGCCGAATTCGCAGGCCGATATCCTGGCGGGCGCTCGGCTCGGCCTTACCGTGTCATTGATTCTCACCGTCGTCGGCGAGATGCTGACCAGCGAGAACGGTCTCGGCTATTACATCCTGGCCCAGGGCCGGGCGTTTCATTCGGCCAATCTCTTCGCCGGCGTGATCCTGTTGGGGCTCATCGGTCTCGTCAGCAATCTCGCGCTGCAGGCCGCCGAATTCCGCCTGCTGCACTGGAGCCGGCGCTGAGCGAGAGGGAGTTGCCGCGCGCCGCGATGTCAGACAGCGATCTGCCCGGCCTGCCGCCGCAAGCCTTCACCAAGGACGACCGGACGCCGGATCGTCTGTTCTATGCCGCGCCGCGCTTCGTCACCCATATCGACGATCGGGCGATCGCGGCGGTGACGGCGCTCTACCGCGAATTGTTCCCGCCCGGCGCCACGATCCTCGACCTGATGGGGAGCTGGGTCGCGCATCTGCCGCCCGACATCGCCTATGGCGACGTGATCGGCCACGGCATGAACGCGGACGAGCTTGCGGCCAACCCGCGCTACGATCGCCGGTTCATGCAGGACCTCAACGAGAACGCGACCCTGCCGCTCGCATCGGAATCGGTCGACGCCGTTTCCCTCTGCGTCTCGGTGCAATATTTGCAGCAGCCGGTCGCGGTGTTCCGCGAGGTCGCCCGCGTATTGCGGCGCGCCGGCCTTGTCGCGATCACCTTCTCGAACCGCTGTTTCCCGACCAAGGCGGTCGCGATCTGGCAGGCATTGGCAAGCGGCCAGCACGAGCGCCTCATCGCGCTCTATCTCGACCGTGCCGGCTTTGCCGCCGTCGAGCGCCGCACCCTCGTCGCGGAGGATGCCGGCACCGATCCGCTCTGGGCCGTCATCGGCCGCAAGACCGGCTGAGGCGCGGCCGAATTTGTGCTTCGGCCGGCGCGGCCGGCGTGCGATGATGGCGCCATCTTCGAAAACCCGCCGGAGGCTGTGATGACCCACTACCTGCTCGTCAGCTTCAAGACCTGCCCCTGGGTGCAGCGCGCGGCGATCGTCCTGCGCGAGAAGAAGACCGCGTTCGAATTCCGCCACATCGAGCCCGACAACCGGCCGGACTGGTTCCTTGCCATCTCGCCGCACAAGAAGGTGCCGGTGCTGCGCATCGACGACAAGGTGTCGCTGTTCGAATCGAACGCCATTGCCGAGTACCTGGACGAGACGATCGCGCCGCGGCTGCATCCGGAAGACGCGATCGAGCGCGCCATCAACCGCGCCTGGACCGATTACGTGCCGACCTTCGCCGACGTGGTGACCGCAACCGCCTACGCCGACACCGAGGCCGAATACAACAAGGCGGCGGAGAAGATCCCGGTTCCGTTCGAGCGGCTCGAGCGCGCGCTCGAGAAGCAGGGCGCCGGCCCCTATTTCAACGGCATCCGCTACGCGCTGGTGGACGCGGCCTATGCGCCGTTCTTGCAGCGCTATTTCTTTCTCGACCGGGTCAAGAAGCTCGGCCACATCGAGCGGTTCCCGCGCCTCAAGGCCTGGGGCGAGGCGCTGGTGCGGCGCGAATCGACCCACTCGTTCCCGCCGGATGAATTCGAGACGATGTATCGCGACAACCTGAAACGCCGCAAGAAATGGGTGTCGCAGTTCATCGACGGCGCCAAGGCCGCGGCGGAATAGAGCCTCGCGGGCCCGGTGCGACCGGGTCCGCGAACAGGAGCGGCCCATGGCTTCGCGCAACGATTCCGCTCCGGCAACGGCGGCCGAGCAGCAGGCGTTCTACGCCGAGATCGATCCGGTCAACCTCGCGCCGTTGTGGGAGCGCATCCACGAGCTCGTCGCGGCCGAGCCGGCGCCCAAGGCGGTCCCCAATCTCTGGCGCTACGACGCGGTGCGGCCGAAGCTGCTCAAGGCGGCACAGATGATCTCGCAGAAGGACGCGGAGCGCCGCACCCTGATGCTGGAGAATCCGGCGCTGCGCGGCCAGGCGCGCATCACCGATTCGCTCTATACCGGGCTCCAGCTCATCATGCCCGGCGAGGTCGCGGCGCCGCATCGCCACACGCCGTCCGCCATGCGCATGGTGTTCGAGAGCAAGGACGCCTATTCCTCGATCGCCGGCGAGAAATGCGACATGCGCCCGGGCGATTTGATCCTGAACCAGTCCTGGCACTGGCATGGCCATGCGCACGAGGGCGAGGGGCCGCATATTTCGATGACGTGCCTCGACATCCCGCTGGTGCGGTTCTTCGCCGCGACCTTCGGCGAGCCGCCGATGGAGCAGTTCCCTGACGGCCTCCCCGCCGGGGACGGGCTCGCGCGGTTCGGATCGAGCATGCTGCCGATCGACCATGTCGCATCGAGCCAGGTCTCGCCGCTCGCGCGCTATCCCTTCGAGCGCACGCGCGAATCGCTGCATCAGCTCGCCCGCGCCGGCCGCTTCGATCCCTGCCACGCGATCAAGCTCGAATACGTCAACCCGGCAACCGGCGGGCCGGTGCTGCCGACGATGTCGGCTTTCATGCAGCTCATGCCCGCCGGCTTCGCCACCTTGGCGTTCCAGTCGACGGCGTCCTTCGTCTATGCGGCGATCGAGGGGAGCGGCCGGACCACGATCGGCGACCGCGTGTTCACCTGGGGCCCGCATGACATCTTCGCCGTGCCGGCGTGGTTTCCGCACCGGCACGAAGCCGACGAGGAATCGGTGCTCTACAGCTTCTCCGACCGCGGCGTGCTCGCCAAGCTCGGGCTGCTGCGCGAGCGCCGCGGCCAGGAAATCCACTGAGCCGGATCGCCGCGTCCTAACCCGCCGCCCGTTCCGCCGCGGCCTCGCGCTCGAAGCGGTCGAGCAGCGCCCAGATGCGCGCGACATGCGGCTCCTTGTCGTAGCCTTCATAGAGCCCGGCCGCGCCGCGGACGGGATCGCCGGCGAAATAGCGCTCGTAGAGCTGCTGGCGGCCGGAGAAGGTCGACAGGGCGGCGTCATGGGCGAGGCGGAAGAGCTTGATGCGCGCGCGTGAATCGGCGCCCGCGGCCTGGCAATAGGCGGCCACGTCGGCCGCCACCGGGCCGTCCAGTTCGGCAAAGGACGGCACCATGACGAGACCGCCGGCGCCGATGATCTCGATGCTCTCGCACGCGCGGCGGAACATCTGCGGAAAGAGGAACCGCATGGCGTTGAGCGGCCCGCCCGCCGGAACGACGATGCCGTGCGGCGACACCGTCGCCTCGGCCTCCGACGCCAGGAGGCAGGCGCGGATGACCTCGACATCGTTGATGCGTTCGGCGAGCAGGCCCTCGATGTGCAGGAACGTGTCGACCTTGGTGGTCCGCGCGAGTGTGAACGCGAGCGCCATCATGAACTCGGCCTTGGCCAGGTCCTTGGTCACGAACTGATGCGACAGCGCCGCGCGGGCGCCGGTGCGGGCATAGATGGTGTTGTGGATTTCCACGTCGCGATAGATGAACACGCGCTCCCACGGCACCAGCACGTCGTCGAACACCACCATGCCGTCGGTCTCGTCGTAGCGGACCGAGAGCGGGTAGTCGAGCGGCGAGCCCGCGCCGAGATGCATGACGCTGGGGCGGCAGATCATGCGAACGCCCGGCGTCGCCACGGGAATGGCGAAGCCGATCGCATAGGGCTTGGCCTCCTCGGTCTCGGGCAAGGGATAGGAGGGCGCCGACATGACGAGCAGCTCGTCGGCATAGGCGCCAAGCGTGGCCAGCATGCGGGCGCCGCGGATGACGATGCCCTTGTCGTTGTCGCGCACCGCTTTCGCCGCCAGGTCCTTGGCCTGCGCCGCGACGTTCTTCGAGCGATCGACCTGCGGATTGGTGAGGGAGTGGGTCGAGACCAGATCGCGCTCGCGCGCCAGCTCGTAATAGGCGCGCATGTTGGCGCCATAGGGACCGCCGAACGCCGCCGCGCCGGAGGCGAAGCTGCTCAACACCACGTTGAGAAAATCCGACGCGCGGCCGAACATGCCAAGGGTCTCGTCGTGCCAGCGCTTGACCATCGCGCGGCGGCGCCGCAACTCGTCCGGCGATTTCGGCTCGATGAACGACAGCCCGACGCGGTCGCCGCTCGTCGGCGAGCGATAGGTCATCGCCGCCTCGAGCGCGGGCCGGTGCTGCAAATCATAAAGCGAAGCGAGCGTGCGCGCGCCGCCGGCAAAGCGCGGATCGCGCGTCACGTCGGCGATGCGCTCGCCGTCGATATAGACCGCGCGCCCGTCCCGCAGCCCCTCCAGCACCTCGGCGCCGGTCCGAATTCCCATGCATCGCTCCTTCGCGGAACCCGCGGCCGAGCCGGCGGCTCAGGCCGATGCCGAGGGCGGCGCGGCGCGCGTGCCGCGGATAAGGCGCCCCGGCAGCGCGCCGCTCGGCTCGCCATGGCGGTAGGTCACGACGCCGCTCACCACCGTTGCGGCATAGCCGTCCGCCTTCTGCATCAGGCGCCGCCCGCCGGCCGGCAGATCGGACTGCACATGCGGCGGATGGAGCCGCAGATGATCATAGTCGATGACGTTGAGATCGCCCTTGTAGCCGGGCGCAACCAGGCCGCGATCGTTCAATCCCACCACCGCCGCGGTCGCTCGCGTCAGTTCGCGCACGGCCCAGGGCAGCGGCAGCCGCACGCCGTCGCGGCGGTCGCGGGTCCAGTGGACCAGGAGATGCGTCGGCGCGCTCGCGTCGCAGATCATGCCGAGATGCGCGCCGCCATCGGCAATGCCCTGCACCGTGCAGGGATGCGTGATCATGTCGTGGATCTCGTCGAAATTGCCGTGCTGGAAATTGGCGAGCGGATAATAGAGAAGCCTCGTGCCGTCGCCTTCGAGCAGCACATCGTAGGCGTGTTCGAGCGCCGGAATGCCGCGCCGCCGTGCCGCGGCGCCGATGCTGTCGCCGGGCTTGGGCGAATAATCGGGCGGGTCGCCGAGCCGGTACATGCGATCGAAGTCGCGCGCCATCGCGATGAGGCGGGGATTGGGATCGTCGGGCGTCTCGGCGAGAAGCCGCGCGCGCAGTTCGGGGCTGCGCATCGCCGCCACCTTGGCCGCGGTCGAAAGCCCCGCCATGGCGCGGAAGCTCGGCGAGAAGGCGAAAGCATGGGTCGAGCATTCGAGGCCGAAATTCGCCCCGATCGGGCGGTTGCACACCTGCGCCTTCATGGTCAGCCCGGCCCGGTTCGCGGCCTTGACGAATTCGAGGATATGGCGCCACATCCCCGCTTCCCAGAACGGGTTCTGCGCAAGATTGAACGAGACCGGCCGTCCGGAAATCTCGCACAGGCGGCGCCACATCGCGAGCGAGGCCGAGCCTTCTGCCATGGCGTCGTTGAAGTCGTCGATGAATTGCAGCACGCCCCTGCCGAGCGCCTTGAGGCCAAGGGCGATGCCGCGCAGCTCGTCCTCGTTGACGGTGATGGTCGGCGCCAGGCGCCCGTCCTTGAGACGGTGCAGGATCGAGCGCGAGGTGGAGAAGCCGAGCGCGCCCGCGGCGACACCCTCGGCGACGATCGCCGCCATCCGGGCGATGTCGTCCGCCAGCGCCGGCTCGCGATCGGCGCCGCGCTGGCCCATGGTGAAGACGCGCACCGGCGCATGCGGCACCTGGGCGGCGAAATCGACGTCGGCGCGGCGGCGCTCGATCGCGTCGAGATATTGGGGAAAGCTTTCCCAGCTCCAGGGAATGCCTTCGGCCATGACGATGCCAGGGATGTCCTCGACGCCCTCCATGACGCGGATCAGGAGATCGTGCTGATCCGGCCGGCACGGCGCGAAGCCGACGCCGCAATTGCCCATCACCACGGTCGTCACGCCGTGGAGCGACGAGGGTTGCAGCCGTTCGTCCCAGGTGATCTGCCCGTCGTAATGGGTGTGAATGTCGACGAAGCCGGGCGTGACGATCATGCCCTTGGCATCGATCTCTTCCGCCCCGGCGCCGAGGATGCGACCGACTTGCGCGATCGCCCCGCCGCGCAGCGCGACATCGCCCTCGCGCGGCTCGCCGCCCGAGCCGTCGATGATCGTCCCGCCGCGCACGACCAGATCGAATGCCGCCATGGCTCCTCCGGCATCGTTCGCCGTAAACTATACCGCCGCGCCGAGAGCCGCGAAACATCGCGGCATTTCACCAGCCGGTGAGCCGCGCCATCAGCGCATCGCAGTCGGGCGGCAGCCGATCGCCGCGCCAGCCGACATGCTGGTCGGGACGGATGAGTGCGAGATCGCGTTCGTAAAGGTCGCGCCCCTCCGGCGCCGTGACATCGAAGGTCGCGAGCGGGATGCCGCGCGCGCGTGCCGCCGCCTCGAGCGGGCGCGTGTCGGCGCCGCCGCGCAGACGCAACAGCGTAAAGAAGCGGCCGAAATGATCGAACAGCGAGCTGCGGTCGGCGAGCCAGAGATGGGGCGCCCGTCCGCCCGGACACGCGCTCGGCACATAGGTCGCGGGATCGTCCGGCGGCGGCGCAGTGCCGTCGGGAACCACGATCGGCGAGGTGTCGTAGCGCGCACCGAGCTGCACCCCGATCGAGGCGAATTCCTCGCCGAAGGTTGCAAGATAGGCGCTCGCCTCGGCGCGCGCGGCGCTGCCTGCGGCCGATTCCTCCTCGATCGCCGCGCCCACCGGGACCGCGCCGACATTGCGCGCGAGCTGCCGCGAGGCGCCGGTGTTGCGCCGGGCGATCGGCCGCCGCTCGATTTCGTAGCTGTCCAGGAGACGCTTGCCGCCCCAGCCCTCCACCGTCGCGGCGAGCTTCCACGCGAGATTGACCGCGTCGTCGATGCCGGTATTCATGCCGAAGCCGCCGGTCGGCGTGAAGAGGTGGATGGCGTCGCCGGCAAGGAACACCCGCCCCGCGCCGAACTGCTCGGCCACCAGCGCCTGCCCCGCCGTCCAGGTCGAATGGCCGAGGAATTCGACCGCGACCGCGGCGCCGACCGTGGCGTGGAACTGGCGCGCGATGACGGCGCCGTCGGGCGTTTCATCGAACGAGCCGAGCTTGCTCGAGAACACGAACTCGCCCTTGCCGTCGAGCGCGACGAGGTTGCTGCGCACCTCGCGGTTCACCGCCCAATATTGCCAGCACCTGGCGCGGCCGATGCGCGCATAGAGTTCGGGCGCGTGCAGATGCGTGTTGACCATGGGACCGCCGAGATAGGGCTGCTCCAGCACGCGCTCGCCATCGTACCGGATGCCGAGCTTGCGCCGCGCGAGTCCCTGCGCGCCGTCGCAGCCGACGAGAAAGCGGCAGCGCCATGCCTCGCGCCGCCCGGTCGTGGCCTCGACGAGCTGCGCGACGAGGCCGTCGCCGCGCTCGTCCCAATCGACGCATTCCCAGCCGTAGCGCAAGGTGACGTTTGCGAGCGTGCGCGCATGCGCTAACAGGAACTGCTCGACATACATCTGGTTGCAGCGCAGCAGCGGCTCGGGAAGCTGCGCCGTGGCGGGCGCAGCGGCGACGCCTTGCATTTTCTCGCCCTCGCTCGGCATCGAAATCCGGGCGAGTTCCCAGCCGGTGATGCGGGTGAAATAGCCGACATCGGTCGGGTAGTCCGGCGGCAGGCCCAGGGCGCGGATCGGGCGTGCGATGCCGAGCCGGCGGTAATGCTCCATGGTGCGGGCGTTCTGCGTGCTGCCCTTGGGGAGCCGGCGCGTGCTCGGCTCCTTGTTGACGACGAGCGCCGGCACGCCGAGCGCGTCAAGGCTCATCGCCAGCATCAGCCCGACCGGGCCGCCGCCGATGATGGCGACCGGCACCGCGAGCCCGGCCGCCGGCCGTTGCAGGCTCATGACCCGATCCCGCTGTTGCGATGCCGCTGGGGCGCGCGGCAAAAGCTAGGTCATGTACTCATAAATTCCCAATGTCCGCTTCTCCCCCAATAGCGACCTGAAAGCGGACAGCGTTCGATGTCGGCGAAGTGCCATAAGCGGTCGGTTTGATCCGAATTTCGCTATCGCACTGCATAAAGCGTTCGAGACAATCGATTGGATGAGCGCGATCCGTCGCTGCCAGGCAAAGAATTGGTTGTATGGATCAACTAAACGCCTTATCTAACGGCGCCCGGTACGATGGCTTTTGTCAGGAGCACGCTATGAAAGCGAAGCATATCGCTCTGATTCTCATTTTCGGTCTGATCGTTATTGTGCCTAGGGCATGGGCATGGAGTCCTCCCACGCCCGTTGCGCTCGTACCAACCGCTAAGCCGATCGTCCGCTCCTATCCCGGGGTGACTTCGGATATTCTCGGTATTCGAACCGGGATGACGCTCGCGCAAGCCAAGGCCGTTGCCGCCAAGCACTATACAGGGAAAGCACATGAAAATGAAAAAACGAGTACTATAGGTACTAATTACAAGGGCACTCTTGCATATTCTAAGCCCTTTGTCGCGCAAGTAGACATGAGTAATAACGATAATAGCGACTATCTCATAATGAAGTTCGGCAGCGATGTGAGCGGAAATACGGCTTACGAACTGCGACGCGCCCTCTCATTTCCTAATAATCCAACAAAAGAACCAACCGTTAGCGCGGTCAAGGAAGCCCTTATCAAAAAGTACGGTCCACCTTCGTATCAACCGAACCCCGCCCAGGTATTTTGGTAAAAATTCTATTAAATCGTGCTCAAATAACTGCCCCTATCCGGCTCCTGACCCAGACATTGCATTATCGAAGGGAATTGTATTTTCGATCCGTGCGTCTATCAACATTTGTGGCAGCTGCGATCCCATCAAAGCCACTTCATTGACTATCACAATTACAGATTATCAGGCCGAAGAGTACAGTTCCGACGAGGCGGGAAAACAATTACAGGCGGTCATCAAGAACTATTTGGATAAAAGCAAAAAAGTTTCTGTGCCCAAACTCTGAGCAAAGGCTCTCGGCGATGCCCCGACGGCGGTACGTGCCGGATGCCACACGCGAGGCGCTACGGGGCGAGCACGCCGCCTCCTTTGCGTGCCGACCGGGACGGATGGCCGCGATGATTTCCTTGTTGGGATTGGCCGAACCTGCATCGGTAGGCCAGAACGCTAATTCGTCGAGGATGGCAACGGCAATGGCATAGCGGCCGGTGCGCGTCGGAAATTTGATGTGACCTCTTCATGTCCGTTCAGGGTCAATCGCGTTGGTTCTGCGATGGCCGCCCAACGTCCGTTGTGCGGGCGGGTTCGGAAATGGTGGGCGCTGTTGATCGTGTCACCCCAGGCGTGATTCAGGACCTCAAACAGGAGCCTTGAATCATGCGGTATGAACTGAGCGATGTTGAGTGGGATGTTATCAACCCGATGCTTCCGAACAAGCCGCGCGGCGTTCCCCGTGTGGACGATCGGCGAGTCCTAAACGGCATATTTTGGGTGTTGCGGTCCGGTGCGCCGTGGCGCGATCTACCGGAGAGCTACGGCCCTCACACGACCTGCTACAACCGCTTCGTTCGCTGGCGCAAAGCGGGTGTTTGGGATCGGCTGATGGAGGCGGTCAGCGCCGTCCACGATGCCGATGTGCAGATGATCGACAGCTCGTCCGTGCGGGTGCATCAGCATGCCGCAAACACAAAAGAGAGCGATGGAGACCGGTGTATGGGCCGCAGCCGAGGAGGATTGACAACCAAGATCCACGCGCTCACCGACGCGCATGGCTTGCCGCTGGAACTGGTCCTCACGCCTGGCCAAGCTGCTGATTGCCCCACCGCCGCAAAGCTGCTGCACCGCCTGCGCGAGGGAACGATCGTGCTGGCTGACAAAGCCTACGATGCCGATTGGCTCCGCCGCAGCATTGAGGTGGCTGGCGCTGCGCCGAATATTCCGTCCAAGGTCACACGCCGTTGGCGCGCCTGCTTCAGCGCCGTGCTCTACCGGGAACGCAACCGCGTCGAGCGGTTCTTCAACAAGATCAAACATTGCCGACGTATCGCCACGCGCTACGAAAAGCACGCTTCGAACTTCCTCGCCATGCTTAAACTAGCTGCCGTCCGCCTCTGGCTCAGGCATTATGAGTCCATGACCTAGAGCCGCGCCGCGCGATGTCAACGGCAAAGTCGGCGATCGCGGCGCGATCACAGCCCGAGATAGGCGCGGCGAATCTCCGGCAGGGCGGCGAGCGTGGCGGGCGGGCCGTCGGTGAAGACGCGGCCTTCGGCGATGACATAGGCGTGATCGCTCACCGCGAAGGCGAGGTGGACGTTCTGCTCGACCAGAAGAATGGTGAGCCCGGCCGCCTTGAGCGCCCTGAGCGTCCCGAACAATTGATGCACCACCACGGGCGCGAGCCCCAGCGACAGCTCGTCGATGATGAGGATGACCGGATCGGACATCAGGCCGCGCCCGATCGCGAGCATCTGCTGCTCGCCGCCCGACAGCGTGCCCGCCCGTTGGCGCCGGCGCTCGCCGAGGCGCGGGAACAGCGTCAAGACATGATCGAGCCGCGCGGCGAGTTGGCGCGAGGCGCGCTTGGAGAACGCGCCCATCTCCAAATTCTCCTGCACCGTCATGGCGCTGAAGAGCTGCCGTCCCTCGGGTACCAGCACCAGGCCGCGCGCCGCCTTGGCGTGGGCGGGCAGGCGCGTCACGTCCTCGCCGTCGAACACGACGCGTCCCTTCCACGGCGCGATGCTGCCGACCACGGCCCGGAGCGTCGTGGTCTTGCCGGCGCCGTTGGCGCCGACGAGCGTGGTGAGCCGGCCGCGCGCGGCCTCGAGCGAGATGCCCCACAGCACCTGCACCTCGCCATAGCCGGCCTCGAGCGCGGTGATCTCCAGGAGCGCGCCGGCCATGCTAGGGCGATCCGTGCAGTTCTTCGGCCAGCGCCGGATCGCCGAGATAGGCTTCGATCACCGCGGGATCGTTGGCCACTTCCGCAGGCGTGCCTTCGGCGAGCTTCTGCCCGATATTGAGCACGACGATGCGGTCCGAGAGCGACATGATCGCCTGCATCAGATGCTCGATGATCAGGATGGTGACGCCGCGCTCGCGGATGGCGCGGATGATGCCGATCATGTGCTCGACCTCGGTCGGATTGAGACCGGCCAGCACCTCGTCGAGGAGCAGGAGCTTCGGCCGCGCCGACAGCGCGCGGGCGAGTTCGAGACGCTTCTTGCCGGCGATCGTGAGCTGCGCGGCCGACATCGTCAGCCGGTCCTCCAGACCGACGAGCACGGCGGTCTCGCGGGCGACGTCGCGCGCCCGGCCGATCGACAGATTCTCGCTGCCGAAACAGGCGCCGACCGTGCAATTCTCGAGCACGTCCATCCCCGCGAGCGGCTGCACGATCTGATGCGTGCGCGCGAGCCCGGCGCGGGCGACGCGGTAGGCCGCCTCGCCGGTGATGTCGATGCCGCGGAAGATCACCCGGCCCTCGTCGGGCGCCATGACACCGTTGATGAGGTTGAAAAGGGTCGACTTGCCGGCGCCGTTGGGTCCGATCAGCCCGAGTATCTCGCCCTCGTTGACGACGAAGCTGACGCCGGACACCGCGTGCACGCCGCCGAAGCTCTTGCGCAGGTTCTCGACGGCGAGAAGTGCCGTCATTCCAGCACCTTCCGGAGGCGCGGCCAGCGCCCGTAGAGCCAGCCCATGAGGCCGCCCGGCGCGAACAGCACGATGACGAGCAGGAGCGCGCCGGAAACGACGAGCTGGAAATGCGAGAACGTCTCGGAGGTCAGGAGCCAGCCGCGCAGCTCCTCGTAGAGATAGGCGCCGAGCGCGGGACCCGTGATCGTGCCCTGCCCGCCCAGCATCACGATCACGATCGCCTCGGTCGACAGCGTCAGGTCGAAGGCGTCGGTCGGCTGGATGAACGCGCTCTTGAAGAAATAGAGCCCGCCCGCGATCGCCGGCAGGAACGCCGACGCGCTGTAGGCGAGCGCCTTGAAGAGCGGCGTGGGTACGCCGAGCACCGCGGCCGCATCCTCGTTCTGGCCGATCGCGAGCAGGCCGAGCCCGAATTTCGAGGACTTGATGACGTAACTCAGATAGAGCGACAGCCCCATCACCGCGACGAGCAGGAAATAGATGACCCACAGCGCCTGCATCGCCCCGCCCAGAGGCAGGAACAGACGCGGCGAAAGATAGAGTCCCGCGGAGCCGCCCCAGGGATTGAAATTGGCGACGACGGCCTGGACCGCCTCGTTGACGCCGATCGTCGCGAGCGCGAAATAGGCACCGCGCAGGCGCAAGATCCCGAGTCCGAACACCAGGGCGAGCAGGCTCACCGCGACGCCGGCGGCGAGCGCCGCTGCTGCGAGCGGCCAGCCCTGCGCGCTCATCAGGTAGACGCAGACATAGCCGCCGAGTCCGAAGAAGACGATGCTGCCGAAATTGACGTAGCCGGCATAGCCGAGCATCAGATTGACGTTGCTGGCGAGGATGATGTAGATGGCGGCGAGCACCAGGCTCTCGCGCATTTCGACATCGTTGCCGATGAGCGGCGCGATCACGAAGGCGGCGATGACGAGAGCGATGATCCAGAACGACGGCCGGCGGAAAAGCCCCGCGTAGCGTCCCTCCCCTTGCGCCGCGCCGTGCCGCATGTCACGAACGCCGCAGCGCGAAAATGCCTTTCGGGAAGGCGATCAACACCGCGACGAACAGCGCGAACTCGATCACCGGCGTCCAACTCACCGGCATGAACGGGGTCGCGAGCCCCTCGATGAGGCCGAGCGCAATGCCGCCCAAGAGCGCACCGGTCGGGTTGCCGAGGCCGCCCAGCACGGTTACGACGAAACCCTTGAGCTGATAGGTGTCGCCCGACAGCACGGTGAAGGGAAACATGGTGCCGATCAGCATCCCCGATACGCCGGCCAGCGCGACGCCGAGGGCGAAGGCAAGCGACAGCACGCGCGTCGTCGGAATGCCCACGAGTTCCGCCGCCTCGCGATTGCCCGCAACCGCACGCACCGCCTTGCCGATCCTTGTGTGATAGAGGAACAGGTACAACAGCCCCGCGATCACGACGGTCAGCGCCGCGGCCAGGAGATGCGTGCCCGGGAAAGTATAGCGCTGCCAACTGATGCCCGGCAGCGACACGGGGACGTTGAACAGCACCGTGCCCCACACCGCGGTGCCGAGCCCGATCAGCACGAGATTGACGGAAAAGGTCGAGAGCAGGCTCATGAGCGGCGGGCGGCCGATCACGCGATGAACCGCCACCCAATAGAGCATGATCCCGACGAGAAAGCCGCCGATGAAGATCGGAACCAGCGCCGCGTAAGGCGAGATGCCGAGCGCGCTCGTCGCCAGGTAGAGCGCGAACATCCCCGCGACGATCATCGCGCCGTGGGTGAGGTTGACGACGTCCATGACCCCCCAGATCAGGGTGAGGCCCATGGCGGCAAGCCCATAGACCGAGCCCACCAGCACACCGTCGATGATCGAGGCGAGGATGCCGATCATGCGGGATGGGACGCGGCCCGGCGGAACGGCAGCGGCGCCATCCCCGCCCGGCTCCGTGCGCTCAATGCAGCGGATATATGAGATCGGCCGTCTTGGCGTTGAGCGGCCACACGACCTGACGCTCGAGCTTGCCGTTTTTCTTCTGCCACTGCGCCAGCACCATCTCATGCGCGATCTGCAGGCCATGGTGCTGCGGATCGGTGGCGAACTTGATGTGGCCGAGCATGATCGTGAGGTCGGTCGCATTGAGCGCCGCCGCCACCTTCTCGCGGTCGAGCGAGCCGGCCTTTTCGAGCGCGTATTGGAGAATCAACCCGCCGCCATAGGCGGCGCCGGCGCGATAGTCCGGCTCAACCTTGAATTTCGCCTCGAAGGCCTTGGTGAATGCCGCGGGCGTCGGCCCGAAATCCGGCTTGTAGGCGACCTGGGGTTCCCATTGCGACGGCGTCGTGATGCCGACCGCCGACGGCCCGAGGCTGGCGAACTTGTCGCTGTCGGGCGCGACCAGGATCGTGACCCATTTGAGATTCGCCTTCTGGTCGTAGAGCTGGCGTGCCATCGTGGCGCCGTCGGCGTAGTGCCCGCCGCCCATGAGCGCGTCGGCCTTGGCCGAGATGATCTTGTTGATGATCGGGCTGAAATCGGTCTGGGTCGGCGGATAGGCTTCGTTGAGCACGACGTCGAATCCGGCCTCCTTCGCCTGGTCGCGCGCCGCGCCCGC
Source organism: Allostellaceae bacterium (assembly GCA_035532935.1). Lineage (GTDB taxonomy): Bacteria > Pseudomonadota > Alphaproteobacteria > ATCC43930 > CGMCC-115725 > DATJLY01. The sequence goes on from DATKQE010000107.1 coordinate 88,858, forward strand.
CACCGCCTTGGAGAAGGGATCGTCGGAATAGACGAGCGCCAGCCTGGCATGCGGGTCTTTGCTATGGAGCGCATCGACCGCGCCGGTCAGGTAGTGATCGGCCGAGGTGATCACCTGAAACAGGTATTTGTTGCCGAGCTCGTAGGTCTTGGGTTCGGCGCCGCCGGTGACCAGCAGGATCTTGCCGTACTGCTCGCTGATGACGGCCGCGGTTCCGACCAGCCCCGACGAATAAGGTCCGAACAGGAACTGCGCCTTGTCCTGGACGATGAGGCGGGTATAGAGCTGCTGGACACGGCCCCCCTGCGATTGGTCGTCATAGCTGACCAGGTGCACCTTGTAGTGCTTGTCGCCGACCTTGATCCCGCCGGCGGCGTTCACCTGATCCTGCCACAGCTCGAAGCCTTGCATCTGGGCCACCGCCTCGACGTTGAGGGCGCCCGTCTGCGACACGGTCATGCCGATCGTGATGGTGTTGTCGTCGGCCGCCAGCGCCGGCATCGCCATGACCAAGGCAGCCGCCACCATCAAAGAAATCGATTTCATGCGTTCTCTCCCTGCCTTCGGCGGCGCAGCATTTCGCGTGCGGCGCGCTGCCCGGCAATGGGAGACTTATAACATTCGGGGGTCGTTGTGAACGCTAAGTTTTCCGGCGGTCGGCCGGGCAGGCGATCACGAGTGGACCGGCACCACAAGCCCGCGCGCACCGTCGAGGATCGCGCCATCGAACCGCGCGCCCTCGAGTTTCGCCTCGGTAAGATCGGCCTCGGCGAGATTGGTGTCGCGGAGGTCGCATCGGCGCAGATCGGCCCGGGCGAAATCGGCGCCAACGAGGCGGGCGCCGCGCAGATCGGCGCCGCTGAGATCGGCGCGCGCGAACTTGGCGCGTTCGAGATTGGCGGGCAGGTCGATCCGGCCCGCACCCACGCCGCGCAATGGACCGAGATCGGCGCCGGCGAGATTGGCGGCTTCGAGATGGGCCCGCACCATCCGGACGCCGCGCAGATCGGCTCGGGTCAAGATGGTCTCGCGCAGATCGGCCGCCGACAGATCGCACATTGCCAGCGTGGCGCGCGCCAGATTGGCCTGACGCAGCCGCGCGCCCTTGAGCACCGCGAGCGCGAGCTTCGCGCCTTCGAGTTCCCGGCCGGTCAGATCGGCGTTGCTGAGATCGGCGTGCCGGCCCTCGCGGCCATGACTTTCCACCCACATCTCGTTGAGCCGGATCGCCTCGGCGATCTCGCTGGGCGACGGCGTGCTGTAGATCGTCTTGGTTGCATTCTTGAGCGCGCGCGCGTTCACCGGATCGGGATCGATGACCGCATCGCTGACGTCGGCCCCGGCAAAATCGGCACCGTCAAGTTCGGCACCGGTCAGAACCGCCGCCCGCAAATTGGCGCCGCACAGCTTCGCCCCCGAGAGGTTGGCGTACTGGAGCACCGCTCCTGTCAGATTGGCGTTGCGCAATTCGGCGCCGCGCAGATCGATGCCGCGCATGACCGCATCGGTGAAATCGGCCTGCTGCACCACCGTCGCGCCAAGCTTCGCGCCCGAGAAATCGGCGCCATGGGCCTGGACCGAGCTCAAATCGGCGGGCGAGACACTCATGTTCTCAAGCGACCCGCGATTGTGCTTATCGTGGCGTGCCAGCGCCGCCTCGCGCAGATCGGCCTGGGCCAGCACCGCCTTGTTGAGCTGGGCGCCGTGGAAGCAGGCGCCGCGCAGATCGGCCCGCGACAGGTCGGCACCGTTGAGATTCGAGAATCTGAGGTCGGCGGCAAACAGGATCGCCCGGCACAGCCTGGCATTCTCCAGCACGGTCCGCCGCAGCCTTGCGCCGCTGAACTCGCCGTCCGACAGATCGCGGCCGGTGAAGTCGAGCTCCGAAAGCTCGTGGAAGGCAAGGAGGGCGCGTTTCCCCCCCATCCGGCGCGCCACGTAATTCTCGTGATCGACGAGGACTTGACGGAGCTGGCTCCGATCCAGCCGCGTCCATTGTGCCGAATCGCGCTCGTCGCTGTTTGCCATCCCGCCATTCCATCACGGCGATGGTTAAGAAATCGCAATACCGTGGCCGATTTGCGCGGCGGGCCGGAAGAATGACACCGCCGCGTCCGCGTCCGCCGAGGGCAAGCGATTTTTCCTTTGCGCCAGGTCCGCGGTCATTTCGATCCTGCCATCGCCGCTCCCGTCGCCCGGCTACATTTTCAGCACGCGCTCGGCATTGGCGTGGGCGATCTTGTGCTTGTCGTCGTCGCTGATCGAGAGCTTGTCGAAGAAGCCCATTCCGGCGGTGTTCGCCTCGTAGGGCCAGTCGATCGCGAACAGGATCTTGTCGGCGCCGAGCGCGAGCAACGTGCACACGAAGGCCGGCTCGAACCAGTTGCCGCTGGTGGTGACGAGGAGATTGTCGCGAATGTATTCGAGCGGCGTCTTCTTGAGGCCGCGGCGCTTGGCGGCGCGGTAGGTGTGGTCGTTGAGGCGGTGCATGGCGAAGGGCAGGCCCTCGCCGAGATGGCCGAGGATGATCTTGAGCTTGGGATGGGCGTCGAACACGCCGGCGAACAGGATGCGCAGGAAATGGCAGCTCGTATCCACGGCGAAGCCCCAGCCGGCGCGCGCCAGATCCTCATAACCGGTGAAATAGGCCTCGATCGCCTTGGGATGGGGCAAGGCCGGGTGGAGATAGATCGGCACGTCGAGCGCCTCGGCCCGCTCCCAGATCGGCCAATATTTGCGCGCGTCGAGGAACTCGCCCTGCTGATGGCCGTGGATCATCGCGCCTTTGAAGCCATACTGCTTCACCGTGCGCTCGAGCTCGTCCGCCGCCGCCTTGGGATCGGCCGTCGGCAGCGCGGCGAAGCCGGCGAAGCGGCCGGGGTACTTTTTCGCCGCCGCATAAAGCCGGTCATTGGCGTCCTGCGCCATTGGAATGGCCTCGTTGGCGGCGAAGGCCTGCGGCCCCGGCGAGGTGAAGGAGAGCACCTGCACATCGACCCCGACCGCGTCCATGTGCGCAACGCGCGCGGCGTCGATATCGCCCAGCTCCTTGACGATGTCGTGGCCGATCTGCTCGCCGCGGGAGGTGACGTAGAAATTGCGGTACTCGTTGGCGGAGACCTTCTCGCGATAGAGCGGCGTGCTGAAATGCTCCTCGATGGCGATGATCTTCGGCTTCACGATGCAACCTCCTTGGGCCGGGCTCTCCGGCGATGCGCTGGCGTAGGGCGCACCATCCCCCTTTTCGCGGCGGGCGGCAAGGCGCGAGCGTGCCGGCGGCGGACATGGTAATCATGGCGCGCGACGACGGCGCAGCAGAGCAGAACGGCGCGAAGGAACCGACGCATGAGCGACCGGGGCACGTCAGGCGAGGGCATCGGGCAGCCGGTTCGGCGCAAGGAGGACCTCCGGCTCCTGACCGGCCGGGGCCATTACGCCGCCGACCACCGGGTGGCGGGCATGGCGTTTGCGGCATTGGTGCGCTCGCCGCACCCGCACGCCCGCATCCGCGGGATCGACGGCGCCGCGGCGCAGGCGGCGCCGGGCGTGATCGCGGTCTTCACCGGCGCCGATTTCGTTGCCGACGGCCGCCAGGCGATTCCGCACAATCCGACCCTGCAAGGGCAGCCCGATGTGACCGTCCGGCTCCGGCCGGGAGCGACGTTCTTCGTCGCCGCCCATCAGGCGCTGCCGACCGACACGGTCCGCTTCGTCGGCGAGCCGGTCGCCCTGGTGGTCGCGGAATCCGCCGACGCGGCGCGCGACGCGGCCGAATTGGTCGCGGTCGACTATCAGCCTTTGCCGGCGGTGGCGCTGGCGCGCGATGCCGTTCGCCCAGGCGCGCCGGTGCTGTGGCCGGGATGCGACGCCAATCTCTGCGTCGATGGCGAGGTCGGCGACGAGGCGGCGACCGCTGCCGCCTTTGCCGGCGCCGCGCATGTCGTCCGGCTCGAGACCTGGATCCAGCGCGTCACCGGCTGCCCGCTCGAGCCGCGCGCCGCGATCGGCGATTACGACGCGGCGACGGAGCGGTTCACCATCTGGGCCGGGAGCGGCGGCGGCGTCGTGCGCGAGCGGCAGACGCTCGCCGGCACGCTCGCCGTGCCGCTCGAATCCTGCCGCGCGCTCTGCGGCGACATGGGCGGCAATTTCGGCACGCGCAACACCTTCTTTCCGGAATACGCCCTCCTGCCCTGGGCCGCATACCGCAGCGGCCGCCCGGTCAAATGGATCGGCGACCGGCAGGAATGCTTCCTCAGCGACTATCAGGGCCGCGACCTCACGGTCGAGGCCGAGCTGGCGCTCGACCGCGCCGGAAATTTCCTCGCGCTGCGCGGCACCAATCTCAGCAATGTCGGCGCCTACACCGCGCATTTCACCCCGCTGCGCAAGGGACTCGGCATCATGTCGGGGGTCTATCGCATCCCCGCCGTGCATTTCCGCGGCCTGGCCGCGCTCACCAACACGCCGCCGACCACGCCCTATCGCAGCGCCGGCCGGCCCGAGGCGATCTATGTGATCGAGCGGCTCATCGACCTTGCCGCCGACGCGCACGGCTTCGATCCGGTCGAGCTGCGCCGGCGCAACCTGATCCCGCCGGCGGCGATGCCCTACACCAACGGCGTCGGCATCACCTACGACAACGGCGCCTACGAGGCGGGCATGGACCGGGCGCTGGAACTGGCCGATTGGCGGGGCTTCGCATCGCGCCGCGCGGAATCGCGACGGCGCGGCATGATGCGCGGCATCGGGCTCGCCAATTACATCGAAGGCGCCGGCGGCGCCCCGCGCGAGCGCGCCGCGGTGACGATTGCGCCCGAGGGCCGCGTCGAGCTGGTGCTGGGGACCATGAACAGCGGCCAGGGCCACGAGACCAGCTTCGCCCAGCTCCTGACCGAATGGCTCGGCGTGCCGTTCGACAGCGTCGATTTCGTCGCCCACGACACCGATCGCGTGACGGCGGGCGGCGGCTCGCATTCCGGGCGCTCGATGCGGATCGCGAGCCTCGCCATCGGCGAAGCGAGCGACGAGATCATCGCCAAGGGCCGCGCCATCGCCGCTCATGTGCTCGAAGCGGGCGCGGCCGACATCGAATTCGCCCGCGGATCGTTCACCATCAAGGGCACCGACCGCAGCATCGGCATCTTCGAGGTCGCCCGGGCGGCCGCGACGCGCAAGGACCTGCCCACGGCGTTGCGCGGCACGCTCGGCGGCATCGGCGATCACACCGTCTCGGTCGGCGCCTTTCCCTCGGGCACGCATATCTGCGAGGTGGAGATCGACCCCGAAACCGGCGCCGTGCGCATCCTGCGCTGGATCGGCGTCGACGATGTCGGGCGCGCGGTCAATCCGCTCATCCTGCACGGCCAGACGCATGGTGCCGCGGCGCAAGGCATCGGCCAGGCGCTGCTGGAGATCTGCCATTACGACCGCGCGACGGCGCAGCTCCTGTCGGCGTCCTTCATGGACTATGCGGTGCCGCGCGCCGACGATCTGCCCTCGTTCGAGTGCGAGCTGATGGAAGTGCCGGCGACCAGTCACCGCTACGGCATCCGCCCGGGCGGCGAAGGCGGCACGACGCCGGCGCTCGGCGCCGTCGTCAACGCCATCGTCGATGCGCTGGCGGAACTCGGCGTGCGGCATGTCGAGATGCCGGCGACGCCGGAGCGGGTGTGGCGCGCCATCCGCGAGGCGCCGGCGCGAGCGCCGCAGAACGATGCGCCGCCGCGCCCTACAGCGCGCGGAGCAGGGTGAAGGTGACGCTGATCGGCCCGGATGGCGTGGCGATGCTGATCGGCAGACCGCCGGCGAAATTGGGCTTGAGCGTGGTCTCGATCTGCAGCGTCCAGGGCGTCGGCCGCGCCGCCGCGCCGGTGACCAGCGGCATGTGGGCCGGGATCAGAACCTCGAGCCGAAGCGCGATGGTGCCGGTCGCGGGATCCTCGCGGTACGTGCCGTCATATTGGCCGCCGCCGCCGTCGACGCCCGTCAGCTTGCCGTCCTGTAGCGCGATCAGGCCGAGCCCGCTGCCGATGGCGCCGCCGAACACGATGCTATAGAACCCGTTCGTGACCATCTGATTGCTCCTCGATCACACGCTTCGATCTTGGCCCGACAGATCGGTCCTCCCTGCTGAACCATAGCAGATCGCGCGATCGCCCGGATAGCGCACCCGCGGCCTTGCCCCGACCGGTGCCGGCGCGCAAGATCGCGCGTTCCTCGCGGCAGGCGAGCGGCACGGGAGAGGGCCATGGCCGAAGCGGCGCAGCACCAGCGTTACGAACGCATTGCGGTCGAGGAGGGATTCACCATCCCCGAGATCGTCGAGCTGCAGCGCAGCCGCAACGTGACGGGCCCGCCGACGCCGCAGCGGATGGAGGTGGTCCGCGCGCTCCTCGATCTCGGCGCGGGCCGCATCCGCGCCATGGACCTGGACGGCATCGCCAAGCAGGTCTGCGTCCTCGCCGGCGCGATCATCCAGGACATCGATCCGGTGCAAGGGAGCGAGCTTGCCGCGCTTGCCAACGACCGCCTGGCCGAGGCCGCCAAGGCCCGTCCCGACCGCATCACCGGGCTCGCCGCGTTTGTGCCGCGCGATCCCGACCGCGCCGCGCGCGAACTCGAGCGCGCGGTGAAGACGCTCGGCCTCAAGGGCGGCATCGTCAATTCCCATTCGGCGGGAGAATATCTCGACGACCGCAAATTCTGGCCGATCTTCGAGGCGGTCCAGGCGATGGACGTGCCGATCTACATCCATCCGCGCGATCCCTCGCCGCAAATGTTCGAACCCTTCGACATGCTGGGGTTCAAGGTGGGGTGGTCGTGGGCGGTCGAAGTCGGCACGCATATCGTGCGCCTGATCTGGTCCGGTGTGTTCGACGCCTTCCCGCGGCTGCGCATCGTCATCGGCCATATGGGCGAGGGCCTGCCGTTCTGTCTCGATCGCGTCGACAACCGCTATTACTGGGAACTCGAGATGGCGGGCGCGAAGCCCGGGCTGAAGCGCAAGCCGAGCGATTATTTCCGCGAGAACGTCGTCGTCACCACCAGCGGCATGAATTTCGCCCCGCCGCTGCTGATGACGCTGGCCATGGTCGGCATCGACAACGTGCTGTTCGCCGCCGACTATCCGTTCGAGCGGGTGCGCGATTCGGTCGCCGCGATCGATGCGCTGCCCCTCGCCGACGCCGACAAGGAGAAGCTCCTGCATCGCAATGCCACGCGCGTCTTCGCCCTCTAGGCGGCACGGCCAAGGCGATTGACGGAACCCGCCGCGGCGAGGACCATGCCGCCACGGCCGCCGCCGTTGCGGCACGCCGTCGCACGAACCCCGGGGAGGGCAACGCGGTGAGACTCGCCATCTGGTCGACCACCAATCCGCGCGAGAATTCGACGCATCCGGAGCTGTTCCGGCGCCAGCTCGAGGAAGTCGAGCTGGCCGAGCGCATCGGCATCGATCAGCTCTGGTTCTACGAGCATCATCTGTCGCCGACGGCGCCGGTTCCGTCGCCCAATCTGCTCATCGCCGCCGCATCGCGGACGACGCGCCGCATCCGGCTCGCCAACATGGTCAACATCCTGCCGTTCCGGAATCCGCTGCTCGCTGCCGAGGAAGCGGCGATGCTCGACAATCTCACCGGCGGGCGCCTCGACATGGGCATCGGCCGCGGCCTGCGGCCGCCGGAATTCGACACGTTCGGCGCCGACCAGCAGCAGTCGCGCGAGATGTTTCTCGAAGCCTTCGCCATCATCCGCCGCGTCTGGGCCGACGAGATGTTCGTCCATCGCGGCAAGTACTGGACGGTCAAAAAGGACGCGCCGTTGTCGCCGCCGCTGGTGCAGCGCCCGCACCCGCCGTTCCTGGTGAGCGCGCAGAGCGAGGAATCGCTGCGCTGGGCGGCGCAGCACGACATCCCGTTCGCGCAGATCGACGCGACGGTCGACCAGGCAAGGCGCGACCAGGCGTTCTATCGCGCGGTTCAGGTCGCGCACGGGCACGCGCCGGCGCCGCGGCTCTATCTCATGCGCGAGATCTACGTGGCCGATACCGAGGCGCGCGCCCGCGCCGAGGCGCATCCCTACCTGCTGCAATATTGGGAGCTGTGGAACCGCTATACGCAGTTCACCCAAGGCGGAAAGATGCCCGACAGCTATGATTTCTGGCGCCGGCAGGCACCGATGCTGCATGCGATGAGCTTCGATCAGCTCGTCGCGAGCGACATGGTGATGATCGGCACCGCGGAGCAGGTGGCGAACGCGATCCTCCGCCTCGCGGGCCAGCTCGACCTCATGGGGCTGGCGATCATCTTCAAGTTCGGCGCCATGCCCTACGACATGGTCGAGCGCTCGATGGCCGCGTTCGGCGCCGAGGTCATACCGAGGATCCGCCGCGTTCTCGACCGCGATGCCGCCGCCAATCGCGCGGCCGCCGCCCCGGCGCTGCACACGGCATAGGACGAGGATCAGGCGATGAAGGCGGTGGTGATGCACGGATTCGGGCCGCCCGAGATGCTCCGTTATGAAGAGGTGCCGGACCCGGTGCCGCGGCACGGGGAGGTCCGCATCGCGGTCCATGCCGCGACGGTCAACCGCGTGCTCGACGTGGCCCTGCGCGCCGGCAAGCAGCCGCAGCGCGGGGCGCAGCCGCCGCTCATTCCGGGCGTCGATTGTGCCGGCGTGGTGAACGCCGTCGGGGCCGGCGTGACCCGCTTCAAGCCGGGGGACCGTGTCGCGGCGGCGGGAACCATGCCGCTCGATCTCTGCGATGAGGACGGTGCCGATTACCGCGGGCCGCGCGGCATGATGGGTGTCAAGCGGCCGGGCGGATTCGCCGAGATGGTGGTGGTTCCCGCCTGCGCCTGCGATGCGCTGCCGCAGACGCTCGGCTTCCACGATGCGGCGGTGGTGCTGCGCCATTGTCCGACGGCGTGGAACCTTTTGTGCAACGAGGCCAGGCTCAAACCGGGCGAATGGCTCCTGGTGATGGGCGCCGCCGGCAATCTCGGCACGGTCGGCATCCAGATCGCCAAGAATGTCATCGGCGCCCGCGTCATCGCCACCGCCGGCTCGGACGAGCGCGTCGCGATCGGCCTCGGCCTCGGCGCCGATTACGGCATCAACTACCGCACCCACGACCTTCGGGACGAGGTGCTGCGGATCACCGGCGGCAAGGGCGTGGACGTGGTCTATGACAACATCGCCAATCCCGAGGCGCTGCCCAAGGCGTTTCGCGCGCTCGGCTATGACGGGCGGCTGGTGACGGCCGGCGCCCATGCTGGCCCCAACGTGACGATCGACTTCTTCCATCTCTACGACCGCCGCATCACCATCCGCGGCACCCCGGGCCATCGCGAGGCGGACGTTCCGCGCTGCTTCGAAGCGGTGAGCGCGGGCAAGATCAAGGTGCAGATCGCCAAGGTCCTGCCGCTGTCGCAGGCGGCGGCGGCGCACCGCATGATCGAAGCCGACCCGGGCATGGGCAAGATCGTGCTCGACCCGATGCGCGGATAGCGTCCGCACGCATCGGACGGTGCGAAGGAAATTCCGGAAAGGGCCGCCATGCGCCTCAATGCCGATCTTTCCCAACGCTGCGTCATCGACACGCGGACCGCCCCGTGGGTCCCGTCGCCGCAACCGGGCGTCGAGCGCAAGATGCTCGATCGTGACGGCGACGAGGTGGCGCGGGCGACGAGCCTCGTGCGCTATGCGCCCGGGAGCCGCTTTCCCACCCATACGCACGGCGCCGGCGAGGAATTCTTCGTGCTCGAGGGGGTTTTCGCCGACGAGCGCGGCCTCTATCCGGCCGGCACCTATGTGCGCAATCCGCCCGGCTCGAGCCACGCGCCCTCGACCGGGCAGGGCTGCTGCATCTTCGTCAAATTGCGGCAGTTCGATCCGCAGGACCTGACGCGGGTCGTGATCGATACCGGAACGGCCGGGGGATGGGAGAACACCGCGGATCCCGGCATCGTCCGGTTGCCGCTGCACCGGTTCGGCAGCGAGTGGGTGCGGCTCGAGCGCTGGTCGCCCGGCAGCACGCGGCCGCCCCGTCGGCGGCGCGGCGGCGACGAGGTCTTCGTGCTGTCCGGCGACTGGTCGGACAGCAGCGGCAGCCATGGCGAAGGCGCATGGATCCGCGATCCCGATGCCGGCGCCGCGGCGGCATCGACCCGGGCGGGCTGCCTGCTGCTGGTGAAATCAGGTCATCTGCCGGCGGCGGCAAGGAGCGATGCGATGGACGATCACGACCCGATCAGCCGTTTTCCCGTGCCTGCGCTCGAGTCGCTTCCCATGGATATGCGCGAGCGGATCGAAGCGGTGGCCGAGAAGGCCGGATTCATCCCCAACGTCTTTCTCGCGCTGGCGCACCGGCCGGACGAATTCCGCGCCTTCTTCGCCTATCACGACGCGCTGATGGACAAGCCGGGCGGGCTCAGCAAGGCCGAGCGCGAGATGATCGTGGTCGCGACCAGCAGCGTCAATCAGTGCCACTATTGCGTCATCGCGCACGGCGCCGTGCTGCGCGTGCGCGCCAAGGACGCGCTGGTGGCGGATCAGGTGGCGGTCAATTACCGCAACGCCCGCATCAGCCCGCGCCAGCGTGCGATGCTCGATTTCGCGCTCAAGGTCACGCAGCAATCGTACGCGGTGGGCGAGCCGGATTTCGCCGTGCTGCGCGGGCATGGCTTCGGCGACGAGGATGTCTGGGACATCGCCGCGATCGCTGCCTTCTTCGGCATGTCGAACCGCCTCGCCAATACGCTCGACATGCGGCCCAACGCGGAATTCTACGCCATGGGCCGTGCGCCGGACGCGGGGCGCGCGAATTCGCGGTGACGCTGCCGGGCGCTTCCGTCCGGCCGCTGGGCCGCGCGCAGGCGCGGCGAAGGAGAACCGATATGCGCTGGATCGCGGTCGCCACCGTCCTTGCCCTCGCCGCCGGCCCCGCCGCCGCGCAGGGCAATTTTCTCGAGCGCGGGCGCACGCTGTTGCAGGGCGCGGCGCCTCCGGCGGCGGCGCCGTCGACGGGCGGCGCGCTGAGCCAGTCCGAGGCGAGTTCGGGGCTGCGCGAGGCGCTGCGCGTCGCGGCGCAGCGCACGGTGGCCAAGGTCGGCAAGACCGATGGCTATTTCAAGGACCCCGCCATCCACATTCCCCTGCCGGGGTTCCTCGAAACGGCGCGCACCTCGCTGGGCGCGATCGGCGCCGGCGGCGCGCTCAACGATCTCGATCTGCGCATGAACCGCGCGGCCGAGGCGGCGGCGCCCAAGGCCTATGACATCTTCGCCGACGCCGTCGCCAAGATGACCATCGCCGACGCGAAGGGCATCGTCGCCGGCCCCGACGACGCCGCGACCCGATATCTGAAGCGCACCACCAGCCCCGCGCTCACCAAGGAATTTCGCCCGATCGTCGATCGCGCGCTCGCCAATGCCGGGGCGATGAAGGCGTATCAGGCGGCGTCGAGCAAGGTGGCATCGTCCACAGGCGGGCTCGGCGCCATGCTGCAGGGCGGCCAAGGGCAGGGACCGGCCGGCTTCGACTTCACCGGCTATGTCGTCGGCAAGGCGCTCGACGGCCTCTTTCACTACATCGCCGTCGAGGAGACCGCGATCCGCACCAACCCCGCGGCCCGGACGACGGCGCTGCTGAAGCAGGTGTTCGGGCGGTAGGGGCTCATCCGATCAAGCGGGAACGCCCTTGATCCAGGCCGTCGCGCGCGCAGCGAAGCAATCCGCGCCCCGTCGGGCGGTTGTTTCCTCGCTCTGCTCCTCACAATGGGCGCGAAGACTGGTGCCGACGCGCAGATTCGAACTGCGGACCTACTGATTACGAA
>DATKQE010000108.1:0-8224 GCA_035532935.1 Allostellaceae bacterium
GATCATGGCGCCGAGCAGCGCCACCCAGACCACGCTCAGGATCGCCCAATCCAACGCCGGCATCAGGTGCAGCGCGGCTGCGGTCATGCCGCCCCCGGCGCTTTCAGCCACAGCCGCTGCTCGCTCAGGATCGCGATCGTCTCGGTGAGCTCGGCCCAGCCGAACCGCCGGGTCAGATCGCCGATCGCCCGCGGGCCGGATTCGCCGCCGGCGAGCTGGTGCGCCAGCAGCGCGTGCATCAGCCGGGACCGCTGCTCCATCGCCAGCTCTCCCGCCGCGTGGGCCAGGCGCTGCGGCGTCAACGGCAGGTCGGCCGGGACCGCGATCACGGAAGTTGGGCGCAGCTGCGCGCCGCGCGTTCGACATGCGCTAGATGCAGCAGCGCGCCGCCAAACGCGAGCGCCAGCACCGACAGAACGAGCAGGAGGATGAGCGGCGGCAGCCAGCGGTCGCGTTGGCCGTTCCTCGGCGTCATCCCCAAATATCCTCGATCCGAGGCGGCTCCAGCGGTCCCGACCACAGCGGTTTCGGCGCCGGCGCCGGCAGCGCGGTATAGCCGGTGCCGCAGCGGCGCTGGGCGGCCAGCATCGGATAGCGGCGCGCATCCGAGAGGCGCAGCTCCTCGCCGTCCTGCGGCCTGCGTGCCCGCGGCACGGGCGGCCCCCACTCGATGAACGGGAATCCCATCATGCCAGATGCTCCGGCCACGCGGGCGTCCGGCGTATCCAGACCGTGCCGTGCGCCTCGCATTCGCTCCCGGGCTCGCCGATCACCGGGAAGCCATCCACGATCGGCCAATATTTGACGACGCCTCGCGCGCTGTCGAATTCGCCCGGATACCAGCCGCGGCGCAGCAGCGCCGGCAAATCGAGCCGCAGGCCCCCCAGCCAGACGCCGACGCCGGGCGGCAGAAACGAATCGCCGGGAAACTCCTCGGCATCGCCATTCCGATCTATCAGAATCCACCCAACACCGGGGAAGCCGTACAGCCTCACCGCACCACTCCCGCGCGCCACAGCAGCGGCGCCAGCTCGCGCATCGCCGCGGCCCACAGCTCCGCGTGCCGCGCCTCGGCCGCCGCGGCCGCATCGGGCGGCCGGTCGGCGCTGCCGTAACGCACCAGCACCCGCGCCTGCTCCAGCGTCATTCGCCGCGCACGATACAGCGCGTCGAGCCAGCGCGGCAGATCATCCGGCGTGCACGGCCGCGGGGCGCCGAAACCGCCGCCCGTGCCCTCGCGCCGAGCCTCCAGGGCGCGGCAGGTCCAGAACCACGCCTCCGCGGCGCTCGCGAACGGCTCGCCGACCGTATGCGTCCGCGGCGCGCGCCGCCCGAACCTGGCCGGCACGCGCGGCATCGCAAACTCCGGAGCGGCGAGGACGGCGGCGCTCATTCAAGCGGCGGCTCGGCCACGCCCGTCTCGACGAAGTCGCGCACCCGGCGCAGCACGTGCCCGACACCGCGCTCGTCCAGCAGGCCGTCGGCCAAAAACACCGTGCCGGGCCGGTTCACGACGCCGGCGAACGCCTGGATCACGCCGTACGGACAGAGTTCGGGGTGCGGGCGGCGCACGATCACGGTGACGAAATGGTCGGCGGCCGGGTCGAGCGCCGGCGTCCCTGAGGCAGCGGCGGCGGCCAACTCGGCGAGCCGCCCGAACGTCCCCTCGATGCTCATTCCGCAGCCACCCGCAACGCCGCGGCGCAGTCCTGCGCATCGCGGCGGTCACGTTCGAAACGCAGGCACTCGGCCAATTCCAGCAGCTCGGCCCGGGTCGACGCGGAAAGCTGGTGCATCAGCAGGATGACCGGGCCGGGCGCCTCCGGCGGATCGCCGGCGTGGTCGAGCTCGATCATAGCCTCGCCGGCCGGGATCACCCAGCCGGCGTCAACCGTAACCCTCGGCATACTCGGATATCGATCCTCGCTGGATCGCGGTAGCAGGAAGATGACAACTATGTCTCATTTTTCCAATAGCAGTATCGCGCGGCGGCCACATGCCACGCCCCGGGCTCAGGATGGCCGTACAGGCCAGCGTCGGGACGGCGGGTGCAATCGGTGCAACGGCGGGGGGGGCAGAGGCACCGAGCCGCCGGATTTTCGGGCGCAGTGGCTATCCGGATTTCAGATCAGCCGCTCAGGAAGCTCGAGCTCGAGGCGCCGGGCTTGGCGTGCAGGTAGCGGCTGGTCGTGCGCACGTCGGCGTGGCGCAGCCCGTCGCGCACCACCGCCAGCGACGCCCCGCGATCGAGCGCGTGGCTCGCGTGCGCGTGGCGCAGCCAGTGCGGCGATACCGCGGCCGGCAATCCGGCCCGCCGCGCCGCCCGCTTCACCGCGCGATAGACCGCGTCGATCGAGATGGGCCCGCCGCCGCGGCCCGGGATCACCGGCGCCTCGGCACCGCCGGAGGGATTGAGCGCGGCCACCTCGCGCCAGAGATCGGGCGGGACGTCGACCAGGGCCGCTTTGCCGCCTTTGCCCAGGATTTTTGCGCAGCCCGCCTTCCCGCGCGGCAGCATGTGCCGCCACGCGAGGCCAGCCGCCTCCGCCTCCCGCAGCCCGCACAGGTAGAGCAGCCGCAGCAGCGCGTGCCGGCGCGGGCAGGATTCCGCGCCGATCATGCGCGCCACCTGCTCGGCGGTGAGGATGCGCTCGGCGGCCAGCATGTCGGGCCGCGGCGCTTTCAGCCCGCGCGCCGGATCGGCGCCGAGCGCGCCGGTATCGACCGCGTAGCGGAACAGCGATTTGATCGCGCCGATTTTCCGTGCCCGGCTCGCCGGCGCCAGCCGCGCCAGGCCGTCGGCCCAGGCCTGGAGGTCGCCGAGGCCGATCGTCCCGAGCGGTTTTCCGGCGGCCCGCAGCATCTGCTCGGCGTCGGCGCGGTAGGCCGCGGCGGTGTTATGGCCGCGGCCGTGCAGCCACATGCGGAGGAGCACCTGGTCCGCCAGCGGCTGCGTCACGGTCAACTCTCTGATTTTGTTGCGAATAGCGCCGTGAAAAACCGCCGGATAACGGCTCTTATACCGCACGCTGCGGCGCTTATACTGCGATCTGCCGCCCGCCAGCCGTGGTTATTGCCGCGAATTCTTGCCTGTTCTTGCCGCGTTTCATGGGAGCTATCTGGCCGCGCGTGCCTGATGGCCGACTATACTCAATATCACACCCGTTTTTGGGGCGCACGGGCAAAATTCGCCTGCCTCGCCCGCCACGCATGGCTCCGCGACCCGCCATGCAAAAATACCTCGCAATTTGCGGCTGATTTCTGTTGACCAGCAGCAAATTGCTGCCTATATTTCTCCTCAGACGACCGGCGCCCCGCGGATCAGGGGCGGAGACCAGAGATGAGCCGCCAAATCGACTTCGCCGCTCCCAGCCGCCCCCGGTTCACAGACCCCGCGTTCTCTATCCAGTGCGACGGCGTCGAGGTCGGGCGGCTGCTCTACGGCTATCCGTCGCGCGGCAATCGCGACGTGATGTGCTGGACCGCAAAACTCTCGTTCGATGCGTTGGAACTGCTCGGCATCTCGGAGGAATTCGGCGAGGGTCGGCATTTTGATGCTCAGGCGGCGGCCGAGCAGTGGGTCCGAGAGGTGCTGTCATGACCAGCCACCCGAACCGCAGCCGACGCACATGGCAATCCGGCGACACGGTTTACCTGCGTGACGAGAGCGATCTCGGCGAGGAGCGCGTTCGCCAGTTCTGGGTGCCCCCAGGCGGCGGTTACGTGCGCGAGACGGACGACGAGCACCCCGGAACGCTCGGGCAGCAGGTGTGCGACCTGCTCTCAAGCCGCGGCCCCACGCTCTGGACGTCGCCGGACGGGCTGATTGCCCTGATACGCCTGGAATATCGGCGGGCGCTCTCGGCTGAACGCCGCTGGAAGTGACCGCTGCCGATCTCCGCGCCTGGCGCGCCGCGCTCGGCTGGTCCCGCCGCGCCGCCGCCGCCGCGCTCGGCCTCTCGGCGTCGAGCTACGCCGGCCTGGAGCGCGACCGTCCGCTCACCTGCCAGACCACGCTCCTGGCGCGTTACGTCGCGCGGTTCGGTCCGCTCGATCCGCCGCTGCCGCCCGCCCGCCGCGGCCGCCCGCGCGCCGCATCCCCGGGTCGAGGATCCCGAGGACCGCGTTCCTCGATCCCGTAGCCGGGCCCCGTCACGCCGGCCGCCGCTCCCACGCCGCCATCTCCTCCGGCTCGACGACGAGACCGTCATCGTCTGCGATATGCGCGACCAGGCAATCGAGGCGGTTGATCAGCAGCCGCTTCAGATGCTCCGAGGCGAGTTGCTGGTCGTGCCAGGTGTCCAGGTCGAGCCGGCGCCATCCGCCCCGTCATGCGGCGCGCCGCGCCGACGATTGTTCGCGCTCGGCGACGATCGCCAGCGCCTCCGGGCATTCCCGCGCCAGCACCCGACGCGCATGGCGCACCGGATCGGCATCGGCGCGATCGGTGACCGGCGCCGGCGCCCCGACGCGCCGGTCGTGCCAGCGGACCCACATCTTCACCTCGTCAGTCGCCCTACTCACCGGGCGCGCCAATAGCGGGGCTGCTTGTCGGCGCCGTCGCAGCCAGCCCGCCCCAGCGCGACCAGCTCGCGCAGCACGCGCGCCACGTAGATGCGGCCCCCCCAGCGCGGCCCGACTATCCGGTCTCTGATCTGCAGGGTGTACGATCCGGGCGGCCCCGCGGGCAGTTCCCCCTCGACGAGCGCCAGATCGCGCTCGGGGATTTTCCTGTAGCGCTTGGACCGCCATAAATCGCCGTCCGGATCAGGTCCGCGCCCCGCTTGCAGGACGCGATCTTCGGCGCTGATCGCCGCAGTGCTTTTCGCCGCGAACGCGGCCGGGCATCGCGTCGCGCCGCGCCGGGCGATGTACTCGGCGATTGCTTCATCGTCAGTCACGGAGCCCGCTCGCCGTAGCGCATCGCCGCCGTCCGCGCCGCCACGTGCGGCAGCTTGGTGCCGAACTCCGCCTCGTACGCCGCGGCGAACGCGCTCAGCTCGGCAACCTCGGCGAGCTCGCATGCCCGAGCCAGCGCATCGGCTACGTGCGAAACCGACGCTTTGCCGCGTCGGCCCTCGCGAATAAACGCCGCGCAGCCGCGGTGGTGAAACTGGATCGTCGCGTCCTGCAGCACGCGTCGTGCCCATATCGGCAGCGCATCGAAGATGCGCCAGTCGCCCACCGACCAGATACGGCTCGGCGCTCCGATATCGCTCCGGTTGTTTCGCCGCCCGCTCACGCCGCCGGCTCCGGTGCGCCCTTCCAATCGGGATGGCCCGGCAGCGGCACCAGCAGCGGCCGCTCGGCGCGATGGCGGGCAAGCTGCTCAGGCGTCAGATAGCTCGGCTTCGGCTGCGGCAGCGCCGCGGCTTCCATGCGCGCCCGCACCACTTCCGCCTCGGTCGCGAACGATCCGAGCGAAGCAGCAGCCGCAGCCGGCACAGCTTCCCCAACGCCTGCCTTCACCAGCACCGCTGGCGGCAGCAGCCCGAGGTGCTGCGGCGCGTGCCGCTTCACCAGCGCCGCCAGCATGCCCAGCAGCATAGGCGCCAGCGCATTGTCCTTGTCGGCTTCCAGCGCCGCGACCTTGCCCAGGATGCCGGCGGGATCGTCCCATTCCGCTTTCAGCGCCGCCTGCACCGCGTCGTAACGCGGGTCCGGTTTTCGCCACGCGCCGATCGCGATCAGGTAGCCGATCGCCACGTCGACGTGCGCGCCCTGGTGACGAAAAATCTTCTCGTAATGCGCCAGCCGTTCCGCGCCCTGCGCCGCGGCATCCTGCCAGCCGCGCACCCACGCCTGCGCCTCGTCCGACAATTTTGCCAAGCCGGCCTGGTCGTCGGCGTACAGCCGCTTCGGCCCGTGTTCCTGCCACCACTCGGCCAGCTTGTTGCGGATCACGTCGAGCGCCGGCCACCAGGTCAGGCCGGTGGCCACCGCATCCAGGCTTTCGGTGGTGAACGCGGCGTGCGGAAAATGCCTGGCGAGGATTTCCGCGCGATCGGCGATGTCGTTCTTGTCCGGCCTCACCTTCGCCTCGGTCAAGCCGGCCAGGCGCGTCAGCCACGCCGCGACGTGCCGCCGCAGCTCCATCTCCGAGATCACCGCGACACCCGTGGCGCGTCCGGCATGCCGAGCCGGCCCCCCGACGCCGCCACCATCTCGGCCATGGAGGCCGCGGCGGCCGCGTCCATCTCGGCGAGGCTCGGAAGGTCCCAGTCCTCGATGATCTGGCTGAGCGAGCTCCGCTTCTCGCCGCGTTTTCGCACCGCGCGGGTGAGCCACGCCACCGGATCGACCGGGCGCATGTCCAGGGCCTCGGCCAGCGCGCCCAGCACCGCCGCGCAATCGTCGCTCGCATCGCGCAGCAGCTGCCCGAGCAGCCGCCTGGCGCCGCCCTCCGGCATCCCGGTCAGGCGCCGGAGTGCTGCGCTTCCTTCCCTCCAAAGCTGCCCACGAGGATTGTCGTCGTCGCGAGCGCGCCGCTCGGGGCGCGCTCCTGAGCGAAGCGAAGGGATCTTTGAGGAATCTTCCTTTGAGGATTCAAGTATAGGGGAGTGAATCTTAGATTCACTGGCCGAGTGAATCTTAGATTCACTGACCGAGTGAATCTCGGCGCTCCCGGACAGCGGCAGCTCGAGCTGCGGATCGGCCGGCCGGCCCGCGCGTTGCGCCGGCCAGAGAACAAGCCGCCCATCCGGCCGCGCCGCCGCAAGATCAATGTTGATCGTCGGTTGCTCACCCGGAATCCGCTCGATCCGGAACAGTCCCGCGTCGTCGAGCACGCGCTCGATCTGAAACACGGTGCGCCGATGAATCCCGGTCTTTTCCGCAATTTCATCGACCGACAGCGGCCGCCGCGCCGCGCCAGACTCGTCGCAGGCGTTGCCGACGAACATCGCCACCGCGAACATCGCCGGCGTGAGCACGCGCTGCCACCGCTCTACCGCCCCCTTCGCCTGCCACGCCATCACACGCTTCCGTCGACGGCGCATGGCGACAGCGCGATCTCGGACGACGACGAACAAAGTTGCCGTCGCAAGCCACCGCCGCAATCTTGCCGGAGATCGTCCACCGTGCTGCGGGCTGCGGCCATGCACGCCGCAACCGCCTTGGTTTTCGTCGCCAACTCGCCGAGCGTGGTTCGGCACACACCGAGATCGTTCGCCAGCGCTCGCGCTGCTGCGACGAGGGCGCGAGCGCCTGGATCATCTTTGTGCTCGAACGACCCGGCGATTTGCGCCACCGAGAATTCCATCGCGGCGGTACTGGTCTCGACCTGGCCGGTCCGGAACGCCAGACGTACTCCGGCGTGATCCATGAGGCCGCCCTTTCCGCGGCTGTGCGCGCTCATGGCGCACCTCCAGCCGCGAGCGGAAACATCGGCATTTGCGCCGGATCGGCCGCGTAGCCTGGCCGCCGCACGCGTTCCTCGGGGCGCTCCGGCATTTCCAGCCGCATCCCGGCTCCGTAGCGCACCACCAGCCCCTCCGCGCGCAGCACGGCGAGCGGCCGCCGCACCGAGCGCCATTCCAGCCGGCACATGCGCCCGATATCGACCTGCCTGAGCTCGGCCGCCACGCCGTCCCCGTCGGCCGCCGTCGCGATCGCCACCAGCACCAACTTTGCCGTGCCGCCGCGCTGCGCGGGATGCTGCTGCCACGCCCAGCCCAAGGCCCGCGCGCTCATGGCACGCCGCCGTTCGGCTCGCGATCGTCGCTGATCCCGACTATGAATTTTTCATGAGCGGCGCACCCGGCCCCGGCATTTTTCCTGGCATTTTCCGGCCGGCGCGCTATATTCCCGTGGCGCACGAAAACCTCCTTTGCCCGTCGCGCTTCAATCCGAGCGGGCATCGATCCGAACGGGTTTTTGTCGCAATCTTCCGCCTGAGCGGAAGCGGCCGGTGCGGCCCACGAACTCGATCCGGGGCCGTGCCGGCCGCTTCTCACGGCGGGCCGCGCTCCCGCGGCTCGATCCGGGCAAAAGCCTCGTCGGCGCCGCGGAACTCCAGCCAGAGCTGCACCGCCCGGCCCAGCAGCTCGAACGCCCGCGCCGCCCGGCACATCGCCTGCGGCGCCGCCCGCACTTCCGCGACCAGCGCGTCGAGCGGCCAGCGGTCCTGGCCGAGCGCCGCCGCCTCCAGGCCGCCGATCGCCTCGCCGAGCGCGGGCGTGCCGAGCGCGACCACCGCCAGGCACGCCACCGCCTCCGCCGCGGC
>DATKQE010000109.1:0-99397 GCA_035532935.1 Allostellaceae bacterium
CGCCGCCCGAACAGGCGCTCGATATCGGCGAGCTTCAGCTCGACATAGGTGGGACGGCCGTGATTGCACTGGCCGGAATGGGGCGTCGCCTCCATCTGGCGCAGCAGCGCGTTCATCTCGTCTGGCGTGAGGCGGCGCCCGGCGCGCACGCTGCTGTGACAGGCCATGGTGCCGCACACGCTCTCGAGCCGCTCCTTCAAGGCGAGCGCATCGCCCAGTTCGGCGATCTCGTCGGCGAGGTCGCGCACCATCGCCGCGACATCGAGCCCGGGAACGAGCGCCGGCACCTCGCGCACCACGACGGCGCCGCTGCCGAAGCCCTCGAGCACGAGGCCGAGCTCGGCGAGTTCCGGCGCGCGGGCCGCCAGGCGTGCCGCGGCCGCCGCGTCGAGCTCGACGATTTCCGGCAAGAGCAGGATCTGCCGCGGCACGCCCGAAGCCGCGAGCGCCGCTTTCATCCGCTCATAGACGAGACGCTCGTGCGCGGCATGCTGATCGACGATGACGATGCCGTCCGCGGTCTGCGCCACGACATAGGTCTCGTGCAGTTGCGCCATCGCGGCGCCGAGCGGATAGGACGCGGCCTCTGGCAGCGTCGACGCCGGCCGCGCCGCCGGGGCGAGGTCCGCGTCGAGCGGCGCCTGGAACACGTAGGACGCGGCCGCTTCGGCGAATCCCGGACCGGCGGGCGCGGACGGATAGGCGAAACCGGGGCGGCCCGAATGCGGCGTGAAGGCGACGAGCGCCGCATCCGCGACGGTGGTCGCGGCGCGATGGCCCGCCGCCGTCAACGCGTGGCGCAGCGCGCCGACGATCAGCCCGCGCACCGTCCCCGCGTCGCGGAAGCGGACCTCGGTCTTGGCGGGATGGACGTTGACGTCGACCGCGTCGGCGGGGCAGGTGACGAACAGCGCCACCATCGGATGGCGGTCGCGCGCGAGAAAATCCTGATAGGCGCCGCGGACGGCACCGACGAGCAGGCGGTCGCGCACCGGCCGGGAATTGACGAAGAGATACTGATCGCGCGCGGTGGCGCGGTTCAGCGTCGGCAGGCTCGCCAATCCGGCGATGCGCACCCCGTCGCGCGCCGCATCGACCGCCACCGCGTTGTCGGCGAAGTCGCGTCCCAGCACCGCGGCAAGACGCTGCCGGCGCGCGGTCTCGGCATCGGCATCCGCGGCGGCGGCCGGAAGACGCAGCAAGACGCGGCCGTCCTCAGCACTGACGGTGAAGGCGATCGCGGGATGGGCCATGGCGAGCCGCGCCACGGCGTCGACCGCCTGCTCGCGCTCGGCGCGCGAAGATTTGAGGAATTTCAGACGCGCCGGCGTCGCATAGAAGAGATCGCGCACCTCGACGCGGGTGCCGGGCGGGTGCGCCGCGGGGACGGGGGTGCCCTTGGCGCCGCCCTCGACCGCGAGGCTCCAGGCGGTATCGGCGCCGCGGCGGCGACTCGTCAGCACGAGCCGGCTCACCGCGCCGATCGACGGCAGCGCCTCGCCGCGGAAGCCGAGGCTGGCGATGCACAGGAGATCGTCGTCGGGAAGCTTCGAGGTGCAATGGCGCTCGACCGCCAGCGCCAGCTCGTCGCGGCTCATGCCGATGCCGTCGTCGCTGACGACGATGAGGCTCTGGCCGCCTTCGGCGAGCGTTACCTCGATGCGGGCGGCGCCGGCATCGATCGCGTTCTCGACCAGTTCCTTGACCGCCGCGGCCGGGCGCTCGACCACCTCGCCGGCGGCGATGCGGTTGACGACGACGGGCGGAAGCTGGCGGATCGTCATGCCGGCACCATTGTGCCGTGGCGCCGGCGCCGGCGCCACCACCATCCCGGTCCGCGGCCGATGCCGGCGTCAGATCAGAACAGGTTGCTGAGCCAGGACAAGCCCGGGATCGACGTCGGCTCGGGCTTGGTTCGCTCGATCGTCGGCGTGCCGGTCAGGCCCGCAGGCGAGGGCGTCGCCGCGGTGGCCGTCGCGGCCGTGCCGGCCGGCTTGCTGTCCTGCTTCAGCATCGCCAGGCGCTCCGCCTCCTCGGACGGGTTGATCACCCGATCGGGCGAGGCGGGCTTGTCGTCCTTGCGCCAGAACGCCAGCTTGTCGACGAAGCTGTCGCTCATCTGGCTCGCGGATGCCGCATCGGTGTCGACGAGCTGGCGGATGTCGGCGGGCGCATTGGCGGCGCCGGCTTCGCGCAGCAGCTCGCTTTCGCCGGGGCTGCGCTGATCGGCGGCGGGCGGCAGCTTGCCGCTCGGGTTGGCGCCGACACGGAACACGGTCTCGCGCGCCTGCTCGACCGGCGGCACTTCCTGCGGCCGCGGCTCGCCGATGCGCGGCGGCCGCAGCGAGAAATCGGGCGGAACCGAAAGCGGCGCACGCGAGACCACGTCGAACTCGTCCGGCATGACCTTCTCGGCACCGATCGCGCGCCTGAAACTGTCGCAGCCGCCGAGGACCGGGCCGATGAGCAGAACGGCGGCGAGGGCGACGAACCAGGATCGATGAACCACGGCTACACTCCGTCCGCAATGCTAATTACGCGTTTCGCGCCGGCCGCGCAACCCGTCGATCAACATCAGCGCGACGCCCACGGAAATCGCGGCGTCGGCCAGGTTGAAGCTGAACCAGTGCCACGCGCCCCAGTGAAAGTCGAGGAAATCGACCACCGCACCGCGCGTGAGCCGGTCGGCGACATTACCGGCGGCACCGCCGACGACGAGCCCGATCGCGATCGCGAGCCAGGCCTCGCGGGTGCGGGCGAGCCAGACCAGCAGCGCCGCGACGATGATGGTGGCGAGCGCGGCGAAGATCACGGCGTTGAAGGCGGCGCCGGTATTGAACAGGCCGAAGCTCATGCCGCGGTTCATGGTGAGGACGAGATTGAAGAACGGCGTGACCGGCACGCGCCGCCCGGCGTCGCCGTGCGCGGCGAAGAACTGCAGCACCCAGGCCTTGGCGAGCTGATCGGCCGCCGCCACCACCACCGCGACCGCGAGACCGAGGCGCATGCTCAACCGCGCTCCGCCGCGGCGAGGTCGAGCGCCGCCACCGCTTCGGTGCAACGCCGGCACAGATCGTCCGGTTGGGCGCTGCCGACCTCGGGGAGAATGCGCCAGCAGCGCTGACACTTCTCGCCGGCGGCGCGGCGCACGCGCACGCCCACGTTGGGCACGTCGGCAAGCGTGAAGGCATCGTCCGGCACCGCGGCGGCGGCGATGGTGCCGGACGAGGTGATGCAGATTTCGGCGAGGTCGAGCCCGGCGAGCGCCGCGACGTGAGCGGGCGCGGCGAAGACCTCGATGTCGGCCTGAAGGCTCGAGCCCAGGCGCTTCTTCGTCCGCTCCAGTTCGAGCGCGCCGGTGACGACGCGGCGGAGCTCGCGGATCAGCGTCCATTTCGCGCCGAGTGCCGGATCGCGCCAGGAATCCGGCAGCGCGGGCCAGAGCTCGAGATGAACGCTGGTCTCCAGCGCGGTGCCGTGCCGCGCCAGCCACGCCTCCTCGGCGGTGAAGCACAGCACCGGCGCGAGCCAGCGCGCGAGGCAATCGAACACGCGGTCGAGCACCGTGCGCGCCGCGCGCCGCCGCGGCGCCGCCGGCGCGTCGCAATAGAGCGCGTCCTTGCGCACGTCGAAATAGAACGCGGAAAGATCGACCGCGCAGAAATTGTGGAGCGCGGTGAACAGCGTGTGGAAGTCATAGGCTCTGGCGCGGTCGCGCACCAGCGCGTCCATCTCGGCGAGGCGATGCAGGATGAAGCGCTCGAGCTCGGGCATGGCGGCGGGCGCGATCCGCTCCGCCGCGTCGAACCCGGCGAGATTGCCGAGGAGATAGCGCAGCGTGTTGCGCAGCCGGCGATAGACATCGGCTTGGTATTTCAGAATCTCCGGGCCGATGCGCAGATCCTCGGAATAATCCGACGCCACCACCCACAGGCGCAGGATGTCGGCGCCGCTTGCCGTGACGACGTCCTGAGGCGAGACCACATTGCCGAGCGACTTCGACATTTTGCGGCCGTCCTCGTCGAGCACGAAGCCGTGAGTGAGGACGGCGCGATAGGGCGCCCGCCCGCGCGTGCCGCAGGCCTCGAGCAGCGAGGAATGGAACCAGCCGCGATGCTGATCCGACCCTTCGAGATAGAGCGATGCCGGCCATTCGAGCTCCGGCCGTGCCTCGAGCACGAAACTATGGGTGGCGCCGCTGTCGAACCAGACATCGACGATGTCCGTCACCTGCTCGTAATCGGCGGGATCGCGTCCCGGCCCGAGGAACTGCCGCGGGTCGGTCGCATACCACGCATCGGCGCCGTCACGCTCGAACGCAGCGGCGATACGGTCGACCACCGCCTGGTCGCGCAGCGGCTCGCCGGTGCGACGATCGACGAACACCGCGATCGGCACGCCCCAGGCGCGCTGGCGCGAGATGCACCAGTCGGGCCGCTGCTCGACCATGGCGCGGATGCGGTTCCTTCCCTGCGGCGGAATCCAGCGCGTGGCGTCGATCGCTTCGAGCGCGCGCGCGCGCAGCCCGTTGGTCGCCATCGAGATGAACCATTGCGGCGTGTTGCGGAAGATGAGCGGCGCCTTGGAGCGCCAGGAATGCGGATAGGAATGGACGAGCCGCCCCTGGCCCAAGAGCGCGCCGGCGCCGCGGATCGCGTCGATCACCGCGCGGTTGGCGTCGCCGGTCTTGCCGTCCTGGCGATAGACGCGGCGGCCGGCGAACAGCGGCACATGCGGATAGTAGGTCCCGTCGCCGGCCACCGTCTGCGGCACCTCGAGGCCGAATTCGCGGCCCAGCTCATAGTCGTCGGCGCCGTGGCCCGGGGCGATATGGACGAAGCCGGTGCCGTCCTCCTCGGTGACGAAGCCGCCGGGCAGGAGCGGCACCGCGAAATCATAGCCCTGACCCGCGAGCGGATGGCGCAGCACCGTGTCGGCGAGATCGGCGCCGGTGAGCGTCGCCGTGACGTCGGGCGTGAAGCCGCATTCCGCCGCGGCGGCCTCGAGCCGCGCCGCGGCGATCACCAGGCGCTCGCCCGGATGCGCGAGGCTGTTCTCGGCGGCCGCTGCTACGGTGACGACGCAGTAGGAGATAGCGGCGCCATAGGCGACGGCGCGGTTGCCCGGCAGCGTCCACGGCGTCGTCGTCCAGATCACCACCGCGGCGCCCGCGAGTTCGGGGCGCGCGCTCTGGGCAACGGGAAATTTCACCCACACCGTGTCCGAGCGGTGGTCGTGATATTCGATTTCGGCCTCGGCGAGCGCGGTCTGTTCGACCACCGACCACATCACCGGCTTCGAGCCCTTGTAGAGCCCGCCATTCATCAGGAACTTGCCGATCTCGCGCACGATCTGCGCCTCGGCGGCGAAGCTCATGGTGGTGTAGGGATGATCCCAGTCGCCGCCGACGCCGAGGCGCTGGAACTCGGTCTTCTGGATGCCGATCCAGTGGGCGGCGAAGTCGCGGCACTGGCGCCGGAACTCGAGCACCGGCACGTCGTCCTTGGAGCGATTGGCGGCGCGGTAATCCTCCTCGATCTTCCATTCGATCGGCAGGCCGTGGCAGTCCCAGCCCGGGACATAGACCGCGTCCTTGCCCAGCATCTGCTCGGCGCGGTTGATCACGTCCTTCAGGATCTTGTTGAGGGCGTGGCCGATATGGAGATTGCCGTTGGCATAAGGCGGGCCGTCGTGGAGGACGAATCTCTCGCGGCCCTGGGCGGCGGCGCGGAGCCGGCCATAGAGATCGTTCGCGCGCCAGCGCTCGAGCAGGACCGGCTCGCGCTGCGGCAGGTCGGCGCGCATCGGGAACTCGGTCTGCGGCAGGAAGACGGTCGGGCGATAGTCGGCGGTCATGGCGAGGAACTCACGGGCGTGCCCGCGCGGGGGCGGTGGCGGCGCGAAACGGCGATGGACCCGGCCCTCAGACGAGGGCCGGGCGGCGAATTCGCAGGTTCTGCCGCGCCTTGGCCGTGACCATGCCGGCGACCATAGGGGGAAGAAACGGGCACCGTCAACCGCGGCGGGGCACGCTCGGCCGAGCGGCGCGAGATCGCGCCCTGATAGGATAAACTAACGCGATGGGATGGAGCACGTAATCCGACGCAGCGAATTGTCGAATTTGATGACGAGAGCGATACGTTTAGCATCGTTGATCCCTACTGGCTCTTCTACTTGCGGTCGTCATCCAAGCTCGTCACGCTTGGCAGCGGAAATTAGGGTGACAGTGCACTGACGTGAGTTTCGCTTGTCCCACCGCGAGGATCGCGCATCGGCGCGCCTCGCGGTTCCCGGTCTGCCGCCTTCACGCAACGCAGCCGTCAACCGCGCGCCCCACCCTCAGCCGACGAGCAGATAGAGCAGCGCCGGCACGGTGAGGATCGCCATCAGGGTCGAGACCACGACGAGGCCGGCGATCTCCTCGGGCCGGTTGTTCCAGCGCAGCGCGAAGACATAGCTGAACACGGCGACCGGCATGGCGCTGTCCTGGATCAGCACCGCGCGCGTCGTCCCATGCACGCCGAACAGTGCCGTCACCGCGAAGCCGATCGCCGCGCCCATCCCGATGCGCACCAGCGACAGCAGGAACGCCCGCGGCAGCGACGCCACCTTGAGCCGGCCGAGCGAGGCGCCGAGCTGCAGCAGCATCAGCGGCACGGTGATGCCGCCGAGCAGCGACAGGATGTTGGCGAGCCAGGGCGGCGGCTCGAAGCCTGCCGCGTTCGCCGCGAGCCCCAGCACGACCGCGTAGATGAGCGGCATGCGCAAAATGTCGCGCCAGCTCATCGTGCCCGCCGCGATCGCCTGACCGAGCGTGAAGTTGATGACCGAGGTGACGGTAAAGAACACGATCGCAACGCCGAGCCCCTCCTGCCCGAAGGCATAAAGCGCGAGCGGCATGCCGAGATTGCCGACATTCGGGAACGCCAGCGACGGCAGATAGATGCGCGGCGACAGATGGAACAGCCGCAGCGTTCCCCATCCCGCGGCCGTGAGCGCGAGGATGATCGCCGTCACCGCCGCCGCAGCCTGGGCGAAGGCGGCGGCCGGCATGGCGGATTTGGCGAAACTGGCGAAGATCAGGCACGGCATGCCGAGATCGGTGACGAGCAGCGTCAGTGTCGTCCCGTCGAAGGCGCGGCCCGAGCGCGTCCAGCCATAACCCACCAGCGCCGTCAGCAGCACCGGCAGAATCGCGCCCAGTATGACCCCCGGCAACGGCGCCTAGCCCTCTTCCGCCTCGACCTCGTCGAAGCCGCGGAAGCGATAGATCAGCGCCGAGACCAGCCAGGCGAGCACGAAGATCGCGATGATGACATAGCCGAGGCCGCCGAAATTGCCGTTGAGCGCGGCGATGACGCGCCAGACCCCGCCGTCCAGGCCAAGCCGGTCGGCGACCAGGCCGAGCGCCTCGATGCCACCCACCACCACCGCCACCAGCACCGATACCAGCGTGATGACGAGGTTGTAATAGAGCTTGCGCATCGGCTTGACGAAGGCCCAGCCATAGGCGCCCACCATCAGCACGCTGTCGGTGGTGTCCACCAGCGCCATGCCGGCGGTGAACAGCGCCGGAAAGATCAGGATCGACCAGATCG
Source organism: Allostellaceae bacterium (assembly GCA_035532935.1). GTDB lineage: Bacteria > Pseudomonadota > Alphaproteobacteria > ATCC43930 > CGMCC-115725 > DATJLY01. The sequence goes on from DATKQE010000109.1 coordinate 7,599, forward strand.
CCATGCCCTTGGCGGCGCCGGCGGCGGCGATGCCCAGGAGCGCGATCTCGCTCGCCGTGTCGAAGCCGAGGCCGAACAGGAATCCCAGCGGATACATGTGCCAGCTCGCGCCGATCAGCCGGAACAGCGGCCGGAACAGCCGGCCGAGCAGGCCGCGCTGCGCGAGCAACGGGTCGAGCGCGTCCGCCGCCATCCGCCCGCCGCGGCGGACGTTGCAGAAGGCGCGCCACACCGCCTTGAGGACGACGAGATTGAGTGCCGCGACCGCAAAGAGGAAGAGCGCCGAGACCATGGTACCGACGGTGCCGCCCAGCGCGCGGAACGCGGGAAAGCGCCGCTCGATCGTGCCCGCCGCCGCGGCCACCGCGACCGAGGCCAGGATCACCACCGTCGAATGGCCGAGCGAGAACCAGAACCCGACCGCGACCGGCCGCCGGCCGCGCTGCATCAGCGTGCGCGTGACGCTGTCGATGGCGGCGATATGGTCGGCATCGACCGCATGGCGCAGCCCGAAGCCATAGGCGAGGAACGCGGTGCCGAGCAGGACCGGATAGGCGTGGAACGATGCCGCGGCCCAAGCCCAGGCGGCGAGGTTGCCGGCGACGAGCATGGCATAGAGCGCCACCACCGTCCTACGCATGATCGCCCGCTTCCGGCACGACGAGCGCGGGCGCGGGTGCTGCCAGCACGTCGCGGGCGCGCGCGCAGTCCTCGGCGATCTGCGCCTTGAGCGCGTCGAGCCCGGCGAAGCGGCGCTCCGGCCGCAGATGCTCGATGAACGCGACCCTGAGCCGGCGGCCATAGAGATCGTCGGCGAAATCGAACAGATGCGCCTCGAGCCGCAGATCCTGACCGCCGACGGTCGGGCGCCAGCCGAGATTGGCGGCGCCGTCGTACCAGCGCGTTCCCGCCCCATCCTCGATCCCGACGCGCACGGCATAGACGCCGGAGGCGGGGCGGAGATAGTCGCCGAGCGCGAGGTTGGCGGTCGGAAACCCGATCGTGCGGCCGCGCCGGTCGCCGCCGCGGACGCGGCCGCCGACTTCCCACGGCCGGCCCAGCAAGGACGCCGCCTCGCGCGGACGGCCGTGGGCAAGATGATCGCGGATGCCGGTCGAGGCATAGATCGCGCCGCTCGCGCTCGTCACCGGATCGACCACGCTCACGCCGAAGCCCTGGGCATCGCCGAGCGTGCGCAGCACCACGGGCGTGCCGCGGCGGCGATTGCCGAAGACGAAGTCATAGCCCACCACGACGTGGCGCGCGCCCATTCCCTCGACCAGGATGGTGCCGACGAAATCCTCGGCGCTGCGCTGCGCGAAGGCGAGGTCGAAGCGATGCGCGACGAGAAGCTCGACCCCCAGTTCGGCCATGAGCCGCGCCTTGTCGCGGAAGGGCGTGAGGCGGAACGGCGCGGTGCCGGGCTGGAACACGGCGCGCGGATGCGGCTCGAAGGTCAGGACCGCGAAGGCGGCGCCGGCCGCGCGCGCGCGCGCGCGCGCTTCGGCGATCACGGTCTGGTGGCCGAGATGGACGCCGTCGAAATTGCCGATGGCAAGAACCGCACCGCGGTCGCGGCCGGCAGCCGTGGCGTGGCGAAGAATGCGCATGACCCGCGATGCCGCCCCTATCGGGCCGGCAAGATAGAGCGCCTCAAGGCCGCTGGGTAGCGGGAAGCGCGGCAAAGCCGCGCCGCGGTTCAGCCGCGCTTCGGCACCAACGCCATCGCCTCGCCGTCGACCACGATGGTGTCGCCGACCCGACACTCGGTCTTCAACAGGACGCGCCCCTTGTCGGCGATGATCTCGGCCACGGTGACGCGCGCCTCGACCGTGTCGCCGATCCGCACCGGCGCGCGGAAATTGAGCGACTGCGAGAGGTAGATGGTGCCTGGCCCGGGCAGGATCGCGAGCGTGGTCGAAAAATAGCTCGCGGTCAGCATGCCGTGGACGATCCGCCCCTTGAACCGGGTCGCCCGGGCGAATTCATCGTCGAGATGGAGCGGGTTGTGGTCGCCGGTGACGTCGGCGAAGGCATGCACGTCGGCGTCGGTGATGGTGTGGCGATAGGACGCCGTCATCCCCATCGCCAAATCCTCGACAGCATAGGCCCGGTGTGCGCCGCGGCGCGGAACGTCATCCATGAACCACCTCTAAGCCTTGACCGGTAATATCCGGTACCGTCGTGCGGGCGCGATTTGTGCGCTGCACCTTAATCATTTCGTGGCGCATCTGCAAGCGAACGCTAACACTTCCAGGTAAAGTGGAAGTTGATGGGGATCGCGGGTTCGCAACAGCAAAACACGCGCCGTCAAGCCCGGGCTTTCGCCCCCGCTACGGCGCCGCTAATCTCGCCCGCGCTTCGAGCCCCGGGGGATCATGGTGGAAGCCGACGGCGCGGCGCCGCTGCGCGAAATGTGGTACTTCGCCTTGCCGGGGGCGCAACTCAAGCGCGGGCGGATGGCGGCGAAGACGCTGCTGGGCGAGCCGGTGCTGCTGGGCCGCGCCGCCGACGGCAGCGTCTTCGCCCTGCGCGACGTCTGTCCCCATCGCGGCATGCCCTTGAGCAAGGGGCGTTTCGCCGGCGGCACGATCGAATGCTGCTATCACGGCTGGCGCTTCGACCCGGCGGGGCAGTGCCGCGAAGTTCCCGCGCTCGCCGCGGGCCAGGCGCGCGATCTCAGCCGCATCCGCGTCGCCGCCTATCCGGTCCGCGAGGTCCAGGGCAATATCTGGGTGTTCTTCGGCACCGCGCCCGAACGCGCGCCGGCGGTGCCGCTGGTGCCCGGCTTCGAGGGGCGCGGGCCCGATCTCTTCGAGAGCGTGCGCATGCCCTGCGCCATCGACCACGCCGTGATCGGGCTCATGGATCCTGCGCATGGCCCGTTCGTCCATCGCGCCTGGTGGTGGCGCTCGCGCGGCTCGATCCACGAGAAGGAAAAGGCGTTCGTGGCGAGCGAGCTGGGATTCACCATGCAGCGCCATGCGCCGTCGTGGAACTCTTTCGCCTATCGCATCCTGGGCCGCGCCCCCGAGACCGAGATCCGCTTTCGGCTGCCGAGCGTGCGCATCGAGGACATCACGATCGGCCGTCACCGCCTCGTCAACCTGACCGCGGTGACGCCGCTCGGACCCGGCGAGAGCGAGGTCAATCATGCGGTCTACTGGACGCTGCCGTGGCTCGGGGCGCTGAAGCCGCTGCTGCGCCCGTTCGTGCGGGCCTTCCTCGGCCAGGACCGCGACATCATGACATTGCAGCAGGCGGGGCTGCGCCATGCGCCGCAGCTCATGCTGCTCGGCGATGCCGACCAGCCGGCGCGCTGGTATCACGGGCTGAAACAGGAATATATCCGCGCCCAGCGCGAGGGACGCGACTTCGTCAATCCGGTCACGGGCCGCGTCCTGCACTGGCGGAGCTGAGCGCGCCGCCGCGCCGCCGCGCTATCCCTTCTTCACCAGCGGGCACGCGCTTTCGCTCAACGGGCGGAACGCCTCGGCGGCGGGGATGACCGCGAGCTGCTTCAGATAGTCGAACTGGTATTTCGATTCCGCCGGTGTCTTGACCTGGAAGAGGTACATGTCGCGCATGACCCGTCCGTCGGGGCGCAGCTTGCCGTTCTTGGTCATGAAGTCGTTGATCGGCAGGGCGCGCATCTCGGCCATGACCTTCATCGCGTCGTCGGTCTTGGCCGCGGCGATCGCCTTGAGATAGTGCGTCACCGCGCCATAGACGCCGGCCTGCACCATGGTCGGCACCTTGTGAATCTGCTCCATGTAGCGCTTCGACCAGGCGCGGGTCGCGTCGTTCTGGTCCCAGTAGAATGCCGAGGTCAGAACCAGGCCCTGCGCGGCCTGGAGGCCGAGGCTGTTCACGTCGGAGATGAAGACCAGGAGCCCCGCCATTCGCTGACCGCCCTTGACGATGCCGAGCGCGGCGGCCTGCTTGATCGAATTGATGGTATCGCCGCCGGCATTGGCGAGGCCGATGATCTTCGCCTTCGACTGCTGCGCCTGCCGCAGGTAGCGCGAGAAATCGTCGCTGTTGAGCGGTACGTCGACGCTGCCGAGAACCTTGCCGCCCGCCCCCCTCACCACGGCGGCGGTGTCGTGCTCGAGGGCGTGGCCAAACGCATAGTCGGCGGTGATGAAGAACCAGCTATCGCCGCCCTGCTTGACCAGCGCCGCACCGGTGCCGTGCGCCAGCGCATAGGTGTCGTAGGTCCATTGCACGCCGGTGGGCGAGCACGCCTTGCCGGTGAGGTCCGACGTGGCGGCGCCCGAGACCAGCAGCACCTTGCGCTTTTCCTTCATCAGCTGCTGCACGGCGAGCGCCACCGCGGAGTTCGGCACGTCGACGACGGCGTCGACGCCTTCCTGGTCGATCCAGCGCCGCACGATGCGGACGGCGAGATCGGGCCGGTTGCGGTGATCGGCCGAGACGATCTCGATCGGCACGCCGTTGACGGTGCCGCCGAAATCCTTCGCCGCCATCTGCGCCGCGGTCACCGAGCCAGCGCCGCCGATATCGGCATAGAGCGAGGACATGTCGCTCAGCACGCCGATCTTCACCGCGCCGCCCGACATCTGCGCGCCGGCCGGCGCCGCCGCGGACAAGACGGCCGCCGCAACGAACGCCAGCGCAGCGGCCGTCATGATCCACCTGCGACGCATCGCGCTCCCCTTTTCCCTGGTCATCCGCCCCGATACCGTCAAGGGCGGCGGCATAATGGCGTTCGGCCACGGTCGCGGCAAAGCGGAAGTTTCGCACGACCGTAACGATGGCGAATCCTTTGGCCTCGAGGGGGCGGAGCGCCGTCGCTTGCGCCGCGTGCTAGGATGGCACTTCGAGACGGGGAGAGGAGATGATGACCGAACCCGGCAAGGATTTCGCGGCGGTGCTGGCGGCGTTGCGCTTTGACCGCGACGGGCTCGTCGCGGCGGTGGCGCAGCAGCACGATACCGGCGAGGTGCTGATGCTCGCGTGGATGAACCGCGACGCGGTGACGGAGACGCTGGCGACCGGCCGGGCGTGCTACTGGTCGCGCTCGCGCCGCGCGCTGTGGCGCAAGGGCGAGACCTCGGGCCATGGTCAGCGCCTCGTCGAGCTGCGCGTCGATTGCGACGGCGATGCCGTGCTACTGCTCGTCGATCAAACCGGCGCTGCCTGCCACACCGGCCAGCGCAGTTGCTTCTATCGTGCCGCCCGCGCCGGCGCGCTCAGCGAGATTTCCGCGCCGGTCGCCGCGCCGTCGTGAGGCGCGGCCCGGCTGGGACTCGCTAGGGCTTGGCCTCGGCCATGACCGGCGGACAGGACAGCGACGCGCGCACCTTGGCGAGGGTGTCGGCGTCATAGGACTTGCCTGCGCATCCGTCTTTATAGGCGATGACCGCGGCGTTGTAGCGCCGCACCGCGGCGTTGTATTGCGGGGTCGACTCGGCGAGATGCCGGTGCGCCGCGTCGCGCCGTTGCAGCAGCTCGGCATAGGCCTCGCGCGCGGCGAGGTCGGCGGGATCGAGCTTGGCCTTGGCGGCGCTCGCCTGTTCGTCCAGCGCCTTCACCGCGTTCTCTTGCGCCTCGAAGTTCTGGCGCTCGGTGCTCAGGGAGGCGCCAAGCTCGTGCATTGCCTGGTCGCGACACAGGCAGGCGCGCACGGCGTCGGGCGCGTGCAGCACTTCCTGGGCGCCAGCCTGCGACGCCATGGCCGCAGCGAGCAGCCACGCTGCCGCTGTGCCCCATCCCAACCGGTTCACCATAGGACCTCCTCGCATCGTTGACGCATTCAAACACGAACGGGTGCCGAGCGGTTCCGGTTCCGCCGCGCTCAATGCGCCAGCAGCACCGGAATCTCGGCCTCCATGATGATGTGCCGGGTCGCGCCGCCGAAAATCATCTGGCGCAGCCGGCTCTGGGTATAGGCGCCCTTGACCAGGAGGTCGGCGCCCGCCGCCTTGGCCTCGGCGAGGAACACCTCGCCCGCCGTGCTGCGGCCGCGCGAGGCGACGTAGCGCGCGCGCGCCGGGATGCCGCCGCGGCGCAGCATCGCTGCCATCTCGTCGCCGCTCGGCCCCGGCACCTGCGAGCCCTCGACGCTCAGCACCTCGACGCTCTTGGCCCGCGCCAGGAACGGCATGGCGAAGCCGACGGTGCGCGCCGTCTCGGTGCTGTTGTTCCAGGCGATGACGATGTTCTCGCCCAATCCCTTGGGCGCAGCGGGCGGCGCCATCAGCACCGGGCGGCCGCCTTCGAATAGCGCGTCCTCGAGCGTCGCCTCGGCGAGCGAGGCCAATTTCGCCGGCCGCTCGACGATGATGAGGTCGAACAGGCGCCCGAACGTGCCGACCACGGCATTCTGCCGCCCGGCCTCCTCGCGCCATTCGGCGCCGACACCGTTCGCCCGGCTGCCGTCGATGGGAATGCCGTGGCGTGCCATCACCCTTTGGAACAGCGCCCGCGCCTGCTCGCGCCGCTCGTGACCCTCGCGCTCGAGCGTGCGATCGACCTCGGAGGAGACGGAAAATCCCATCTCGCCGCCGAACACGACGGCATATTCCGTGGTCATGGCGTTCAGTCCGATGATACAGCCCTCGAATGGAAGCGCGGCCAGGATGGCGGTCTCGATCACCGCCTCCGCATTGCCGTCGCTCACCACCGCCAGGAACGTCTTCATTGCGGTCCCCTTCCGGTGCGTATCCCTGCTCCGCAACTATACCGCATCGATGCAAGGCGGCCCAGGCGAAACGGCGGGCGGTGAAATCCCTCGCCATGGTGCTGGCGCTTTGGGACAATGACGGGATGACGGATCCCCAGGGGCTCGGCCGGGGCCTCACCGATTACGGCGACCGCGATTTCGCGCTCTATCTGCGCCGCTCGTTCGCGCGCTCCATGGGCTATTCGGCGGCGATGCTGGCGCGGCCGGTGATCGGCATCGCCAATACCGCCAGCGGCTTCAACAACTGCCACCGCCTCGTGCCCGAGCTGGTGGCCGCGGTGGCGCGCGGCGTGCTGGCGGCGGGCGCGCTGCCGCTCGAATTTCCCACCGTGTCGCTGGGCGAGGTGTTCCTGCATCCGACCAGTCTTCCCTTCCGCAATCTCATGGCGATGGACACCGAGGAGATGATCCGCGCCCAGCCGATGGACGCGGTCGTGCTGGTGGGCGGTTGCGACAAGACCGTGCCGGCCCAGCTCATGGGCGCGATCTCGGCCGGAAGGCCGGCGATCCAACTGGTCACCGGGCCGATGATGACCGGGAATTTCCGCGGCGAGCGGCTCGGCGCCTGCACCGATTGCCGCCGCTTCTGGGCGCAGTACCGCGCCGGCGCGATCGACGCCGCGACCATCGGCGCGGTCGAGGGGCGGCTCGCGACGACGGCCGGTACCTGCGCCGTCATGGGCACGGCGAGCACGATGGCGGCGCTGGCCGAGGCGCTCGGCATGATGCTGCCCGGGACGGCGGCGATCCCGGCTGTCCATGCCGACCGCCTGCGCGCCGGCGAGGCGACCGGTGCGGCGGCGGTGGCGCTGGCGCGCTCGGGCCTCACGCCCGAGCGCATCGTCACCGCCGAAGCGGTCGAGAACGCACTGCGCGTGCTGCTGGCGATCGGCGGCTCGACCAACGCGGTGCTGCATCTCGCCGCGATCGCCGGGCGGGCCGGGCTCGATCTCTCGCTCGCGCGGCTCAACGCCCTGAGCGACGCGACGCCGGTGCTGGTCGACCTCAAGCCGACCGGCCCGTATTACATGGAGGATTTCTACAATGCGGGCGGGGTCGGCGCGGTGCTGCGCGAGTTGGCGCCGCTGCTGCATCGCGACTGCCTGACCGTCACCGGCGCGAGCTTGGGTGCGCGGCTCGAGGCGGGCGAAGCCGGCCCGGTCGATCGCGCCGTCATCCGCCCGCTCGATCAGCCGCTACAGGCGGCGGGCGGGCTGGTGGCGCTGTTCGGCACGCTCGCCCCCAAGGGCGCGATCCTGAAGCGCGCCGCCGCCGATCCGCGCCTGTTCGAGCGCGAGGGCCGCGCCGTGGTCTTCACCTCGCTCGAGGACATGGCGGCGCGCATCGACGATCCCGCGCTCGACGTGACGCCGGACGATTTTCTCGTGCTGCAGCATGCCGGGCCGGCCAGCGCGTCGGGCATGCCCGAGGCCGGCTATTTGCCGATCCCGGCGAAATTGGCCCGTGCGGGGGTCAAGGACATGGTGCGCATTTCGGACGCGCGCATGAGCGGCACCGCCTATGGCACGGTGGTACTGCACGTCGCGCCCGATGCCGCAAGCGGCGGCCCCCTGGCGCGCGTCCAAAGCGGCGACCGCATCCGCTTGAGCGTCAAGGAGCGCCGTCTCGATCTCCTGGTCGCACCCGAGGAGCTGGCGCGCCGCCCGGTGCCGCCGCGCCCGCGCCCGCCGCGCGGCTATGCGCGGCTCTATCACGACCACATCCTCCAGGCCGATCAGGGCTGCGATTTCGATTTCCTGCGCCAGGCGCCGGGCGGGTGAGCGCGCGGGCTCACGCGGCCAGGCCGGCGCGGGCGTAGTCGAAGCGGACCGGCTCGATCTCGCCGCGCTCGATGGCGGCGATGCGCGCGTCGGACAACGGGTGGCTGAACTGCTCATTGCGCATGCGGATCCGCTGGCGCAACTGCGCCACGACCAGCTCGCCGAGCAGCGTCCAGTCGCGCGCCTCGAGCCCGGCCGCGTCGATCCCGGCCACGCCCGCGAGCATGTGGTCGATCTCGTCCTCGTAGATCAGGGCGCAGGCGTCGGCGATCCGGTCGGCGAGGCCGCCCTTGCCCTTGAGCGCCATGCCTTCGCGGAAGAGCGCGCAATAGCCGCCCTCGGTGAATTTGCAGGCGCGCATCCCCAGCGCGCCGTGGCGATCCTGGTCGGCATAGCGCTGGCGCGTGAGCGCATCCTCCTCGGGCCAGGATTCGAGCATCTGCGGATTGAGCCGCGGGGCGCCGTTCGGCCGCAGCGTGTCGTAGACGTCGGCGAGCGCGCAGTAATGCGAGAATTCCGCCTTGATCCCCTCGAGCACGTCCAGGACCTCGTGCCGCTCGAGGCTCACATCGATCGCCGCCGCCTCGGCGATCAGATTTTTCATGCTGCCGAGGATGACGCCGCCGCGGTCGAACTTGCTGACACCCGAACCCCAGAATTCCTTGAAGCATTGTCGTGACAGCCACAAGAGATCGGTGTCCCGCGTCCGCACCGGCGCGGTCCAATAGGCGCGGACCACTTCGGCCTCGCCGGCCCACAACGGCGCGGCCAGCGTGATGAGCCGCTCGAGATTGGCGCTGATGGCCATTGTCGTCCTCCCCGGCTATGGTCGTGCCGTCTTGCATAACCGCTGCGGCGCTTTCCCGCAATGCTCCAGGGCTCGCGTCAAGGTTGCAGTCCCGGCTCCGGCTTGACGAGGGCGGCCCGGATCGCTATGTCATGCCCAGCAGTTTTCTCGTGGATGCGCGACGCGCTTGGCCGTTCGGCCACAGCTTTCTCCGAGACCTCATTCGTCAACCGAATTTCCCGGTCGCGCGGGACGGGCTTCATCCAGGGTGAGGCGACGATCGCTCCGTATGCCGTTGCCGGCGGTGCGCCGCCGCGATGCCTACGCTCCGCCACCCTGGCCCAGCCAATGCCGCCGCCCGCGCCCCATTTCGGCGCGCCGCGCCGGCTTATGAAAGAGTCCCAGTGCAGAATTCCTTTTCCGATCTCCGCCTTGCCGAGCCGTTGCTGCGTGCGCTCGCGGCGGAACAATATCTCGTGCCGACGCCGATCCAGGAGCGGGCGATCCCGCCGCTGCTCGGCGGCCGCGACCTGCTCGGCCTCGCGCAGACCGGCACCGGCAAGACCGCCGCCTTCGCCTTGCCCATCCTGCAACATCTGGCGCGGCAGCCGGGCGGCGCCGGACGCGGTCCCCGCGCGCTGGTGCTGACACCGACGCGCGAGCTGGCATTGCAGGTCGGCGAGAGCTTTCGCACCTATGGCCGCCATCTCACGCTGCGCGTCGCCACGGTGTTCGGCGGCGTCGGACAGCAGCCGCAGGTCAGCGCGCTCGCGCGCGGTATCGACATTCTCGTCGCCACGCCGGGACGGCTGCTCGATCTCGCCGCACAGGGGCATGTGCATTTCGATCGCCTGTCGTTCTTCGTGCTCGACGAGGCGGACCGGATGCTCGACATGGGCTTTCTGCCCGACGTGAAGCGGATCGTCGCGCGGCTGCCGAAGGAGCGCCAGACGCTGTTGTTCTCGGCGACGATGCCCGACGGCATCGCCCGCCTCGCCGCCGGTCTGCTGAAGGAGCCGGTCCGGGTCGAAGTCGATCCCGCCGCCTCCACGGTCGCGCGCATCGAGCAGCAGGTGATCTTCGTCGCAAGCGCGGTGAAACCCGCGCTCCTGACCGAGATCCTGCGCGACGCGCGGATCGCCCGTGCGCTGGTGTTCGCGCGGACCAAGCACGGCGCCAACCGCATCGCCGATCGCCTCGTGCGCGACAGCATCGGCGCCGATGCGATCCACGGCAACAAATCGCAAGGGGCGCGGCAGCGGGCGCTCTCGGGGTTTCGCGACGGCCGTATCCGCGTGCTGGTCGCGACCGACATCGCTGCCCGCGGCATCGATGTCGACGGCATCACCCATGTGATCAATTTCGACATCCCGAACGAGCCCGAAACCTACGTCCATCGCGTCGGCCGTACCGGGCGCGCCGGCGCCGGGGGCGTAGCGCTGTCGCTGTGCGATGGTTCCGAGCGCGCGTTCCTGCGCGACATCGAGCGGCTGACCCGTCGTCCCTTGACCGTGGTTGATCATCCCCGCGCGGCGGCGGCGGCGGCGGCGACTCCGTCGGCGCCCTCGACCCCGGCTGCGCCACCGCGGCCGGGCCGGGGACGGCCAAACGGTGCCGGCAGGCACGCTCCCGCACGGAAGCATGGAAACTCGCGGGGGCTGCGGTCCGCTGGCGCGGCCGCGCATCCGCCGCGGTTTTGACCCGTCGCCCGCACGACAGCCGCAGCAGAAGGAGACGGCGCCGATGGCACAGCCCTACCGCAAGATGATCGTCCATGGCGATCACCTGGAGCCGCCGGACTCCGGCCCGCCTTGGACCGTCCTGTGGGAGACGAAGACGCCGCTTGACGGCCGCTGGAGCACCGCTCGGGTCGTGACCGAACAGGCGGCGCTCGAGCGCGCGGCGCATTTCGTGAAGCTCGGCTTCGTCGTGCACGCGATCACCAATCCGTCGGGCGCCGTCGTGCTCGACGGTCAGCAGATCGTCGACCGCTTTGGCGCCGCGCCGAACCGGCCGCCGCAACCGGCGAAGGAGCCCGTGGCGTCGAGCGCCGAGCAAGCCGCGCTACGCCTTCTCCGCGACTGCGTCGGCGAATTCGAAGCCACACCCGGCCGCGTCCTCAATGTCGCGCTGCTGCGCGCGGCGCTGCTGTCGGACGGGATGGGGCGGGCCGAGTTCGAAGGCGCCGTGTCCTATGCCAACGCGCATGGCTGGCTCGTCGAGGCGACGGGAACACTGACCCTGACGCTCGCGGGTTACGCCACCGCGACTCAATAGTGCCGGAGTGCCGGGCGATCCCCTGGCTCTGGCCAAGACGCCGCTTGACGCGGCGCACTCTGCGCTGATGAGTCCGTCCACCACTCACCGCGGGACGGGAGGTCCGCCATGAACAAAGCCTACAATCCCGGCACGGTCGCGCCGGGCACCGGCTACAGCCACGGCATCGAGATCGCCCCCGATGCGCGCATCCTCTATATCGCCGGCCAGTTGGGTGTGACGCCGGACGGCAGTTTCGCGCGCGACATCAAGGGCCAGGCCGAGCAGGCGTGGCGCAACATTCAGAATGTCCTCGCCGCGGCCGGCATGGGCCTCGAGAATCTCGTCAAGGTGCACCACTATCTCACGCGCAAGGAGGACATCGCCGGCTATCGCGAGGTGCGCGCGCGCGTCCTCGGCGAGCACAAGCCGGCCTCGACGCTCCTGGTGATCTCGGCGCTCGCGCGCGAGGAAGCGCTGGTCGAGGTCGAGGCGGTGGCGGCGAAATAACTCAGCGCCGGCCGCGCGCATCCACCGGCCAGATGTCGACGAGCGTGTCGCCGCGCACGACGTGATAGACATCGTAAAGGTTCACGGTCGGGTCGCAATGCGGCGTCACGCATTCAAGCCGTGCGCCGAGCGCCGGCCGCGCGGTGCCTTGCGGCGGGGTCAGCTTGCCATGTTCGTCGCCGAAGAAGGCATAGCGGCTGCCCGGCGGCGCGCCGGAAGCGGGCACCGGCGCCGGACCGTCGGTGGCGAAGCACTTGAGGCCGGCGTCGGTGGTGACGTGGTCCGGCGCATTGACGCTGACCACCGCGGTCGCGACGAAGAGCGCGGTCTCGAACGGCGGCGCGTTCCTGCCGTCGGCGAGCGCGCGCTGGTAATCGACATCCATGAAGACATAGGAGCCGACCTGCAACTCGGTATAGACGCGGGCTTCGGGATCGAGGTCGAACGTGCCGGTGCCGCCGCCGGTGACGATCGGCACCTCGATGCCGTCGCCGCGCAGGCGGGCGAGCATCGCGGCCAGCGCGCGGTCCTGCGCCAAGGTGCGGGAGCGCCGCTCGGCGCGCGCCGCGACATGCTGCAATTGGCCGGAATAGGATTGGATGCCGCGGAAGCGAAGTCCCGCAGCGCCGCGCGCTGCCTGGACCAGGCTCCGGAGCGCAGCCTCGTCGGCGACGCCGGTACGGCCCTGTCCGGCCTCGACATCGACGAGCACGTCGAGCCCGTGCCCTGCCGCGCGCGCCGCCTGGTCGAGCGCGGCGAGATTTTCCGGGTGGTCGACGACGACGCTGAGGCCGCCGTGCGGCGCGGAATTCAGGGCGACGAGGCGCTCGATCTTCGGCTCGGTCACCAGCGGCGAGGTAATGTGAAGGCCGGGAATTCCCGCCGCTGCCATCACCTCGGCCTCGCCCAGCGTGGCGCAGCAGATACCGTACGCTCCCGCTTCGACCTGGCGCCGCGCGATGGCCACGGATTTGTGCGTCTTGGCATGCGGGCGGAGCGCGATGCCGGCGGCGCGCGCATGGGCCGCCATCGCCGCGATATTGCGTTCGAGCGCGTCGAGATCGATCAGCAGCGCCGGCGTGTCGAGCCGCGCGCGGCCGCCCGGCACGCCGATCAGCCTGGCGTTGGGGCGTGGCGTCATCGCCGCGGAATCACCGTCCGCTATAGCCGTCGTCGGCGAGATTGAGCAGCGGGAAGGCGCTCAGCACATGCGGCTCGCGTACCGGCGCGGCGGCATGGACATAGGACTTGTCGAGCTCGGTGGTGCGATTGATGCCGAGCAGGCCCATCGCCGTCATCATCTCGTTCTCGAGCAGCTCGAGCGCGCGGACCACGCCGTCGGCGCCGGCGGCGGTGAGCGCATAGCAATACATCCGTCCCATGCTGACCGCATTGGCGCCCAGCGCGAGCGCCTTGATCACGTCGGTACCGCGGCAGAAGCCGCCGTCGATGATGATCTGCGCCCGGCCCTTCACCGCCGCCGCCACCTCGGGCAGGACCTCGATCGCGCCGCGGCCATGATCGAGCTGGCGGCCGCCGTGATTGGAGATGTAGATGCCATCGACGCCGTACCCGAGCGCGGTCTCGGCGTCCTCGGCGGTGGCGATTCCCTTGAGCACCAGCGGGATCTGAAACTTGTCCTTGAGGCGCTTCACCTCGTCCCAGTTGAGCGCGGCCTGGAAGCCGTGGCCGGCGGCGGCGCGGCGGCCGCGCGGGCGATAGCGCTTGCCGAGATCGCGCTCGCGCCTGCCATAGATCGCGGTGTCGATGGTCAGGCAGAACGCCTCGTAGCCCGCGGCGATGGCGCGGCGCACGTGATCGTCCACCCAGTTGCGGTCGCCGCGGACATAGAGCTGGAAGATGGTGCGCCCGCCGGGCGCGGCGGCGGCGGTCGCCTCGAGCCCGGGCTGGCTCACCGAGCTGACGAAGCAGCCGGCGCCGAAAAGCTGCGCCGCCTTGGCCGCGGCGCCGGCGCCGCCCTCGTCGAACACCTCGATCGAGCCCACCGGCGCCAGCATCACCGGAATCCGCAGCTTCTTACCGAACAACGTGCCCGCAGGATCGACATGCGACACGTCGCGCAGCACGCGCGGGCGGAAGGCCAGGGATTCGAGGGCGAGCCGGTTGCGCCGCAATGTCGTCTCGGTCTCGGCGCCGCCGGTGAGATAATCCCACACGTTGCTCGAGAGCTTCATGCGCGCCGCCTTGACGAATTCATGCAGGTTGAGGAATTCGCCTTCGTCGCGTGCGCTTACGTCCTTCGCGGTCACTTCGGCCATGCTGCGTCATCTCCCCATGGGCCCGAGCCTCGGGCGCGGGAGAGAGCCTAATCCGGCGAGGGCGGCGCGAACAACAAGCTCGCGCGGCCACCCCGGGGACTGCGGGCTTGCGTCTCAGCCTTCGGCCGCGAGCGCCTTGCCGCCGACCTCCGCCGGCTTTGCCGCGATCAGGATGAAGCAGATCGTGCAGGGCTGCGTCCCGCGGTTCACCCAGTTGTGGATCGTGCCGCGCTGCACCAGCACGTCACCCGCCTTGAGACGGACCGTCGAATCGTCGAGCTCCATGTCGATTTCGCCGTTGAGGATCACGGCGTAGTCGATTGAATCGGTGCGGTGCATGCGGCGCTGCACGCCGGGGCTGAACTCGACCACGCGGCAGACGGTGCCGTTATCGAGCGTGGTGCCGACCTTGCGTTGCGATTCGTCGGCGCTGCCGTCGTTATTGACCGGGAAACCCTGGGTCGTCCAGACGACCGTGGCCATCGCGCCCGGCCGGCCCTGCGCGATGTTCTTGACCTGCTCGTCGATCGTGACGACCGCCTTGCCGTTCTTGTCGTGGCCTGTCACCACCCGCCGCAACTGCAACGCCATCCTCGTTCTCCCTATTCCCGCGCGCGGATCAATACGCTTTGCGCAGCGAGAATAGGGGCGCTGCCTGCACCAGGCAACGCCGGCGACATCCTTGCTCCTCGGTCTCGCCACGGGTCGGCCGTTGCCCGTCGATCCTGTTTTACCCCTGTTTCAACGGGCGGTGGTGTGGGCATCGTGCCGGCATTCGGGAAACGTCGTGCTACATCTAGGGGGAAAAAACAAAAGCTACACTACCGATTGAATCTGTGTTATGTTCTTTCGCCGGGTGATGCACTGGATTGGCCAGTGCACAACCCACGCATAGAGGGAAAACAATGGCTGCTGCGAAAAAGCGCAAGGGCGCTGCCAAGAAGAAGGCCGTCAAGCGCACTGCCAAGAAGGCGAAGAAGTAACGGGCAAGAGCCAAGACCTTCGTTAGGCACGGCGGGGCTGCTCCCGAGCGGTTTGAAGCTCAGGGGCAGCCCCGACGGTTTTCAGGGCGGCGTTTCATTGGCGTCCGCCACAGCCGCCGCAAACGACTTCGCCAGCGTCGACGCCGCGATATTGCGGGTGATGAAGATCATGCGGGTGCGCCGGTCGCCGTCGGGCCAGCGCGCCCGTTCGACCGGCGGGTGGAAGACGTGCTGCACTCCATGGATCACCACCGGCCCGGCGCGGCCGGCGACGTTGACGATTCCCTTGACGCGCAGCAGATCGGGGCCTTTGAGCGAGGCCACCGCGCCGAGCCAGGCGCTGAGCGCCGGCCACGACACCGGCGCGTCATGGACCAGGGCGACCGTGCTGATGCCGTGATGGTGGGCGAGATGCGCCGCATCGTCGGCGTGGCCGTGGTCATGGTGCCCATGGCCGAGCGCGGCCGTGACGGCGAGCCGATCGCGCGGCGGCGCCGGCGCGAACAGCGCATCGGGCTCGATCCGGCCCTGGATGGCGACGACGACGGGAGCGTCGGGGTTGAGCGCCGCCAGTCGCGCCATCACCTGGGCGGCGACCGGCGCCGTGACGAGATCGGTCTTGGTCAGGACGATGCGGTCGGCGACCGCGGCCTGCTTGGCCGCCTCGAAATGGGCGTCGAACTGGGCCAGCGCGTTCGCGGCGTCGACCGTGGTGACGACGCGGTCGAGCCGGTAGAGCGGCGCCAGGGCCGGCTCGGCCATGAGCGTGTGGAGGATGGGGGCAGGGTCGGCGAGGCCGGTGGTCTCGATGACGACGCGGCTGAAGGGCGCGATCGCGCCGCTCTGCCGCCGCGCGGCGAGCCCGGCGAGCGTGTCGACGAGATCGCCCCGGACGGTGCAGCAGATGCAGCCGCTTTTCAGCAGCACCGCGTCCTCGAATGCGGTTTCGATCAGCAGGTGGTCGAGCCCGATCTCGCCGAATTCGTTAACGATAACGGCGGTGTCGGCCATCCCCGGATGCGCGAGCAGCCCGTTGAGGAGCGTCGTCTTGCCGCTGCCCAGGAATCCGGTGATGAGGGTCGCCGGCACTGCCCGGTCCGCCTCCGGCATCGCCAACCTCCCGCCAAGCCTCACGCAAAATTCACATTTTCAAACTTAGCGCCTCTGCTAAGATCACGCCAAGCGCGCGTAACAAGAAAAGAGACGGCCGGGAGGACCAAAAGTTGACCAGAGCCATTGTAACCATCGTCGCTGCGATCTGCGCCGTCCTCGGCACCGCCGCCGCGCACGCCGACGGACCGGTGAAACTGCGCATCGGCTGGGTGCAGGTCGGCCATGTCACGCCGATGTACGACATTCTCGTCAAGCGCCATCCCGCGCTCTTCCCGCATTACGGCAAGAGCTATACCGCCGAGGGCGTGCGCTTCAACGGCACCACGCCCGAGATTCAGGCGATGGCGGTGGGCGAGCTCGAGATCGCCTCGCTGGCGCCGTCGTCCTTCACGCTCGCCGTGACCAACGCGAAGCTCGACGTGCGCATGGTCTCCGATCTGATCCAGGACGGCCTGCCGGATGCGTTCGACGAGCCCTTCATGGTGCGCAAGGACGGGCCGATCAAGACGATCGAGGACGTGCGCGGCAAGCGCGTCGCCACCAACGCCATCGGCTCGGCGAGCGACAACTCGATGCGCATCATGTTCCGCAAGCACGGCATCAAGGACAGCGACTTCACCACGGTCGAGGTGAATTTCGCCAACATGTTCCCGATGATCGAGCAGGGCAAGGTCGACCTCATCGCCGCGCTGCCGCAATCGCTCAAGGAGATCAGGGATTCGGGGCGCTACCGCACGCTCTTCACGGCGGGCCAGGCGCGCGGGCCGGCCGAGACCGTGACCTGGGGCATCAGGGAGGATTTCATCAAGGCGCACCGGGCGGCGCTCGTCGATTTCTTCGAGGACCATCTGCGCGCGCTGCGCTGGTTCCTCGATCCCAAGCATCACGACGAGGCGGTCGCGATCGCGGCACAGGTGACCAAGCAGAATCCCGACGCGCTCGGCTACTTCTTCACCAAGGACGATTTCTACCGCAACCCGGACGGCTTGCCCAATCTCAAGGCCGCCCAGAGCGAGATCGACGATTCCGTGAAGCTCGGCATCCTGCCCAAGCGGATCGACATCAACGATCACGTCGACCTCTCGCTCATCAAGGAGGCGAAGAAGCGGCTCGATGATTGAGATCCTTCCGACGTTTCCCTGTGGAGGCGCGACATGACCACCGAGGCCACCACGACCGATGAGGTCACCGAAATCGAGACGAGTGGCTATGCGCGGGTGGAATACCGCCGCCTCGCCACCACCACCTTCGTTCGTTATTTGCCGCTTCTCATCCTGGCGGCGATCTGGGAGGCGTCGTCCCGGCTCGGGCTCGTCTCGACACTGGCGCTGCCGCCGCTCGACACCGTGATCACGTCGTGGTTTTCGCTGCTGGTGCCGTCCAACCCCGCGCCGGCGACGGCGGCGGGATTGAGCGGCGCGCTGACATGGATCGGGTGGGCGCTGAGCGGCGATCTCATCACCAACGGTGCGGATTCGCTGTGGCGGCTGTCGGCCGGGCTCGCCATGGCGATCAGCATCGGCACCGCGATCGGCGTGCTGATGGCGTGGTACAAGCCGTTCGACATCATGATGAACCCGATCGTGCAGGTGTTCTATCCGATGCCGAAATCGGCGCTCATCCCGGTGACGGTGCTGTGGCTCGGCTTCGGCCACTGGTCGAAGATCGTGCTCATCTTCATCGGCTGCATGCTGCCGGTCACGCTCTCGGCCTATAACGGTGCGCGCGGCACCGAGCAGTTCCTGGTGTGGTCGGCGCGCAGCATGGGGGCGAGCCGGCGCCGCACGCTGATCGAGGTGGTGCTGCCGAGCGCGCTGCCCGAGATCATGAGCGGCATCCGCACGGCGCTGGCGCTGTCGTTCATCCTGATGGTGGCCTCGGAGCTCATCGTCGCGCGCTCGGGCCTTGGCTACATGGTCGGCTGGCTCGGCGATGGCGGCGTCTATGACGCGATGTTCGCCGTGGTGCTGACGATATCGGCCCTCGGTTTCGCCGCGGATCGCGGCTATCTCATGCTGATGAAACGGGTGCTCTCATGGCGCGAATGACCAATACCGGCGGCGCCACGGCGGCGCTGCTGAATTTTGCCGAAGAGCGCCCGTTCGACCGCTGGTTCGAGCAGGGAAAGCGCCTGTTCATGGCGGCCTTCCCCATCGTCGTGCTGCTCGGCGCGTGGTACGAGGCGACGGCGCTGCACCTGACGACGGCGTTCCTGCTGCCGTCGCCGGTCGCGGTGGCCGAGCGGATGTGGACCGACACCACCTCGGGCGATCTCGTGCTCAATATCGGGCTGACGCTCTATCGCGCGTTCGTCGGTTTCGTCATCGCCGCCAGCGTCGGCGTGGTGGTCGGCATCCTGATCGCGCGCTCGCGCGCGGTGCATTGGTTCTTCGATCCCATCATCTCGGTGGGATTCCCGATGCCCAAGGTGGCGTTCCTGCCGATCTTCATGCTGTGGTTCGGGCTCTACGACACCTCGAAGATCGCGCTCGTCATCTTCGATGCGGTGTTCCCCGTGCTCACCGCGACCGTGGCGGCGACCCAGGGTGTCGATCGCCAGATGCTGTGGTCGGCGCGCATGCTGGGGGCGAGCGAGAAACAGCTCCTGTGGGAGATCATCATGCCGGCGGCGTTCCCCTCGATCATGACCGGACTGCAGATCGCGCTGCCGATCTCGCTCATCGTCACGATCGTCGCCGAGATGATCATGGGCGGGCCTGGCCTCGGCGGCTCGATGATCGCGGCGTCGCGCTTCGCCGATTCGCCCGGCGTCTTCGCCGGCATCATCGAGATCGCCATCGCCGGCTATTGCGTCGTCAAGGGCATGGCGATGGTGCGCCGCCGTCTCCTGGTCTGGCACCAGGAAGCCGAGGACCCGACGACGGTGTAGACGGCGGCCGTCGCCGCTTGGGCCTTCCTCTTGCGCCCGCGCCTGGCGCCGTGCATAGGTAGCGGCGATGCCGTCCGCCTGTCGATGGGCGGCGCTCGAGGGGAGTCGCAATGGCCAAGGCGCTGAACATGAAGCTGATCGCCCAGCACGAACTCGCCGGTTTCGGCGGGCTGGGCGAGGGCATGAGCCTGCAGCTCGCGAAGGACGGGCGCCGCATCCTGTGGCTCGCGCATGAATCCGCGCCCAAGAATTTCACCGGTGTCGATGTCAGCGATCCGAAAAACCCCAAGCTCGTGGTGCAGACCGAATTGCCGCATCGCCAGATGCGCTCCAATTCGCTCGAAGTCTGCGGCGACATCATGGCGGTCGCCTATCAGACGGCGAAGCAGGGCGCCGAGTCCGCGGGGATCGAGCTGTTCGACATCGCCAAGCCCGAGGCGCCGCGCCGGATTTCCTTCTTCGACTGCTCGGGTCCGCATTCGCGCGGCGTGCATCAGCTCTGGTACATCGACGGCGAGACCATCCATTTCTCCGGCGGCGCCGCCGACTTCACGCCGCGCAATGCCAAGGACGACCAGTTCTACCGCGCCATCGACGTGCGCGATCCGGCGAAGCCGCGCGAGATCTGCCGCTGGTGGATGCCGGGCGTCAAGGAGGGCGACGATGCGCCGCCGCCGCCGCGCCATCCCAAATTCGACGGCGGGTTCCGTCCGCACAACACCAATGTCTATCCCGAGCGGCCCGACCGCGCCTATCTCGGCTATATCGACGGCGGCGTGTTCATCCTCGACATCTCCGACAAGGCGCATCCCAAGGCGGTCGGGCACTGGAACCCGCATCCGCCGTTCCCCGGCTTCACCCATACCGCGATGCCGCTCTTCGAGCGCGACCTTCTGGTGGTGAGCGACGAGAGTGTCCGCGAGAAGGCCGGCGACTGGCCGAAGCTCGTGTGGATTCTCGACATGCGCCGCGAGGACAACCTCGTGCCGGTATCGACCCTGCCGCTGCCGGTCGAGGAATTCCGCAGCGTCGGCGGCCGGTTCGGCGCGCACAACATGCACGAGAACCGCCCCGGCCCGGCGTTCCACTCGCCCAATCTCGTCTTCGGCACGTATTTCAGCGGCGGCGTCCGCGTCCACGACATCGCCGACCCGCTACAGCCCAAGGAAGTCGCCTATTTCGTCCCCGACCCGCCCAAGAACTCGCCGGCGGGCTCGGCCCAGATCAACGACGTCTATGTCGATGAGAACGAGCTGGTCTATGCCGTCGACCGCTTCACCGGCGGGCTCTACGTCATCGAGATGACGCTCTGATCGCCGGCGGCGACGATCGTATCGAGCGTCTGCGGCGCGAACGGGCTCTTCGGCAGGCGCACGCCTTCCCAGAAGCGCTGGAACGGCGCGGGCAGCAGGCGGGCGAGCAGTGCTGCGCCCTCTTGTCGCAGGGCCTGTGCCGGCACCTCGACGAGCCTGACGCCGGAAGCGGCGAGGCGCTGTAATTCCGCCTGGCGCTGGCGACGCGGACTGGCGCTGCCGCGGAGTTCGATGGCGACGAGCGCGTCCCCGGTCCAGAACGCGAAATCGACCCGCACCGGCGGCGTATCGTCGGCACCGTCAAGATGCGCCTGCGGCAGCGGCCGCAGCGCAGCGAAGCTCCAGTCCGGCGGCGCGAACAGCCCGCCCGTGCCGGCAGCGAGCGCAGCGAGCGCCGGCTCGGAAGCGGCGATCGCCGCCGCGATATGGGCGAAATAGGCGTCGAGAAATTGTCGCGACGGCCGGTCCCACAGTCCGCACAGCGATTGCAGATGCTCGCGCAGGAGATCGAGCCGTTCCGCCACCGTCGCAATGCGGATGAGATCGGGCGGCTCCGGAAAGGGATAGGGTCCGTCGGCGAGGCGAAGCGCCACGCCGCCCCGCACGACGATCGCGGGCTCGCCGGTTTCGCCCGGCGCGCAATGCGCCCGGCCGTAGGGGATGAGGAGCGTGTCGCGATCCGGCGCCGCCATGCCGCCTCCCATACCGCCTCGCCCGCCATCATGCCAGCTTCGGCGCGCGCGCGACGTTATCCATCATTCGCGACGGGCGGCCCATCCGGGTCGGCGCGCGACGGCGCCAAGGGGGCCGGGGATGGATCGGCCGCGTCGCTCTTATAATCGTCGTTGTCCTTCCCCTCCCTGTCCTGGTGAGCGCCTGCATGTTCGGTCGCACCAATGACGTGCCGTGGTATGCGGCACGCCGCGACGCCTCCGGTCTCGCGCCCGATCCGGCGGCGACGCCCGAGGCCGTCATCCAGATCTATGCGGCGCGCGCCGTCGCCTGGCGCGGGACCGTCGCCGTCCATACCTGGATCGCAGTGAAGCCGACGGGCGCGCCGCGCTATACGCGCTATGAGGTGATGGGGTTCGGCGTCGCGAATGGGGCGCCCGCGGTCCGCATCGACCGCACCGGTCCCGACAATTACTGGTTCGGCGCGCGTCCCGAGGTCATCCTCGACCGCCGCGGCGACGGCGTCGATACGCTCATCGCGGCGGTCGAGGCCGCGGTGCGGCGCTATCCCTATCCGCGCGAATACCGCATCTGGCCCGGTCCCAACAGCAACACCTTCATCGCCTTCATCGGCCGCAGCGTGCCGGCACTGCAACTCGATCTTCCCGCCAACGCGATCGGCAAGGATTATCTGCCGGGCGGCGCCGTGTTCGGCACGGCGCCTTCCGGCACGGGCTATCAGGTCTCGCTGTTCGGCCTCGTCGGCATTCTCTTCGCGCGCGCCGAGGGGATCGAGGTGAACCTGCTGGGCCTCAACATCGGCATCGATTTCGCGTCGCCGGCGCTCCGGCTCCCAGGCATCGGGCGGCTCGGCCCGCCGCGGGTCGCGCGCCAAGGATAGCGCCCGCTATCGTCGGCGCGGCACGCGCGCGGCTTGGCGCCGCTGCGGCGGTACGCGTTTCCTCAACTCTGATCGGTCACCAGAACGGGTCGGCGCGGCGAAACCGGGTCACATGCTTCTCCGTCCGCGCCTCGGACTCGGCGATGCCGCGGTCGTGCCAGCCGAGGACGATGCCGCCGGCGCGTTCGAGCGCGGCGTTCTCGTCGTGATCGAGATCGGCGACCAGCATATGGGCCGAGCGCACGTCGTTGGCATAGCCGAGATCGTCCTGTAGCGGCTTCACCGTTTTGATGAAGCGCTTCACCGCAGCCGCATCGTAGAGCGATTCGAGGAAATCGACGGTGTAGCGCAACTTCTTCAGGGCGATGCGAAGCTGGTGACGCTCGACTGGCGTGCACGCCGCGAAATCGCGCGTGCGTTTGCGCGTCTTGCGGTACAGCCGCCCCAGGATGCCGGGCGCCGCGGCGCCGACGGGCGCAACGAGCCGGGCCGACTCCTCGGTCACGGGCTGGTCACGCCAGCCGCGCGCCTCGAACCAGCGCGACAGCCGCAGCACCGTCGCCGTATAGCGCGCCGATTGCATGGTTTCGCGCGCACGCTCATAGGCGCCGCGGCGGCGGGTCTCGACGATCTTGGCAAGACGCTCGAGGTCGCGTTCGCGGGCGAGCGCGCCCGTCACCGGCGCTAGCAGCCCATACGCGAATACATCCCAGTTGCGCGCCGCAGCGTAGACCTTGCCGAGCCATTTGAGCTCGCCATTGGCCCAGCGGAAATGCTCGTCCGGCAGCATCGGCTTCAACGCCGACAGCAGCGCGCGCAGACGCCGCACCGCGACGCGGATCTGGTGGATCCCCTCGAGGTTTCCCGCCAGCGCCGCATCCTCGTTCCCGAGCACCATGGCGAGGCAGCGCCGGCCGACGATCTGAAGCGCGGCGTCGAGCGTTATCGCCGGATCCAGCCGGATCGGCTCGGCGTAATGGACCGGCGCCATGTCCTTGGCTTTGCCGACGAGCCGGTAGCCGCGCTCTGCCAGGCTCGCGGTGCCGATACGGAACGGCACGATCTCCAGGAGCCGCAACCCGACATCCCACAGCACCGCGGGGTCGCCCGCCTCGAGCGACAGCGCGATGTCGTGGATGGGCACGGCGTCGCCGCCGTCGACCGGGCGGATCTCGCCGCGTTCGACCGCCACGGCAATGCGCGTTCCCGGCTTCGGCTCCAGCGCGAACGTGCTGTGCCGCACCACCGTGGTGAAGACCGGCTTCAGCGCCTCTGCACCGAGCGCCGCACCGAGCCGACTGCCGCATTCCGGCGCCGTCGGGTCCGGTTGCTGGCGGGCGATGGTGTCTTCCCACGTGCCGCCCGCTTGGTCGGCTTTGTCGCCGGCGCCATTGGCGGTCACCGTCTGCACATAGCGCCGTCCCTGCCGCTGCACCCGCAGCGCGAGGTCGTTGCGGTGCAGCGCCTCGTCCTGCGTATCGTAATAGGTGCAGGTGCGGGTCGTGCGCGCGCTGCGCGGCCGGCCGGCCATCGCCGCCAGCGCCGATTGTGCCTTGGCCATGTCGTCGGCCGCAACACGAAGGCTGAGACTGAACTCGGTCATGGGATCGGAGCGTCGTTATCGGGCGCCGACGCGAGACTAGCCGATCGGATGGGTTCCACCAAGCGGGCTAGGATTGGGCCGGCGGCAGCGGTGCCGCGCCCTCGGGCGGGGCGATCCGGGCGGTGTTGAGGATCATCGCCAGCATGGTGTAGTAGCCGACGAAGGCGACAAGCTCGACCACGCCCGGCGCGCCCAGCGCCGCGTGCGCGGCGGCGAAGACGGGATCGCTCACCCGGCCGGTGCGCAACAATTCGAGCGCCAGGTCGATCGCGGCCGTTTCTTCGGGCGCAAGACCGGCAGGGCGGCTTCCCGCGGCGATCGCCTGCGCCACGGCGGAATCGATCCCGGCCGCGGCCGCAAGCTCGCGATGCACCGCGAACATGTAGTCGACCGACCAGTGCCGCGCCGCAAGCAGGATCACGATCTCCTTGAGGCGCGCCGGCAGCACGCCCTCGAAGCGGATGAAGTCGCCGAGATGGCGCATCCGATCGGCGAGCTCGGGGCTCTGGATCAGCGGGATATAGGGACCGCGCAAACTGCCGCGCGGGCTGGCGGTGAGCGCCGTGCTCACCGCGCGCTGCGCCGGCGTCATCTCCGCCGGGGATGGGGCTCGGAAACGCGGTTCGGTCATGGCTGTCCTCCCGCGCCGACACTGCCCGAACCCCGGTCGATTGGCAAATCGCCGTTCGCTGGCGATGCCGCGCGGCGCATCGGCGACTCGGCGCGGCCAGCCGGGAGTCGCCCGAGCCTGTCGGGTCGGCGCCGCACTCGCATTGGTCCGGCGCGCGCTGCCGCGGCGGAAAGTCCGGCATTTCCGCGCTGTCATGCGACTGACTCGGGAGCGGAACAAAACTGCCACAGGCGCATGCTATCGAGGCGGGCATGAAACGGAGAGCCCGTATGCAGACGCGCCCGGCGCAGGCCCCGCTCCACATGCTCCGCGGCTGCTGGGCGCGGCTCAAGGAAGCGGCGGGGCCGGTCGTGCGGCAACGACGCTTGCGACGTCGCAACGCGCGCATCCCCGAATGGCCGGGGCCGATCGTGGCATCGCCGGCACCGGCGGTCGATCCGGTGGCGCTCACGATCCTGGCGGTCAATCGGCTGGGCCCGGCGACATTCCGCACCGTGTCGCTGGGCATCGCGGTAACCGTGACGGTGCCGGACAGCGAGACCGGCGACATCTTTCGCGCGGCGCTCAGCGAGATGCAGAAGGCGCGCGCGACCGATCGGCTGATCCGCATCGAGGTCGCGAACGAGACGGCGCGACCGCGCGTCGCCGCCGAAGCCTAAGGGCGTGCGGGTGAGCGACCCCGCAACGGCGCGCCCTTCCGGCATCAATTTCTATCGCACGATCTTCATCTCCGATGTGCATCTCGGCACGCGCGGCTGCAAGGCCGACTTTCTGCTCGACTTCCTGCGCTACAACGAATCGGAATATCTCTATCTCGTCGGCGACATGGTCGACGGCTGGCGGCTGCGCAAATCGTGGTACTGGCCGCAGCATCACAACGACGTGGTGCAGAAGCTGCTGCGCAAGGCGCGCAAGGGCACCAAGGTGATCTACGTGCCGGGGAACCACGACGAGTGGCTCCGGGATTATGTCGAGACGCAGATGGGCGGCGTCATGCTGCAACGCGAGGCGCTGCACGTCACCGCCGACGGAAGGCGGCTCATGGTCGTGCACGGCGACGATTTCGACGGCGTCGTGCGCTATGCGCGCTGGCTCGCGCTGTTGGGCGACTGGGCCTACGACCTCACCATCCAGCTCAACCACTCCTATAACCTCATTCGGCGCAAGCTCGGCTATCCCTATTGGTCGTTGTCGGCTTATCTCAAGTTCAAGGTCAAGAACGCGGTCCAGTTCATCACCGATTTCGCCGACGCCATCGCCGCCGAGGCCCGCGCGCGCGGGGTCGACGGCATCGTCTGCGGCCACATCCATCATGCCGAGATCCGCGACATCGGCGGCGTGCTCTATTGCAATGACGGCGACTGGGTGGAGAGCTGCACGGCACTGGTCGAGCACCAGGACGGGCGGCTCGAAGTGCTGCACTGGATGGAGCTGCGCGCGCTCGACCCGATGGTCGCTCTCGCCGAGTTCGAGGACGCCGACGCGAATTGAAAATTCTGCTCGCCACCGACGCCTGGCCGCCGCAAGTGAACGGCGTCGTGCGGACGCTCACCGCGCTCGCCCGCGAGCTCGAACCGCTCGGCCATGTTGTGGCCACGCTTCATCCCGGGCTGTTCCGCACCTTTCCCTGTCCCGGCTACGCCGAGATTCGCCTCGCCGTCGGCGCAGGACGGCGCGTCGGCGCGATGATCGAGGACGCGCGGCCCGATGCGATCCATATCGTCACCGAGGGCCCGGTCGGATGGGCGGCGCGGCGTTGGTGCCTGACGCGCGGCTATGCCTTTACCACCGCGTTTCACACGCGCTTTCCCGAATATCTCGCCGAGCGGTTCTGCATTCCGCCGCGTTTCAGCTATGCGCTGCTGCGGCGCTTCCACGCGCCGTCGCGCACGGTCATGGTGGCGACGCCGTCGGTCGGGCGCGATCTTGCCGCGCGCGGCTTCGTCAATCTCGGGCCATGGACGCGCGGGGTCGACAAGGATCTCTTCAATCCCGCGCGGCGCGACGAGGCGATCGGCTTTCCGCGTCCGGTCTTCCTCTCGGTCGGGCGCATCGCCCACGAGAAGAACCTGCCGGACTTTCTTGCCCTCGATCTGCCGGGCTCGAAGGTCGTGGTCGGCGAAGGGCCGCAGCGCGCCGCGCTCGAGGCGCGCTTTCCCACGGCGCATTTCCTCGGCCGGTGCGAGAACGGCAAGCTGGCGCGGCTCTATGCGTCCGCCGACGTCTTCGTCTTCCCGAGCCGCACCGACACGTTCGGCCTCGTGATGCTCGAGGCGCTCGCCTCCGGCGTTCCGGTCGCGGCCTATCCGGTGGCGGGGCCGATCGACGTCATCGGCACGAGCGGCGCGGGCGTGCTCGATGCGGATCTGCGCCTTGCGGCGCTGGCGGCGCTCGCCATCCCGCGCGAGCGCGCCCGCGCGCATGCGCTCGCCTTCTCCTGGGCGGAATGCGCGCGCCAGTTCGTGGCGCAGCTCTGCCCCATGCGTTGAGGCAACGCGGTTGCCAAGGACGGCGAAACCGGGAACTCTGCGTCGGACCGTCAAGCCCGGGAGAGCGTGATGCCTGCCTATGTCGTCTCCGTCGTCAACGTGAAGGACCCCGAGCAGTATCAGGAATATGCCAAGCTCGCGCCGGCGGCGGTGGCGAAATTTGGCGGCCGCTTTCTCGCCCGCGGCGGCATCGATGCCGTGCTCGAGGGCGGGCTCGGGGCCAACCGCCTCGTCGTCACCGAGTTCCCTTCGGCCGAGCAGGCCAAGGCGTTCTATCATTCGCCCGAGTATCAGGCCGCGCGCCAGCACCGCGTCGATGCCGCGGATTTTACGATGATGCTCTGCAGCGGCCTCTGAGGAGCGGCGCCGACCTCACCGCGCTTTTGGCGACAGCGGCCTCGCCGCGGCGGCGGTCGCGCGGCGTTCGGCGCGATCGAGCCGCCAGGTGACGAGACGGCGCGCGAGATCGGGGCCGTCGAGCACCGCGATGGCGGCGAGAATGGCGCCGGTGACGATCTCGTGCACCGGCGGGGTGACGCCGATCGCGCTCAGGCCCGAACGCAGGATGCAGAGCGTGAGCACGCCGGCGGCGATGCCCAGGGGATGGCCGCGGCCGCCGACGACCGAAACGCCGCCGACGATCGCCGCCGCCGCTGCCGGGGCGAGCACGTCCGACAGCGCCACCGGCGACGCGGCGCCGAGGCTGTAGCTCAACAGCACGCCCGCGAGCGCCGCGCACGCGCCCGAGGCGGCAAAGACGCCGATGATGACGCGGTCGGTCTTGACGCCTGCCACCCTGCTCGCGCGGCGGTCGCTGCCGGTTGCGACCACATCGCGCCCGATGCGGGTCCAGGCCATCACCAGCGCGGCGAGCACGAACACGGCGAGCGCCGCCGCGCTTCGCACCGACAAGAGGTGGAGGATCGGACGATTGAGCGCGAGCGCAACCGGCAGGTTGGGATAGGCGATGGTCTGGTTGGCGGTGAGGACATAGGTGATGCCCTGTAGCGTCAAGAGCCCGCCCAGGGTCACGCCGACCGAATTGAGCCGCAGCCGGGTCATGATGACGCCCTGGATCGCGCCCGCCCCAAGTCCCGCCGCGACGCCGCAGAGCAGTCCGAGCGCCGGGCTTCCGACCCCGGTCAGCACGGCGATGCAGCCGGCCAGGCTCATCATGCTTGCGACCGAGAGATCGAACTCGCGCACCAGCATCGACAGTCCCAGCCCCAGCGCCACCGGTCCCAGCGTCGCGAACAACTGCAGCACGCTGAAGAGCGTCGCGAGCGAGAAGAAATATCCGGTGCCGCGGTCCATGAGCGCCAGCACCGCGACCGCGCCCGCCAGGATCGTGAACGGGCGCCAGCGCGGCCCGATCGCGGCCGCGATCATTCCCGCTCGCCGATGGTATGCAGCATGATCACGCCGAGCACGATCAGGCCGGTGACGAGGTACTGCAGTTGCTCGTCGAAGCCGCGCAGCAGCAGCACGACCTGGACCGCGGCGATCACGGTGACGCCGATCATGGTGCGCAGCACCGAGCCCTGGCCGCCCTGGATCGCGGTCCCGCCGACCAGCACCGCGGCGATGGCGCTGTAGTCGTAGCCCGCGCCCAACTCCATGTCGCCCGAGCCGTAGCGTGCCGCCAGCAGCACGCCCGACAAGCCCGCGAACGCGCCCGCGAGCGCGTAGGCGCCGGCGACGACGCGCTCGGTCCTGATGCCGACCAGCTCGGCCGCGCGCCAATTGCTGCCGACCATGCGCATGGCGCGGCCGAAGCGCGTCCCTTGCAGCACGATCTCGCCGATCGCGACGGCGGCGAAGAAGATGAGCGCCGGCACCGGAAGCCCGCCGAGGCGCCCACGGAACAGCTCGAACCCGGCGGCGGCGGGATAAATGCGCTGCCCGCCGGTGACGAGCTCGGAAATCCCGGTGATGAGGGCGAGCGCGGCGATGCTCACGAGAATGGGATTGGCGCGGAAATATCCGACCAGCGCGCCCTGCGCCGCGGTGACGGCGATGCCGAAGAGGAGCGCGACGGCGAGCGCGCCGATGATGCCGAGCGCAAGCGACGACAGGAACACCAGCGCCGCCGCCGAGAGGGTCACGCCGAGGCACAGCGACATGATGTTGCCGGTCAGCGTGATGAAGGTCATGCCGACGGCGACGCAGCCGATGAAGGACACCGCGTTCAGAAGCGAGATGATGCTGAGCGGCGACAGGAATCCGGGCGTGGCCAGCGACCAGGCCGCCAGCGCGCCCAACGCGAACACGCGGATGAAGAGCGCGACGCGGCGCCGCGCCGCACCCGAAAGCCGGGGGCGGCGATCCCCCAGCGTCGGGCGCGGCGCGGCGTCGGCGGTCATGCCGCGGCGGCGGGATGGGTGATGTCGGCGAGCACCTGGTGCATGCTCGCCTCGCCGCGCCGATAGCGCCCCACCTGCCGGCCGCGATAGAGCGTGATGATGAGGTCCGCCATGCCCAGCACTTCCTCGAGATCCGAGGATGCCATCACGACCGCATGGCCATTGTCGCAGAAGGCGCGAATGAGCCGGTAGATCTCCGCGCGCGCGCCGACATCGACGCCGCGGGTCGGCTCGTTCATCAACAGGACGCCCGGGCGCTCGGGCTGCAGCGACCGGCCGAACGCGAGCTTCTGCTGATTGCCGCCGCTCAATTCGCCGGCCCGCGAGCGCAGCCGCGTGCCGTCGATGCCGACCGCGCCGGCTAACTCGCGCGCCGTCGCCGCAAGCCGCCAGCGGCGCAGGAAGCCGAGACGGCTCAACGCGCGGAGCCGGGTCGCGACCAGGTTCTCGCCAACGCTCAGGCGCAGGAACACGCCTTCGCCGGCGCGGTCCTCGGAGATGAACTGCACGCCCGCACGCAGCGCGCGCGGCACCGAGCGCGGCGTGACCGGCCTGCCCGCGATCCGCACCGCGCCCGAAGCCTCGGGCACGAGACCGGCCAAGGCCCTCAATGCCTCGCTCGCGCCCGAGCCCACCTGGCCCGCCAGGCACACCACCGTGCCGCGCTCGGCGACGAGATCGAAATCGGCCAGCACGCCCGGCACCGCGAGCCCGGTCACGCTGAGGAGCGCCGCGCCGGCTGTGGGCTGCCATTGCGGATACATCGCGCTCATCGGCCGGCCGAGCATCATCTCCATCAGCCCGGCGCGGTCGATCTCGGCGGTGCGGCGCGTTCCGACCAGTTCGCCGTTGCGCATCACCGAGACCGTATCGCAGATCTCGAATACCTCGCCCAGGCGATGGGTGATGTAGACCACCGACTTCCCCTCGGCCTTGAGCGCGCGCAGCGCCGCAAAGATGTGCTCGATCTCGGCATCCGACAGCGTCGCCGTCGGCTCGTCGAGAATGAAGACGCGCGCCTCGCGGGTCAGCATGCGGGCGAGCTCGACGAGCTGACGCTGGCCGATGCTGAGGCGCGCGACCCTCGTTTCGAGCGGCAATCCGCCGAGCCCCACCTGCTCGAGCGCGCGCCGCGCCCGCTCCTTCAACGCGCGCCGGCGGTGGAAGAACGGCACGGTACGGTTGCCGAGCCAAATATTGTCTTCGACCGAGAGCGCCGGCGCGAGCGACAGCTCCTGCGCCACGAGCGCGATACCGAGCGCCTGCGCCTCGCCCGGATCGCCGATCTCCCGCACCTTCCCGTCGATGCGCACGACCCCCGCATCGGCGCGATAGACGCCGGTGAGGAGCTTGACGAGCGTGCTTTTCCCCGCGCCGTTCTCGCCGCAAATGGCGCGGATCTCGCGGCCGCCCACCGCGAGCGATACGTTCTTCAGCACCTCGATCGCGCCGAACCGCTTGGTCGCGCCCTCGATGGCGACGACGGGCTCGGTCATGGCGCCCCGCCCGAAGCGGTGCGCCATCGGCGCGGGCGGATCAATAGCTGCACGCAGCGGCGAACTTCTCGACATTGGCGGCGGTGATGCCGTAGGACTTCACGATCTCGTCTTTCTTGAGCTTCGCGCCGTTGAAATAGGCGGCGATCTTCTTCGCGGCGAAGGTCGCCTCCTCGGTCGGGATCTGCGTCGCGGTGCTGAACTGCTCGCCCGATTTGATGTGGATGATGCCGTCCTTCATGCAGTTGCTGGCGACGACGACGATGCCCTTGTTCTTGACGCCGAGCTTCAATCCTGCCGACTCGACGCCCTGGATCGCCCCGGTCGCCTGGTTGTCGGCCATGGCGAAGATGCCATCCACGCCGCCCTTGCCGCTCTCGCGCACCAGGAGCTGGCCGGTGACCGTCTCGCTCACCGCGGTGTTCCACTTGCCGTCCTCCACGGCGACCAGGTGAATCCCCGGATGCTGCGCCAGCACGGCCTTGAAGGCCGCCATGCGCTGCTGCACGTGGAGCTGCTGGGCAAGGCCGGTGACGGCGATGACGTTGGCCTTGGTCTTGCCCTCCTCGGCCAGCGCCTTGACGAGATTCTCGCCGGCGATCCGGCCCAGATCGGAATGATCGGTTCCGATATAGGACAGGATCAGGTCGTCGTACTGCTTCTCCAGCGGCGTCGCCATCAGCACGACCGGCACGTGCG
Organism: Allostellaceae bacterium; assembly: GCA_035532935.1. Lineage (GTDB taxonomy): Bacteria > Pseudomonadota > Alphaproteobacteria > ATCC43930 > CGMCC-115725 > DATJLY01. The sequence continues at coordinate 39,074 of DATKQE010000109.1, forward strand.
CCGCCTTGGCGCGGGTGAGCGCGGGAATGATCGCCCGGTCGTTGATGTAGTCGATGACGATGAGGTCGAATTTCTGCGCGATCGCGTCGTCGACCTGCTGCGATTGCAGCGCGGCGTCATAGGGGCTCTGCTGGTTGGTCACCTTCATGCCATAGCTTTGGGCGGCCTTGATGAAGGTCGAGGTCCAGGCGCCGACATAGGGATTGGTGTTGAGCGTGGCGAGCAGCGCGATGCGCTTGCCCTGCGGCGAGGCTTCGGCCCCGGCGCCGCACACAAGCGCGGCGATGAAGGCCATGATGGCGGCGAACAGGCGCATCGAAATTTCCCCTCTTTCGTGATTTGTTTCAGACCTCGCGGCCGAGTTCGCGCGCCGCAATCCACCGCGCCGTCGCGACCAGCCTCTCGTCGCCGTGCCAGGGGCCGAGAAGCTGGATCCCGACCGGCATGCCCTCGACCGCGAGCAGCGGCAGCGACATCGCCGGCGCGCCCAGCACCGACGATGCCTCGTTGTAGATGGCGCTGCCCTGGTCCATGCCGATGGGCCCGGGGCCGGGCGACGCCAGCGTGATGAAGCCGTCGACCCGGCGCGACAATTCCTCGTGCAGCCCGCGGACATAGGCGCGCTTCACCAGCGCCTCGCGGTAATGCGTCTCGGTGAGCCCGGCGCCGTCGGCGATAGAGCGCTTCAGCCGCGGCGGCATCTTGTCGGGATAGAGCGCGAGATATTGCAGCATCGGCCAGCGCATCTCGTAGCGATAGAGCGCGCGCCACAACTCGGGCATGACCGCAAGCTCGCGCTCGTACGTCTCGATCGCCGGATCGTCGCGGCGCGAAAGGATCGTGACGCCGGCCTGGGCGAGCCCGGCGAGGCTGCGCTCGAACGCTGCGCGCGTCGCCGCGTCGGTCTCCGTCCAGCCCGCCATGTCGAGCCGGATGAGCCGCGCCGGCTTCATCGGCGCGGGCGGCAGCGCGCCGCCATAAAGGCCGGGATAGCCCGGATCGCCGCCCGCCTGCGCGGCGGTATAGCGCGCGGCGATCCAGAGATCGGCGAGCGAGCCGGCGAAGACGCCAACATGGTCCATGCTGTGCGCCATCGAGAACCCGCCCTGGCGGTTGATCGCGCCGAAGGTCGGCTTGATGGCGAAAGCGCCGCAGAAGCTGGCCGGGCGGATGGTCGAGCCGCGTGCATGCGTGCCGAGCGTCACCGGCAGCATGCGCGCCGCGATCGCCGCGGCCGAGCCTGCCGACGATCCGCCGGGCGTGCGCCGCAGGTCGTGCGGATTGCGCGTGCGCGCGGGATCGCCCGAGCCGAGACATACCGTCTCGGTCTTGCCGACCAGCACGGCGCCGCCGTCGCGCAGCGCCGCGACCGGCGCCGCGTCGCGGATCGGACGATTGCCGCGGAACAGGTCCGAGCCGTACTCCGTCGGCATGTCGCGGGTTTCCATCAGGTCCTTGATGCCGGTGGGCAGGCCGTCGACGGGCGACAGCGCCTGACCCTGGCGATAGCGGACGGACGCCGCATCGGCCGCCATGCGCGCGCCCTCGGTGTTGAGATAGGCGAAGGCCATGACCTCGCCCTCGCGCCGCGCGATGGTCTCGAGACAGCGTTCGAGATAGGCCCGCGGCGTGTCGCTGCCGTCGCGAAAGCGCGCGACCGCGTCGTGGAACGTCAACGGGCGGTCGGTTTTGGGATCGTAATGGGCTGCGCTTTGGTCGGGCATCGGCGGACCTCCATATCCTCGCGGTTCATCGCAATGGGCGTTCTCCCGGCGGACTCATTTAACGCTCGCGGCCGCCTCATGCACCAGCGTGGCGTCGATCACGTTCTTGAACGACAGCGGCTTATCGTAATTGAGCCGCCCGTTCTTGCGCATGACGCTTTCTTCCCGCCGCAAGCCGGGTTCGTATTTCGTGATATCGAGATTGGGATCGATGGCGAAGGGGGTGCACCGCTCGACCGCCTCGACCTTGAGCCCCGTCTGCTTGGCGATCATGGCGGCCAATTCCGGGTTCTGGTTGTAGTTGCCTTGCGTTTCGCGGGCGGCGCGGACGAGGGCGCGCAGGAAGTCGAGCGCCACCTTGGGGCGCTCATGCATGAACTTCTCGCTGTAGAAGACGAAGGTGGTGATGGTGCCGGCGCCGATCCCGGCCTCGGGCTTCAGCAGCTCGACCGTGCCGGCCATCTGAGCGGCGGTGGACAACGGCTCGGGCAGGAAGCCGGCATCGATCGCACCGTTCTTGAAGGCAACGAATTGCTCGGCGAAGCCGAGCGGCGTGAGGTTCACGTCCTTGAGCTCCATGCCGTATTTCTCGAGCATGAGCGTGAGGAAATATTCGGTAATGTCGCCGGGCGCATTGATGGCGACCTTGCGGCCTTTCAGATCCTTCGCGCTGCGGATCGTTCCGTTTTCCCAAAGCGCCTTGCGTACGAGCGGCTGCGTCGCCATGAGCGGCCCCTGGATGCCCATGGCCGCGACGACACGCAAGTCGAACCCGCGATGGGCGGCGTTGAAGAAGCCGGCCGTGGCCGCGCCGATGGCCACGTCGAGCCGTCCCGTCGCCAGCGAGGCCACGGCATCGAGGGCGCTGCGCACGTCGCCGGAGTCGATCTTGATGCCTGCCTGATCGAAATAGCCCTTCCCGACGGCGACGTAGAAGGGCGCCTGCCCGATGCTCTTGACGAGTTCGACCGAGACCGTTTCCGGCGTCGCGTGCGCAGCCGATGCCAGGAACCCGAGCCCTACCAACGCCAACGCCCAACGCTTGATCATCGCTGTTCCTCCCCGGAATTTCTCCGCCACGCCTTCGGCGCGGCTGTGATGATGCGAGACCGGAATACACCGGATGGCGCATGCTGTCGCGCCAAAGTGCAACTTTTCGCGACCGCCGGCAAGGCATCCGCGCGCGGCGCCACAGGCGGTCCGCGGTGGCGGCGGCGCGGGAACGAAGCCCGTGTCCGCGCGCTTGCGCCTGCGTTAAGCTTGTGTCGATGGCAGGGGACAAGATTGCGATCCTGGGCGGCACCGGGGCGATGGGCGGGGCGCTGGCGCTGCGCTGGGCCAAGGCCGGGCTCGCGGTCGTGATCGGCTCGCGCGCGCCGCGCCGCGCCGAGGAAGCCGCGCGCGCGATCCTCGAGAAGGTACCGCACGCGGCGATTGCAGGCGGCGGCCTCGACGCGGCGGCGCGGGCGGCCGCGGTGGTGGTACTCGCCGTGCCCTATCCGGCGCATCGCGCGACGCTCGAGGCCGTGCACGCCGCGGTTCAGGGCAAGATCCTGGTCGACGTCACCGTGCCGCTGGAACTGCCGCGGGTGGCGCGCGTGGCGCTGCCGCCGGAAGGATCGGCGGCGGTTGCGGCGCAGGGCATTCTCGGCCCGGACGTGCGCGTGGTCGCCGCCTTCGAGACCGTGCCGGCGCGGCTGCTCGCGCTGCCGGATGCGGCGATCGACAGCGACGTTCTCGTCTGCGGCGACGACAAGGACGCGCGCGAGACCGTGATCGCGCTGGCCCGCGCCGCGGGATTGAGCGCGCTCCATGGTGGCGCGCTCGCCAATGCCGCCGCGGCCGAAGCGCTCGCCTGCGTCCAGATCTTCTTCAACGGCCGCTATCGCGCTCCGGCGAGCGGCTTGCGCTTCACCGGCCTCGCCCGCGACGACGGATCGGCCTGAGCGGCGCGGTCAGCCGGCGGCGGCCTTGTCGAGCACGTGCTGCGGCGTGCTCGAGACCACTTCGGCATAGATCGGCTTGAACTTCTCGGGCCCGCCTTCGATCAGCGCCGCAAATGCCGGCCGCAGCGTCGCCATCTGCTTCAGGATCTCGGCATGGACCTTGATGTCCCGCCACTCGCCGAGAAGATAGAAATGGTCGGGGTCGTTGACGTCGCGGCAGAGCACGCCGTCCTTGGCCTGTGCCTTCGATTTGTGCATCGGATTGACATCCGAATAGTCGAAATCGTCGAACAGGCGGATGAACTCCGCACCCTTGCCGGGCTTGACGCGGAAATCGTAGACATGAACGAAATTGCCAGCCTGGCACAGCGAAACAAGCGCCATTTGCACCTCCTCGGGTTGCGCCGACTATACTCTGCCGGCGGCGCGGACTGAAGCGCGCCGATGGGGGCGAAGGGCGGAGCGATGCGCACCATCATTGCCAATATCGGCGAGTTGTTCACCGGCGACATCGCGGCACCCCTTGCGGCGGCGCGCGCGCTCCTGATCGAGGACGGCGTGATCGCCGCGTTCGATCCCGCACCGGAGATGAAATGCGATGTCGTGCTCGATGCCAGAGGCGGGGCGGTGCTGCCGGGCCTGGTCGACGGCCACGTGCATCCGGTGTTCGGCGAATGGACGCCGACGCAGGACGCGATCGGCTGGATCGGCAATTATCTCCACGGCGGCACCACCACCATGGTCTCGGCCGGCGAACTGCACACGCCCGGGCTCGATTATGCGAATCTCACGCCCGATCTCGTCACGTCGCTCGCCGAGGTGACGCGCGCGACCACGGGGCGCGTGCGCTGGAGCGGCGTCAAGCTCCACGCCGGGACGGTGCTGCTCGTGCCGGGCATGACGGAGGCGCATTTCGACCGCCTCGCGCGCGCCGGCGTCGGCTTTGCCAAGTTCCTGTTCTATCCCTTGGCCGTGAACCCGGACGAGGCGAAGCGCTACGTACGCTGGTGCCGCGAGCGCGGCATCCGGGTCAAGGTCCATACCGGCGGCGTATCGCGCTCGGGTCTCAGCCAGATGTGCGGCTATGACATCCTGGCCTGGCTCGAGCCGGACATCGCCGCCCATGTCTCGGGCGGGCCGATCCCGATGCACGACGAGGATCTGATGCGCACGGTGGAGGCGACCGCGTTTGCGCTCGAGATCTGCAGCTCGGGCAATGACCGTTCGACCCTGCTCGCGGTGCGGCGGTTGCAGGAGCTGGGTCGGCTCGACCGCCTCACCCTCGGCACCGATACGCCCGGCGGTACCGGCGTCATTCCGCGCGGCATGCTGCGCAACATCCTTTATCTTTCGGCGGTGTGTGGGCTCGCGCCGGGCGAGGCGGTGGCCGTCGCCACCGGCAACACCGCGCGCCTGCACGGGCTCGCGGTGGGCATGCTGCGCCCGGGCGCGCCGGCCGATCTCGTCATCGCCGCGCCGGTCGAGGGCTCGAGCGGCACCACGCTCGGCGAGACCATCGCGCATGGCGATCTTCCCGGCATCTCTTATGTGCTGGTCGACGGTGCGGTGGTGGTGGATGGAAGGAGCCGCCAGACGCCGCCGCCCGGCGTCGCCGGACGCTTCATCGCCGCGCCGCCGGGCACGGAAGGCAGTCTCGGCGTGCTGCTCGCCGGCTGCTGCGGCTGCGGCTGACGCTCACGGCTGCACCGTCTCGGTGAACCATTCGGTCGGCAGCTCGCGACCCAACCCCAGCGCGCGCGCCCGCTCATAGACGACGTGGCCGGTGGCAGCGAACTGGTAGCCCATGCCGAGATTGTTGATGAAGCAAATGGTCTCGCTCTCTCGTGCGCGCCCGCGATGGCGGCCGGTGACGATCTCGAACAGTGTCGGCAGCGTCATGGCGAGCCGCTCGCCGCCGGCGTCGGCGCGCTTCCTGCCGTGCGTGCTCAGGGTGACGGCATCGTCGGCGCGGTTGAACACGGCCATCAGGTCGAACTTGTCCCAGGCCGGACGCTCGATCTCGGTGGCGCCGGGGCGGATCGAGCTCACCAACATGCCGGGCTCGACCCAGGACGCCATGAACACGGGCGCGAGCGCATTGGTGGCGCAGGCGACGATGTCGGCGCCCTTGCAGGCCGCGGCGGCACTGTCGCACGGCCGCACGGTCTTACCGATCGCCTCGCCCATCGTGCGTGCGAAGCCGTCGCGGTGCTCGCGCGAGGGACTGAACACGCGAATATCCTCGAGCGCAAAGAGCGCATCGAGCCCCAGAAGCTGCGCCTCGGCCTGTCCGCCCGAGCCGATGATCGCCACGCGTCTTGCATCCTTGCGGGCGAGGTACTTGGCGGCGATGGCGTTGGTCGCGCCGACGCGCATGCGCTGCATCACCCCGTCGGGGCAGATCGCGAGCGGCGCACCGTCATGGGTGCTGAACAGCAGCACCAGCCCGACATAGCGCCCGCCCGGCACCGCCGCCATTTTCTCGCGGCGCTTGGTGCCGCCGCTCTCGGGGAAATAGAGGATGTCGGAATTGATGCGCACGGCGCCGATGCCGAGCTTCGGCACGACCGCGCTCATCTGCTTCAACGCGTAGAGCCCATCCGGGCGCTGCGTCGTCGGCGTGACGATGTCGGAGCGCGGGCCGTTGGCGCCGCGGCCCTCGATCAGCTCGATGTATGAATCCTCGAGCGCCGGGATGAGCTCCTTCATCGTCAGCAGGCGCGTGATTTCCTCATTGGTGAGGATCAGGGTCATGGTGGGTCTCCCTTTGACCGGCCGATCAGGCGACGGGCTCGAGGCTGGGCGTACCGGCGCCGCGCGGGGTGCGGCCGATGCGCAGGACCACCACCGCGGCGCCGAGGCACATCAGCCCCGACAATATGAACGGCACGAAATAGCTGCCGAGCTCGCTGCGCATCACCCCGGCGATGAGCGCGATCGATGCAGCGCCGACCTGGTGGCCCGCGAACACCCAGCCATAGACGACCGGCGTATCGATCTTGCCGAACGTGTCGGTGATGAGCCTGACCGTCGGCGGCACGGTGGCGAAATAGTCGAGCCCATAGAACAACGCGAAGATCGAGAGGGTGCCGAAGCTGAAATCGGAATAGGGCAGGTAGAGCAGCGACAGTCCCCTGAACGTGTAGAAGAACATCAACAGCACGCGATTGTCGATCCGGTCCGACAGCCAGCCCGACAGCGTCGTGCCGAGAATGGTGAAGGCGCCGATCGCGGCCAGCAGTCCGGCCGCCGTCACCTGGGGAATGCCGTGGTCGGAGCAGAACGGGATGAGATGCGTGCCGACGAGCCCGTTGGCGCTCGCGCCGCAGACGAAGAAGCTCGCGAAGAGGAGCCAGAAATTGCCCGACTTGACCGCCCGCCCCAGCGCGGAAAATGCCAAGACGAGCGGGTTCGTGGCGCCGTGCGCCGGCGGCCGCTTCTCGCCGCTGTCGCCATAGGGGGCAAGGCCCACTTGCGCCGGATCGTCCGGCAGTAGAAACGCCACCAGCGGGATCACGGCGGCCATCGCCGCGGCCATGATCCAGATCACCGGCCGCCATCCCACATTCGCGGCAACGGCGGCGAGCGGCGGCAGAAACAGGAGCTGCCCGGTCGCGCTGCTCGCCGAGACGATGCCCATGGCGAGGCCGCGGCGCTGCGTGAACCAGCGGTTGACGATGGTGGCGCCGAACACGGGTGCGACGAGCCCGCAGCATGTGCCGACCATGACGCCCCAGGTGAGCACGAGCTGCCATGGTGCATTGATGAAGGAACTCGCCAGCACTGCCGCGACGACGAGACTGAGCGCGCCCATGGCGGTGCGGCGGATGCCGAACCGCTGCATCAGCGCCGCGCCGAACGGTCCCAGGAACCCGTAGAGAAAGAGATTGACCGAGATGGCGAGGGAGATGGTGGCGGCGCTCCAGCCGAAGGAATGCTCGAGCGGTACGATGAGCACGCTCGGCGTCGAGCGCAGCGCCGCCGTCGCCAGCAGCGCCACGAAGGTGACGCCGAGCACGACCCAGGCATAATGCACGCGCGATGCGGCCGCGACGACCAGGCGATTCATGATTCCCCTTTCGCGTCTCGATTATTCATCCGACCCCACGGTCAGGACGATCTTGCCGAGCACTTCGCCCCGCGCCAGCCGCGCCAGCGCCGCATCGAAGCGCGCGAGCGGCAGGCACGCGGCGACATGCGGCCTGATCCTCCCGGCGATGCGGAGCGCGAACAGCTCGCGCTGGACCTCGCGCACGCGCTCGGGCGTGCCGTCGCGGTAATCCGTCCACTGCAACCCCAGGACGGCGATGTTCTTGAGCAGAAGATAGTTTGCCTTGAGCGTCGGAATCCGCCCGGCGGCGAAGCCGATGACGACCAGCCGCCCCTCCCATGCCACGGCGCGGAGCGCGGCATCGAACACGTCGCCGCCGACGGAATCGAGCGCGATGTCGGCCATGTGTCCGTCTGTCGCCCGACGCACCTCATCGCGCAGCGCATCGCGCAGGTCGGGGCGCCCGGTGATGACGACGTGATCGGCGCCGTCCTGCCGCGCCAGCGCCGCCCGCTCCGGCCGGCTCACGCAGGCAATCACCTTGGCCCCGAGCGCCTTGGCGAGTTGAACCGACGCCATGCCGACGCCGCCGCCCGCGCCCGTGACCAGCACGGTCTCGCCCGTCCGGTACTGGCCGCGCGCGACCAGGGCGAAATGCGCGGTCTGATAGACGATGCCCATCGCTGCCGCATCGACGAAGGACACCGCGTCGGGCAGCGCATAGCACTGCAACGCCGGCGCGAGCGCAATTTCGGCAAAGCCGCCATGCTCGATCTCGGCGAGGACGCGGTCGCCGGGCGCGAATGCGGCAACGCCGGGCCCGACCGCGGCAACGATCCCCGCCACCTCCTTGCCCGGAATGAAGGGCAGCGGCGGCAGGCGCTGATAGCCGCCAGAAACGACGAGGAGGTCCGCGAAATTGATGCCGGAGGCGTGCACCGCGATCGCGACCTGGCCCGGCCCCGGTTCGGGCACCGGCCATTCTTCGAGCTGCAGCCCTTCGGGCGGACCGTGGGCGCGGCAGATGACGGCCTTCATGGCGCCAGCACCGCGTTGGCCTCGCCGAGCGCGGGGGCGGTCGCATCGCCGGGCGGCGCGCGGAATTCGGGCGCGACCGGCACGGGCACCGCGGCGATCCGCGCGGCGCCGGCCGAGACGCCCCAGTCGAACAGGCCGCGTGCCGCGAAATGCGGATCGCCGAGCGCTTCCTCGATCGTGGCGGCGACGACGCTGCACACGTCCTTGCCGGCGAAGCGGCGGCGCCATTCGGTGGCCGGATGCCTGGCGATGATGGCGGCGACCGCGGCGATCGTCGCCGCCGGATCGCGGCGGTCGTCGCATGCGTCGGGCGCGAGCCCGATGGCGGCGCAGAAATTCTCCCAGAATTTCTGCTCGAGCGGCGCGGCCGCGACGAAGCGGTCATCCTCGGTGCGATAGATGCGGTAACGCGGCGAGCCGCCGGACACCAGTTCGCCGCCCGGGCGCGGCCATTGTCCGGCGGCGAGGCCATTGCCGATGGCCCAATAGAGAAACGGGAATAGATTGTCGGCCATGGCGATGTCCAGGCGGCAGCCCTCGCCGGTGACGGCGCGGCGCTGCAGCGCGAGCAGGATGTTGATCACCGCGGGATAGGCGCCGCCGCCGATATCGGCGATGAGCGCGGGCGGAACGACCGGCGCACCGTCGGCGCCGGCGGCGATCATCAGCATGCCGGTCGCGGCCTGGTAATCGAGGTCGTGGCCCGCTTCGAGCGCACGCGGCCCGGTCTGGCCATAGCCGGTGATGGCGCAATAGACGAGCCGCGGATTGAGCGCGCGCAGCGCCGCCGCGCCGAGACCGAGCCGATCCATCACGCCGGGGCGGAACTGCTCGACCAGCACGTCGGCGCGGCGCAGCAGCGGCTCGAGCCGCCGCATCGCGTCGGCGGCCTTGAGATCGATGGCGATGCTGCGCTTGCCGCGGTTCAGGAGCGCGAAATTGACGCTCTCCGTGCCGAGCCGGGGCGAATAACCGCGCATCTCGTCGCCGCTTTCCGGGCGTTCGATCTTGATCACCTCGGCGCCGGCCTCGGCGAGAATGAGGGTCGCCATCGGCCCCGGCAGCAGGGTGCTGAAATCGAGCACGCACACGCCTTCAAGCGGACGCATCGCCTCAATCCCCGCCGTTCCGCCGCTGCCGTTCCTTGGCGACGCGGCCGCGGCGCGCCGGCGCATAGGCGGGATCGCCGGTGTATTCGTAGAGCGCCTGGGTGACGTCGAAATGATGATCGAGGCCGCTGCGCTGTAAGAGGGCAATCGGACCGACCGGATATCCGAGCCCGAGGCGCAGCGTAAGGTCGAGATCCGCGGCCGTCGCTAGTCCCTCGTCGAGGCGGCGCAGCGCATCGTTGTAATAGGGCCGCACCAGCCGATCGATCATGCGGCCGGCAAAGTCGTTGCAGAGCGCGACCTGGAGGCCGGCATCGGTGAAAAGCTGCGTCGCCGCCGCGATCGCCGCTTCCTCGGTGCGAGGCTGGCGCACCAGCTCGACGAGATCGGAGGGCGGATCGTCGCCGAGGCGGAAGCGGGCAAAGCCCACCGCGTTCGAGCCCTCGCTGCCGGCGTTCTCGCCGGTATGGACGCCGAGGCATTCGCTGCCCAGCTCGACCACGATGGCATGCATCGCCGCGGGTGCCGGGATTTGCGCCAGCGCGCCGCCGGCATCGTCGCCGATGAGGAGCGCGATGTCGGCCGCCCGTTCCGCCGCCTCGCGCACCGCGTGCGGGCCGGGAAACGAGCGGCTGCCGCCCCGATCGATGATCATGACCCGTCTCTCCTAGCCGCCGAACATGGCGTCGCGATCATAGCGGTAGAAGCCCTGGCCCGTCTTCCGGCCAAGCTGGCCCGCCGCGATCATGCGCCGGACCAGCGCCGGGCACGCGGCGCGCGGCTCCCGGGTCATGCCGTAAAGCGCCTCGCACAACAGCAGCTGGGTGTCGAGGCCGATGAGGTCGATCAGCTCGAGCGGCCCCATCGGATAGCCGAGCCCGGCCTTGATCGCGCGGTCGATATCGGCAGGCGCAGCCACGCCGGCCTCGACCAGCCGGATCGCGTCGTTGTTGAACGGCACCAAGAACGCGTTGAGGATGAATCCGGGATGGTCCTTGGTGCGGACCGGGCGCTGGCCGATCGCCTCGCAGAATCGCCAGGCGCCGGCAAAGGACTCTGCGCTCGTCTTGATGCCTGGCGACATCTCGACCAGTTTCATGAGCTGGGCCGGCAGGCAGAAATGCATGCCAACGAAGCGGTCCTCGCGCCCCGATCCCGCCGCGAGCTCGGTGATCGACAGGGTCGAGGTGTTGGAGGCGAAGATGGCGTGGGGCGCGCACACGGCGTCGAGCCGCTTCAGCACGTCGTGCTTCACGGCAAGGCTCTCGAACACCGCCTCGATGACGATGTCGCAGGGCGAAAGCTCATCAAGCCGCGTCGTCCCATGCAGGACGGCGAGAATGCGCTCGACCTGATGCGCCTCGAGCCGGCCGCGCTCGACCGAGCGCGCGAGAAATCCCTCGGTCTGGCGCCGCGCCCGTGCCAGCGCCTCGGCGTCGGTGTCGTGGACGATGGTGCGGAACCCGGCGCGGGCGGCGACGATGGCGATGCCCGCGCCCATGGTGCCGCTGCCGATGATGCCGACGGTCCTGATCTCCGCCATGGCCCTTCCCTGTGCCGTCATGGCGCCCTTCGACGATGCTTCGCTCCGCTCAGGGCGGGGCGCATTCGTTCATGCCGGTGCAAAATCTACCTCTTCCTGAGCGGAGCGCGAAGCGCGCAGTCGAAGGACGCGATGCGCCGATGCCAATTCGCTTTCCTACCGCTCGATGAAGCTGCGGCCGATGAACTGGCGGTGGATCTGGTTGGTGCCTTCCCAGATCTGCGTGATCTTGGCGTCGCGGAACAGCCGCTCGACGCGATGGTCCTTGCAATAGCCATAGCCGCCGAAGAGCTGCACCGCGTCGGTGGCGACGCGCATCGCGACGTCCGAGGCGCGCAGCTTGAGCAGCGAGGCCTCGACCGCGAAGTCACCGGCGCCGCCATCGACCAAGCGTCCGACATGCCACAGCCACGCCTCGGCCAGCGCCAGATCGGCGGCCATGTCGGCGAGCATGAATTGAATGCCCTGGAATTCGACGATGCGGCGTCCGCCCTGGCGGCGCTCGTTGACATAGTGTACCGCATCGGCGAAGGCGGCGCGGGCGAGGCCCAGGGCGTGGGCGGCGACGCTCGGCCGCGAGGTGTTGAGCGAGGCCAGGAGGAGCTTGAGCCCGGCGCCCGGCGCGGCGAGGAGATTGGCGCGCGGCACGCGGCAGTCCTCGAAGGCCAAGACCGCGGTGCCCGAGGCGCGGTGGCCGAGCTTGTCCTCGGTGCGCAGCACCTTGAGCCCTTCCGTCCCCTTTTCGATGATGAGCGCCGCGATCGCCGCGCGCGGGTCGGCGACACCCGCCCATTTGCCAAAGACGAGGATCAGGTCGGCCACGTCGCCATTGGTGATGAAGCTCTTGCCGCCGGTGACGACGATCGCGTCGCCGTCCTCGGCGAAGCGCGTGCGCATGCCGGTCGCATCGGAGCCGGCCTCGGGCTCGGTGATGGCGAGCGCGCCGAGCCCGCCCGCGGCGATGCGCGGCAGCAGCCGCCGCTTCTGCTCCTCGGCGCCGTAATCGATGAGCGGCTTCATCGCATGGAAGGTGGTGGCCCAGATGATGCCGGTGGCGGCGCATGCCATGCTGATCTCGCGCACCGCCGCGAGATAGGCGGTGTAGGAGAGCGGCGCGCCGCCAAAGGCCTCGGGCACGAACATGGCGTTGAGGCCGAGCGCGTTGATGGCGGCGACGTTGTCCCAGGGGAAATTGCCGGTGCGGTCGTAATGCTCGGCCCGCGGCGCGATCTGGTCGCGGGCGAGGCTGCGCACGCTCTCGATCAGCATCGCCTCTTCGGCATCGAGCGGGATCGTCCGGTCGAGCCGCTCGAGTACGCCCAGTGCCATCTCAGCGATCCTCGAACACGGGCTTGCGCTTGGCGATGAAGGCGCTCATGCCCTCCGCGGCGTCGCGCGTCTGATAGGCGAGGGTGGAAAGCTGCGCCTCGACCTTCAGTCCTTCGGCGAGCGGCATCGCGCCGGCGCTCGCGACCGCGGCGCGGGCAAAGCCGAGCACCGGCAGGCTGTACCCGGTCATGGTGCGCAAGAAGGCGATGCCGGCTTCGAGCGGATCGCCGTCGACGACGCGGTTGACGAGCCCGATGCGCTCGGCCTCGGTGGCGTCGATCGTGCGCCCGCTCAGGATCAGCTCGAGCGCGCGCGCCGCGCCGATCAGCCGTGGCAGGCGCTGCGTCCCGCCATAGCCGGGAATGAGCCCGAGCTTGATCTCGGGCAGGGCGAAGCGCGCGGCCGTGACGGCGATCCGGAACGTGCAGGCCAGCGCCAGTTCGAGGCCGCCGCCCATGGCATAGCCGTTGACCACCGCCAGCGACAGGATCGGCAGCCGGTCGAGCTTCTGAAATACCGACTGGCCGAATTCCGCGCCCTCCTGCGTCGCGGCCAGCGAGCGGCCCGTCAATTCGCCGATGTCGGCGCCGGCGCAGAACGCCTTGTCGCCGGCGCCGGTGATGATGAGGGCGCGCGCCCCGCTCGCTGCCGCTGCATCGAACGCGGCGGCGAGATCGCGCAGCGCCGCGAAGGAGAGCGCGTTGAGCGCCTCCTTCCGGTCGAGCGTGACGAGCGCGAACTCCCCCCGCCGAGCGAAATTGACCGCCATGTCAGGCTTCCTTCTGTCCGCGCTCGCGCCATTGCACCGGCGTAAGGTCGATCCGGCCCGCCTTCGCCCATTCGACCAGTTCGCGCTTCAGCACCTTGCCGCTCGCGGTGAGCGGGAACTCGACCAGCGCCGCGAAATATTCCGGCATGTCGTAGATCGGCAGGCCGGCGGCGCGGAGATGCGCGAGGACGGAATCGGGCGCGGGCACCGCCCCGCCCAGCGCCACGATCGCGAGACAGACTTTCTCACCGAGCCGCCGGTCGGGCACGGCGAAGGCCGCGGCGCGAGCGATGGCGGGATGCTTGAGCGCCAGATCCTCGATCCGCGCGGGATAGATGTTGCGGCCGCCGCGGATGATGAGGTCCTTCTTGCGGCCCATGATCTCGAGACAGCCTTGCGCGTCGAGCCGGCCGAGATCGCCGCTCATGAACCAGCCGTGGCGGTTGAACGATGCCTCGGTCGCCGCCTGGTTGTCGAAATAGCCGAGCATCAGCAGGCCGCCCATGCCGCCGATCTCGCCGACCTCGCCCGGCACCGCTTCGGTATCGGGATCCTCGGCGTCCCAGATCTTGATCGCATAGCCGCGGCAGGCGCGGCCGCAGGTCGCGACGATGGTGCGCGCATCGTCGTCGGGGAGCGTGTATTGGTGCGAGCCGTTCTCGGTCATGCCATAGATGTTCTGCGGCGTGACGCCGAGATCGAGAAACGCCTGCGCCGTCTCGCGCGGAATGGGCGCGCCCGCCATGTAGAAAATCTTCACCGCGCCGAGCCGGTCGAGGCCGCGGCGGCGCATCGCCTCGAGCATGTCCATCGCATGCGTCGGCACGCCCATGACATAGGTGGCGCCGCTCGCGACGAGCCAGTCGAGCGCCGTCATTCCCGGCGGCGGGTCGTTCGCCACCAGCTCGAGGCCGGCGACCAGCATCTGCTCGACCGCGACGGTGGCGATGTGATGGCTCAAGGGGCTGAGGCTCAGCAGCACAGTGTCGGCGTCGTGGCCCCAATCGGCGACCATGGCGCGGCCGTTGGCGAGCAGCGTGTTGTCGGAATGGAGCACGCCCTTGGGCTTGCCCGTCGTGCCCGAGGTGAAGGCGAGATAGACGATCTTGTCGGGGTTGTCGTCGGGCGCGGGCGGCGGCAGGGCGACGGCGCCAGGATCGGGAAAGGGATGGGCGGCGGCACCATCGTCCGCGGCTTCGCCCGGCGGCGCGACGCGATAGACGCGGCGGAGCGACGGTACGCGCCGCGCGGCGGCGAAGATGTCCGCCGTCGCATCGGCGCCGTAACCGGGCTGCGCCACCAGCGCCGCCGCGTCGATGCCGGCGATGAGAGCGACGATCTCGGCCGCGCTATAGCTGTGATGGAGCGACGGATTGCAGACATGGCCGTTGCGCGAGCAGGCGAGCAGCGCCACCACGGTCTCGACGCGGTTGGGGAGCCACACGGCAACCCGGTCGCCGCGCCGCAGCCCGGCCGCATGGAGATCGGCCGCGAACGCATCGACCCAGACGAGGAGTGCGGCCCAGCTCAGCCGGCGTCGCGCGTCGCGCAGCGCGAAGGCGGCGGGACGTTCCGCCGCATGGCGGCGCAGCAGCGTATAGAGCGTATCTTCCTGCCAGACGCCGGCGGCGTAATGGCGCCGGGCGGTGGCCGGATCGTGCAGCGTGAGGATCGTGCCCACGCGCGCTAGGGCGAGGTGACGTGCTGGGCGAGGCCGCGCGCGAAGGGCTCGCGCGATCCAGCGATGCCGGTCTCGCCGAAAATCTCGGCCGAGAGCGCCTCGACTGTCGCCGCGTCGAGCGTGATCCCGTTCGTCTCGAGATAGACCCGCGCCGCCGCGAGCGCCTCGTCCATCTCGCCCCCGCGTTTATATTGCTTGTAGTAGTCGTGCCTTCCGCCGGCGCCGATGGCCTCGGCGATGAGGTCGGTGAAGTTCTTCACTGCGAAGGGATAGTGCGCCTCGGCGCCGGACAATTGGCGGTGGCATGAATGATAGATCGTCACCAGCGTATCGACGCCCGCTGCCGCCGCGTTCTCCGCCACCGTGCGATGAACCTCGCGCTCGCGCTCGGGATGGCGCGCGGCGGGGCCGCCGCAGACATAGCCGAAGCCGCGGTCCTGGGCGATCTCGACGATCTCGACATGGGGCAAGGCGGCGACGAGCGTGCGCACGCTCGCGCTCACGCCCTCGATCCCGTCATGCTCATGGATGGCGACGCGCTGCGGCGGGAGCCCGGTCGCGAATTTTTCGCGCAGACGCGGGAGCTGCTCGACCAGGAACATCGCGATATGGCCGAAGTCGAAATTCGGCTTGGCATAGTCGTGGTACATCTCGCCGAACTGCTTGGTGCAGCTCGGGCACCACGACAGGACCCGCTTGGCGCCCACCTTGGCGAATGAATCGTAGGTATGTCCGGCGATCCGGCCATAGGCGCCGAGGTCGCCCTCGTGGAACTGATAGACGCCGCAGCAATGGCCGGGGCCGCCCATCACCTCGTAGGCGACGCCGAGCGCGTCGAGGATGTCCATGACGTTGAACACCATGTGCGGCGTGCGCAGCACGTTGCAGCCGGTATAGAAGACGAAATCGGCGGTACGTTCGCGCCGGTGCGCCATGACGCGGGCGAGCGCCGCGGACGGCACCTGCATGCCGGCGAGGAGCCGCACCGAATGCGACATGTTGCGGAAGCGCCGGCTCGCCGCCGCGGTGCGCGCGGCGGCGGGTGCGCGGACGACGCGCTGGCGCATGCGCTCGATCGACACCCATTGCCGCACGTTGATGCCCTCGGGGCAGGCGGCGGTGCATTGAGCGCTGCCGTTGCAGGCTTCGACCCACTGCGTCGCCAGCGGCGCGTCGCCGGCGCCCGCGGTCAGGCGCGCGAGCTCGCCGGTGATTGCGGAAGCCGCGCCCTTGTCGAGCCCGATCTCGGCGGCGGTCGGGCAGGCCTCGAGGCATTTGCCGCAGCTTGTGCAGCGCGCCATCGATGCCTCGGCCGTGGCCGCGAAATAGTCGAGGATCGGGTCCATCGATCATGCCTCCGGGTTGCCCGAATGTTAGTTCCGCGCGGCGCCGAAGGCAATTCCGGCGCCGGTCCGGCGCCGGACCGTGTCGGTCCGCCGGCGAGGGGACGGACGGCGCCGACGAACGGCGTTGCGCCGGCGACCTTGGTTGTGACCGCATCGAACGGATCGAGGGCGGTGCTGCCACGCCTCCGGCGATGGCGTCCCCAACCGGCGGTGGATGCCGCATTCGGCCCGGTCGAGGCCGGGCCATTACTTTTGTGAAATGTTTAATAGGCCATGGCCATCGTCGCGATTGCCCGCGGTCGCGAAGGCCCCTTACTATGCGGGACTGCAAGAAGGGACGCCGACGGCGCCCCGAGCCAGGCAATCGCCCGCGTCTTTCGATGCGGCACGCTTGCACAACGATGGTTGCAGCAGGGGAGGTGAGGGATGAGGGTGACGATGCTCACGCGGCGGGCCGCCTTGGCAGGGCTGGCGCTCGCGGCCGGATGGGCCGGCGCGGCCGGAACGGGCTGGGCTGCGGACAAGGTGCGGGTCGGCAAGGCCGCCGATAATGCCTGGACCTTCTCGACGCTGGAAGTCGGCAAGGAGGCCGGGATCTTCGCCAAGAACGGGCTCGATGTTGATATCGTGGCGGTCGCCGGCGATGCCAAGCTGCAACAGGCGCTGGCCGCGGGCAGTCTCGATTTCGGCCTCGGCAGCGGTCCGTCCATGGCCTTCTCGGCCAAGGGCGCGCCGTCGATCGCGGTCGCCGCCTTTGCCGGACCGCCGAAGAATCTTTCCGTCGTCGTCGCTGCGGATTCGCCGATCAAGACGGTGAAGGACCTCAAGGGCAAGACGCTGTCGGTGACGACGCGCGGCTCGCTCACCGAATGGCTGGCCAAGCGCCTGTCGATCGCCGAGGGATGGGGACCCGATGGGGTGAAGACGGTGGCCTTGGGCGCGTTCACCTCGTCGCTCGCGGCGCTGCGCACGCACGAGATCGACGGCATGATGACCGCCGTCGAATCGGGCTACAGCCTCGAGGAAAAGCACGACGGCCGCGTGCTCGTCGACATGGGTCAGTTCGCGCCCAAATTCATCACCCACGTCGTGTTCGCGCGCAAACAGCTCGTCCACGACAATCCGGCGCTGGTGCGCAAGTTCCTCAAGGGGTTCTTCGACGTCCTCGCCTTCATGAAGGCGAACCGCGAAAAGACCATCGACATCACCAGCAAAGTCCTGCACCTGAGCAAGGCAGTGACCGCCAAGACCTATGATTACGAGATCTCGATGTTCAACCCCGACGGGCGTTTCGATCCTGCCGCCGTCAAGGTGATCAAGGACTCGTTCATCCAAATGGGCATCCTGCCCAAGAAGCCGCCCGACAGCGCGATCTACACCACCGAATTCGTGCCGGTGAAGCCGTAGCGCGCGATCGCCTCGGACCGGGTCGCCTTCTCACTTTCGTCACCCCCGGGCTTGGCCCGGGGGTCCAGGTGGATTGCCGGGTCGAGCCCGGCAGTGACGAAATGAGATGCGAGACCGGTTTCGGCGATCCCGCGCTTGCCGCTGCGGGTCAGCGCGTCAGTTCGACATTGAGGATGGCGGTCTTGCCGTCCTTCATCGCCTTGAGCGACGATTCGAGCGCGCCCTTGAGCTGGGACGCCTTCTCGACCTTGACGCCGTGCTGGCCGAAGGGCTTGCCGAGCTCGGCGTAATCGGGCCCGTCGATGTGGACGCCGTGATAGATGTCGGCGCCCTGCGCCACGCCGTCGGCGTAGTGGTGGACATGTCCCTTCTGCATCGCCGCGTATTTGTGGTTGTTCATCACCACGACCATCAGCGGGAGCGCGTTGCCCTTTGAGGCGCCCAGCCCCTGCACCACGGGATTGTAGAGGAACGAGCCGTCGCCGACGATCAGCGCCACCGGCCGCTTCGGCGCGGCGAGCTTGACGCCCAAGGCCATGCCCAGGCCCTGGCCCAGCCCGCCACCGACGCGGAAATAGCTCTGCGGATCGGTCCACGGCAGTTGCTGCTGCAACTGCGGCGAGTGGGTGATGGTCTCCTCGACATAGATCGAGTCGGCCGGCATCACCGTGCGCATCGCATCGACGAGTGCGAGAGGCTCGACGCCGGTGCCGTTGTTGCGGGCCTTGACTTCGGCCGCCAGCTCGTCGGCGACCATCTTGTCATGCTCGCGCTGCCAGCGGGCGTGCCGGTCGGCGTTCTTCGCTGCGGTGGCGCCGGCCGAACGCGCCGCCTCGAGAATGAGCCGCAGCGAGGCCGCGACATTGCCTTCGAGATAATGGTCCGCCTGCAGGCTCTGATAGACCATCTGATGCTTGAGGGGATTGGAATCGATGACGACGACGGTGCCGGTGGTAGGCTTGCGGCTGGGCGGGTACCACGGCGCCTTGCAGCTCACCAGGAGGACGAGATCGGAATCCTTCAGGTACTTGTCGATGGCGGAGCCCAAGTGCAGCGGATGGTTCTTGGGGAAGTTGGCAAAGGCGGTGCTGCGGCCGCTGCCCACCGGGATGCCGAAGAGATCGGCGAGTTCGACGAGCGCCGCGAACGCGGCGGGATCGCGGCCCACCGTGTCGGTCAGGATCACCGGGCTCTTGGCGGCGATGATGAGCTTGACGATCCGCTCGACGTCGTCGGCGGCGGCTTGCGTCTTGGGCGGGGCGGGAATTTTGCGGCGCTGCGCAGGCGGCGTCCATTCATGCAGCATGGTCTCGAGCGGCACGTTGAGATAGACCGGGCCCATCGGCGTGCGCTGCGCGAACTCCATCGCGCGGATGACGGACTCGTAGAGCGTATAGATGCTGCCGACCTGCGTCGCCCACTTGGTTACCGGCTCGACCAGGCGCTGCGTCCCGCCGATGATGCTGAGGCTGCGATACCATTGCGGTTCGATGGGAAGGTTCGGATTCTCGCCGAAGGTCAGCGACTCGCCCGACATGATCACCATCGGCACCTCGGCGAGGACGGCCGAATGCATGCCGGCGGTGCCTTGGAGCAGACCGGCGCCGGCGTGAAGCAGCACGGGCTGCGGGCGGCCGGTCATCTGGGTGTAGCCTATGGCCATGTCGACGGCCAAGGTCTCGTGCCAGCAGTCGATATAGCTCGGACCTGGTTGCTGGTTGACCTTCTGCCGCGCGACCGCCTCCCACACCGGCGACCATTCCGATCCCGGCGAGGAGATGATGTAGTCGGCCCCAACCGTGCGGAACGCCTCGAGAATCGCCTCGCCGCCGTCGCAGTACTGTTTCATAAGCCGCTCCTCCCCATGCTGAATGGCGCGCCATCATAGCGTCCCGGCGGCCAGGGAACAGGGTCTTGCAACGGTCGCCTGGCGGCGCGCTACCGGTTCAGCGCCACGATCCGGCCGCGCGCGGCGAAGCTCGAGCCGTTCTCGAGATGAAGGTCGGCGACGATGAGCGTCGCCGCGTCCGGCCACCACAAGGCGCCCGTCGCCTCGGCCTCGAGCGCGGCGCCGCGGCGAGCGCGATCAGGCTCGGCAGGAACCCCGCGAGCGTCGCGCCGCCGCCAGCGGCGCGGCCGGCCGTCACTTCGGCAGGAACGCCTCGGTATAGAGCTTCGACATGTCGGGCGGCGACGCGACGAGCTTCAGATCGACGAATGAGCGCTTGAGATTGGCGAGCGATTCCGCGTCGAACTTGCAATCGTGGCTGAACATGCCGATGGTGAGGTCGTATTCCTTCGCCATCGCGTTCTGCGAATAGCCGGTCACGGCGCTCTCGATCTTGACTGTCTCGGCCTTGTGCTTGCGCATGTAATCGATCGTCTCGAGCCAGGCAGCGATGAAGCTGCGGATCGCGGTGGGGTCGCTCGCGATCAGGTGCTTCGTGGCAAAGAGCGTGCCCGCGGCGATATTGCCGACATATTTCGATACCGGGAACAGCAGCCGCGCCTGCTTCTTCTCTTCCCAGCCGAAGATGTTCGAGGTCACGCTGATGTCGGCGTCGACCGCGTGGGTGCGGAACGCCGCGATGTCGCCGGCGGCCGAATTGCCGATCGCGACCCGGATCACCCCGTCAGGCCCCCAACCGCGCTCGCGCGCGAGCTGCTGCGCCAGCCAATCGGTGAGCGAGCCGGTGCTGGAGATGCCGATCTTCTTGCCTTTGAGCTGATCCACCGTGTGGATCGGCGAATCCCACGGCACCGCGATGCCGATGAAGGGGATCGAAGGGGCGTCGTTGCAGACGGCGATCACCGGCGCGCCCTTGGCGGTGAGCGCCATCAGCGGCCCGGCGGCGACGCCGATATCGATGCTGCCCGCCACCATGGCCTGAACCAGCTTACTGCCGCCCGTGAAGTCCGAGATCTTCAAGTCGAGCCCGTGCTTGGCGAAGATGCCCAGCTTCGCGCCGACATTCACCGGCAGGATCGGGGAGGCGTTCGAGTCCGCCTTGCCGACATTCAGCGTCGCGGCAGCGGCGGTCGATCCGCCGCCGGGCGATCCCAAGGCGACGGCGAGCACGGCAAGAAAAAGCGGGTGCAGTCGGATCATCCTCAACGTTCCACTCCTGTCTTCGCGTGCGTGGCCGTGGTGTCGGGCGCACGCTCGATGATGCTTTCCATGCCGGGCATGTCCGGCTGCGCTTGCCACCCACCGGCAAGAACGGCTCGGTGCCACCCGCGCGAGAATCGGCGCGGAACATAGCAGCCCGCCCGGGTCGCCGGAACCCGTAACGCGGCGCCGACGAGGGCGTTCGCCGGTGCGCCTTCGCCCTGAAGGACGGTGCCCGCACATCCGGCACCCAGATTTGAATCGGCCGCAAGCCCCGGCGGCGCAATCGCTCCCGGTGGGCCCGGACCGTGTCCCGCGAAGTCTCTCGGCGGGACGAAGCGGTGATGCCCCCCTTCGGTTACATGTGACCAGCGGGAAGCGGCTCGCAATGCCATCGTTCACGGCTGCGTCTCGCGACGAGAACTCCCATATTCCGCGCATGGACGTCGATTGGCTCAAGGTCGTGCCGCGCGGGCTCTATTGCGTGCCGGGGGATTTCTATGTCGATCCCGCCGGCGCGGTCGACCGGGCGGTGGTGACGCACGGCCACGGCGATCACGCGCGGCCGGGGCATGGCAGCGTGCTCGCCACGGCCGGGACCATCGCGATCATGCGGCAACGCCTCGGCACTGCCGCCGCAGCAAGCTTCCAGGCTACTGCCTATGGCGAGACGATCGACATCGGCGGCGTCGCCGTCACGCTCGTCCCGGCGGGTCACATTCTCGGCAGCGCGCAGATCGTGCTCGAGCATCGCGGCACGCGTGTCGTCGTCTCGGGCGATTACAAGCGCCGGCTCGACCCGACCTGCGCGCCCTTCGCGCCGCAATCCTGTGACGTCTTCATCACCGAGGCGACGTTCGGGCTGCCGGTGTTCCGCCATCCCGACGATCGCGGCGAGATCGGCCGGCTCTTGCGTTCGCTCGCGCTCTTTCCCGAGCGCTGCCATCTCGTCGGCGTCTATGCGCTCGGGAAATGCCAGCGTGTGCTGAGCCTGCTGCGCCAACAGGGATATGACGAACCGGTCTTTCTCCACGGCGCGCTCATGCCGCTGGTGCGGCTCTACGAAGAGCTGGGCGTCGCGTTCGGGCCGGTGCCTGCGGCTGCGGGGGTCGCGCGCGAGGCGTTGCGCGGCCGGATCGTGCTGGCGCCCCCCTCGGCCGCGTCCGAGCCGTGGGTGCGGCGCCTGCCCGATCCGGTCGTCGCCATGGCCTCGGGCTGGATGCGGGTGCGGCAGCGGGCGAAGCAGCGCGGCGTCGAGCTGCCGCTCGTCATTTCCGACCATGCCGATTGGGACGAGCTGACCGCCACCATCGCCGAGTGCGCGCCCGGCGAGGTCTGGGTCACGCACGGCGCCGAGGATGCGCTGTTGCGGCACTGCGCGTTGAGCGGCGTCGCCGCCCGCGCGCTGTCGCTGGTCGGTTTCGAGGACGAGGAGTGATGGAGCGCTACGCGGCGCTGCTCGACGCCTTGGTGTTCATGCCGGCGCGCACCGGCAAGCTGCGGCTGATGCAGGCGTATTTCACCGATGCGCGCGATCCCGAACGCGGCTGGGCGCTCGCCGCGCTCACCGGCGCGATCTCGTTCCGCGCGGTGAAGCCGCAGCAGGTGCGGGCGCTGGCGCTCGAGCGCGTCGATGCCGAGCTGTTCGATGCGTCCTACGATTTCGTCGGCGATCTCGCCGAGACGGTGGCGCTGATCTGGCCGCCGCGCCCCGCCGCCGGCACGGTGCCGGAATTGAGCGCGATCGTCGCCGAATTGGCCGCGGCGACGCGCGCCGATGCGGGCGCGCGCCTCGCTCACTGGCTCGATCGCCTCGATGCGACCGGACGCTGGGCGCTGTTGAAGCTGGTGACCGGCGGGCTGCGCATCGGCGTCTCGGCGCGGCTCGCCAAGACCGCGCTCGCCGAGTGGTCGGGCATTTCGCTCGACGAGATCGAGGCGGTATGGCATGGCCTCGCGCCGCCTTACGGCGAGCTTTTCGCCTGGCTCGAAGGCAAGGCCGCGCGGCCCGAGACGGCGGGGCGGCCCACTTTCACGCCGCTGATGCTGGCCCAGGCGGTGGACGAGGATGCGCTCGAGGGCCTCGATCCCGCTGCCTATCGCGCCGAGTGGAAATGGGACGGCATCCGCGTCCAACTCGTCGCGCGCGGCGGCAGGCGGCTCTATTCGCGCTCGGGCGACGACATCGGCGCCGCCTTTCCCGAGGTGGCGGCGGCGCTGCCCGAGGACGTCGTGCTCGACGGCGAGCTTCTGGTCCTGCGCGAGGGTGCGGTCGCGCCGTTCAACGATCTGCAGCAGCGCCTCAACCGCAAGACGCCGACGCCGCGGCAGCTCAAGGAATTTCCCGCCTGGGTCCGGCTCTACGATCTGCTCGAGCAGGACGGCGAGGATCTGCGGGCGCTGCCCTTCGACGAGCGCCGGCACCGGCTCGACGCATGGTATCGCGCCGCGCCGCGGCTCAAGATGGATCTCTCGCCGCTCATTCCGTTCGCGGGCTGGGACGAATTGCGCCGCCTCAAGGACGGGGCGCGTGCCCGCGGCATCGAGGGGCTGATGCTGAAGCGCGGCGATTCGCCCTATGTGTCGGGCCGCCCGCGAGGCCCCTGGTTCAAATGGAAGCGCGACGCGCTCACCGTCGATGCCGTGCTCATGTATGCCCAGCGCGGCCACGGCAGGCGCTCGTCCTATTATTCCGATTACACCTTCGGCGTCTGGCAGGCCGGCGCGCTGGTGCCGGTGGGCAAGGCCTATTTCGGCTTCACCGACGAGGAGTTGCGCCGTCTCGATCGCTGGGTCCGCGAGCATACGGTCGAGCGGTTCGGCCCGGTGCGCGCGGTCGCGCCGGCACTCGTCCTCGAGATCGCCTTCGACAGCGTGCACCGCTCGCCGCGCCACAAATCCGGTCTTGCCCTGCGCTTTCCCCGCATTCACCGCATCCGCTGGGACAAGCCCGCCGCCGAGGCCGACGCCGTCACCGCGCTCGAGCCGCTGGTGACGTAAGATGCCGCGCGCCGCGTCAGCCTGCCCCGGCCTTGCCGGCGAGGAGGCGCCGCATCAGTCCCATCGGCACGACGAGGAGCGCCAGCATCGCCACGGTCACGGCCGAGGCGACCGGCCAGTCGCGGTTGGTGAAGAATTCGTCCCACAAGACCTTGCCGATCATCAGGGTCGAGGGGCCACCCAGAAGGTCGGGAATGACGAACTCGCCGCACATCGGAATGAATACCAGGAGCGCGCCGGCGACCACGCCCGGCAACGACAACGGCCAGGTCACGCGCCAGAACGCCGTGATCGGCGGGCAGCCCAGATCGGACGCCGCCTCGAGCAATGTCGGGTCGAGCTTTTCGAGCGCCGCATAAAGCGGCAGCACCATGAACGGCAGGTAGGAATAGACGAGCCCCAACTCGACCGAAAAGAGGTTGTTGAGCAATAGCAGCGGCGCATGCACCACGCCCAGGGCGAGCAGCGCCTTGTTGACGAGCCCGTTGCTGTCGAGGAGCCCGATCCAGGCATAGACGCGGATGAGGAAGCTGGTCCAGAACGGCAGGATCACCAGGAGCAGCAGCCGCGCCCGCCACGCGCGCGGCGCGCGGACGATGGCATAGGCCATCGGATAGCCGATCGCGAGCGCCACGAGCGTCGCGCCGGCCGCGTAGAGAACGGAGTTGACGAAGGCACGGAAATAGAGCGGATCGCCGGCGAGCAGCGCGTAATTGTCGAGGCTGCCGCGAAATGCGCCGTGCGCCACCAGCGGCGTATAGGGCGGAATGCCGATCTTCTGCTCGGCGAGGCTGATGCCGAGCACGATGAGGAACGGCACGAGGAAGAAAAGGACGAGCCACGCGTAAGGCAGCCCCAGCACCAACGCCCGGCCGCGCGGGTTCATGCCTCGAGCACCAGCGCCGCGCCGGCATCCCAGGCGAGCGTCACGTCCTGGCCCTCGACGATGCCGCCGCCGCCGCGGGCGGAATTGGGCGCGGTCACGCGCACCACCTTGCCGCTCGACAGCGCGACGCGATAGGTCGAGGCCTCGCCGCGATAGGAGATCGCCGCCACCCGGCCGGTAAGACGGTTCAAGGCGTCGCTGGCGTGTGCGGTCGAAATCGCGATCTTCTCGGGCCGCACCGCGATCGTCACGTCGCGCCCGGCCGCGAGCGCCGGCTCGCACGCGACGGCGAGCGTGGCGCCGGCTTCGGCGCAGGCGACGCGGTGCAGCCGGCCATCGACCACCGCGACCCGCCCAGCGAACAGATTCACCGCGCCGAGGAAATCGGCGACGAAGCGGTTGGCCGGCGCCTCGTAAACGTCGTGCGGCGCGCCGATCTGGGCGATGCGGCCCGCGCTCATCACCGCCATGCGCGTCGCCATGCTCATCGCTTCCTCCTGGTCGTGCGTCACCATGAGGAAGGTGATGCCGACCCGCTCCTGGATGCGGACGAGCTCGTAGCGCGTCTCCTCGCGCAGCTTGCGGTCGAGCGCGGTCAACGGCTCGTCGAGCAGGAGCAGCTTCGGCTCCTTGACGAGGGCGCGGGCGAGCGCGACGCGCTGCTTCTCGCCGCCCGAGAGCTGCGCCGGCCGCCGCGCCGCCAGCCGCGTGAGCTTGACGAGATCGAGCATCGCCGCGACGCGCGCCGCGATCTCGCGCCGCTCGACCCGGTCCTGGCGCAGCCCGAACCCGACATTCTCCGCCACGCTCATGTGCGGGAAGAGCGCATAGGATTGGAACATCATGTTGACCGGCCGCCGATAGGGCGGCACGTCCGCCATGTCGACGCCCTCGATCAGGATGCGCCCCTCGTCCGGGTGCTCGAACCCGGCGAGCAGCCGCAACAGCGTCGTCTTGCCGCAGCCCGACGGGCCCAGCAGCGCGAAGAACGCGCCACGGGCGATGTCGAGCGAGACGCGGTCGACCGCCGCTGCGCCGTGCGGGCCGAAGCGCTTGGTCACGCCCTCGATGCGCAGATGCGGCATCGCCGCCGCCGCCGCACTACTCACCCGTCTTGACCCTGGTCCAGGCGCGCGTGCGCAGCCGCTCATACTGCGCCGTCACCGGCGTGTCGAAGAACAGGCGTGCGCGCACGGCCGGCGGCGGATAGATGCCGGGATCGTCGCGCAGCGCCGGATCGACGAGCGCGGTCGCGGGCAGATTGGGGTTGGCATAGGCGACCGCATTGCTGATCGCGGCAATCGTCTGCGGCCGCAGCACGTAGTCGATGAAGCGCAGCGCGGCATCGGGATGCGGCGCGTCCTTGGGGATCGCCATCATGTCGATCCACATCATCGCCCCTTCCTTGGGGATGGCATAGGCGATGGCGATGCCGTTCTTCGCCTCGCGCGCGCGGTTGCGCGCCTGGATGACATCGCCCGAATAGCCGTAGGCGATGCACAGATCGCCGTTGGCGAGATCGTTGATGTATTCCGAGGAATTGAACTTGCGGACATAGGGACGGATCCCCGCGATCACCCCCACCGCGCGTTCGAGTTCGGCGGGAGCGCGGCTCAGCGGGTCGCGCCCGAGATAGGCGAGCGCCGCCGGGAACAGCTCCTGCGCGGTGTCGAGGAGCGAGATGCCGCAAGACGCGAGCTTCTTGGCGTTGGCCGGGTCGAACAGCAGCCGGTCGCTGTCGGTGGGCGCGTTCGGGCCCAGCGCCGCCGCGACCATCGCCTTGTTGTAGCCAATGCCGGTCGTGCCCCAGAGATAGGGCACGCCATAGCGGTTGCCCGGATCGGCCTTGGCCGCCGCCGCCAGGATCCGCGGGTCGAGATTGCCGTAGTTCGCGAGCTTCGCCTTGTCGATCGGGCGATAGACGCCGGCCGCGATCTGGCGGGCGAGGAACGGGCTCGCAGACGGCACCACGAGATCGTAGCCCGAATGTCCGGCCAGCAGCTTCGCCTCGAGCGTCTCGTTGCTGTCATAGACGTCGTAATTGACCTTGATGCCGGTCTCGCGCTCGAACCGCGCCACCGTGTCGGGGGCGATGTAGTCGGACCAGTTGTAGATGTTGAGCTGCTGCGATGCCTCGGCCCGAGCGGGGACGGCGGCGACCGCGAACGCAAGCACCAGGGCGAGGATCCATGCCGGCATGGCCGCACTAAAATCGCCGCGTTTCACCTTGTCAACGCGCGCCGGCCGGTTTCCCGCGGCGATCGGGCGAAGCGCCATCACGTCGGTTGCGGGCAGGCGCGGGCCCCGGTCATTCCGGCGCCGCGAAGAAGCGCCGCAGCGCGTCCGCCACGGCATCGGGCGCCTCCTCGGGCAGGAAATGCCCGCAATCGATGGGCGCGCCCTCGACGCGGTCGGCCCACCGCCGCCACGTCGCGATCGGGTCCGTCGCCGCCGCGCCAACGGTCCGTCCTCCGCCCCACAGGGCCAGCACCGGGCAGGCGATGCGCCGCCCGGCCTCGCGGTCGGCGCGGTCGGCATCGCAATCGAGCGTCGCGCCGGCGCGGTAATCCTCGCACGCGGCGTGGATGACCGCGGGCACGCGAAAGGCGTGGCGATAAGCGTCCATCGCCCCTGGCGCCAGCGTCGCTCCCGCTCCCAACCAGCTCCGCACCGTCCAGTCGAGATAGAAATCGGGCGCCGCGCCGATCAGCCGTTCGGGCAGATCGAAGGGCTGCGCCAGGAACAGCCAGTGATAGGCGGAAAGGGCGCTGCGCGCGTCCATGCGCTCGAACATCTCGAGCGTCGGCACGATGTCGAGCACCGCCAGCCGCGTGACCCGCGCCGGGTGGTCGAGCGCCAGGCGATAGGCGGTGCGGCCGCCGCGGTCGTGGCCCGCGACCGCGAACCGCTCGAAGCCGAGTGCCGCCATCACTGCCACCTGGTCGCGCGCCATGGCACGCTTGGAATAAGCCGCGTGATCGGGCGTCTCGGTGCCGGTGAAGCGGCTTTCCCCGTAACCGCGCAGGTCGGGGCAGACCACGGTGAAATCGTGCGCGAGATGCGGCGCGACCTTGTGCCAGCAGGCATGCGTCTCGGGATAGCCGTGGAGCAGCAGCAGCGGCGGACCGCCGCCGCCGATCTCGATCAGGATTTCGGCCTCCTCGGTCAGGACGCGCCGCGTTGCGAAGCCGGCAATCATCGGCGCCCGGTCCGCGCGGTCACTGCGTGCGGGAGGAGCGGTTGTAGGCGAGCTGGTCGGGCGTGAGCTGGAAGCCTACGACCACGGCATAATTGCTCGCCGCCGCGGTGCTATGCACCGGAAGATGGATCGTGATCTTCTCGGCCGGCAGCTTGCGATAGGGTTCGCCCGGCAAGAAGTCGACGTGGACGTGAAACCCTTCCTGTGCCAGCACTTTTTGCGTCGGATCGACCACGGCGACGAAATAGGGCAGGGTTGCGTCCGTGATCTGTAGGCCGGCGCGCTCGGCATAGAAGGTGAGCTCGGCATGGGCGGCGACGCCCGTCTTCTCGGTCTCGCAGTGCACGCTCGCCTGGTAGATCTTGCCCCTGACCATCACGTCCTGGGCGGAATGACCGCCGGGGCGGAACAGGGCGATGGTGTCGGTGCCCGGCGCGGCGATGACCCGGGGGCAGGTCATCTGGGTGATGTCCTGGCTTGTCGTGTCGCTGCAACTCGAGACTATGGCGCCGAGGATCGCCACCGCGGCGGCGGCGCGGATGCGGACGCGCCAAGCCGCGCCGTGCGATGCTCTCATCTCCCCTTCCTTGATGGTGCGGCCTGTACTAACGTGCCACGGACTTTATTCGACGAGGGGTGGCGGCACAAGCCTTGCCCGCCGCGCGAGCCGCATGGCCGTCTACACCGACGTTCCCGACGACGAGTTGCGCGCTTTCGTCGCCGAATACGCGATCGGGGACGTGGCGTCGTGCAAGGGCATCGCCGAGGGGGTCGAGAACTCGAACTTCCTTCTGCGCACCGAGCGCGGCACCTTCATCCTGACGCTCTACGAGCGCCGCGTCGCGCTCGCCGACCTGCCGTTCTTCCTCGCCCTGATGGAGCATCTCGCGGCCCACGGCATGGCCTGTCCGACGCCGCTGCACGGCCGCGACGGCGCGGCGTTGCGCTGGCTGTGCGGCCGGCCGGCGGCGATCGTCACTTTTCTCGACGGCATGTGGCCGCGGCGAATCCAGCCCTATCACTGCGCCGGTCTGGGCGGGGCGCTGGCGGCGCTGCACCGCGCCGGCGCGGACTTCGCCGGTGCGCGCGCCAACAACCTTTCGGTCGCCGGCTGGCGCGCGCTTTACGAATCATGCCGCGCCCGCGCCGACGAGGTGCGGCCGGGGCTTGCCGGCGAACTCGAAGGCGAACTGCTCGATCTCGAAGCCTCGTGGCCCGAGGCGCTGCCGCGCGGCATCATTCACGCCGATCTCTTTCCCGACAACGTGTTCTTCCAGGGCGAGGCAGTCTCGGGACTGATCGATTTCTATTTCGCCTGCACCGATTTCCTTGCCTATGACATCGCCATTTGCCTCAACGCCTGGTGCTTCGAGGCCGACGGCAGCTTCAACGTCACCAAGGCGCGCCTCCTGCTTGCCCATTACCGCGCGGTGCGTCCGCTGGAAGCGGGCGAGCTTGCGGCGTTGCCGCTGCTGGCGCGCGGCAGCGCGCTGCGCTTCCTGCTGACCCGGCTCTACGATCTCCTGAACCAGCCGCCGGGGGCGCTGGTCAGGCCCAAGGATCCGCTCGAATACCTACAGAAGCTGCGCTTCCACCGCGGCCTCAGAGGTCCGGGCGCCTATGGTATCGAGGCATGACCGCCGAGACGGCGGATGACGTCGTCGATGTCTATACGGACGGCGCGTGCAGCGGCAATCCCGGGCCCGGCGGCTGGGGCGCGGTGCTGCGCTTCAAGGGGCGCGAGCGCGAGCTTCACGGCCACGCCAATCCGACCACCAACAACCGCATGGAGCTGATGGCGGCCATCGCCGCGCTCGAGACGCTGACGCGGCCGTGCCGGGTGCGGCTTCACACCGACAGCCAATATCTGCGCGACGGCATCACGCGCTGGCTCGCGCATTGGAAGGCGCGCGGCTGGCGCACTGCCGCCAGGACCCCGGTCAAGAACATCGATCTATGGCAGCGGCTCGAAGCCGCGAGCGCACCGCACCAGGTCGAGTTCATCTGGGTCAGGGGCCACAGCGGCCATCCCGAGAACGAACGCGCCGATGCCCTGGCCCGTGCCGCGATCCACACGGCGCGGCGGTCGGCCGCACACCACCGACCGCCCGGTGGCGGCTAGATCGCCTTCAGGATCGCCTCGGCGCTCGAGACCTCGAAGGCGCCGGGATTCTCGACATTGAGCCGCTTCACCACGCCGTCCTCGACCACCATGGCATAGCGCTTGGAGCGGGTGCCGAGGCCGAAGCCGCTGCCGTCCATGTCCAGGCCCAGCTCCTTGGTGAAGGTGGCGTTGCCGTCGGCCAGCATCAGCACCTTGCCGTCGGTGTCCTGCGCCTTGCCCCAGGCGCCCATGACGAAGGCGTCGTTGACGGCGACGCAGGCGATGGTGTCGATGCCTTTTGCCTTGATCGCCGGGGCGTTCTGCACGAAGCCCGGCAGATGCTTCGCCGAGCAGGTGGGGGTGAACGCGCCGGGCACCGCGAACAGTACCACCTTCTTGCCCTTGAAGATCTCGTCGGTGCTGATCTCCTTGGGGCCGTCTGCCGTCATGTGCCGGAGCTTCGCCGCGGGAATCCGGTCGCCAACCTTGATCGCCATTTGCCTTCCCCTTCGTGATCGTTCGTCCAACGGACCGCCCGAACCATAGACGCTCGGGCGGTGGAAATCACCCCCGACCATCGGGTCGCGTGCCCGCCGCCTGGCGCAGCGCCGCCTCGACCGCGGCGCTGGTGAGGATCTCGGGCAGCGCCACGCCCGTCGGCGCGCCCGGCCCATAGACCGCGTTGAACGGAATGCCATAGCGGCCGAAGCGCCGGAGATAGCCGGCGATCGCCGCGTCCGGCCGGGTCCAGTCGGCGCGCATGGCGATGACGCCGGGCGCGGCCAAGCGGTTGCGCACCGCCGCGCTGTCGAGCACCACCCGCTCGTTGACCTTGCAGGTGAGGCACCAATCGGCAGTGACGTCGACGAACACCACATGGCCGTCATGCACCAGGCCGCCCAGCGCCGCCGCATCGAACGGGCGCCACGGACCGGAAAGCGCAACAGGCCCATGCGTTGCGGGCGCCGGCACCGCCGCTGGCAGCGCCAGGACGGCAACCAGCAGCGTCGCGACCGCCGTGCGGCGCGCCGTGCCCGCCCGCATCAGCGCCAGCACCGCCATCAGCCCGGCCAGGAGGAGCCCGAGCCCGGCGGCGGCACCGGCACCGCGTTCGGCCGCCAGCACCGTGAGCAGCCACACCGCCGTGCCGGCGAGCGCGATGGCGAGCACGCGCTTCAGCGCGAGCATCCACCGCCCCGGCCGCGGCAGGCGGCGCGTGAGCTGCGGCAGCGCCGCGACGATGAGATAAGGTGCGGCGAAACCGATGCCGAGGGCGAGAAAGATCGCGACGATCTCGACCGGCCCGGCGGTCAGCGCAAAGCCTAGCGCCGTGCCGAGGAACGGCGCCGAGCACGGGGTCGCGAGCAGCGTCGCGAAGGCCCCGGTGGTGACATTGCCAAGGGCGGCGCGGCCGGCGAGATCGGCGACGGCGCGCGGCAGCGGCACCTCGAAGAGCCCCCAAAGATTGGCGGCGAACAGTGTCAGCACGGCCGCCATCGCGGCGAGGAAGAGCGGCTCCTGGAACTGCACGCCCCAGCCCACGGCGGCGCCGGCCCGGGTCAGCGCGACCATGACCAGCGCCAGCGCGAGAAACGACAGCAGGATCCCGGCGGCGGTCGCGAGGAACCCGGCGCGCACCGCGCGCAGCGGGCGTTCGCGGTGCTCGATCGCGCCGACGAGCTTCAGCGACAGCACCGGCAGAACGCAGGGCATGACGTTGAGGACGAGCCCGCCCATGAGCGCCACCAGCAGCATCGGCCACAGCGCCGCGAGATCCATGGTGGGCGGCCCTTGGGCCGGCGCCACGGCAGCCGTCATCGCCCGCGTGCCGTCGACCAGCGTAATCCGGAGCGTCTTGCCGATCAGGCCGGCGACGGCGGCGCGCGGGCCCAGTACCGGAATGCGCAGCACCGTCTCGTTCGGATCGCCGTCGGCGCGCGGCACCGGTGCGCCGAACCCGATACCGGCAACGCCCTCGACGAATGCGTCCGGCTGGCCGAGCGGGCGGTCGGTGCGCACGGTGAGATCGAGCTCGGCCGGCTTGCCCGCCCGCAGCGTCGCCCCGGCAAAGCCAAGCCCGACGGCGCTGCCATCGCCCGGCACGCGCGCGGCATAACGGGCGATCAGCGGGCCGAAGCCGCTTTCCCCGGGTACCGGGGCCGCGGGAAGGTTCAGTACGAGGGTCGTCTCGTGCGGAACGCAGATGTCGCTGCAGGTGAGATACCGCAGCGCCGCATGCGCGGTCAGCGCCTGGCCTGCCGCGGCCACTGTGGCATCGATGGGAAGGACGACGGTGCCCTCATAGCCCGCCGTCTCGAAGCCCAAAATCGAGAAGCGCTCCGGCGCCGGCCAGTTGAGCGCCGCCGCGGCCAGATTGCGCGAGCCCTTCCAGTCGATATGCGGCGGATAGCCGGCATCCCCGGGCGTGCGCCAATAGATTTTCCAATGCGGCGCCATCTCGAATTCGAGGCCGAGCTCGATCCCCTTGTCCGCGCCGACATAGGGTTGCGCCGCGATCAGGCGCACCCGCCCCTGGTCGGTGACGAACCAGGCCGAGGCGGCCCCGTCGGCAAGCGCCGGGCCGCCGCCGAGCGCCGCAATCAGGGCGACGACGGCGAGGCCCAGCCGAACCACGAGCAGCTTCAAGGCGGCGGGAGTTTCCATGGCGTCCTGACGCTTGTAAGGCGGCAGTCTCCCTCCCATGTCAAGACAAACCGGGCGAGGATGACCGCGTGACTTCATTGGCTGGACAACTCCTTGTCGCGATGCCGCAGATGCAGGACCCGCGCTTCGCGCGCTCGGTGATCCTGATGTGCGCTCACAACGAGGAAGGAGCAATGGGCCTCGTGGTCAACAAGCTGCTCGATCAGCTCACCTTGCCCGAGCTGATGCAGCAGCTCGGCATCGAGATTGCGGGCGTAAGCGGCCGGCCGCGCGTGCATTTCGGCGGACCGGTCGAATGCGGTCGTGGATTCGTGCTGCATTCGTCGGATTATGTCGAGAACGGCACGCTCGTCATCGGCCACGCGATGGCGCTGACGGCCACGCTCGACATCCTGCGGGCGATCGGCCGTGGCGCGGGCCCCCGGCGCAGTTTACTGGCGCTCGGCTATGCCGGCTGGGGGCCGGGCCAGCTCGATGCCGAGATCCAGGCCAATGGCTGGCTCAACGTCGCTGCCGACGACGAGATCGTGTTCGGCCCCGGGCTTGACGATAAATGGGGACGCGCGCTGGCCAAGCTCGGTGTCCACCCCATGACCCTTTCAGGTGATGCCGGCCACGCCTGAGCCCGGTTGCTCGTTCCTACCGCTTCACCAGCCGCGACAGCCAGCCGCCGTCCTGGAGCCGTTCGAGCTTTTGCGCCAGCGCGCGACGCTCGCTGATCCAGGCCTGCTTGTCGATTTCGCGTTCCGCGCGCAGGCGCAGTTGCTCGGCAGTCGCCTGGCCGGCCAGGCGCCGAACCGACTCGGCCTCGTTGCGGGCCGCCTCGGCGACGCGTTCGGCGGCTTCGCGCTGCGCCCGCGCCGCCGCCGCCGCCTGGAGCGCCGCATCGCGCTCGCGGACGAGGTCGGCTTCGCGTTGGCGAAACGCATCGCGCTCGGCGATGGCGCCCTCGATCGAGTCGAGCCGGCGGTCCCAAGCTTCCTCGCGGGCGAGCCAGCGGTCGAGCTCGTGCTCGCGCTCGGCGATCATCTCGCGCAGCAGGAGCGCGATGCGGTCGCTAGCGTGATCGCGAAGCTGCGCGCGCAGCGCCTCGATCTGTCCCGCGAGATGCGCGATATGGACCTGGACCCCATGCGTGCGCGTGCGTCCGGGCGGCGGCTTCGATGCCGGGACGCCCACGGGGCGGGCGTTGAGACGAAGCGCCAATTGGCGCGATGCCGATTGCAGTGTCGGATCGTCCCCCATCGGGAGCCGTTCCGCCTCGTCCTGCGGCGCGATCTGCGGAAAAATCTTGAAGGCCATGCTCGCGAGTCGGATGGTGAAGGTGCGGGTGTGTCGAAGC
Source organism: Allostellaceae bacterium (assembly GCA_035532935.1). Taxonomy (GTDB): domain Bacteria; phylum Pseudomonadota; class Alphaproteobacteria; order ATCC43930; family CGMCC-115725; genus DATJLY01. The sequence continues at coordinate 73,321 of DATKQE010000109.1, forward strand.
CTGCCAGGGCCGACTCGCAGTCGCAAGCGACTCGTGTAGAATCAATCCAATAGGGCCGATTTCGGCAGTTTTTTCGCAACCCGGAGGCTGCCGGGGCCCGCGCCCGGATGTCGCGCGCGGCGAATCGGGGGCGTGGTCGCCTATTCTTCGTCGCCGTAATCGCGCCGCGCGGCTTCCTCGCTGACATAGCCCTCGGCAATGTCGCGGGTGATGGCGTCCGGACGGCGCTGGTGCGGGTCGCCGTAACCGCCGCCCCCCGCCTTGTCGAGATAGAAACCCTCGCCCGCCTTCAGCCGATAGCTGCCCGAGGACGGCACGGTGCGCTCGCTGCCGTCGCCGGCGACGAGGACGAAGCGGCTCGGCCGGCCATCCATGCCGCCGGCGACGCCGTGCGAGGGATAACGGGCGCGGTCGTAGCGGCGCACCACCAGGGCGTCCTGGAGCAGAAGATAGCGCCGGCGGAACGCGACGCCGCCGCGATATTCGCCGGCGCCGCCCGAATCCGGGATCGGCATGAACTCGGTGATGCGGCAGGGAAACTCGGATTCGAGAATCTCGATCGGGGTGATGTGCAGGTTGGAAAGATGCGTCGCCACCATCGAGGCGCCGTCATGCCCGCTGCCGCCGCCATAGGCCGAGGCGAAGATCTCGTATTGCAGCGTGCCGTGGCCGGGGCGTCCGCCCTCGTGCCAGTTGATGAGCAGCGAGCCCGACGAGCCCGAGCCGGCGATCGCCCGCTCGGGCCGGAACCGTCCGAGCGCTTCGAGGATCACGTCGACCAGCTTGAGATTGGCCTTCTGGTAGCTCGACACCGGCGCCGGCGGAGAGGCGTTCGTGACCGTGCGCGGCGCGAGGCGGATCGTCACCACGTCGCGCATCCCGTCGTTGAAGCGCAGCTCGGGGTCGAGCGCGCCGATGAGCGAGTAGAACACGCAGGCTTCGACCATCGCCGGGCGCAGATTGACCGGGCCCCTGGCCTGCGGGCCGCTTGCCGAGAAATCGAAGGTGATGCCGCCCTTGGCGACCGTGACCGCGACCGCGAACTTGACCGGCTTGTCGAGCTCGACGCCGTCATCGTCCATGAAGCCGTCGGCCGATTGGGTGCCCTCGGGCAGCGTGCGGATCGCTTTGGCCAAGGCTCGCGCGGTGCCGTCGAGGATCGATGCGAACGCCGCCGTCACGGTGCCCGCGCCGAAGCGCCGGCCGAGCGCCGCCATGCGCGCCGCGCCCAGTTGCGTCGCCGCGACCTGGGCGCGGATGTCGCCGCGTACCAGGTCGGGCTGGCGGCTGTTGGCGAGGATGAGCCGCTCGAGGTCCGGGTCGCCGCGCCCGCCGTCGCAGAACTTCACGGGCGGCACCAACAGGCCCTCGTGGAACATCTCGGTCGCATTGGCCGAGGTGCTGCCGGGATTGGTGCCGCCGATATCCGCCTTGTGCGCGATCGAGCCGCTGAAGCCGATGAGCGTCGTGCCGACGAAGATCGGCGCGACGAACCCCATGTCCGAGACATGCGGCATCCCGGCCTCGTAGGGATGGTTCGACACGAACACGTCGCCGTCGCGGAGCGCGTCGCGCGGATAGAGCGCCAGCACGCGGCCGACGAAATGGCGATAGACCGGGGCGTGGAAGAACATCGGCGGCGGCGTGATCAGCCGGCCGTCGCGGTCGAGGATGACGCAGCTGAAGTCGCGCGATTCGCGGATGATGGTGGAATAGCCGGAACGGAAGAAATGGTCGTGCATCTCGTCGACGAGGCTCGCCACCTTGTTGCGGATGATCTGCACGGTGACGGGATCGACGGCGGCGCGGCGCCGCTTCTCAGCCATGGCGGCCGGCTCCTTTCGTCAGCACGAGATTGGAAGCGGCATCCACGGACGCGGTCCAGCCCGGCGGCACCACCGTAGTGGCGTCGAACTGCTCGACGACGGCGGGCCCGGCGAAACGCGCGCCCGGCATCAGGCGGTCGCGCTCGTAGAGGACGGCGGCGACGGCGCGGCGGCCGTCGAAATGGACCCGGCGCTCGCCCTTTGCCGCTGCGCGTGGCACGGCGTGTGCCCGGACCCGCGCCGCGGTTTCCGGCCGGTATTTCGGCGCGACGACGCGCACGCGCAGGCGATAGCTCACCACTTCCACCGGCCGCTCGCGCGCCGCATGGCCGTGAATGCGCGCATGCGCCGCATCGAAGCCGCACCGCGCCGCCGCGAGCGATGCCGGCGTCAGGGGATTGCGGCCGTTGCCGGCGAGCGGCACCGGCAGCTCGTAGCCCTGGCCGGAATAGCGCATGTCGAGCGACCGGACATAGCGCGCCGCCTTTTCGTCCAGTCCCTCGGCTGCGAGTTCCACCGCGGCGCGCGCCTGGAGCGCGGCGAAGATCGACTCGGCATGGGCGGGCGTCACCTGGTCGAGCGGGCGCAGCTCGGAACGGATGTAGTCGTGGACAATATCGGTGCAGAGCAGCCCCAGCGCCGAGAACGCCCCGGGCCGCGGCGGCACGAGGATGCGCGCGATGCCGATCTCGGCGGCGACCGCGGCGGCATGAACCGCGCCCGCGCCGCCGAAGGGCAGGAGGGTGAAGTCGGTCGCATCGACGCCGCGCTTGGCGGCGACCACCCTGATCTCGTCGGCCATGCGCATGTCGACGATGCGGCGGATGCCCGCGGCCGCTTCGATGGCGCTCATGCCAAGCGTCGCGCCGACGCGCCGCTCGATCGCCGCCGCCGCCGCCGCCCGGTCGAGGCGCTGCGTCCCGCCGAGAAAATAATCCGGGTTGAGAAAGCCCAATACGAGATCGGCGTCGGTGACGGTCGGGGTCTCGCCGCCGCGGCGATAGCACACCGGCCCGGGATCGGCGCCGGCGCTGCGCGGCCCCACCGCCAACAGGCCGCCGCCGTCGATCCAGGCGATCGAGCCGCCGCCTGCGGAAATGCTGGTGAGGTCGAGCGCCGGCACGCCGAGCGGCCGGCGCGCCACGGTTACCTCGCTCGCCTCGAGCGGGACGCCGCTCTCGATGAAGGCGATGTCGCAGGACGTGCCGCCCATGTCGAGCGTGACGAGCCCGGGATTCGCCGCCGCGCCGGCGAGCCAGGCGCTCGCCTGTGCGCCCGCGGCCGGCCCGGAGAACAGCGTGTGCACCGTCTTGCCGCCCGCCACTGCGGCCGAGAACGGCATCACCCCGCCATTCGACTGCATCAGGAAGCGCTGGCGCGTGCGCAGGCCGCGCGCGTCGAGGCCGCGATCGAGATCGGCGATGTAGCCGACCAGCACGGGCTCGAGATAGGCGTTGAGCAGCGTGGTCGAAAGCCGTGGCCATTCGCGGATGCGCGGCAGCACGGTCGAGGACAGCGACACCGTGATCTCGGGGTGCTCGGCCGCGATCAGGCGCCCCGTCCGTTCCTCGTGCTCGGGATTGGCGAAGGCGAAGAGATAGCACACCGCGATTGCCGTAACGCCTTCCGCCTTCAGCTCGCGCACGGCGCGGCCGACCGCCGCCTCGTCGAGCGGATCGAGCTCGGCGCCCGAGAAATCGATGCGGCCGCCGATCTCGCGCGTCAGGCTCTGCGGCGCGATCGGCTCCGGCTTGCGGTAGAAATAGTCGAACGGGTTGGCGTCGCGGACCTGGCTCTGCACCTCCTGGACGGCGCGGAATCCCTTGGTGATGAGAAGTCCGACCTTCGCCCCGCGCATTTCCAGGAGCGCGTTGGTAGTGATGGTCGTGCCATGGGCGAAGAATTCGATCGCTTCCGGCGCCACGCCCTTGGCGATGAAGCGGCCGACGCCGTCGAGCACGCCCAGCGCCGGATTGCGCGGCGTGCTTGCCACCTTCTCGACCGCGATCGCGCCGGTCGCGCTGTCGAGCAGCACCAGATCGGTGTGCGTGCCGCCGACATCGACGCCGAGGCGATAGCGCTTGGGCTTGGCACGAGCCATCACCGCCAGCCGTCGCGCCGTCGCGGAATCAGGATGCCGACGGTGTCTATTGCGCGGCGTGGACTGCGGTTTGCAGCGGCAGGTTGACGAGGTCCAACGGCGAGGCCGTCGCCTCGAGCATGCCCCAGCTCTTGAGCCATTGGTAGGTGCGCTGCATCTCGTCGGCCGGGATCGGCGCCGGGTCGCAGACGACGAGACGGCTCTCGCGCAGGTCCTCGACCTTGAGCGCGGCGATCTCGGGGTCCTTGGCCTTGTAGTAGTCGATGAAATAATGGAGATAGGCGCGCTTGTCGGCGTTGATGCGGCGCACCGCCGCGCGCACGGCGCGGGCGAAGGCGGCATAGGTGTCGGCATCGACCCGCGACGACGCCACCTCGGTGCCGTGGAACAGGGCGGAGCAGACAATGCGGCAGCCCTTCTTCTCGGCGAGCGTGACATGCGGCTCGGTCAGGGTGGTCGCCTCGACCTCGCCCGCCATCAGCGCATCGAGGCGATAGCGCGAGCCGTTGGGTGCGCTGCACAGCTTGATCATGTCGCGCGGCAGGAAGCCCTCGAGCATGTGCAGCGCGATGTAATGCGTGCCGAAATAGAACGGCACGCCGATGACGCGGTTGGCGAGCTGCTGCGGCGTATAGACGGGCGAGTCGGGCCGCACGACCAGGGCCGAATAGGCGACGATGGCGCGCCGGCCGAGCTGGCGGCTTCCCGTCTCCGTCGCCGAGACGCGGCAGTAATTGCCCCATTCGCAGGCGTTGTACATATCGGCCTTGCCCTTCTCGAAGAGCTTGCCGTGGCTCGTGAAGGGATCGGCGCCCTCTGGGCTGGTGATGTCGGTCCGCACCTTCTTCTCGACTCCGGCCTCGCGGTCTGCCCAGGCGATCGCGATCCCCTCCTTCGCGAACAGCCCGTCGTCATAAGCGACGAGTTCCGGCAGGCCCTGGAACGGGGCGGTGGTCTCCAACACCAGCTGGCGCATCGGCGCTCTCTCCTCTTCGCGTCTCCTGGACGCGACATCCTACACCCAAACTTGCAGCACGTATTCGTAGGGACCCTGGCCGTTCACCATGTCGACGCGCTGCAACTTGATGCGGAAACCGTCGGCGGTGGGGCGCAGGTGATGAACATAGGAGCCGGCGAAATGCCGCGATGCGTCGCGCCGAAACTCCATCATGTGAAAGCGCGAATGCACCACCAGTTCGCCGGTCCTGGCATTCTCGCTCGCGATCATGACGTTGCCGACGACATGGTTCGTGCCCCAGTCCGGCGCCTGCGACCAGGCGTGCGGATGGGTGATACGCTTCATCCGCACCCGCATCAGGTCGCGGTCCTCGTAGAAGATCGAGGGGACGCCGTCGCCGGTGGTCTGCTCGGGCGAGGCCGGCGCCCAATAGACGCCGTCCTGGTCGAAGAGGTCGATGAACTCGGCCCAGCGGCGGCCGTCGAGCAGCGCCGCCTGGCGATAGAGGAACTGCTCGACGTCGCGCAGCCGGTCGCCGCCATTGGCCGTGCGTGCGGTCGCGCGCCGCGCCGGCGGCGCCTTGAGCGTGCGCCGCTTGGCGGGCGCGGCCTTGCGCACGGACTTCGCCGGCGCGCGCTTCTTGGCCTTCGCCTTGGTCGTGCCCTTCGCCATGGTCAGCTCCGCGCCATGAGGTCGACCCAGGCGCGGAACTGGTTGCGCATCGGCGCCTCGCTCGTGCCCCAGCGTGATTTGACGACGTTGCCCTCGACGTCGTCCTGGCCGGCATGGCGGTGGAAGCTCACCCATTCGCCGCCGTTGGACGCGAGCCCCTGATGCGCTCGCCAGAAATTCTCGAGATCGTCGGCATTGATCATGGTCGAGGGCGAATTGACCAGATTGTAATAGCCGAGCGCGCGGCGATAGATCGCCTCGGGCGCGCCCTTGAGACGGAAATGCCAGATCTCGGTCAAGGTCCGGTCGACCGACAGCGGCCGCACCGCGCGAAGCTGCTGCAGCGGCGACTGCACCGACAGGCCGGGATAGAGCAGCACGTGGTGAATATTGACCGAGAGGATCTCCTCGGTGCGCTGCGCCCCGTAATGCTTGCGCATGACCGCCTCGTAGGCGAGCGTGTCGGGGTCCTGCGGCCTCAATCCCATATAGCCTTGCAGGATGCAATGGCCGTTGGGGTAATTGACGGTCTGCACCTGGTCCCATTTGTGGAACGGCAGGGTGAAGGCCGAGAGATAATGATAATCGAGCGGCGCCTTGCCCTTGCGCCGCGCGATCTCGTGCTCGACATCCTCGGCGGCGCGGCCGGTCGATTCGTGCGTTACCGACGGGTGCAGCGCATCGAGCTGATTCTCGAGGAAGATCTTCCAGTTCGAACGCTGGATCACGCGGAAGCAGGTGGGGACGACCTCGACTTCGCCCTCGGGCGCGCGGTTGCACATGTCGTCGAAGGCAACGCGCGCATCGCCCAGGAACTCGGCGAGGCTGGGGCCGTCCTCGGCCAGGGTCGCGAACACGAAGCCGCGATAGGCTTCGACCCGCGCCGCATGCTTCATGTGGCAGTCGGGATTGTCGGGCGTGAGCCGCGTGCCGTCATAGCCCTTGGGCAGCGGGAAGCTTTCAAGCGTGCCGTCGGTATGGAACTGCCAGCTATGATAGGAGCAGATGAAGGCCTTGCCGACATTGCCGTGGCGGTTGCCGCACATCATCGTGCCGCGATGCGGGCAGCGGTTGTAGAGCACGTGAATTTTGCCGTCATCGTGGCGCACCATCACCATCGGCTGCCGGCCGAGCTGCACGGTGTAATAGTCGCCCGCCTTCGGCACCTGCGATTCATGACCGCAATAGAGCCACACCTTGTGGAAGATGTTGTCCATCTCCAGGTCGAAGATGTCGGGATCGCTGTAGACCGAATGATGGACGCGGTCCGGCTCGACCAGACGAGCAAGATCGCTTGGGCCATCGCCACGCATGATGCATCTCCCACCCGATGGCGCCGTCGCACCGATGCCGCGCCGTGCCACGACGGATTTAATCGCAGCTTCGCGCCGCGGTCAATGCGGGGCGCTCAGCCGGGGCCGCGATGCGGGCGTTCGCGCGGGCGCGCCGGGGCGGCGACCGCTGCGGTGATCGCCGCCAGCGCCTCGTGCACGGCAGCCTCGCCGGCGGCGATGCATTCGCCGGCGCGATAGAACTCGAGCGGCCCGATTCGTCCGACATCGGGGCACAGCACCAGATTGGGCGGGTCCTCGGCGAGACGAATGCGGCTCAGCCGCGTCTGCGCGATCTGGAACGAGCGCGTGATGACGCCGAAGGTGCTGGGCCCGCCCTTGCGCCGGCCGAAATAGCCGCGCGAGAACCCCGGCAGCCCGCGGCCGATGAGGCCGCGGCGCTGGCCCAGCGCGAGCTCGCCGGCGTCGACCCGCATCGGCGCCAGCAGGCCGGCATTGACGTCCACCGCGAGGATCACCTCGGCGCCAAGCGCGCGGCAGAGCGAGACCGGAAGCGGATTGACCAGCGCGCCGTCCAGGAGCCAGCGCCCATCGAGCTGCACCGGCGGGAACAGGCCGGGGATGGAATAGGAGGCGCGCAGGGCGTCGATGACGCGGCCCCGGCGCAGCCACAACTCGTCGCCGGTCACGAGGTCGGTGGCGACGCAGGCGAAGCCGCGCGGCAGGTCCTCGATCGCGGTATCGCCGAACATTGGCCCCAGCACCTGGAGCACGCGCTTGCCGGCGATGATGCCGCCGGCGCCGAACGCGATGTCGAAATACTGGCTCAGGCGCAGCCGGTTCATGCGCCGCACGAACCGGGCGAAGTCGCCGAGCGCGCCCTTGATGTGGAGCGCCCCGATCACCGCTCCGATCGAGGTGCCGCAGACGATGTCCGGGCTGAATCCAGCCGCCTCGAGCGCGTGCAGGACGCCGATATGCGCCCAGCCCCGCGCCCCGCCGCTGCCCAGAGCTACGCCGATCCTGCGGCTCATGCCCGCCCCGTCATCCCGCACCGCAACGATGCATGTTTGCCGGCGCCATTCAACGTCGCTCGGTCATGGCGCCCCAAGAAGCGTACCAGAACGCGGCGGCGGCGACGGCGCTGACCGCGAGCACGGTCCACAGCACCGCGTCGTAGCGTCCGGTCGCGCTCCAGATCAGGGCCGCGCCATAGGGGGCAAGGCCGCGTGCGATATTGGCCGGCAGCGTCAGCGCGCCATTGATGGCGCCGTAGCTCTCGCGCCACAGCAGCTCTGGCACCGCGGTGCCGCGGATGATGGTGAGGATGCCGTTGGCGGCGCCCCACAGGATGGCGAAGGCGAAGGGCGCCGCCGCGGCCGAGGGAAACAGCACCAGAATCACGACCGCGCCCGGAAAGACCAGGAAGGCGCAGCGCCCGGCCAGGGCGGCGCTGGTCCGCCGGCCCAAGGCCAAAAGGGCGATGCGCCCCGCGACCTGCGCGGGTCCGAACGTGGCGACGGCGGCGACGATGGTGGCGGTCGGCACGCCGCGCTGGGTGAGCAGCGGGATGATATGGAACGTCAGCGCCGACAGCGTCGCGGAATAGGCGGTAAACGCGAGGGCCAAGGCCCAGAACACCGGATGCCGCAGCGCGCGGCGGAACGCTTCGTCCCGCGGCGCGGGCGATCGTGCCGCGCGCGCGGCCCCGTCGCCCGCCGGCGCGCGCAGGCCCCAGGCATGCACGGGCAAACAGATGACCGCGTTGGCGAGCGCGAGCGCGATCAGCGCATGGCGCCAGCCCAACGTCCCGATCAGCAACTGGGTCAGCGGAATGAACACGGTGCTGGCGAAGCCGCCGACCAGCGTCAGCACCGTGATCCGCCGGCCGTAGCTCTCGGGGAATGTCCGGGTGATGACGGCGAAGACCGGATCGTAGAGCGTCGCGGCAAGCGCCAGGCCGAGGCCGAGCCAGACGGCGTAGAAGACGACGACGCCGGTGACCTGCGACCACGCCGCCAGCAACACCGCCCCCAGCGCCGAGCCCCACGTCATGACCGCGCGCCCGCCGCGTCGGTCGATCCAGCGTCCGACCGGATAGGCGGCGAGGCCCGCGACCAGGAGGCCGGCGGACAAGGCGCCGTTGATGGCGGTAGGGCTCCAGCCGAGCTCGCGCTCCATCGGCACGACGAAGAGCGAGAAGCTGTAATAGATCGTGCCCCAAGAGACGAGCTGCGCCGCGGCGAGCGCATAGACCAGTCTCCAGCCGCTCCTCATCCGCTTGTCTCCCGACCGGGGGGCGCGCCGCAGCGACTGGCGTAGTATGCTGGCCGCGAGCCACGGAAGGAACGCGTTTTCAGGAGGCAGCGATGGCGGAACATTTCGGCTTCGTCGGCGTCGGCCGCATGGGCGGGCCGATGGCGGGGCGGCTCCTCGATGCGGGCCATCGTCTCACCGTCTTCGACGTGAGCGACGCGGCGATGGCACCGCTCGTCGCGCGCGGCGCCGTTCGGGCCGCATCGCTCGGCGCGCTCGCCGACGCGGTCGAGACGGTGTTCGCGAGCCTGCCCACGCCCGATATCGTGCGCGCGGCGGCGGTCGGCGAGGGCGGCGTCGTCACCGGCGGCCGGATCAAGACCTTCGTCGACCTCTCGACCACCGGGCCGCGCGTCGCGGCGGAGATCGCCGCGCTGCTCGGCGCGCGCGGCATCGAAGCGGTCGATGCGCCGGTCAGCGGCGGGGTCGGCGGCGCGCGCAAGGGGACGCTTGCGGTCATGGCCGCCTGTCCGCCGGCATCGTTCCAGCGCCTCGCCCCGGTGCTCGCCACCTTCGGCAAGGTGTTCCATGTCGGCGAGCGCGCCGGGCTCGGCCAGGTGATGAAGCTCGCCAACAATCTCCTTTCCGCCACGGCGATGGCGATCACGTCCGAGGCGTTGGTGATGGGGGTCAAGGCCGGGCTCGATCCGCGCACGATGATCGAGGTCATCAATGCGGGAAGCGGACGCAACACTGCCAGCCAGGACAAGTTTCCCAACGCGGTGCTGCCGCGCCGCTTCGATTTCGGCTTCGCCACCGGGCTCATGTACAAGGACGTGAAGCTCTGCCTCGAGGAGGCCGAGGCCCAGCAGGTGCCGATGTGGGTTGGCAGCGCCGTGCGCCAGTTGTGGCAATACGCCAATGCGAAGCTCGGCCCCGATTCCGACTTCACCCAAATCGTCCAATGCCTCGAGGACTGGGCCGGCGTCGAGGTCGGCGGCAACCGCTGACTGCAGAGGAGCTCATGTCAGGGACGCCCGCCTACGAGATCTATGCCGTGCGCTATGCGCGCCACGACCGCCGTGCCGGCGAGAATTTTCTCGGCGGCGATCCCCATGACGGGCCGATGCCGCTCGACTATTTCGTCTGGGCGATCGTCGGTGCGGATCGGACCTTCGTGGTCGATACCGGCTTCGGCGCCGCGGCGGCGGAAGCGCGCGGGCGCGAGCTGCTGCGCGCGCCGGCCGAAGGGCTCAAGGCGATCGGCGTCGATCCCGCGCGCGTCGAGGACGTGATCATCACCCACATGCATTACGACCACGCCGGCAATCTCGATCTTTTTCCCAATGCCGTCTTCCACATTCAGGACCGCGAGATGGGCTATGTGACCGGGCGCTCCATGTGCCACGACACGCTGCGCGCCTCGTTCGCGGTCGAGGACGTGGTCGCGATGGTGCGCCGGCTTTATGCCGGCCGGATCGCGTTTCACGATGGCGACGACGAGATCGTGCCGGGCGTGAGCTTGCATTTCATCGGCGGGCATACCATGGGCTTGCAATCGGTGCGGGTGGCGACGCGGCGCGGCCATGTCGTGCTGGCGTCCGATGCGGCGCATCTTTATGCGCATCTCGACCAGCGCCGCGCCTTTCCCGTCGTCTACAACGTCGCCGACATGCTCGAAGGGCACGCGAAGCTGCGCCGCCTCGCAAGTTCGCCGGCACATATCGTTCCCGGCCACGATCCGCTGGTGATGCGGCGCTATCCGCCGGCGCGGCCCGAGCTCGAGGGCATCGTCGTCCGGCTCGACTAGGGCGGCTTCTATCGGTTGAGCCAGCGCCGCATGAAGCCGAGCAACCCCTGCGGCATGAAGATGACCATGGCGATGAAGATCATGCCCTCGGGAATGAGATCGTATTCGGTGAAGAAGCGCGACAGGTCCTCGCGCACCATGGAGCATTACCGCCGGCTCGGCTCTTCGGAAGCGGTGCGCCAACTCGGCTTGCCGCAGGACCATCCGACCGATGCCGCCTCTGTCACCCGCTATGGCAGGGCTGGGGCGGGCGGGGCTGCTCGAGACCTACAGCCCCGAGCGAGGCGAATTCCTCGCTCGGCGTACAATCGACGAACTGCTGGCGACGGTCGCGGGTGGGAAGCCGCCGGATTAATCTTTGCCGGCGGCGGATTCGTCGAAGAGGGTCGTCCACGCCGTTTCGGCTGCGGCGAGCGGGCGCGGCGCCTCGGGCTCGTCATAAAGCAGCCGTGCCACGGCGGCAGGGCCGCGGCGCTCGCCCAGCGCGGCGATGACCAGGACGCGGCGCACGCGGCCTTGCATGACGGCGACGGTATCGCCGGCCCGCACCAGGTGATGCGGCTTCAGCACGACGCTGCCGCCGACGCTGACGCCGCCCGACTGGCACAGCCGCGCCGCCAGCGACCGGGTCCGCGCCAGCCGCGCGAACCACAGCCACTTGTCGAGCCGCAGCGTCGCCGCGCCCGTCATCGCGCGAGCCGCAGCTCCTTGAGCTTGGCGAACGGGCTGTCGCGCGTCGCCTCGGTCGCGCGCCGGCCGGCGAAACGGCGCGGCCGCGGATGCAACACGATCATGCCCTCGCCGCCATCGGGCGCGGCGCGATAGCCCAGCGCCGGCAGCACGGCGGCAAGCTCGGCGATCGAGCAACCGGCCAGCGCCGCAATCTCGGCCCCGGCGACAAAAGCGCCGCCTCGGGCGAGCCGCCGCGTTGCCGCCGCGAGCCGTTCGAGGCGATCGACCCTGAGCACGCGCGGGCCCAGCACGCGATAGCCCATCACCCGATAGGCGTCCTCGCTCACCGCCTCGTCGCGCCGCGCGGCCGGGCCGCCCGGCACCGCCGGAACCGCGCCGCCCGTGCGCATCGCCCACAACAGGCCCTTGAGCGCCGCTTCCCGCGGCTTGAGCAACGCGTCGAAATAGACCGTCTCGATGCCGAGCCGCACGCCCAGCCGCGCCAGCACCTTGCGGTCGGCGGCACCCAAGGCCGCGCGCAGCGCCGTCACCTCGCGCGTCGGCAGGCTGCCCAGCGCCTCGCCGAGCTGGAACACGAGGCCGCGCGCCGGTCCCTTGAGCTCGGCCGCGCGGGCGCGGAACAGCGCGCCGAGGCCACGCCGCACCGCCGCCGCGACGAAGTCGGCGAGACGATGACGCACCGCCTCGCGCAACGGGCCGTCGAGGAAATCGCCCGGCAAAGCCTCGACGCGCGGGCTCAGCCCGGTCTCGCCGGGCGCGAGCCGGCCCACCGCGCCGCCCCGCCACAGCACCGCGCCATCGCCCGCAAGCGCGAATTCGCCGTCGCCCGCCGCGGCCAGTTCGCGGGCGCGCGCCGCGATCTCGCCGCGGAGCACGCGATTGGCGGCGGCGAGCAGCGTGCGGCCGTCGTCCGACGTCGCGGCATCGGGCGCAAAGCGGAATCCGTCGAGCCGGCCGACATAGTGACCTTCGACCTTGACCTCGCCATCGCGGCTCACCGACGCCAGCAGCTCGCGCGAAGACGCGAGCTGGCGCACCAGGAACGCCGAGCGCCGGTCGACGAAGCGCTGCGTGATGCGGTCGTGCAGCGCGTCGGACAACTGGTCCTCGATCGCGCGCGCGCGTTCCTGCCAATGCACGCTGTCGGCAAGCCATTCCGGCCGGTGCGCGATATAGGTCCAAGTGCGGATATGGGCGATGCGGCTCATCAGCGTGTCGATGTCGCCGTCGCTGCGGTCGAGCCGCGCCATCTGGCTTGCCACCCAGTCGGTCGGCAGGCGCTCGGTCGGCCCGGCGAGGTGGCGATAGATCTGCGCCAGGAGGCGCGCGTGGGTCTCGCTCATCACCTTGCGGAAATCGGGAATCTGGCAGACTTCCCACAACAGGCGCACCGCGGCGGGATCGGCGGCGCGTGCGACGATCTCGGGGTTGCGGCTCAGCGCGCGCAGCGCGCGGTGATCGTCGGCCTCGCGCGCGAGCATGAGTCCGCGCGTGGTGGGGCGCGTCTCGAGGCTGGCGAGCAATTGCCGCGGCGAGCGGAAATCGAGTCGCGCGCTGCGCCAGAAAATGCGCTCGAGCGGATCGAAGCGGTGATTCTCGACCGCCTCGACGATTTCGGGATCGAGCTCCTCGAGCTCGGCGGTGGTGCCGAAGGTGCCGTCGCTCATGTGTCGGCCGGCGCGGCCGGCGATCTGCGCGATTTCGGCGGCGGTGAGCCGGCGCGGCGATTCGCCGTCGAACTTCACCACCCGCGCGAAGGCGACATGGTCGAGATCCATGTTGAGGCCCATGCCGATCGCGTCGGTGGCAACGAGATAATCGACCTCGCCCGACTGGAACAGCCCGACCTGCGCGTTGCGCGCGCGCGGCGACAAGGCGCCCAGCACCACGGCGGTGCCGCCGCGCTGGCGCCGCATCAACTCGGCGAGCGCGAACACATCGGCGACGGCGAAGGCGACGACGGCGCTGCGCGGCGGCAGACGCGTCACCTTCCTGGCGCCGACATAGCGCAGCGTCGAAAAGCGCGGCCGGCTGATGAACTCCGCCTCGGGCACGAGTCGCCGCAACAGCGGGCGAATCGTGTCCGCGCCGAGCAGCATCGTCTCGCCGCGGCCGCGCGCGTGTAACAGCCGGTCGGTGAAGACATGGCCGCGCTCGGGATCGCCGCAGAGCTGAATCTCGTCGACGGCGAGAAAATCGACCGGACGGTCGAGCGGCATCGACTCGACGGTGCAAACGAAATAGGCGGGATTGGGCGGGATGATCTTCTCTTCGCCCGTAATCAGCGCGACGGCTCGTAACCCTTTGAGCTTGACGATCCGATCGTAGTTCTCGCGCGCCAGGAGCCGAAGCGGGAAACCGATCATCCCGGTGGCGTGGCCGAGCATGCGCTCGATAGCGAGATGGGTCTTGCCGGTGTTGGTCGGCCCGAGAACCGCCAACACGCGCGCGGCGCGGGAAAGCACTCCCATGACGACAGAATCGGTGTTTCGGACAAGAAAGGCAAGGCCGGACCCGCCGCTGCGCCGCCGATTCTCTCTTCATGTGCATAATTCATCGGTTGCCCTTGACGAACGCGCGAAGAGGATTCCACCATCGCGACAGGTTCAACGACAACATAGCGGGATGATCTTCGTCCCGTAGCGAAAGGACCGCCCGTGACCGCGGAGCCGCAGCCGAGTGCTGCCGCCATTCTCGACACGCTGAACGAGATCAAGCGCGAGTTGGCGGAAAGCAGAATCGATCGATCGTCACCCTCGATCACGGTGAGGCCGATAAAGATTGTGGGTGAAAGCAGCGAGGCCACGCCGGCCTCGACGCCGCGCGTCGAAGTCGCGCCTCGCGCCGAACGCGGGCCACTGCCGCCGCGCCGTTCGACCGCGCGTCGCATCGCGCTCGGCATCGTCGTCGCCTGCGCTTATGTCGGCATCTTCGCTGTCGCGGGCATCTTCGTCTCGCGCGCGGTGCGGCCGCATGGCGATGGCGCCGCGAGCGTGACGGCGACGGCGGAGCGAGTCGTCGCCGCGATTGCGGCGCGCGCCGATGCCGTCATGGCGGGCTGGCGCGGCACCGGCGCCCCGGCGCCGGCGGACGAAGCGCCGCTCGCGGTCGCCCGCCCAGCGCGCCCCGCGGTGATGCCGCCTGCCGCGCCACGCGCGCCCGGCGCCGCGACAAACGCGTCAGCCGCAGCCTCGCCCGCCGCTCTGCCGGCGCCACGCGCCGAAGCATCGCCGCCGATAGCGCCACGCGCCGAAGCATCACCGCCGACTGCGCCGCACGCTGAAGCATTGTCGCCGATCGTAGCGCCGCCGCCCGTCGCTGCCGCGCTGCACGCGGTGTCGCCGCCATCGGCCCCGGCTGCGCCACCAATGCCTACGGTCGGGTCGCCGCGCGCGGACGCGGCCGCGCCGAGTGCGCCGCCTGATGTTGCGGCATCGCCCGCGCCGGCGGCGGCGGTCGCAACGCCGGCACAAGATCTGCGCCTGCGCGGCGATCAGCGTCTCAGCGAGGGCGACGTCGCGTCGGCGCGACTCTTCTATCAGCGCGCAGCGGAGGCCGGCGATGCGCGCGCGGCGTTGCAGCTCGGCGGCACCTACGATCCGGCGTTCCTCACGCATCTCGGCGTGCAGGGCATGCGCGGCGACGTGCGGGAGGCGGCGTCCTGGTATCGCCGCGCCCTCGCGCTCGGCGACGCCGCGGCGGAACGGCGATTGCAGGCGCTGCCGGCGCAATGACGCGATCGATGCGCCGCATCGCGCACGAAATTCATAGGGGATCACTCATGTCGTCGTCACCGTGGCGAACCGCCGCCCTCGTCGCTGCGCTTGCCGCCGTTCCGCTCGGGTTCGCGCCGGCGGCGGCGGCGCAGACGGCCTTCGATCACGTCAATCGCGGCGTCGTCGAGCTCGAGACCGCCACCGCCGACGGCATCTCGCCCAAGATCGCCAACGATCTCGCGGACCTCGTCGATGACGGCGCCACCCGCCGCGTGCTGCCGGTGCTGGGCGAAGGCTCGTTGCAGAACCTTGTCGATCTCAAGCGGCTGCGCGGGATCGATCTCGCCATCGTCCAGGCGGACGTGCTCGATTACGTGCGCGCGCACAAGCTCCAGCCGGGCGTCGAGACGCTGCCCTACGTCACCCGGCTCTATAACGAGGAATTCCATCTGCTCGCGCGCCGCGGCGTGAACAGCGTGGCCGAGCTTCAGGGCAAGAAGGTCAATGTCGACGTGCCGGGCGCCGGCACGGGCATCACCGCCGCCAAGATATTCGGACTGCTCGGCATCGCGATCGATCCCACCACCGACTCCACGAGCCTCGCTCTGGCCAAGCTCGAGCGTGGCCAGATCGACGCCGTCGCCTATGTCGGCGGCGCGCCCGCTCCGGTGTTCCGCACCATCGACGCCGCTTCCGGTCTGCATTTCCTCGCCATTCCGCTCCAGCCGGCGATCACCGCGGCTTATGCGCCGACGCGACTGGACGCCAAGGAGTATCCGGGTCTGGTGCCACCCGATGGCCCGGTCGACACGGTGGCCGTGGGTGCCGTGTTGATGGCCGCCAACCTCGCGCCGCAATCCGAGCGCTATCGCAACGTCGCGAATTTCGTCGACACGTTCTTCACGCAGTTCTCCTCGCTGCTGACGCCGGGCCATCATCCGAAATGGCGCGAGGTCAATCTCGCCGCCGAGCTTCCCGGCTGGCACCGGTTCGCGCCGGCGGCCGAATGGCTCGCGCGCAACGCGGCCGTCGCGCAGCAGCCGGCGTCGAACGATATGCGCGTGGTCTTCGAGCGCTTCCTCGACGAGCGCCTGCGCCTCACCGGCAACACGGCGATGACGCAGCAGCAGAAGGACGCCCTCTTCAGCGCGTTCCGCCAGTGGCAATCGAGCCAGGCGCCGTGAGCGCCGCCGCAGCCCGCGCGCTGCGCCGGCAGCTCGAAGCGGCGGCCGCGACCGTGATCCGGCGATTCGCCGCAGCCTCGCAGGCCATCCTGCTCGCCGGCTGCGCCGCCCTCGCCGTCGGCGCCGCATCGGCCCAGACGGTTGTGCCGAAGCATGGCGGCATCCTCACCTTCGCCGTCGGCGTCGAGCCCAAGGACTATGACTGCGACGACAACACCTCCTATGCCTTCCTCCAGCCCATCGCGCCGCATTATTCGACGCTGCTCAAATTCGACGCCGCCAATTACCCGGAGATCGTCGGCGATCTCGCCCAGTCGTGGACCGTGTCGCCCGACCGCCGCACCTATACCTTCAAGCTCAAGCCGCATGTGCTGTTCCACGACGGCGCGACGCTCACCTCCGCCGACGTGAAGGCCAGTTACGAGCGCATCATTCATCCGCCGCCGGGCGTGGTGTCGGCGCGCCAGGTCGATTACGCCGCGATCGCGAGCATCGACACGCCCGATCCGCTCACCGTGGTGTTCCATCTGCACTGGCCCGACGCAGCGATGCTCGCCAATTTCGCCTCGCCGTGGAACTGCATCTACCGCGCAGCGAAGCTCGCCGAGGATCCGCAATTCCCGAAGACGCATATCGATGGCACCGGTCCCTTCGTCTTTGTCGAGCACGTCAAGGGCGATCATTGGACCGGCCGGCGCTTCAAGCGGTATTTCGAGCCCGGCCGGCCCTATCTCGACGGCTACCGCGCCGAGTTCATCAAGGGCAAGAACGTCGTCGATGACATGATCAAGGGCAAGATCATGGCGGAGTTCCGCGGCTTCACGCCGGTCGAGCGCGATGCGCTGGTCGAGGCGATGGGCGACCGCGTGAGCGTGAGCGAGAGCCCGTGGCTGTCGGAACTCCTGGTCGTGTTCAACACCAAGCGCCCGCCTTTCAACGACGCGCGGGTCCGGCGTGCGCTGTCGCTCGCGATCAACCGCTGGGGCGCGGCCGAGAAGTTGCAGGACACGACCTTCCTCAAATATGTCGGCGGCCTGATGCGGCCGGGCTCGAGCATGGCGACGCCGGAATCGGATCTGGTGCGCCTGCCCGGCTTCTCGCACGACATCGCCGCCTCGCGCGCGGAGGCGAAGCGGCTCCTTGCCGCGGCCGGCGTGCATGACCTCAAGCTGACCTTGCTCGTGCGCGACATCCCGATGCCGCATTTTGCCGGCGCCGATCTTCTCGCCGAGAGCTGGGCCAAGATCGGCGTGACGACGACCGAGGACCGCCTCAACATCTGGGACTGGCAGAAGCAGGTCGAGGCCGGGAAATTCGACGTGGCGCTCGATTTCGAGGGCGACTTCTACGACGACCCGACCATCCAGCTGACGAAATACGTCTCGCACGATCTCTCGCCGATCGACTACTCGGGCGCGACCGACCGGTTCCTCGACGCGCTCTATATCGGGCAGGCGCTGACGACCGATCCGCGCGAGCGCATGAAGATCGTCCGCGATTTCGAGCAGCACGCGCTCACCGAGGCCTATACCGTGCCGCTGTTGTGGTGGAATCGGATCATCGTCACCTCGTCGAAGGTCAAGGGGTGGAGCATCACCCCCAGCCATTTCATCGGCCAGGACCTGACCGATGTCTGGCTGGAGTAGCGGCCGCTGCGCACGAACGGATTCACTCTGCGGAGGAATGTCATGGCTGAAATCGAGTCGATCGGGTCGCACGCCGAGGCGGCTGGCGGTACGGGCTTCGTGTCCTATCTGAAGAAACTCTATGTCCAGGTGCTGATCGCGATCGCGCTTGGCGTGGTGCTCGGGCACTTCTATCCCCATCTCGGCGCCGCGATGAAGCCCCTCGGCTTCGCCTTCATCCACCTCATCCGCGCCGTCGTGCCGCCGATCATCTTCCTCACCGTAGCGGTCGGGATCGCGCGCATGGGCGACATGCGGCGGGTCGGCGTCGTCGGGCTCAAGGCGATCATCTATTTCGAAGTGGTGTCGACGATCGCGCTCCTTGTCGGCGTCGCCGTCGGCAACGTGCTCAAGCCGGGCGCCGGCATGCATATCGATCCGGCCACGCTCGGCACGAAATCGGTGGCGGGCTACGTCACGGGCGCGAAGTCGCTCACCATCGTCGATTTCCTCAGCAAGATGGTTCCCACCAACCTGGTGGGCGACCTTGCCAAGGGCGAGATCATGCCGGTCCTGATCATGGCGGTGCTGTTCGGGTTCGCGCTGTGCCGCATGGGCGCGCGCGGTGCGCGGGTGGTGACGCTGCTCGACGACTTCACCCAGGTCGTGTTCGGCGTCGTTCGCATCATCATGTACCTGGCGCCGCTTGCCGCCTTTGCGGCGATGGCCTTCACCGTCGGCAAGTTCGGCTTCGGCACGCTGGCGAGTCTCGGCCGGCTCCTCGCCAGCGTCTACGTCACGTCGATCCTGTTCGTGCTCATCGGCTTCGGCCTCATCGCGCGATTGTTCGAGCTGCGCGTGTGGCGGATCATCCGCTACTTCAAGGACGAATTGATCTTCGTCTTCAGCGCGACCTCGGGCGAGGCGATGATTCCGCGCGCGATCGCCAAGCTCGAGGCCATGGGCTGCTCCAAGGAGGTGGTCGGGCTGGTGCTGCCGACGGGCTTCTCCTTCAACATGGACGGCACCGCGATCTACATGACGATGGGCGTGCTGTTCATCGCCCAGGCCTGCGACATCCACCTCGGCCTTGGTCAGCAGCTCGCCATGCTGTTCGTGATGCTGTTCACCTCGAAGGGCGCGGCGGGGGTGGCGGGCGGCGGCTTCGTCGCCCTGGCCGCGAGCATGCCGGTGCTCGGCGTGGTGCCGGTGGGCGGTCTGGCGCTCCTCGTCGGGATCGACCGCTTCATGTCGGAGATCCGCGCCGTCACCAATCTCTTCAGCAACATCTTCGCCACCGTGGTGGTGGCGAAGTGGATGGGCGAGCTCGACATGGCGCAGGCCGAC
The DNA here is from genome assembly GCA_035532935.1 of Allostellaceae bacterium. Taxonomy (GTDB): domain Bacteria; phylum Pseudomonadota; class Alphaproteobacteria; order ATCC43930; family CGMCC-115725; genus DATJLY01. The sequence continues at coordinate 92,801 of DATKQE010000109.1, forward strand.
CGGGTGCTCGCCGGCGGCGGCTTCCGCGGCCTTGCCATCGAGCCTGCGCTCGCGCCCGGGGCGGGCGACTGACGCCGGGCGCGCGCGGCCGGGGCTTGCACGGGCGCGCGCGCCGGCACATATCTGCGGCGGCCCGCGCCGGTGCGGGCACGCCAAGCGGATAGGATCATGTCGGCGGAAAAGAAAAGCTTCCAGGCGGAGGTCAGCCGCCTGCTCGAGATCGTCGCGCACTCGCTATACAGCGACAAGGACGTCTTCCTGCGCGAGCTCATCTCCAACGCTTCCGATGCCTGTGACCGGCTGCGCTACGCCGCGCTCACCGCGCCCGAGCTGATCGCCGGCGACGCCGAGTTCCGGGTCACCGTCGTGCCGGACAAGGCCAAGCGCACCATCACCATCGCCGACAACGGCGTCGGCATGAACCGGGAGGAGCTCATCGACAATCTCGGCACGATCGCGCGCTCGGGCACCGCCGCCTTCGTCAACGGCCTGTCGGGCGATGCCAAGCAGGACATGGCGCTGATCGGCCAGTTCGGGGTCGGCTTCTATTCGGCCTTCATGGTTGCGGACGAGGTCGAGGTGCTGTCGCGCAAGGCCGGCGAGGCCGAGGCGTGGCGCTGGGTCTCGGACGGCAAGGGCGAATTCACCGTGGCGCCGGCCGAAAAGGGCGGGCGCGGCACCGAGATCACGCTCCACCTGCACGAGGCCGACGCGGAGTACGCCGATGCCGAGCGCCTGCGCCACATCATCAAGACCTATTCCGACCACATCGCGCTGCCGATCGTGCTCGAGGCGCTGGGCCAGAAGGAGACCGTGAACCGCGCCGGGGCGCTGTGGATGCGCCCGCGCGGCGAGATCACCGCCGAGCAGTACCGCGAGTTCTATCACCATGTCGGGCACGGCTTCGACGAGCCGTGGCTGACGCTCCACAACAAGGCCGAGGGCACAATCGAGTACACGACGCTGCTCTACGTGCCGTCGACCAAGCCGTTCGATCTGTTCGACCCCGGGCGCAAGAACCGGGTCAGGCTCTATGTGCGCCGTGTCTTCATCACCGACGACTGCCCCGAGCTGCTGCCGCCCTATCTGCGCTTCCTCAAGGGCGTGGTCGATTCCGAGGACCTGCCGCTCAACGTCAGCCGCGAGATGCTGCAGAAGAACGCGACGCTGGCGCGGATGCGCGGCCAGATCACGCGGCGCGTGCTGCAGGAGTTGTCGAAAAAGGCGCAGGACGCGCCCGAGGATTACGCCAAGTTCTGGGACAATTTCGGCGCCGTGCTCAAGGAGGGGCTGTACGAGGACCCCGAGCAGCGCGAGCAGCTTCTGGCGCTGACGCGCTTCCGCTCCACCGCGGCCCCGGGACTCGTCATGCTCGACGACTACGTTGCCCGCATGAAGCCCGAGCAGACGGCGATCTACACCATCACCGGCGACGATCCCGAGCGCATCGCCCGCAGCCCGCAGCTCGAGGGCTTCCGCGCCCGCGGCGTCGAGGTGCTGCTGCTGACCGATCCGGTCGACGCGTTCTGGATGCCGGGCCTGGGCCAGTACAAGGACCATCCCTTCACCTCGGTGACGCGCGGCCAGGCCGATCTCGACACGCTCGGCGAGCCCGCCGCCAAGGATCGGCCCGAGCCCAAACCCGACGGCGCGGTGGCGAGCCTCGTGGCGCTGTTCAAGCTGGCGCTGGGCGATGCGGTGAAGGGCGTGCGCGTCTCGACCCGGCTCACCGACAGCGCCGTCTGCCTCGTCGCCGACGAGGGCGATCTCGACATGCATCTCGAGCGCCTGTTGAAGCAGCATCGCCAGCTTGCGACCGAGGCCAAGCGCATTCTCGAGATCAACCCTTCGCATCCCCTCATCGCCCGCTTGAGCGATCTCGCCGGCAGGGATGGGGCGTCGGACGCGCTCGGCGAATTCGCCTGGCTCCTGCTCGACCAGGCCCGCATCCTCGAGGGCGAGACGCTGCCCGACCCCGCCGCCTTCGCGCAGCGCATGTCGACGCTGCTGGCGAAGGGGCTCGGCGAGGCGGCCTGAGCCGGCCCTTATTTGCGGGAATTATATACGTGAGTCCCTTTGGCTGGACCCGAAAGTGCCGAGGTATTGTTCTTGTTATGTGCTAATTGAAGATATATGCTGGGCATCCGTGGATAAAGAGCATCAACATCTTGTAGGCATCTAGGCTCACGATCACGATCTATCTCGGACTGGGTACGGGAGCGCTGCAATGGTCAACAATGTCGAAGATACGGTGCTACGACCAGCAGTCGACATTGACCGCGGATCGCGCGATGTCGCCAACCGCATCGCCGGTACGATTCTCGGACACAACCCGAACAAAAAACGGAGCAAATTCAGGAAAGCAAAGGGCGCTACCCTTAAAGCATTTCACTCAACGAAGCTCGGCAACATCTATCATGCCGACAGCCTCGATGTGATGAAGGCGATGAAGGCTGGTAGCGTCGATCTTGTGATGACCAGCCCGCCATTTGGCCTCACCCGCGAGAAAGAATATGGAAACGTGCGTGAGGATGAGTATCTCAATTGGTTTCGCGCGTTCGCCAAAGAATTCCACCGCATATTGAAGGACAGTGGGAGCCTCGTAATTGACATTGGCGGTGCGTGGAAGCCGGGCGCGCCCGTGCGGAGCTTGTATCATTTCAAGCTGCTTATCATGCTCTGTGATGAATTTCGATTTCACCTCGCTCAGGATTTTTATTGGTGGAATCCGTCGAAACTTCCGGCTCCTGCTGAGTGGGTGAACATCCGGCGCATCCGCGTCAAGGACGCTATCAATCCGGTCTGGTGGCTTTCAAAAACGGAATGGCCCCGAGCCAGTAACCGGCGTGTGCTTCAACCATATAGTCCGAGCATGGAGACGCTGCTGGCCAATGGCTACAAGGCAAAACTGCGCCCCTCTGGCCATGACATCAGCAATAAATTCTCCGTCAATAATGGCGCGGCGATCCCCCCAATCTCTTTGCCATTCCTAATACAGAAAGCAATAGCGCATATATGCGCTATTGCCAAGAGAAAAACATAAAAATTCATCCGGCGCGGTTCCCGGCTGATCTGCCCGAATACTTCATTCGGATGCTCACTGATCCCGGCGACTTTGTGATTGACCCGTTCGCGGGCAGTTGCATAACGGGCGAGATTGCCGAACGCCTCGGTCGCAAATGGACATGCGCGGAATTGGTGAAGGATTACCTTGACGGTGCAGTGGGACGGTTTGACGGAACTCCAACATCTGAGCGGCCCATCGCAAAGGATGATGAGGGCTACTACAAAATTCCGCGTCCAAGCCTGTTGTGGAATGGACCTGATCCAATTCCTCTCGATCCGGCTGGTGGTAAGAAACGGCTCAAACCGACCCTAGCCAAGGCCGGTGATGACTGACAATGCCAAGGCCCACTAAACCGCAATTACTAGAGCGAGTTGAGGAGGGCTTTCGCAGCGGCGGTTGGAATTTGCTGTATGTTTCCAACCCCCGGTGACCATCCGGCGCGCTATTGCGTTTACCGTGACGGTGATGGCCTCATGGTCCGTGTTTACATCTGGAACATAAGTCACGGTGGTGGTGCTGCGCGTGCCGCCGACGAATATCGCATCCAAGTGACAGGCGTTCCACAAAATACCTTTCAGCCTGAAATCGGCGGCAAGACGCTCATTCTCGGATGGTGGGCGAATGATGAGATCTTCGCGGGATTTGATTATCGCAGACACGACGCCCACCTTGGTTTCTCGCCCTCCTTTCAAGTTGGGCGCGCAGCGTTGCAGGATGCCGTCACTAACCGATTTGCCGCGTACCGCAAGAATACCGGCGAATTGGTGATCACCTTCCAGCCCGATTTCATCGGCACTTACGCCCAAAATCTTGAGGGACTTCACGATACCGGCGCAGCCCCAGCGGAGGTCGCACTGTTGGGTCGCATCGCCACTGCGCCCCAAGGTGTGGCGGAAGCTGAAATTACCGCCAGCGTTGCTCAGCCGCGCAGGTATGCCGTCACGGAGATGCGGCGCGCGCTCCGCGCCCTTGACTTTAGTGCTCGCGTTCTTGGTGCTTATGGACATCGTTGCGCGATGTGCGGCGTCCAGCTGAAACTTCTTGAAGGTGCACATATTCTGCCCGTCCCGGAACCGGGAAGCACCGATGAAACATCAAACGGAATTTCCCTTTGTGTGCTTCACCACCGGGCGTACGACCAAAGCCTGATCACCTTCGACCCTGATTATGTAATTCGTGTTAGCCCGAAGAAGGTGACAGAGCTTCGGGCGGCCAATCTAGCCGGGGGCCTTCAAAGGTTCCGCGACAATCTCAGGGAGGTTATTCAGGTGCCTGCCGAGCAAGCCAGTCGGCCAAATCCGGAATTTGTCGAAAAGGCGAATGCCTTACGGGGTTGGCGGTAAGGGACTCGAGCATATAATTCCGTTACTTATCGTTGTCGAGCCGCGCCGCGGTGAGGATCGGTCCCATGTCCTCGCTCTGGAGCAGGACGGCGACGCCGCCGTCCTTTCGCGCCGGGATCTCGGCCGCCGGTACCACCAGCTCGAGCGACCAGCCCGGCCAGGCGCCGATGCGGCGATAGCTGCGCACCACGTTGTAATCGGTGAGCGTCTGGCCCTCGTTCTCGCCGCGCAGCACCTTGGTCCGGTGCATGCGATCATAGCCGATAAGCCAGACATCGGCCGGCGCGCGCGGGGGCGAAGCGCCGGCGCCGATCTCGACCAGCAGCGCGCCGTCCTCGCGCCGGCGCACCGTCAAGGTCGGATGGGGCGGCGGCGGCGCCGCTTCGGTCGCCTTGATCAGCGCGTCGATCTTTGCCGGCTCCGAGCCGACGCCTTGCATCGCGCCGTTCACGACGATCTGCGGCGTATAGACGAAGCGCTCGTTGAGGCTCTTCTGATAGCTGCGCTGGCGCGCCGCGGCCCAGGGGCGTGAGAACGGATCGGCCCAGCCGATATAATTCCAATAGGCGACGTGAAAGGCGAGCGGCAGCAGTCCCGGCCGCTGCGTCAGCGTGCCGAGATAGGCATCGGCCCGAGGGCAGGAATTGCAGCCCTGCGAGGTGAACAGCTCGACGACGACGGGCGGCCGGTCGGCGGCGCGCGCCGGCGCGGCGACGGCGACCAGCGCGGCCAGGAGGAGAAAGCGAAACATCGGCACCATGAGCCTATCCTGCCGCGCCGCCGCGCCGCCGCCAAGTCAAGCTCCATCACGAGCGGGTGAGGCGTCGGCTTGACCGCGCCGCCGCCGCTCGCGATGCTTGGCCGCCCGCAACCCAAGATGGAAGCAGCCATGATCCTCGAAGTCCGCACCTATACCGCGCAGCCCGGCAAGGCCCGCGAATGGCTCGAATATTACGAAAACAACGGCCTGCCGGTGCAGAAGCGCATGCTCGGGCGCCTCGTCGGCTTTTTCACCAGCGAGCTCGGCCCGCTCAATCAGATCGTCCACATGTGGGCGTACGAATCACTGGCCGACCGCGAGCAGCGCCGCGCCGCGCTGGCCAAGGAGCCGGAATGGCACGCCTATCTCAAGAACCAGCCGCAGGGCGTGCTGGCGGCGCAGGAGACCCGGATCCTGGTGCCGACCTCGTTCTCGCCGCTGCCATAGCGCCCGGCGCGCTCACGCCGCCTTCATCATGCTGCGCAGCACGTAGGGCAGAATGCCGCCGTGGCGGAAATATTCGAGTTCGTCCACCGTGTCGATGCGGCACAGAAGGGCGATGGTCTCGACCTTGCCGTCGGCGCGGTGGATGCGGCACGGAAGGTCCATGCGCGGCTTCAGGCCCTGGGCGATGCCGGTGATGTCGAAGCGCTCGCTGCCGTCGAGCTTGAGGCTCTGCCGGCTCATGCCGTCCTTGAACTGGAGCGGCAGCACGCCCATGCCGACCAGGTTCGAGCGGTGGATGCGCTCGAAGCTCTCGACGATGACCGCGCGCACGCCCAGGAGCTTGGTGCCCTTGGCCGCCCAGTCGCGCGACGACCCGGTGCCGTATTCCTTGCCGGCGATGATCACGAGCGGCACGCCCTCGCGCTGGTAGGCCATGGCCGCGTCGTAGATTGGCATTTGCTTGCCGTCGGGGATGTGCTTGGTCATGCCGCCCTCGACGCCCGGCACCATTTCGTTGCGGATGCGGATATTGGCGAAGGTGCCGCGCATCATCACCTGGTGATGGCCGCGCCGCGCGCCGTAGGAGTTGAACTCCGCCGGCCGGACCTGGTGCTCGAGCAGGTATTCGCCCGCCGGCGAATCGCGGCTGATCGACCCCGCGGGCGAGATGTGGTCGGTGGTGATGCTGTCGCCGAGGATGGCGAGTTCGCGCGCCAGCGAAATGTCCGTTAGCGGCGCCGGCTCCTTGGGCATGTCGTCGAAATAGGGCGGATTGGCGAGATAGGTAGAGCCGGGATTCCACGAGAAGGTCAATCCGCTCAGGAGCTGGACCTTCTTCCACTCCTCCGGTCCCTCGAACACATTGGCATAGCGCGCGCGGAACATCGGCGCATCGACCGACTGGCGGATCGTCGCCGCGATCTCCTGGTTCGACGGCCAGAGGTCGCGGAGATAGACCGGCTTGCCGTCGCCGTCGGTGG
>DATKQE010000110.1:0-3803 GCA_035532935.1 Allostellaceae bacterium
AAGCCGAGCGAGGAGGGCGCAAGCTGCGCGATGTCGATCTGTCCCGCGCCGAGCGCGCTCACCATCGGCCCGCTGCCGGCATAATGCTCGTGCGTGACGACATACGTCTTGCCGTAATGCCGCAGCAGATGCGCCTGTGCATAGGGTCCAAACAGGACGGGCGTCAATTGCCCCGGCACCGTCGTCCAGGCGATGCGGATGTCGAGCGGCTCTCCCGCCGCCCGCATGGCTCCCGTCGCCGCGGCGACGAGGAGCGCGGCAAGGAAAAGGCCCGCCCCGCGCGCGATGGCGCCTCTCCAGACGATCGATCGTACCGACATTATCTTCTGCCTCCCCCTGCTGCCTGCGCTCGCGCCTTAGCCCGCGCGTCAGACCGGCTTCTCGCCCGTGATGGTGACGCGGTGCATCGTGCGCCGCTGCGGGTAATAATCGTTGGCCGCGTAGTGCTGCGTCGGCCGGTTGTCCCAGAACACCATCGAGTTCAATTCCCAGTGGAAGCGGAACTGGTATTCCGGAATGCGCGGCTGGACGAACAGGAAATCGAGGAGCGCGCGGCTCTCGTCTTCGCGCATGCCCTTGATGGCGATAGTGAACTGCTCGTTGACGAACAGCACCTTGCGGCCCGTGACCGGATGCGTGCGCACCACGGGATGGACCGGGTTCGGCAGCTCCTCCTCCATCTGTGCCAGCTTCGCGTGACGCTCGCGCGCAGGCAGATGGTCGAACTTGTGGCGGAAATTCTTGAAGTCGTGGACGGCTTCGAGCCCCGAGAGCAGATGCTGCATCTTATCGCTCAGGCCGTCGTAGACCGCGGCCATGTCGGCCCACAGCGTGTCGCCGCCGATCTCGGGCTTGCGCACGCAGCGCAGGATGGAGCCCATCGGCGGCACGAGACGGAACGTCTCGTCGGAGTGCCAATTGTCCGTCGAGAACACCGGATTGTCCTTGTGATTGTCGAGGACGACGATCTCGGGAAACCCATCGAGATGGGGCACGAAGGGGTGCACGGTGAGCTCGCCGAAATGCCGCCCGAAGGCGATGTGGAGCTCGGGCGTGATCTCGACGTCGCGGAAATAGATCACGGCGTGCTGCATCAGCGCGTCGCGAATGGCCGCCATCGTCCCCTCGTCCAGCGGGCGGCGGAAATCGACGCCGCGGACCTCCGCGCCGATTGTGGCGCCCCGCCGGATGACCTCGATTGCGGCGCTCTGCCCCGGGGTCGTTGGCCGCTTAGCCGCGAGCAGCATCTGCCTTCTCCTTGTTTGGACGTCCGATCGTTAAGGCGCATCGCGCCGAGCGTCGCCGGCGACAGCGGCGCCGTCAGGATCGCGACTCCGACATCGACGAGGTTATTGACGAAGGCGGTCTCCGGCAGGCCGCGCCAGGAAGGATCGCCCGAAACGCGCAGCCGCTCGCGGCCGGCAAGGGCGTGGATGACGCCTCCGACCATGAGCCGCAGCCTTTCGTTCCAGATGAGGTCCGGGAGGGGCGGGACAAGCCGGCGCAGCATCGCATAAAGGCGGCGCAGCAGCGCGGCCTCGTCCTCGCGCGCGATCAGGATGTCGCGGCGCTGCCGGTCGGCGAAGAGATGCGCGAGAAAGCGCACATAAAAGCCGCCCTCGGGCGTCAATTGCACTTTCTCGGCAAGCGGCACGGCCACCGCGCTCACGAGCGATCTCACATCGGCGAGGCGATCCTCGCGCTCCAACGCCCGCAGCATCGCGCTGCGCCGCGCGTTGATCTCCGCCATGCGCCGCGTCAGCAGCGTCTCGATCAGTGTCTCCTTGGTGCCGAAGTGATAGCGGATCGCAGATTGATTGTGCTGGCCGGCGGCGAGCGCGATCTGCCGCGGCGACACCGCCTCGATGCCGTACTCGGCGAACAGCTCCTCCGCGATCCGCAAGAGACGGTCTTTCGTGCTTTCGCCGGTCTCACCCATGGAATGACAGTAATTAATTGCCGCCATTAATGCAAGCGATCCGTCCCCAGCGATTGCTGAAGCTGCAATTGCCTTGCTTGATCCTGTACCTTTTAGCCCGTCTTACTCGTGCCACGATCCACGGGCCGATCGGATCCGGATCCGCCGGGCCGCGTACCACGCCTTGACGATTGTGAATACGCTCAGTCATGAACATCGAAGTCAAAGGGCAACCGCGAACAGGACTGCGCGCGATGCCGCGCGGCGTCTGGGCGCTCGGTTTGGTGAGCATGTTCATGGATATCTCCTCCGAGATGATTCACGGCCTGCTGCCGGTGTTTCTCGTCTCGGTGCTGGGTGCAAGCGCCGAGATGGTGGGACTGATCGAAGGCGTCGGTGAAGCGACCGCCTCGATTTCGAAACTCTTCTCCGGCTGGCTGAGCGACAAGCTCGGCAAGCGCAAGACGCTCACCGTCATCGGCTACAGCCTCGGCGCGCTCTCGAAACCGCTCTTCGCGCTCGCCCCCACTTCATCGTTCGTCCTCGCGGCGCGCTTCTCCGACCGCGTCGGAAAAGGCATCCGCGGCGCACCCCGCGACGCCCTTGTCGGCGACATGGTGCCGGCGGGCTTGCGCGGCGCCGCCTACGGCCTGCGGCAAGCACTGGATACCGTAGGCGCTTTTGCCGGTCCGCTGATCGCGATCGCGCTCATGGCGGCGCTGCATGACGATTTCCGGCTCATCTTCTGGCTGGCGCTGATCCCGGGTCTGGTTTCGGTCCTCGTGCTCATCATGGGCGTGCGCGAACCGCCGCACCAAGCCGCGGCAACACAGACGCCCCTCAAATTCAGCGATCTAAAGACCATCGGCAGCACATACGGGATTGTCGTGGCCGTCGGCGCCGTCCTCACGCTCGCGCGTTTCAGCGAAGCCTTCCTGATCCTGCGCGCACAGAATGCCGGCCTCGCTCTGGCGCTGGCGCCGCTGGTGCTGGTGGTGATGAACATCGTCTATGCGCTCTCGGCCTACCCGCTCGGCGCGCTCTCCGACCGTATCGACCGCAAGCTGATGCTGGGCCTGGGTTTTGCGACGCTGATCGCCGCCGATATCGTCTTCGTCGTCGCGCCCAATCTCTGGATCGTCATGGGCGGCATTGCGATCTGGGGACTGCACATGGGCATGACGCAGGGCCTGCTCTCAGCCATGGTGGCCGACGCTGCGCCCGCCAATCTGCGCGCCACCGCTTTCGGCGTATTCAACTTCGCGAGCGGCGTGGCCCTGCTGTTGGCCAGCCTGATTGCAGGCTTTCTGTGGGAGGTGATCGGCCCTTCCGCCACATTCATCGCCGGAGCGGGTTTCACGGCGCTTGGCCTCGCTGTCCTGTTCCTCACCCGCCGGGGCAAGCCGGTCGCCTGACCAACGAAGCGGGGCCTCTTTCGAAGAGACTTTCACGTCGCGGATTTTGCAGATCGCATTGTTGACGCGCGCCACCCCCAACGCTTTTGGTCTCTTTTCTCTGGGCAGCTCGGTCTATTTGTGAAAAACAGAACATTACGGGATACCGGCTTATGCATTATGGCCCAAACGAACAATAGAAAGGGGGCGATGTCTTTCCTCAATCACGCGCGGGAATCGTTCGGGATCAGACAGCAACTGCCGACTGACGATATAGAATGCTATATGCGCAGCCGGCCACTGCGTTGGATCGAGCACAATCCCCTTATGGCGGTACGCGTGCGGTCCCGGGGGATGGTCGAGTAGCTCGGCCATTCGGCTTCGCCCTCACAGATCCGGGCAGGCGGCTTTCCCGCACCCGGCTCTTCCCGGAAGTCACCCGCATGAGGCCGCTCGTGGGGTCCAGGGGTGTGTGATACGAGGTGTCGGTA
>DATKQE010000111.1:0-92733 GCA_035532935.1 Allostellaceae bacterium
GCGATCCGCAAGCGCTGGCCTTGGATGAAGCACTTCTTCGCCGATGGCGCCTATGATCGTCGCACGCTCCTCGACAAGGCGGCCTTCCCCGACTTCGTGGTCGAGGTCGTGCGCCGAACAGACGCTGATCCGGGGTTCAAGGTCATTCCCCGCCGCTGGGTGGTCGAGCGCAGCATCGGCTGGCTGACGCGATACCGCCGCCTCGTCCGCGATTATGAAGAGCGGCTCGACGTTTCCGAAGCCATGATCTTCATGGCCATGGGAAATCCGATCCTCCGCCGGATCACTCATCCATGACATTCTCAAACGGACTCTCAGACAACGCGTCGACGTAGTACTTCGATTGCCCAAGGAGGATCGCCAGCATGAATTTTCCCTGGGGATTGTTCTCGAAGGTGTATGTGACGAATTTGAGGTCCTTGAGAACCTTTCGGTCGAGAAACTGAACGGCAAAGCTATCGACTGGCGCCCGGCCTGAACCAAAGCGTCCCGCTGTGCTCTTGGCTCCGCCGGACAGGGCTGGGCGAGCACATTGGCCCGCGATCTCGCGAGGGTCGCGAAGCAGCTCCGCCGTTCCGCTCGTTCCGGTCGATCTCGCGTCCAGCTTCTCGGCCAAAGCGCATCGCGGTCTGCGCGCAGCGAAATCACGGCCGACCTTTCGGTGGGAGCCGCGACGCGGGCCGCGCGCGCCTTTACAGCGCGCGTATCCTGCCGTCGACTACGGTAATGATGCGGTCGGCATCCGCAGCGAAGTCGTGGTCGTGCGTGACAACGATCACGCTACGGTCGAACCGGTGCGCAAGATCCTTGAGGATTGATCGCACATTGGCGCTCGCGGCAGTGTCGAGATTGCCGGTGGGCTCGTCGGCGAGGATCAGCACGGGGTCATTGGCGAGCGCGCGGGCGATGGCGACGCGTTGGCTTTGGCCGCCCGACAATTGGCTCGGCAGCTTCGACGCCTCGGTCGCGAGGCCGAGTTGCGACAGAAGGTCGGTGGCGCGCGTTTCGATGTCCGCCGGGGCGAGGCGACCCAGCCGCTGCATCGGCAGCATCACGTTCTCGATCGCCGTGAATTCCGGCAGCAGGAAATGGAACTGGAAGACGAAGCCCAGGGCTTCGAGGCGAAGCGCCGCGAGCCCGTCATCGTCGAGCGCCGCGGTCTCACGGCCTTCGAGCCAGAGGCGGCCGCTGGTCGGCCGGTCGAGCAGGCCCAGGAGGTAAAGGAGCGAGGATTTGCCCGAGCCGGAGGGGCCGGTGATGGCGACGAACTCGCCGCGCCTTATGGCAAGGCTCGCATCCTCGACCAGCGTGACCGCGACGGGTCCGGCAAGCCGGCGCGTGAGCCCCTCGCACTGGATCACGATGTCGTTCACAGCGCGCCACGGAGGATGTCGACCGGCTGCATGCGCGCCGCCTTGCGCGCTGGCAGCAGGCCCGCGCAGAGCGCGGCGCCGATGGCAAAGGCGGCGGCGATCGCGAATTGCGGCCAAGTCCAGTCGACCGGCAGGGGAACCGGGTCGCTCTGACCGATGAATTTGAGGCGGACCTGCATGAGGCCGAACATGAGCGCAGCGCCGAACGGCAGGCCCAGTGCGCTCCCCGCCACGCCGAGCAGCAGTCCCTGGATGAGGAATATGTGCAGGATGTCGCGGGCGCGGAAGCCCATCGACAGCAGGATGGCGATGTCGCGCCGCTTCTCCATCACAACCGTCGAGATCACGTTGTAGATGCCGAAAGCGGCCACCACCAGGACCGCGCTTACCACCGTGTACATGATGATGTCGCGGGTGACGAGCGTGCTCAGCAGGTCCTCGGACGCTTCCTGCCAGGACACGTTCTTGTAGCCGTAGCGAGCTTCGATCCGCATCGCCACTTGCTGGGCGCGATAGGGGTCCTCGAGTTTGATGATGATGGTGTTGGCACGGTTGGGACGATCGAACAATGCCTGGACGCGCTTCAGATCGGCGAAAGCCTGGGACTCGTCGTAATCGGCCCGGCCGGTATGAAAGAGCCCGACGATCTTGAAGGTGTGGACCTGGCCCGTCGGCGCGGTCACGGTGATGTTGTCACCCAGCGCGAGCGAGAGCTTGGCGACGAGTGCATCGCCCAGAATGATGCCGTCGGGATTGCCCAGGAGCGCATCGATGCTGCCGGCCACCATGTAGTTCTGGATCGTGGTCACGTCCCTGACCTCGGCCGGGATCATGCCGTTGAGGGTGACCGCGAGGTCCTTGCCGGCGAAGCTGACGATGGCCTGGTCCGCCAGCACCGGCGAGGCGCGCAGCATCGGCATGGTGCGGAGCCCCGCGAGGATTTGCGTAAAGCCGCGGATGCCGCGCGTCTCGGTGAGCGGCTTGACGCGGCGGATCTCGACAACGCCATGGGGATAAAGCTGTTGCGCCGGCTGCAGGCGCGGCGTGCGGAATTCGTCCTTGACGGTGATATGCGGCGAATTGTCGACGAGGCGGCGGATGAAGTCGTTTTCCGAGCCCCTCATCAACGAGGCGATGGCGAGGAAGAACGCCACGCCGAGCACGATCCCCGCGAGCGAGACGAGGCTCTGTCGCTTGCGCGCGAAGAGATGCCGCAGCGCGATCCTGGCGGCGAGCGCGATCATGGCGCCGCCGCCGATGGCACCGGCCGAACCGCGTCTCCCGCGGCGAGATTCACCTCGGCGTTCGCCACGATCCAGTCCTGCGCCGCGACGCCGGCGCGGATCTCGACCTCGGTCGCGGTCTTGGCGCCCAAAGTCACCTTGCGCCGCACGACATGCCCGTCTGTAACGACCCAGACGCTGTCATCCGCGACGGCCGCGGCAGGCAGCAGCCATGCGTTCTCGTCGCGGCGCAGGATGATGTTGGTCTCGGCTGTCATGCCGATCATCAACGGCGAGCCCTCGGGGAGCACGATGCGCACGCGATAGCTGCGCGCCACGGGGTCGCCTTTCGGCGTGACCGACTGCACGGTACCGTTGAAGATCTGGCCTGGAAACGCGTCGGCGCGGATGAGGACGGCCTGGCCAGGTCGCACTTGCGCGATGTCTTCCTCGTCCACCTCGGCGGCAATCCGCAGCGGCCCGCAACAGGACATCCAGAACACGGCCTGGTTGGCACCGATGAGCTGGCCGATCTCGCCGTCGCGGCGGATGATGCGGCCGTCCGCCGGCGCCACGAGCTTGAGGAAGTCCGCCTGCACGGCGGCCCGGTCGGCGACCGCCTTGGCCTTCTCCCAGTCGGCCTTGGCGCGGTCGAAGGCCGAGTGCGAGATCACGCCACGAGCGAGCAGGGTCGTCATGCGATCGAACTCGGACCTGGCGTAGCGCTCCTCGGCGATGGCCTCGTCGATCGAACGGCGGAGGTCGTCGTCTTCGAGCTGCGCCAATACCTGGCCCTTTTGCACGACGGTGCCTTCGTCCGCTTCGAGCGCGACCAGCCGCGCTGCGGTGCGCGCGGCGATCGGCACCATCACCGTTGCCTCGACGGTCCCGGTGGCATAGACCGCCTGCACGGCCGGTCCGCGGACGGGATGAACGACGAAGACGGCGGGCGGCATCCAGACCCAATAGGACAAGCTGGCGCTGCCGGCGACGAGCAGCGCCGCCAGCAAGAGCCAACGTCCAAGGCGCCGTCGCGGCGCGGTTGGAGGCTCGCGTCCCGGCATGCGCGGAAGGCCCATCGTGTCCGAGCGTCCCGGCTGGCGCGCGACCGGTGTTGCTTGCTCGATCGCGTGCGATACGTGACCTGCCATGGGATGCAACCTATTCGGGCGTCGTCCTTCTTGCCTTGAGGCGGATCAAGGTCGCCGCCGCGTTTTCGCGACGCGGGGTTGGCGGCGGTGCGGGCTGGGGGCCGGTCCTGGAAAGCGCCGGAATACACTTAAAACGAGCACAGAATATGAAATTAACCGTCTAAGTGGCGGCCGAAAATTGGCGATTTCTGCGCGGTCCGGCATTCATCGTGACGGCTTGGGGAAAGCCTGCGCGGCCACGGCGCCGATCAGGAACCCGGTTCATCCGGCCATTCGGGCTCTCACATGGACGACAAGGTTCTCCACGGCCACGACGAAGAGCCCGCGCTACCATCGAAAACCCGGCGCGACCACGGCGCCGGTCACAGAAAGACCGTGAGGTTCTTTGCGAGCAGCACGCTCTGTTCGATGACGATCTTGCGCCGCGCGACCCGCAATTCGCCGGCCACGCGGCGCAGCGTGTCCTCGCGCCGGCCGACGAGGGTATCGGTCTCGGTCTCGAGCCGGTTGCGGTAGACGAAGAAGCGGCATTTAACGCTCATCGCGTCGCCCTCGGCGAGCGCCGTGACCGGATCGACGATGCGGACGTTGGTGATGAGGTGCGACACGCGCGACAGCGGCTCCTCGGCCCAGTGAATGCCGGTGAGAAGCTGCTGCACCCGTTTGCGCAGCATCTCCTTGTCGTCGTGAATCCAGGCGACATCGTCCTCGGCGGTGATGTCGCGCTCGCGCTCCTCCCATGCGACGTTCTTGCGCATCGGCATCCAATAGACGACGTCCTCGGTGAAGAGGTCGAGCCAGCGGTCATAGCGCCGCTCGTCGAGGAGATCGGCCTCGGCATAGAACAGGTCCTCGACTTCGCGCAGCAGGCTCAGATAGGACAGCCGCGACGGCGTGAGCTCCGGCCCGGTCATGGCGGTGCGTCCGAAGCGGCGGGGACGAGCGCGCGCCAATCGTCGGCGTCCATGTATTCGGCCCAGCGCTTGTAGAGCATGCGCGGATTCTGCTCGGTGGTGTTGCGCTC
The DNA here is from genome assembly GCA_035532935.1 of Allostellaceae bacterium. Classification (GTDB taxonomy): domain Bacteria; phylum Pseudomonadota; class Alphaproteobacteria; order ATCC43930; family CGMCC-115725; genus DATJLY01. The sequence goes on from DATKQE010000111.1 coordinate 4,772, forward strand.
GGTGACGAAGCCGGGAATGAGATCGCTGCGGCCCGCTTCCGATCCGAGGCAGGATTTATAGTTGTACGGATGGCGCCGCGCGATCGGGCCGCGGCTTGCCGTCGTCGCGTAGCTCCAGTTCTCCATGTCGTCCTGCTCGGTCATTCCGGCCGGGCCCGAATAGCGGATGTAATAGCTGCGCAGGTAGCGCTTGACCTCGTCCGGCGCGTCCTTGTCGACGAGATAGACGCGCCACATCTCGGTCTCGCATGGTCCGCGCGGATGCGAGACGAGGATCGTTCGCGGCTGCTGGAGATGGAACGACATGTTGGGGAAGATCGTGCCGATCAGCGGCACGATGCCGGCCTTGTCGCCCATGCGCGCGACGCGCTTTTCCCAGCAGCGCTGGAAATAGGCTTGCGTGGCCGGCGAGCCGGCGTAGTTCTTCCGCTCCTTCACGGGCGGCGTGACGCCGTAATTGACGCCGTGCCCGCCGGGATAGGCGGCGAGATACGGCTTGCCATAATCGTCGCGCCGTCCCGGCCCCTTGCTTGGCCCGATCCCGACCATGTCGACGGAGCGGTGGCTGACCACGTGCAGCGCGTCGCCCGCGAAATTCTCGGCGATGAATTTCCAGTTGGACGGCACGATCCATTTCTGCGTGCTGCCGAGCACTTCGGTCTCGCCGTCGCTGCCGTCCCACGGACGCAGACCAAGGTCGAGCGCAAACCGCGCCCCGCCGAGGAAGTCGTCGAATTCGGGCGCATTGCGATCCCAGGTGGCCCAGATCGTGCCGCGGAAATTGGCGAGTTGCGCCGCCTCGACCAGCCCCCATTGCGATTTGTCGAAGGGCGGCCGGTAGCTGTTGTCGTAATCCTGAACGCCGACGAGGCGACCGTCGAGGTCATAACTCCAGGCGTGATAGGGGCAGATGAAGCTGCGCGTGTTGCCGTCGTCATAGCGGCAGACCTTCATGCCGCGGTGGCGGCAGGAATTGAGGAAGACGTGAATGCGCGCCGCGCGGTCGCGGGTCAGGATCACCGATTCCTCGCCCATGCGCGAGACCGTGAAATCGCCGGGATTGCGGATCTGGCTCTCGTGCCCGACATAGAGCCAGGCGCGCGCGAACACGCGCTCCTGCTCCTCGCGATAGATGTCGGGATTGACGAAGATCTCGCGGCTGATCTCGCCGGCGGCGACGTCGACGAGGGCGCGGGCCGAACCGTTCAGGCTTCGCATCGACCGGACTCCCCGCTCTAAGGCACGATCGCGTCGAGAAGCTGCTGCGCCAGCGCGGCGCCCGGCACCGACAGCTTGAGATCGTGGGCGAATTTAAGGCAGAGCTGCAGATCCTTGTAGAACACGCGGCGCGCATTGGGGTTCATGTTCATCGCGAACCACCGGTCGGCGATGCGGCTTTGTGCCGCGCCGTCATGCACGACCTTCTGCAGGATTTCCGGCGACAGTCCCGATTCGACGCCGAGCCGCATGCCCTCGGAAGCAGCAAGAATGTTGACGCAGATGATGAGCTGATGCGCGAGCTTGGCCCGAATGCCGGTGCCGAGACCGCCGGTATGCGTGATGTTCGGTCCGGATGTCTCGAACAGCGGCCGGCAAGTCGCGAAGGCGCGCGCGCTGGCGCCCACCATGTAGGACATGGTCTTGTTCTTCGCACCGCTCTCGCTGCCGCTCACCGGCGCGTCGATCAGCTCCACCTCGCGCGCCGCCGCGATCGCGGCAAGCCGCGCGATGGTGGCCGGATCGACCGTGCTGTGGACCGCGATGATCGTGCCGGGCGCGGCGCCGGAAAGGACGCCGTCCGGCCCGGCCACGACGTCTTCGACCTGCGCATCGTCGAGCACGCAGATCTCCACGACCTCGCCATGGCTGCCGACCGTCGCCGCGGAGGGCGCAATCTTCGCGCCGCTGGCCGCAAGCTCGTCGAGCGGCTCGCGCCGAAGATCGTACACCATGAGATCATGACCGGCCTGCGCCAGATTGACCGCCAGGTACTTCCCCTGCGTTCCGAGGCCGATGAAGCCAACTTTCATGTCGCGCATCCTCGTGGCGGCGAACGCCGCTCCGGCGCTATTTTCTAGCTTGGAACAGGCCCCCTGGCCACCCCTTCACGCCGGCGCACGGCGCGGGCGTCGAATTGCACGAGGAGAATCGCCATGACGATCGGTTGGGCGCTGCTCGGCCCCGGCAGGCATGCCGGGCGGAGCGTCGTGCCGCAGATGAAGAACGCGGCCGGGACTGCGCTGGTCGCGGTCATGAGCCGCGACCGCGCGCGCGGCGAGGATTTTGCGCAAAGACACGGCATCGCACGCGTCCACACGTCCTTGGACGAGGTGCTGCGCGACCGCGATGTCGACGCGCTCTACGATGCGACGCCGGACGGGTTGCACGCGCAACATGCGATTGCCGCGGCGGCGGCCGGCAAGCATGTGCTGATCGAGAAGCCGCTGGCAATCTCGGTTGCCGAATGCGTCGAGGCGATTGCGGCGTGTCGCCGGCATGGGGTGAGGCTGGGCGTCGTCTTCAATCAGCGCCACGAACCCGTCCACCAGGAGGCGCGCCGGATGGTGCTTGGCGGCGAGATCGGCGATGTCGTTCTGGCTCATGTGCAAATCCCGCTGCGGCGGGCGCTGCCGGCGGCGGCGCCCGCCGCCGCGAATTGGCGCGCCGACCCGGCGATGCGGCCGGGCGGGATCACGCTGAGCATCGGCGACCACGCCCACGACACGCTGTCCTATATCGTCGGCCAGGCCATCGAGGAGGTCTCGGCTTTCACCGACGCGACCCGCGCGAACCCGCCCAACGATCGCGCCGCCGGCTTGCTGCTCAGGCTGTCGAAGGGCGCCATCGGCTATGCCGCCGCCAGCTTCAGAACGCCGTTCGCGCGGCGCCCGTTCGAGATTCACGGCACGACGGGCTCATTGCTCATCGAGAACTCGTTTGCCTATCTGACCGGCGCCGACGAGGACAAGCGGCCCACGCTGACGATCATCAACGAGACCGGACGCAACGTGCGGCATTTCGCGGTGGCGGAATGCTTCCGTCTCGAGGTCGAGCAGTTCAACCGCGCGATCGAAGGCAAGGGCGAGCCGATGACGACGCCGGAAGAGGGCCTGCGTGCGCTGGCGATCGGCGCGGCGCTCTACGAGGCCGTACGCAGCGGGCGCGTGGCGAAGGTGGCGGCGTTCATGCCCGAGCGGACGTGAGGCGCGCCGGCCGATGCCGAGCGCCCACGACGTGTGGCCCCAGCTCGTGAAGCCGATCAGGCGGATCTTGTACTGCGCGCCGCCGCGCAGCGGCACCGCGGAATCGAACGGATAGCACATGTGCGACGGCACGAAGAGCTCGTCCCCGACCTGCACGCTTATCAATTGGTCCGTACTCGCTCGAGCCTGTTGCGCCGGGCGCCGCGTCGGCTTGCGCACGCGGCGATCCTGTGCCTTCAATCCCGTGCCGCAGCATCGAGGGTTTGCACCATGTCGGGGAACGTCGCGCTCGAATTCGACCACGGGGTCGCCGTCATCACGATGGCGAATCCCGGCCGCCTCAACGCCATGGACGACGCCGTCGCATCCGGTCTTGCCGCGGCGGTGGCGCAGGCCGCGGCGGCGGAGGGAGTGGGCGCGCTGGTTCTGCGCGGCGCCGGGCGCGAGGCGTTCTGCTCTGGCGTCGATCTCAAATTCGTCGCCGCGTTCGGCGACCGCGCGGCGGCGTTCGCCACCGTCGGCAAGGGCGTCGACGCGTTCCTGGCCGCGATGGCCGCGCTGCCGTTCCCCAGCATCGCCATGCTGCACGGGGTCTGCTATGGCGGCGGCGTGCAGCTCGCGGTCACCGCCGATTTCCGCTTCGCCGACACCGCGCTCAAGCTGGTGATCCCCGCGGTCAAGAACGGGCTGCACTATCCCATTCCTGCGCTGGAGCGGCTGATGCGGCTCGTCGGGCCGAGCCGGACCCGGCGCCTGGTGCTCGAAGGCGAGCGCCTGCCGCCCGAGCTGCTGCTCGGCTGGGGGCTCGTCGACGAGCTGCATCCGCCCGAGCGTCTCGAAGAGGCCACGCTCGCCTTCGCCCGCCGCCTCGCGGCGCAGCCGCGCGCCGTCGTCCCCGCCTATATGCAGATCCTGCACGCGGTCGAATCCGGCGACATCACCGCCGCTTCGCGGCTGCGCGATGAAGCGCGGCGCCGCAATTGACCCTCCCAACGTGCCATGAAATGATCGCGCGAACGACGGCAGGAGGAACGCCATGCCCACAGCGAACATCCGCGGTGCCACCATCGTCTATGAGGTGCTCGGCAAGGACGGGCCATGGGTGGCGCTGTCGCCGGGCGGGCGGCGCGGCCTCGACGAGGTGCGGTCGCTCGCCAAGCGCGTGGCCGATGGCGGCTTTCGCGTCGTCATCTACGATCGCCGCAATTGCGGCGCTTCCGATGTCGTGCTCGAGGGAACCGATTCGGAATACGAGATCTGGGCCGACGATCTCTACGTGCTGATGTCGCAGCTCAAGGCGCTGCCGGCCTATATCGGCGGCGCGTCGTCGGGATGCCGGCTGTCGACGCTGTTCGCGCTGCGCCATCCCGAGGCGGTGCGCGGCCTCCTGCTCACGCGCGTGACCGGCGGCCGCTTCGCTTGCGAGCGCCTCGCCGAAAATTATTATGGGCAATACATCAGGGCGGCCGAGCAGGGCGGCATGGCGGCCGTATGCGCGACCGAACATTTTCGCGACCGCATCGCCGCCAACCCTGCCAATCGCGCGCGGATCATGGCCATGGATCCCCAGCGCTTCATCGCCACCATGCGGCACTGGGCCGAGCCTTTTGCCACCGGCAGCGATCTCCCGATGATCGGCGCGACGGCGAAGGATCTGGGCTCGATCCGCGTCCCGACGCTCGTCGTTCCCGGCCATGACAAGACCCACAACCGCGCCACCGGCGAGAAGGCCGGCCGGCTCATCCCCGGCGCGGAAATCCATGTCATCATGGCCGAGGACAAGGACGTCGATCTCGCGGTCGAGGACTGGGAGGAGAAGGAAGGCGAGTTGGCGGCGCTGTTCATCGACTTCATGCGCCGCGCCGAGAAGCGCGCGGCCTGAGCCGGTCATTCGGCGCTGCCGAGTTCCTCCGCCGTGAGCACCGCGGCACCGTAATCGCGCAGCACGGCGACGGGATCGTGCGCGCGCTCCTCGGGGCTGCGCGCCTCGGGCGGCTTCAGCTGCGCCTCGAGATGCGCGCCAAGGCGCCGGCCGCGGACGACGAGCGCGTTGCCGAAGGCGCAGCGCTCGCGGTCGTAGCGCGCGAGCGCCGGCTCGAGCTCCGCTTCCGCCAGCGCATCGGCCAGCGAGAGCGCATCGAGCGCCGCCTTGGTGACGCCGGCGCCGACATGGGGGCGCGCGGCAAAGGCGGCATCGCCCAGGAGCGCGACCCGCCCCACCACGATCCGCGGCGAGATGAGATCGAAGATCGGCTGCAACAGCAGCTTGCGCGTCCGCGCCACGGCGAACGCGAGCTGCGGCGCCAGCACGTCTTCGGCATGCGCCTTGACCTCGGCCACGAGTTCCGGCCGGATCAACGGCGGCGGAATCGACGTTCCGTGGCATTGGCCGGTGGCGTCGGTGCAGAGATCGGGCAGGCCCTTCGCCTCGTCGATCGGACGAAACCACACCCAGTGATAGCGCCGCTCGCCGGGCCGCGCGTAGGCTTCGCCGCCCGGCATCGGCAGCGCGATGATCAACTCGCCCTCGGGCAGGCCGAAGGTGAAGCGGTTGAACACCGCTGCGTGAATATCCGGCGGCAGGTCGGCTTCATCAAGGATGCCGCGCCAGGCGACATAGCCGGCATAGCGCGGCGGCGCCTCGGGCAGGACGTTCTGCCGCACCGTCGAATGAATCCCGTCGGCGCCGATCAGAAGATCGCCCTCGACCCGCGTCCCGTCGGCGAAGCCGGCGGCGACGCCGTGCGCGTCGGTCTCGAGCCGCTCGAACCGCGCGCCGGCGTGATAGCTCGCGGGCGGCAGACGGTCCTTGAGCGGGCGGTAGACGCGGTCCCAGGCGCTATTCACCGCCGGCACGGCAAGCTCGTGCGTCACCGCGCCGCTGCGGTCGAGGCAGATGCGCGACTTGATGTGAACGCCAGCCGAGGGATCGAGTTCGATGCCGATCCGGCGCAGCAGCGTGAACAGCGCCCCCCGCGTGCCGATGCCGGAACCGCGGCCGGCCAAATCCTCGGCGCTGCGCTCGAACACGTCGACTTCCCAGCCGGCACCCAGCAGCAGGTGCGCGGCGAAGAGGCCGCCGACCGAGCCACCGATGACGAGCGCGCGCTTGCCGCTCACCCGGTCCTGCCCCCGCTCGCCGGTTCGAGCCCCTGGCGCAGGATCTGCCGCGCCTCTTCGGTGCCGACCGGACGCGAGACCCGGCTCTTGATCTTCCATCCGTCGGGGGTGCGCACCAACGTCCAGCGGTTCGTGCCCAGGCGGTGCACGCGATAGCCTTTCGACGTGCCGTGATTGGCGATCGTCACCGGATCGCCTTGGGTCTGCGGCACGAGAATCTGCAGATACGAGGTCACGATCGCGGTGTCGCCCTTGATCGCGATGTGCGGCAGGCCGGCGAAATGGCCGATGCCGTTCTCGATCGCCGCGAGATGCGCCGGGGTGCGGACATGGGCGGCAATGTTCTCGCGTCCCTTGATATCCTTGTCGGAACCGAGATCGAACGAGCCGTCCTCGGTCCACGCGGTGCGGATATATTCGGTGGCGCCGGTATCGGCGCCCGGCGGGTGGGCGGCGACGAGATTGAGGATCTCGAGCCGGTCCTCGACGTCGCGGAGGCGGTCTTCCAGGCTGCGCGTGCTCATCGCTGGCTCCTTCCGGGTTGAGACCACGCGCGAGCATAAAGGGGGGCGGTGCGAATGCAAGCCGCCGGGCCGGCCGCGTCCGTGCTATGATCGGTGCAGGACGATATGAGCGAGGCGGCGATGACTGATTATTGGCTCAGCAAGCTGTTCTTCGACCTGCAGCGCGGAGGGCTCGGCGCCGAATACCGTGCCGACCGCGGCAAGGTGCTGGAGCGCTATCCGCTGAAGCCCGAGGTGAAGGCGGCGCTGCTGCGCGACGACGTTGCGGTGCTGTCGCGTCTCGTCAATCCCTATCTCCTGCGCTATTATTTTTCCTGCATCGGCACGCCCGACGATGTCTTCATTCGCAGCCTGCGCGAGGGCGCGCGCCAGCCGGCATGAGCTGGTATCAATAATTCTTCGGGCGGGGTTTCATCGTGCTGGTGGTCGCGGTCGATATCGGCGGGACGTTTACCGATCTCATGGGCTTCGATGCGGCGACGGGCCGCTTCGCCCAGGCGAAGAGCCTGACCACGCCGGCGCAATTGGTGCAGGGCGTTGTCGACTGCCTTGCCAAGAGCGGGCTTGCGCCGGCCGCCATCGCCGAGCTCATTCACGGCTCGACGGTCGCCATCAACACGCTGATCGAACGCAAGGGCGCGAAGACCGGCCTCATCGTCACGTCGGGCACGCGCGACGTTTATGCCATCGGCCGCGGCAACCGGCCCGAATCCTATAATCTCTACTTCCATCGCCATCGCCCGCTGGTGTCGCGCCGGCTCACTCGCGAGGTACAGGAGCGCGTGCTGGCGTCCGGTGCGGAACACGAGCCGCTCGACCGCGCCGGCGTCGCGGCGGCGTGCCGGTTCCTCGCCGCCGAGGGGGTCGAGGCGGTCGCGGTGTGCTTTCTCCATTCCTATGCCAATCCCGAGCACGAGCGCGAAGCGGGCGCCATCGTCGCCGCCACGCTGCCCGATGCCTATGTCTCGCTCTCGCACGAGATCCTGCGCGAGTACCGCGAATTCGAACGGACCTCGACGGCGGCGGTGAACGCCTATATCGGGCCCAAGGTCGGCGGCTATGTCGAGAATCTGCGCTCGAGCCTCGGCGCGATCGGCTTCGGCGGCGAGCTTTCGATCATGCGCTCGAACGGCGGCGTGATGACGCCGGAGCTTGCGACCAAGCGCCCGGTGGCGATGATGGAATCGGGGCCCGTGGGCGGCATCATCGCCGCGGCCAGGGTCGGCGAGGCGCTGGGCTTTCCCAACGTGATCTCGTTCGACATGGGCGGCACCACCGCGAAGGCCAGTCTCGTGCGCGGCGGCGCGCCGACCATGGCCGCGGGCTATTACGTCGGCGGCTATGCCAGCGGCCACCCGGTGATGGTGCCGGTCATCGACCTGGTCGAGGTCGGCGCCGGCGGCGGCAGCATCGCCCGGATCGACGAGATCGGCGCGCTCAAGGTCGGGCCGCAGAGCGCGGGCGCCGATCCCGGGCCGATCTGCTACTGCGGCGGCGGGACCGAGCCGACCATCACCGATGCCAATGTCGTGCTCGGGCGGCTCAATCCCGACGATTTTCTTGGCGGCGAGATGAAGCTCGACGGCGCGACCGCGCGCGACGGGATTGCAGCGAAGATCGCCGCGCCGCTCAAGCTCGACGTGATCGCGGCCGCCAATGCCATCATCGAGATCGCGATCGCCAAGATGTCGCTCGCCGTGCGCGAGGTCTCGGTCGAGAAGGGCTACGACCCGCGCGATTTCGCGCTGGTGGCTTCGGGCGGCGCGGGGCCGCTCCACATCATGGCGATCGCGCGCGAGCTGCACGTACCGACCGTGATCGTGCCGCTGTTCCCGTCGCATTTCTCGGCGCTCGGCATGCTGCTCGCGGACGAGCGGCATGATTTCATCCGCACCCATTTCGTCGATCTCGAACGGCTCGACTTCGCGGCGCTCGCCCGCATTCACGACGACATGGTGGCGGAGGCCGAGGCGGCGCTGCGGCAAAGGGCGGGCGCGCGCTACGAGACCCATCTCGACATCCGCTATGTCGGCCAGGAGTTCACGCTGCCGGTCCCGGTGCAGATCGCGCAGATCCGTGACGCCGACCGTGCCGGCATCCGCGCGGCGTTCGATGCGCTCTACGAGCAGCGCTATGCCCACCATTCGCCCGACGAGCCGGTGGAGCTGGTGAATATTCGGCTCGCGGCGATCGGGCAACGGCCGCGGCTTGCGTTCCCGCGGCTCGAAGCGGGCGGCGCTGCCGTGCCCGAGCGCCGGCGGAAGGTGCATCTCGGTGGGCCGGCGCCGGTCGAATGTCCGGTCTATCGCCGCGCGGCGCTGCCGGCGGGCGGGCGCATCGACGGTCCCGCGATCGTCCAGGAGCACGGCACGACCACGGTGCTGTTTCCGGGCGACCGGCTCGTTGTGGCGCCCGCGGGCGAGCTCGTGGTTACGGTGGGAGAAGGTTGATGGAGCCGCGTCTCGACCCGGTGACGCTCGAGGTCATTCGCAACGCCTTGCCGGCTATCGCCAACGAGATGGCCGCCGATCTCCAGCGCACCTCCTACAACATGATGATCTACGAGGTGCGCGACTTCTGCACCGCGCTGGTGCAGCCCGACGGTGCGCTGGTGTCGCAGAACGTCGGCGGCGTGTCGCATTTCGTCGCCGATCTCGGCGTCATCATCACCGACGGCATGGCGCGCTATGGCACGGACGGATTCCGGCCGGGCGACGTCATCATCACCAATCATCAGGCGGTGGCCGGCCAGCACCTCAACAACATCGTCATCTACACGCCCTATTTCCGCGATGGCGAGCTGTTGATGTTCGCGATCGTGCGAGCGCACTGGATCGACGTCGGCGGCATGAGCACCGGCTTCGGCGCCGGGCCGCACGTCGCCGAGCCGTGGCTCGAAGGCTTGCAGTTGAACCAGCTCAAGATCTATCGCGAAGGCCGGCTCGACGAGACGCTCTACCGCGTCATCAGCGACAACATCCGCTTTCCCGAATCCTCGCTCGGCGACATGAAATCGCAGATGGCCGCCTGCCGTCTCGCCGCGCGCCGGCTCGACGAGCTGTTTGCCAAATACGGCCGCGACACCATTCTCGGCGCGATCACGCAGATCTTCGATGAGACCGAGCGCAAATGCCGCAACGTCATCGCCGCCATTCCCGACGGCGTTTACGAGGCGTCATCGGCGCTCGACGAGGACGGGGTGCTGCCGGACGATCCGGTGCGGCTTCACGCCAAGGTCACGGTCGCGTCCGGGCGCATGACGATCGACCTGTCGCAATGCTCGCCCGAGCGCAAGGCGGGCATCAACGCGCGCACCTATGCCGCGGCGCGCGTCGCCTACAAGGCGCTCACCGCGCCGCTCGATCCGGTCAACGAGGGCTCGTTCCGCGCCCTCGACGTCGTCATTCCCGAAGGCAACATCATGATGGCGCGCTATCCCGCGCCGATGTCGGGCTGGAGCCTCATCATTCCCATGGTCGTCGATACCATCGTCGCGGCGCTCGGGCCGGCGATGCCGGACCGCGTGCCGGGCGCGCATCACGGGCTGCTGGGCGGCGCGGTGGTGTTCTTCGGCGTCGATCCCGCCACCAAACGCCGCTTCGTCGTGCAGAGCATCGAGGGCGGCGGCTGGGGCGGGCGGCCGATGGAGGATGGCGAGTCGGGCACGGTGTCGGTCTGCCAGGGCGACGTGCGCAACGGCTCGATCGAAGGCATCGAGATGAAATGTCCGGTGCTGGTGCGGGGCCGCGCGCTCAGGCCCGATTCGGGCGGCGCCGGCCGGTTCCGCGGCGGGCTCGGGATCGACCTCACGGTCGAGAATTTCGTCGAGGGACGCTGGAATTTCGACCGCACCAAGCGCGACAAATGCCCGCCCTGGGGCACGCGCGGTGGTCGTGCCGCCGGGACGGCGGACTATCTGCTGCGCTTGCCGCAGGAGAACGAGTTCCATTCGGTGGACGGGGCGCATCGCCCGGTGCCGACGCATAGCCAGGTGATCGTGCGCACCGGCGGCGGCGGCGGTTGGGGCGATCCCTTCGAGCGCGATCCTGCGCGCGTGCGCGCCGACGTGCTCGAGGAACTGGTCTCGCCTGCGGCGGCGCGCGAGGCCTATGGCGTGGAGCTGAACCGCGATCTCACGGTCGACGACGACGCGACGCGGGAGTTGCGCCGCACGCGGCGCGGCGCGCATTAGGAGACGGGGGATGGCCGAAAAGCTCAAGCTCACGGTGGCGTGCGGCGATTACGAGATCGTGCGCGCGCTCAAGGAAGGCGCGGTCGGGGCCGACGGCATCGATCTCACCGTGCTGACCGGGATGGGCTCGCGCGAGCGGCACTGGCGCATGGCGCGGCGGATGGAATTCGACGTCTGCGAACTCAATATCGGCGGCCATTTCATCGCACGCGACCAGGGCGTGCCCTTGGCGGGACTGCCGATCTATCTCCATCGCCGCTTCCGCCACGGCTTCGTCTTCGTCAATGCCGCCGCCGGCATCAAAGAGCCGCGCGATCTCATCGGCAAGACGATCGGCAGCACCAATTTTCAGCCGGCCTCCAACATCTGGATGCGCGGCATCCTCGAGCAATATTACGGCCTGCCGCACCGGCAGGTGACGTGGCTGGTCGACCGCAGCGAGGACCTCGAATTCGAGCGGCAGAAAGACCTGCGCATCGTGACGGCGCCGCCCGGCAAGTCGGTCGAAACGATGCTGGCCGAGGGCGAAATCCCGGCCATGCTGTCGCCGTCGGTGCCGCGGCTCTTCGCCGAGGGCGACCGCCGCATCGTGCGCCTGTTCCCCGACTACAAGGCGGTCGAGATCGACTTCTTTCGCCGTACCGGCATCTTTCCGATCATGCACACGACCGTGATCCGGCAGGAGATCGTCGATCGTCATCCCTGGGTTGCGACCAACCTCCTCAAAGCGTTCGATCAGGCCAAGGCGCTGGCCTATCGCCGCATCGCCAATCCCCGTGTCGCGCCGCTCGCCTGGGTGCGCACGGCATGGGAGGAGCAGACGGAGATTCTCGGCGGCGATCCCTGGGAATATGGCCTGGGCCCGGCCAATCGCCGCAACCTCGAAACCATCCTGCGCTATACCTACGAGCAAGGCATGATCCGGAAGCCGCTCTCGGTCGACGAGTTGTTCTTTGCCTGCGACCTTGGCGATGCCGCGGGCGAAGATGCGGGGCTGTGACGACTAGGGCGAGCGCCGCGCGACAATGCGCTCGCCGAGCCAGCCGAGCACGGCTGCGGCGATGCCGATGGCGATGAGCGCAATGCCCGCGACACGGAGATCCGCGCGGCCCAGGAAGCTCGATAATGCGCGCACGACGAAACCGGCGACGACGGTGGCCGCCGCCGCAATCCACAAGCCGCTGACAAGCGGGCGTCGGCGCCGGTCTGCGCCGTTGGTGCCGTGCCGCGACATTGCAACTCCCGGGCGGAGGACCATGCGTGGAGTCTATCTCAGCCGTGGCGGCGGCGACAAGGATCGCCCGCGCGCCGCTCCCACGCGAATCGTTCCTTGGCGTCGGCGCAAGGTGCAGGAGGTGCCGCACGGCGGATCGAAGCCCGGCGCCGGGGCGTTGACGTCGGTGGGCGAGGGGCGGCGATGAAGCTGGAACCGGCGCTGCACGATCAAGGTCAATCGGTGTTCCTCGATCGTCTGTCGCGGCAGGCGTGCGGATGAACCCCGCGCCGGACATCGAGGCGATGAAGCGCGAAGCGGCGGTGCGGGCCGTCGCTGCGGTCGAGGACGGAATGGTCCTGGGCCTCGGCAGCGGCTCGACCACCGCTCACGCCGTCGCCGCGCTCGCTTCGCGCATCGCCGGCGGCTTGCACGTCGCCTGTGTCGCGACCTCGCGGCGGACCGCGGCGCTCGCGCGCCGGCATGGCGTGCCGCTCACGGATTTCGCCGCCCATCGCCGCCTCGATCTCGCCATCGACGGCGCCGATCAGGTCGAGACCGGCACGCTCGATCTCGTCAAGGGGCTCGGCGGGGCATTGCTGCGCGAAAAGATCGTTGCCTGCGCCAGCCGGCGCTTCTACGTCATCGTCGACGAGACCAAGCTGGTCGCGCGTCTCGGTGCCCGCACGCCGGTTCCGGTCGAGATCGTGCGTTTCGGCTGGGAGACGGTGATCGATCGGCTTGCGGCGCTCGGCTGCGCGCCGAGCCTGCGCGCGGCCGGCGATGCGCCGTTCGTGACCGAGAACGGAAACTACATTGCCGACTGCGCCTTTGCGGCGATCGACGCCGCCGCGGCGCTCGAGGCACGCATTGCCGCCATCGCCGGCGTGGTCGAGAGCGGGCTTTTCGTCGGACTGGCGTCGCGGGCCTATGTCGGCCGCCCGCACGGGGTCGAGGTCATCGAGCGCCGATAGGGCGCGCGCGGCCCGTAAAGACCTCCTAAATGCCGCCGCGGTTAAAATCGCCCGGCGAGGCCGAATTGCTCGACATCAAGACCCCGTCTTTGCGGCATCTTTACCATGACTGGCAGGAGCGCCGCCGCGGCCGCGAATTTCCGTCGCGGAGCGATTTCGACGTGCTCGACCTCGGCTACATCATCGGCAACCTGTCGCTGCTCGATGTTTTCTTCCAGCCGCTCCGGTTCCGCTTTCGCCTCCACGCGAGCCGCGTCACCGAGCGCGTCGGCTACGAAATGACGGGCAAGGACCTCGACATCCTTCCGGCGCGCGACAGCCGCGAAACGGTGTGGCGGCATTTTGTGGACGTCATCAATCGGCGCGTGCCGATCGTGCAGGTGCGCGAGCGTCAGATCTCCGACGACCGCATCCTTCCCTGCGAGGTCTTGGCGCTGCCGCTTGCCCGCGATGGCTCGACCATCGACATGCTGATGTCCGGCCTCGTCTGGCTCTGAGCCGCGCGCGGCCGGCATTGCGTCGCCCGCCGTGATCCGCCAAGATCGGCCGCCCGCCCGGCGATCAGGAGTGGATCACGTGACCGATAAACGCGTCGCCCTTGTCACCGGCGCTTCGACCGGCATCGGCCGGGCCGAAGCGGTCGCGCTCGCCAAGGCCGGGTATGACGTCGCCATCAACTACAGCCGCAGCGATGCCGAGGCCAAGAAGACCGCGGCCCAGTGTGCCGAAGCCGGCGCGGCGACGCTGCTGGCGCGGGGCGACGTGGCGGACGAGGCGAGCGTCGTCGCCATGATCGACGCGATCCGCCAGCGCTTCGGCCGGCTCGATGTACTGTGCAACAACGCCGGCACCAGCATCGTCACGCTCGCGCGCGATTTCGAGAAAGTAACCGCCGAGGAATGGGATCGCGTCTTCGCCGTCAATGTGCGCGGCGTGTTCCTGGTGACGAAGCACGCGGCGCCTTTGCTGCGCAAGTCGGATGACGCCAGCATCATCAACACCAACAGCATTGTCGGTGCGCGGCCCGGGCCGCAGCCGCTTCCCTATTCGGCGAGCAAGGGCGCGCTCTGGACCATGACCAAGGCGCTGGCCGGCGCGCTCGGGCCGGACGGCATCCGCGTCAACGGCGTCGCCCCCGGCTGGATGGAAGGCGAGTGGATGGAGCGCATGCTCGGCGACAACTACGACAAGCTGATGGTGCGCCGCGCCAAGCAGACGCCGCTGCGGCGCTGCGTCAACGACGCCGACGTGGCCGCCGCCGTCATGAGCCTGATCGAAGGCAGCAAGGGCGTGAGCGGCGTCATCGTCACCGTCGACGGCGGCTATGCCGCGGTGACGTAGGCCGTGAGGCTCGCCTAACGCAGCGGGCCCGTCATCGACATCCCGAGCGCAATGCCGCCGCCGATGATCCCGATCACCGCGCTGGCGATGCCGACGGCCATGATGCGCGGGCTCGACGAATGGAGATTGAGGGCGATCACGCCGCCGCCCGCTCCTGCCAGTGCGACACAGCCGCTGATGAAGAAACCACGGATATAGCCCATACGTCACCCCCTTGACGATGTGCAGGGCAAGGCATTGGCCCGCGCCCGGCCGGTTGCGTCCCCTTGCGCGTTCAACGCTGCGCCCGGCCCCGCGTCTTGCCTCGCGGCCGGGCGGCGGGCCGTGCCTTGGCCCGGCGCGGCGCCGCGGCGGTGGCGCGCTTCTTCGCCTTCACCACGCGCTTGGCGCGCGCTGCCGGTTTCGCTGCCGCGCGCGCGGGCTTCTTCTTCTTTGCCACGCGCTTGGCGGGCGCTGCCGGCTTCGCCGCCGCGCGCGCGGGCTTCTTCTTCGCCGCCGCCGCTTTGGGCTTGCGGACGGCGGGGCGTGGGCGGACGGCGGGAGCGCCGGCGGGCGCGCTGCGCGCGGCAAAGGCACTGCGCAGCACCGAACCGCCGCCGCTCTCGTCGCCGACCACGGCACCACCCGACGTCGGCGCGAGATGCTTCATGAAGGCGCTTCGCAGCGTCGCGGCGCCGCTGTCGCCTTGGGCGCCGTTCCCCGGCGCCGTTGCCGCCGCATGCGCCGCGCGTGCGAGGAACGCGCCGCGGATCGCGTTTTGCTCGGGCGCCGCCGGCGGGGTGCCCGGTTCGTTGCGTTTCTGCTTTTCGTCGCGTGCGTCGTCCATATCTGTTGCCTCCGCGAGATTTTTATCGGCGAATCTCTATCGCGTCGTCGCGCCGGTTCCAAGGGGCATCGCGCAGAATCTTGCCCGGCCCGTGCCCGCCGGCGAGAGTTGCCGTACGGCCGGTCGCATTGCGGAGGTTCCGATGCCTGCCTCGCCCATCCCGCCCGTTGTCCTGTCCCTGCGGGGTCTCTCGCCTGCTGCCGTGTCCGCCGCGATCGCGGTCGAGGAATTCATGATTCCCTCGGGCGATCCGGGCATCGAGCTCTACCTTCGCAACAAGCGCGGCGCCGACCGGGCCGGATCCGGCGCGGACAAGATCCTGCTTTACGTTCATGGGACCTCCCAGGCGGCCGAGACGACCTTCGACCTCCGGCTCGACGGCGTGTCGTGGATGGACTATCTGGCGCATCACGGCTGGGATGTGTGGCTCGTCGATCTGCGCGGCTATGGTCGCTCGAGCCGTCCGCCCGAGATGAGCGCCCCGCCGGCGGCCCATCCGCCGATCGTCACCACCGACGTGGCTCTCCACGACTTCGGTACGGCCGTCGATTTCATCTGCCGGCGCCGCGGGGCCGCGGCGATCAGCATCATGGGCTGGTCATGGGGAACGGTCATCGTCGGCGCCTACGCGGCGCGAAACCGCGCCCAGGTGACGCGGCTGGTGCTCAATGCCCCGGTTTGGCTGCGCCCGGCGCGACCCGGCGCGCCGCCGCTCGGCGCCTATCAGAGCTGGACCGTCGAGCAGGCGCGCGCCAACCTCCAGACCGGAGCGCCTGACGCGGCGCGCGCCGGCCTCATGCCCGATACGTGGTTCGCAGCCTGGAAGGAAGCGGCGCTCGCGACCGATCCCGAGGGCGCGCGGCAAAGCCCGCCGGTGGTCCGCAGCCCTAACGGTGCGCCGGCCGACAGCCGGGCGTATTGGCAGGCCGGCAAGCCCTATTACGATCCCGGCCTGATCACCGCGCCGACACTGATCGTGCACGGCGAATGGGATGGGCTCTTGCCGCTGTCGATGGCGGTGGCGGTGTTCGGGGAACTGGCGCGGGCGCCGACGCGGCGCCTCGTCGAGATCGGCGCGGGCACGCACCTTCTGATGCTCGAGCGCAACCGCCGGCAGCTGTTTCAGGAGGTGCAGCTTTTCCTCGACGAACCGCTGCCGGACGGAGCGGCCTGACGCCGTCGGCAGGTCGATGAATTGGTCAGATACCGGCTGGTTCTGCCATTGCGGCGCCGGCCCGAGGGCAGGACCGGGGGCGTTGCCGCCGCCGCATCGGCGTCACGCCTGCGGTGCGAAGCCGAAGCAGCGCTCGAACCGTCGCGCATAGACCGGCCAGACGTCGGGATTGAGCATGCGTGGCGGCCGCTTCCCGTCGAGGATGTCGAGAATTTGTTCGGCCGCCATGACCGCGAGATTGCGGCGCGCCTGCTTCGTCGCCCCGGCGACGTGCGGGCTGACGATGACGTTGTCGAATTTGAGCAGCGGATGGTCGAGCGGCGGCGGCTCCTTCGCCCAGACATCGAGCCCGGCGCCGGCGATCTGCTTGTGCGCCAGTGCCGCGGCGAGCGCCGCCTCGTCGTGGATATGGCCGCGCGCGGAGGTGATGAAGTAGGCATTGGGCTGCATCAGCGCATATTCCCGGGCGCCGATCATGCCGCGCGTCTCGTCGGTAAGGGGGCAGTTGACGGAGACGAAATCGGCCTGGCCCAGCAGCGCGTCGAGCGTGTCGATCTTTTCGGCGCCGCGCGCGGCGACCTGGTCGCGGCCGAGATAGGGATCGTAGGCAAGCACGCGCATGGCGAAGAGACCGCGGCAACGCTCGGCGATCCGGCTCCCGACATTGCCGATGCCGACGATGCCGATGGTCTTGCCGTAGATGTCCTCGCCCATGAAGAGGTTGCGGTCCATGTTGGCCTCGCGCCGCATGACGCGGTCGGTCTCGCCGAGCCGCTTCGACAGCGCGATCATGACCGAGATCACGTGCTCGGCCACGGCTTCGCGGTTGCCGCCCGATTGGTTGACGGCAAGGATGCCCGCCTCGGTGCAGGCCTTGACGTCGACCGTGTCGTAGCCCGCCCCGGTGGTCGAGACCGCGAGCAGCTCCGGCGTCTTGCGGAAGAGCGCGGCGCCGGCATGATATCTTGGATCGAGCTCGTCGCGCGCCGAACTGATGGAGAAAACATGCGCCGCGGCCAGGATCGGCGCCGCCTCGGCCTCGGGCGTGAAGTTCTCGAGCTTGTCGAGCGTTATGGTCGGCCGCCGCGCCAGGATCTCGGCGAAGGCCGGGTCGAAGAATCGCTTCACATAAAAGACACGGGTGGTGTTGACGGGCATGGATGCTATGCCTCCCCTCGCGCGGTCGGCGTTATAGCCCATGCAGGGCGCACAGACGAGAACGGCGCCGCGCCCGGCGCCGGGTAGAATTGCTTTTGCCCGGCTTCCGCCCCATATTCGGCGGCGCTTGAGGAGGTGCTCGATGAAATTCTCGTTGGCATCAATGGGGATCGCGCTGGCGATGGCAGCGACAGGCACGGGCGGTGCACGCGCGGCCGCGGTCATCACGGTGCAGAATAGCGGGTCGGACGGTGCCCACGCCGGCCAGGCCGAGACGATCTATCTCGAAGCCGACCATTTGCGCATGACGCGGCCGGACGGGTCGATGATCTATCGCGAGGATCTGAAGAAGGTATGGTCGATCGACGACGCCCATCACAGCTACCGCGAGATCACGGCCGAGACCATGCAGCAGATGCAGGCGGCGATGAGCCAGGCGAAGACGCGGATGGAGCAGCAGCTCAAGTCGCTGCCGGAGGATCAGCGCAAGCGCATCGAGGCGATGATGCAGCAGCAGGGTATGGGCCAATCGCCCGCCGCCGCGCCGCCGCCGATGACCTATGAGAAGGTCGGCGCCGCCCGGACCGTCGGCAAATGGTCGTGCACGCCCTTTCGTGTGAAGGGCGGCCCGGAGCCGAGCGATTCGGGACACGAAGAGTACTGTATTGCGCGGCTCAAGGATGTCGGGCTCACCCGCGACGACCTGAAGCCGCTCGTCAGCCTCGGCAAGTTCATGCAGCAGATGGGCCCGGGCGGCAGGGCGGCGCAGGCGTTCGATCTCGACGCTCAGACCAAGGCGATCGGGTTCGAGGGACTCCCGGTTCAGACGACTCGCTATTCCAGTGACGGCAAGGTCGAATTCCAGACCACGATCACCGATGTCGCGCAGAAGAGCGTTCCGGCCAATTCGTTCGACCTCCCGGCCGGCTATGTCAAGCAGGAGATGTCGTTCGGCAGACCGCCGGGAAAGGGCGCGCCCTGACGGGCTGACTCGTTGCGCCTGGGGTGAAAGCCGCTATCCTCGCGGGCGGGAGGAACGACGATGCTCCACTTGCCGGCGCATAGCCGCTACGACTATTCCGCGATCGAGAAACGCGCCGACTACGCCTGGCCCGGCGGTAAGCGCCTTGCCTTCTACGTCGCGATCAATATCGAGCATTTCGCCTTTCGCGCCGGACGCGGCGCCGATCCCACCAACCGCGGCGGGCCGCAGACGACGCGGAACTATGCCTGGCGCGATTACGGCGTGCGCGTCGGCGTGTTTCGCATCTTCCGCCTCCTCGATCAGCTTCGCCTGCCCGCGACGATCCTGCTCAACAGCCTCGTGTGCGAGCACTATCCCGACATCATCGCCCGCATCAAGGCGCGCGGCGACGATGTCGTCGGCCACGGCCGCACCAACGCCGAGGAGCTGGGCGCGATGTGGGAGCAGGACGAGGCGCGCGTGATCGCCGAGACGACCGAGACGATCGCCGCGGCCATGGGCACGCGCCCGACTGGCTGGATGGGTCCGGGCGCGGCCGAATCCGTCGTCACGCCCGATCTCCTCAAGGAGGCGGGATACACCCACAACCTCGACTGGCCGGTGGACGATCAGCCGATCTTCATGCGGACGCGGGCGGGGCCGCTGCTCTCGGTGCCCTACCCGATGGAACTCAACGACATGGGAACGAACGTCAACCGTGATCACACCGGCCGCGAGTTCGCCGAGATGATCGTCGACCAGTTCGACGAGATGGTCGAGCAGGCGGCGGAGCAGCCGCTGGTGATGGCGGTCTCGCTCCACGGATTCATCGTCGGTCAGCCGTTCCGGCTGCGCGCGCTGCGTCAGGCGCTGACGCATTGCATCGAGCACAAGCTCAGGGGCCGGGTGTGGTACACCCGCGCGCTCGACATCGCCAATTACTGCCTGACGCTGCCGCCCGGCACCATTCCGGGCGGGTGATGGCGCGGGCTCAGAGCTTGAGGACGCGCTCGGCGTTGGCGTGCGCGAACTTGGCCTTGTCGGCGTCGGAGAGCGGCAGGCGCTTCAGGAACTCGACGCCGACCTTGTTCGACTCGTAGGGCCAGTCGACCGAGAACAGCACGTTGTCGATGCCCATCTCCATCACCGCGCAGAGCATGGCGGCGGTCGAGAAATTGCCGCTGCAGGTGATGACGAGATTCTCGGTAAGATACTGCCGCGGGGTCCGCTTGAGGCCGCGCGCCTGCATCGCGAAGCGGGTGTGGTCCTCGAACCGGGTGAGCCAGAACGGCAGGCCCTCGCCCATGTGGCCGAGGATGAACTTGAGCCGCGGATAGGCGTCGAACACGCCGGCGAAGACGAGCCTGAGGAAATGCGTGCAGGTCTCCATGGCAAAGCCCCAGGCCGCGGTCTGCATCTCCTCGAAGCCTTCGAAATAGGCCTTGAGCACGGCGGGATGCGGCTCGCGCGGATGAAGATACACCGGCACGTCGAGCGCCTCGGCACATTCGAAGATGCCCCAGTATTTCTTGTCGTCGAGATAGCTGCCCTGGGCGTGGCCGTTGATCATCGTGCCCTTGAAGCCGAGCTTGGTGATGCAGCGCTCGAGCTCCTTCGCCGCCTCGTTCGGATCGGCCGTCGCCAACGCGGCGAAGCCGGCAAAGCGCGTCGGATGGCGCTTGATCGCCTCGTGCATGCGGTCGTTGGCGTCGCGCGCGACGGCGATGGCGACGTCGGCGGGAAACGCCTGGGGGCCGGGCTGGGTGAGGGACAGCACCTGAACGTCGATGCCGACCTCGTTCATGTGCGCGAGGCGCGAGTTGCCGATGTCCATGAGCTCGGCGTTGACGTCGTGCCCATGCTCCTGCGCGCGGCGCAGCAGGGTGGCATTGCGGGGGGGCGCATTCAGCTTCTCGCGGAAGAGCGGCGTGGCGATATGCTCTTCGAGCGCGATGATGCGCATGGCGATGTCTCCTCGGCGGGTTCAGCTCTTGAGTTCGGCGTTGAGCAACGGGACGAGGCGGCTCCACGCGTCGTCCGACTGCTGCTCGCGATAGGTCGCCTTGTTCATGAAGTTCTGGAACGCGTGGCCGGCGCCGTCATAGAGCTTGAATTCGTGGCGCACGTTGAAGCGCTTGCATTCCTCGGAGATGCGCGCCACGTCGGCGGGCGAGGGGTTCTTGTCCTCCTTGCCGAAGAAGCCGATGAGCGGACAGCTTATGTCGCGCGTGAACTCGATCGGCGGCGGCCGGTTGTCGCGCCGCGAGGTTAGGATGCCGCCGCCATAGAAAATCCCGGCGACGCGGAAGATCGGAATCGCGGTGGCGCAGAGGAACGACGTGCGCCCGCCCATGCAATGGCCGAGCACGCCGATGGCGTCCCGGCGCACGGATTTGAGCGACAGCAGATGATCGACAGTGGCGTTGACATCGACGATGGTGTGGCCGTCCTCGAGATAGTCCCGCGACTGGAGAGTGTCCTCGCCGGCGGGGCGGCGGTGATAGAGGTTGGGCGCGGCGGCGATGAAGCCCGCTTCCGCGAGCCGCTCGCAGGCGTGGCGGGTGAAGTCGTCGACCCCGTCGCGGTGATGCGCGACCACGATCGCTGGATGGGGTCCGGCGCCCTGCGGCGTCGCCAGGAAGATCGCCATCGGGGTGCCGCCCGAAACGACCGTTACGGTGCTTGTCATCGCCGCAATCCTTCCATCGTGGCGGCTTCGCGCTCATCTTCCTGCCGTGCGACGGTGGCCGCAATGGGCTTGTCAGGCGAGGCACTGGCTCAAGAGGTCGAGCGCGGCGGCGGCGAAAGCCTGCATATTGGCGCGCCGGTCGGCGCTGCCGGTCTCGAGCGTGATGGCGCGCTCGCTCGCGCCGACGACGGCGAGGCAGCTATGCCCGGCGGCATCGCCATAACGGTTGCCGGTCGGCCCGCTCGCCCCGGTCTCGGCAATGCCCCAACTCGCGCCGAGCCGCTGGCGCACCGTCCGCGCCAGCAGCAGTGCGTAGGGTTCGCTCGACGCGCGCATGTCCCTAAGCTCGCCGATATCGAGCAGTCCCTTGCGTGCATTGACGGTATAGACCACCGCGCCGCCGAGGAAATAAGCCGATGCCCCGGGCACCGCGAGGAGCGCCGCCGCGACCAGCCCACCGGTCGAGGATTCGGCGACCGCGATGGTCTCGCCGCGCTCCTTGAGCCGGGCGCCGATGCGCGTGGCGCGGCTGACGAGTTCGTCCATCGTTGCCTCTCCTTGTCGCGAAGGGACCCAGCGCGGAGCATAGGCAAAACGCGGCCGGCGGGGAACGTCGATGTCCCGCCTGCGCATTCTGTCCTATATTTATTCATCCGTGATCGCGAGGAGGCGGGCGTGGGACAATTCGGTATCGGTCAGGCGGTACGGCGCAAGGAGGACGTGCGCTTCATCACCGGCACGGGGCGCTACACCGACGATCTCGCCCGGCCCGGTCAGGCGCATGCGGTGTTCGTGCGCTCGCCACATGCCCATGCCCGCGTCGTGCGCATCGACGGCGCGGCAGCACGCCGCGCACCCGGCGTACTCGCGGTATTCAGCCACGCGGACATCGCTGCGGCGAAGCTCGGCACAATCAAGTGTGTCGTCCCGCTCAAGAACCGCAATGGCACGGCCTATCCCAATCCCGGCCGTCCGCTCCTTGCGGCGGACCGCGTCCGCCATGTCGGCGAGGCGGTGGCGATGGTGGTGGCGGAGACGCTGGCCGAGGCGAAGGACGCGGCCGAACTGGTCGAGGTCGAATACGAGCCTGTTGCCGCGGTGGTCACGCCCGAGGCGGCGGTGGCGCCGGGCGCGCCGCTTCTCTTCGACGAGGCCGCTGGCAATGTCGCGCTCGATTGGGCGCTCGGCGACGAGAAGGCGGTCGCTGCTGCCTTCGCCGCGGCGGCGCGAGTGGTCACGCTCGACCTCGCCATCAGCCGCGTCGTCGTCAATCCGATCGAGCCGCGCAGCGTCATCGGCGAATACGATGCGGCGACGGAGCGGTTTACCGTTCATCTCGGCACGCAAGGGGTGTTTGCGGCGCGCAGCACGATTGCGAAAAGCCTGGCCGTGGCGGAAGACAAGGTCCACGTGATCACCGCCGATGTCGGCGGCAGCTTCGGCATGAAGGGATTCGATTTTCCCGAGCATGCGCTCGTGCCCTGGGCGGCGTCGAAGGTGGGGCGACCGGTACGCTGGACCTGCGACCGCCAGGAAGGATTTCTCAGCGATACCCAGGGCCGCGAGCAGCAGGTCCGCGCCGCGCTCGCGCTCGACGGCGACGGCCGTTTCCTCGCCATTCGTGCCGAGACCTTTGCCAATATCGGGGCCTATCTCTCGTATTTCTCGCTGCTCATTCCGACCATTGCCGGCTTCCGGCTGCTGACCGGCGCCTATCGCATCCCGGCGGCCTATGTGCACGTGCGCGCGGTTTACACCAACACCGTCTGGGTCGATGCCTATCGCGGCGCCGGTCGCCCCGAGACCGCCTATATTCTCGAGCGCCTCGTCGACGCGGCGGCGCGCGAGACCGGGATCCCCCGCGACGAGATCCGCCGCCGCAATTTCGTGCCGCGCACGGCGATGCCGTACAAGACGCCGATGATCGTCACCTATGACAGCGGCGATTTCCTGCTCAATCTCGAGACCGCGCTCCAGAGTGCCGACTGGAACGGCTTTCCCGCGCGACGGGCGGCGGCACTGGCGCGCGGTCGGCGTCGCGGCATCGGCATCGCCTATTACATGGAAGTGACGGCGAACATGCCGCAGGAGCAGGCGGATATCCGCTTCCTTGGCGATGGGCGCGTATTCATGGGAGTTGGCACGGGTCCCTCGGGACAGGGCCACGAAACCGCCTTCGCCCAGATCCTCGAGGATCGTCTCGGCGTCCCGTTCGATGCGGTCGATTTCGTCTATGGCGATACCGACCGGCTGCGCCAGGGCGGCGGCACCGGCGGCGCCAAGTCGCTGATGCTTGCCGGCACCGCGCTTGTCGATGCGGCCGAGAAGATCGTCGCCAAGGGGCGGCGTCTCGCCGGCCACTTCCTCGAGGTCGCCGAGCCGGATATCGAGTTCCGCGACGGCGTCTTCACCGTTTCCGGCACCGACCGCGCCATCACCATCATCGAGCTGGCGCGCCGCACGCGCGAAGCCGCCAGCCTGCCGGACGGCCTGCCCCGCAGCCTCGACGACGTGGGGACGAGCACCGCCGACAAGAACACCTTCCCCAACGGCTGCCACGTCTGCGAGGTCGAGATCGATCCCGAGACCGGCGCGACCGAACTCTGCCGCTACACCGTGGCCGACGATTTCGGCCGCGTCGTCAACCCGTTGATCGTCGCGGGGCAGATCCATGGCGGCGTGGTCCAGGGCATCGGCCAGGCGCTGATGGAGGAGGCGCGCTATGACCGCGACAGCGGCCAGCTCCTGTCCGGGTCGCTGATGGATTATGCCTTGCCGCGGGCGGCCGATGTCGGCGATGTCGCGGTCACGTTCAACGAGGTGCCGTGCACTACCAACGTCCTCGGCATCAAGGGAGCGGGCGAGGCGGGCTCGGTCGGCTCGCTGGCCGCGGTGATGAGCGCGGTGCTCGATGCGCTGGCGCCGCTCGGGGTATCCGGTCTCGACATGCCGGCGACCCCGCAGCGCGTCTGGGCGGCGATCGCGGCCGCCGGAGCGCGCACGGGCTGACGATCGACGGCGGCGTTAACCTTCCCGGATCCCGCAGGCCGCCGCTTCCGGTGTTCTTCCGCGGCCCGAATTGCGAAAATTTAATGGGCGTGAAGGCGAGGTGTAAGTCGCCGCGTCCCATGTTTTGCGCCAGCGGCGGCGCCGTCGCGGGCGCGCGAGCCGCGTAGAATCCTTCCGGAAAGGTCCTCCCGATGTCGTCTTCGAACCTGAAAGAGATTTCCTGGCATCGCGCGCGTTTTGCCGCGCTCGCTGCCGGGGTCAGCCTGTGCTTCATCGGGGCCCCGATGGCGCTGGCGGAGAACGCCTCGCCGCCGCTCAACCGCAACGCTGCGGCAGCGAGCGCGATAACGCCGTTGCCGAGCTTCGGCCCGCTCGTCAAGAAGGTGATGCCGGCCGTGGTCAATATCCGGGTGACGGAGCGGTCGCCACAGGTCGCCGAAGAGATGCAGGGCAACGGCGAGAACGATCAGTCAGGGCCCGGCAACGGCCCCAACTTCCCGCCGTCGCCCTTCGGCCAGTTCCTGCACCGCTTCTTCGGGCAGCAAGGGCCGGGATTCGGCGGCCCGATGCCGCAGCAGCACATTGAGATGGCGCTGGGCTCGGGCTTCATCATCGATCCGAGCGGGTACATCGTGACCAACAACCATGTCGTGAAGAACGGCAAGAAGATCACGGTGGTCTTCCAGGACGGCAGCCGGCATCCTGCCAAGCTCATCGGCACCGATCCCAAGACCGATCTGGCGCTGCTCAAGATCACGGCCGATCATCCGCTGCCGTACGTCTCCTGGGGCAACAGCAATGCGGCGCAAGTGGGTGATTGGGTGGTAGCGGTCGGTAATCCGTTCGGGCTCGGCGGCACGGTGAGCTCGGGCATCATCTCGGCGCGCGGCCGCGACATTCATGCCGGGCCCTATGACGATTTCCTGCAGCTCGACGCTTCGATCAACCGCGGCAATTCGGGCGGGCCGACCTTCAACCTCGAGGGCCAGGTGATCGGCATCAACACCGCGATCTATTCGCCCAATGGCGGCTCGGTCGGGATCGGCTTCGCCATTCCCTCGAGCCTGGCGCAGCCGGTGATCGCGCAGCTGCGCGAGCACGGCAAGGTCGAGCGCGGCTGGCTCGGCGTGCAGATCCAGACGGTGACGCCCGATCTCGCCAAGGGCCTCGGCCTCGCCAAGCCCGAAGGCGCGCTGGTGGCCGACGTGACCGCGGGCGGCCCTGCCGCCAAGGTCGGAATCAAGCAGGGCGACGTGATCCTGACCTACGAGGGCCACGACCTCGCCAAGATGCGCGACCTGCCGCTCGAAGTGGCGGACACGCCGATCGGCCACAAGGTGCCGCTGAAGGTGTGGCGCGACGGCCATGACGTCACGCTCGAGCCGACGATCGCCGAAATGCCGGCCCATCCCCAGCGCGTGGCGGAGAACGGCAATGGCGGCGCGGCAAGCGCGATGGGCCTCAAGCTCGCGCCGCTGACCGCCAATCTGCGCCACGAGCTTCACGTCGAGAAGGATGTGAAGGGGGTTGTCGTCATGCAGGTCGCGCCGAACAGCCCGCTCGCGTCGCTCGGCGTCGAGCGTGGCGACGTCGTCGAGGCGATCAACCGGCACCCGGTGGGGACGCCCGAACAAGCGGCCCACCAGCTCGACCAGGTGGCGCATGAAAAGGGCAACAACCGCAGCGTTCTACTCCTGCTCAACCGCCACGGCGTCAACCAGTACGTCGCGATGACGGTGCAGGCGGGCAACGGCTGAGAACGGGCGCGGCCGGCGCCTGGTGGTATCGGGACCGCCAGGCGCGGCCGCGCGCGACGAGCGAGTGCCGCAGCCCGGCCGCGCCGCGCGGCATCACATAAAATGCAGCCGATGAGGAAGACGCCGTAGATTGCTCACGGCGCGGCATCGGAGACGGCATCGGCGAGATTGGGCACGAACTCGATGAAAAGACCGCGCCGAGGATGGATGCGATGCCGCCGACCATGATGCCGCATCCGCGGCCGCCGCCGTGCGGTCGTGCCGCGTGTAGGCGTCGAAACGGAGATCTCCCTCCACCGTGAGGTCGGTGAAGGTGCCGCTGACGCCTTTACCGGCTGCCCATACACCAGTTTCGTCGGTTGGGCAGAGTCGGTTTCGACACTCGTGATGCTCTGGCGAGGCGGCGTAGAGAAAGGCCCTGGCCCGCGTTATGCCGCCATGCTCGAGGCCGGCCGCCGTAGCCCGTCCTGCACGCGCGCGTCGTCGCAGACGGCAACGTTGAACCGCCGCCACGGCGAGCGCCCGAGATGCGGGCAGAAGACCGTGCCAGGCGCGAGCATGATGCCGTCGCGCCGCGCCGCTTCCGCCACTGCCAGCGCGTTGTCGCCGGACGCCTGTAATGCTCGCGGGTGGTGAGAGCCCGCGCGAAAAACTCCAAGCAGGTTTCATAACCGCCAAGCAGGTTTCATAACCGCTTGGAATCACACGATCCTCGGCCACTCGACCGGTTCGAAACCGCGCTTTTAGATGTCGCTCGCCACGGTATTGAAGGTGCCGAGGAGCGAGTTGCCGATGCTCGTCGCAGCGCCGAGGATGACGACGGCGATGAGCGATGCAATGAGCGCATATTCGATGGCGGTCGTGCCCCGCTCGTCGGACGACAGGGAAAGACACCGCGCGAAGCGAAGCATGGCACACCTCCGGTCTTGACGGCCATAGCATCGCTGCTAGGGCGTGAACGGTTCGTTACGATTCGCTAGACTTGTAACCGACCTCAAAGCCGTATGCCGGCGCCACAAGGAGAGCCCCATGCCCAAAGCCATTCCCCTCACTCTCGCCTGCGGCGACTACGAGATCGTCCGCGCGCTCAAGGAAGGGCGGGTCCAGCCGGACGGGATCGAGCTGACGGTTCTCACCGACATGGATTCCACGACGCGGCACTGGCGCTTTCTGCGCAACCGGGAATTCGACGTCGCCGAGGTCTCGGGTTCCGGCTACATCGCCGCGCGCGACCGCTCCCTGCCGTTCGTGGCGCTGCCGGTGTTCCTGCATCGCCGCTTCCGCCACGGCTTCATCTTCATCAACACCGGCAAGGGCATCCGGAAGCCGGCGGACCTCATCGGCCGCAAGATCGGTGTGAAGTCGTACATGGTGACGGCGATCCTGTGGCTGCGCGGCATCCTCGAACACGAATACGGCGTGCCGCACAAATCGATCGAATGGTTCTCCGAGCTCGACGAGGACATCGACTTCACCCCGCCGCCGGACCTCAAATTCCATCGCGTCCGGCACGAGGATTCAGTCGAGACCATGCTCGCCGAGGGTGAACTCGACGCGGTGCTGCATTCGGACTTCATCAAACCGTTCGAGGCGAAGGACCCGCGCGTCGCCCGTCTCTTTCCTGACTACAAGCAGGAGGAAATGGCGTATTTCCGCAAGACCGGCATCTTTCCCATCATGCACGTGCTCGGAATCAAGCGCGAGATCGTCGAGCGCCATCCGTGGGTGGCGATCAATCTCCACCAGGCCTTCGAGCGGGCGAAGGCGACGGCGATGCGGCGAATGGAGAACCCGCGCCTCGTGCCACTCGCCTGGTACCGCGAGGCATGGGAGGAACAGCAGGCGCTTCTCGGCCCCGATCCCTGGGAATACGGCCTCACGCCGCAGAACCGGACCAATCTCGAGACGCTCGTGGCCTATTCGCACGAGCACGGGATGATCAGCCGCCCGATCCCGCTCGAAGAGCTTTTCCTCGACGTCTCCCAGGGCCGCAAGCGCGGCGACGAGTTCCGAATCTAGCCGGACGCCGCTCGCCGCCCTCAATCCCGCGGCAGCACATGCGCCCATTTGGCGTGGATGCGCTCGTCGAGCGCCTTGCTCGAACGGGCGACACGCGGGAATTCGTCGCGGCGCCGGAACGGCTTGCATGCGTCGATGACGACCCGGGCATTGCGCGGGTCGTCGGGCGCATAGCTCATCGGGTCGAGCGCCGTGCTCCAGCAGCCGCGCAGAATCTCGATCCCCTCGCGCGGCTCGACCCGCGTGCACATGGCCCATACGACCGCGTTCATATCCGCAGGATCGATGTCGTCATCGACGACGATGACCCAGCGATTGGCATAGGCGCCGGCATGGCATTGCGAGGCGACGAGTCCCGCCTGCTTGGCGTGGCCGCCATACATCTGCCGGATCGAGACGGTGAGCCAGAACCGCCCGCCGCCCGCTTCGTGCGCCCACACGCCCTTGACCTCCGGCACGCCCGCCGCCTCGAGCTGATGCCACACCGCGCCGCAGCGATAGGTGCCGCGGTAGAACGTGTCATCATTGGGCGGAACCGCGGGAACGGCGCCGAGGAGGATCGGGTCGTTACGGTGCATGAAGGTGGCGATGCGGATGGCCGGCTCCTTCTTGCGGCCGTCGGCGTAGTAGCCGGTCCATTCGCCGAGCGGACCCTCGTCGACGAGGTCGCCGGGTGCGACGAACCCTTCGAAGGCGATCTCGGCATGCGCCGGTATCGGCAGGCCGGTGGCCGGCCCGGCAATCACCTCGACCGGTTCGCCGATGAGGCCGCCGGCGGCGTCGTACTCGTTCTTGCCGTACGGGATTTCCAGCCCCGCGACCATGAACAGCGCCGGGTGCATGCCCGCGACGACCGCAACCGGACAAGGCTCGCCGCGCTCGTGATAGCGGCGCATGATGAGGTTGCCGTGCTTGCCCTTGGAGGTCATGACCGAGGCGAGACTGCGGTCGTGCGCCTCGACGCGATAGGCGCCGTAATTGATCCAGCCGGTCTCGGGGTCCTTCATCACCACCATGCAGCCGGTGCCGATGTAATGGCCGCCGTCATGCTCGTGCCACCGCGGCGTCGGAATCTTGCGGATGTCGATGGCGTCGCCGGTGCTGACATTCTCGAGCACCGGCCCGGTATTGACCGCGCGCGGCGCGATCGTCCTGGCGTCGCGGAAATAGTCGCGCCAGAAGCGGACGAGGTCGACTTCGCTGGTCTCCGCCGGCAGCCCGAGCGTGAGCGCGATGCGCTTGACCGAGGTGAGCACGTTGGCGAGCACGCGGTGGCCGCGCGGAAAGCCAGGCACGTCGTCGAACAGCAGCGCCGGGCGTCCCATCCTGCGCTGGTAGATATCGACGATGCCGCCGATCTCCTCTTCGCGTTCGGCACCGGCGACGTCCTGGATTTCGCCCTGCGCCTTCATCGCGGCGACCCAACTCCTCAGATCCGGATTGCTCACACGCACTCTCCCATTCTTTCGGCCCGCGAAGATCGAGTATAGTCTTATCACCGTGGCAATGGCATCGATCCGCGCCTATGCGTTTGCCGCAGCGCTCGCCACATTGCTGGCCGCGCCGCCTTTGGCGGTCGCGGGTCCGCCCTTTCGCACCGACGACCCCGAGCCGGTCGATTTCGGGCATTGGGAGGTCTATGGCTTCTCGCAGGCGACCCGGGCGGCGCACGACACGGCGGGCATCCTGCCCGGGGTCGAGGTGAATTACGGCGTCGCGCCCGATCTTCAGCTCCACGCTGTCGCGCCTCTCGCCTTCGACCGGCCCCCCGGTGGCGGCACGACATTCGGTCCCGGCGACACCGAACTCGGCGTCAAATACCGCTTCCTCGACGACAACATCGAGGCGGCCGTGTTCCCGCTGGTGGAGGTGCCGACCGGCGATGCGGACCGCGGCCTTGGCAGCGGCCACACCGACGTGTTCCTGCCGCTATGGCTGCAGAAGAGCTTCGGCAAGTGGCTCAGCTATGGCGGCGGCGGCTACTGGATCAATCCCGGTGCCGGCAACCGGAATTACTGGTTCGTCGGCTGGCTGTTGCAGCGCCAGATCACGCACGATCTGGCGCTGGGCGGCGAGATTTTTCATCAGACCGCCGACGTTGCCGGCGGCGCGGATACGACTGCGTTCAATCTCGGCGGCACCTACGACATCACCGACCACTATCATGTGTTGTTTTCCGCCGGGCGCGGCATCGTGAACGCGTCCCGCACCGACGCGTTCTCGTACTATCTCGCGCTTCAGTGGACGTTCTGATCCTGCGGTGGCGTCAAGCGCCGCCGCCCTCCGGCCAGCCGGCATGCTCGCAAGCGGCGCGCGCGGCCTCGTCCGCGGGCAGGTCGTCGCGCCAGCGCGTGGCGGTGAAACGCTGGCCGGTGACGCCGTCCGACCGCGCCGAGGCGAGCCACAGAAGCGGCGGCACGATCACGTCCGGATCGAGCAGACCGGTCCGCAGCGCCTCCGGAAACGACGCCGAGATCATGCCGGTTCGGGTGGCGCCGCCGGGCAGGAGTGCGTTCACCGTGACGCCCGTGCCGGCGAGGTCCTGCGCCCAGATGATGGTCTCGGATTCGAGCGCCGCTTTCGACGGGCCATAGGGCGAGAACCCGGCCCGGCGCATGGTGCTGTGCGCCATCGAGATATTGACGATGCGCCCCCAGCCGGCGGCGATCAGGTGCGGCGCCGCCGCGCGCGCCATCAGGAACGGCCCGTTGACGTTGGTGTCGATCACCATGCGCCAGGCGTCGGGCGCGGCCTCCCAGAACCGTGTCGGTTGCGACATGAAGGTCTCGCTCACATATTTCATGCCGCGCCCGGCATTGTTGACGACCAGATGAAGCGCACCAAAGCGCTCGATCGCGGTCGCGACCGCGCGGCGGCAATCGTCCTCGCGCGTCACGTCGGCGACCAGCGGCACGACGCTGTCCTTGCCGGTGGACGCCTTGGCCGCGGCGGCGACGCGTTCGATCTCCTGGCGCTCGCGCGCGGCCATCGCGACGACCGCCGCGCCCGCCCGCGCCAGGCCCAGCACCATCGACCGGCCGAGCCCGCGCCCGCCGCCCGTCACGATCGCCACTTTGCCGTTCAAGGTGTCCGTCATGCTTCCTCCTGTCGCGGCTTGTTCCGCGCTGCGGCGATCAGCGCGACGAGCCGGGGCGGGGTGAGCGGCGTCTCGTCGATCATGACGCCGAACGGCGCCAGCGCATCCTCGACCGCCGCGAGAACGGCCGCGGCCGCCGGGATGGTGCCGACCTCGCCCACCCCCTTGGCGCCGAGCGGATTGACCGGCGAGGGCGACTGCCGGTAGCGGGTCTGGAACATCGGCAACGCCGGCGCGGTCGGCAGCAGATATTCGGCGAGCGTGGTCGTCACCGGCTGCGCCGCGTCGTCGTAGCCCATGAATTCATAGAGCGCGTTGCCGATGCCGTGGGCGATGCCGCCCTGGACCTGGCCGTCGACGATCAGCGGGTTGATCAGCACGCCCGAATCCTGGATCGCCCAATAGCCGAGAATCGCGACGCCGCCGGTCTCGATATCGACCTCGACCTGGGCGACGTGGCACGCATTGGCATAGGCGAGGGCGTCGGTCAGGAAGCTGCGGTTCGCCTCGAGCCCGGGCTCGACCCCGGGCGGAAAGCCATAGCCGGGCGCGCCGCGCAGGATGCGCGCCAGCTCGCCGAGCCGGATCGCATGCTGGCGCACGCCGACGACGCGGACCTCGCCATCGGCGAGTTCGAGGTCCTTCTCGTCCGCTTCGAGGATGTGGCTCGCGAGCTTGCGCGCCTTGTCCGCCACCGCCTGCGCGGCGATCAGCACCGAGGAGCCCGCCGTCACGAGCTGCCGGCTCGCGAACCCGCCGAGGCCCAGCGGCACGACCGACGTGTCGCCGGCGATGACGGAAACCTGCTCCGGCGTGACCCCCAGCACGCCGGCGCAGATCTGCGCCAGCGCGGTGGCGAGCCCTTGGCCCATCAAGGCCGCGCCGGTGAAGACCGAGATGCGGCCCGATGGCGCGATGCGCACGATCCCCGATTCGAACGGCCCGCGCCCGGTGCCCTTCACCGCATGGGCGAGGCCGATGCCGATATGGCGTCCCTCGGCGCGTGCCGCCCGCTGCCGCGCGGGAAACCGGTCCCATTCCGCCGCCGCCAGGATCTCCGCCTGGCAGCCGGGATAATCGCCGCTGTCGAGAGCGATCGCCGCGCCCGAGCGCGCGCGCAGCGGCTTCTCATAGGGCATCTTCTCGGGCGGGATCAGGTTGCGGCGGCGGATCTCGGCGCGGTCGAGCCCGAGCGCGCGCGCCGCCCGGTCCATCAGCCGCTCCATCGCAAAGCACGATTGCGGATAGCCGGCGCCGCGCACCGACGAGGCTGGGCCCTTGTTGGTCGTGGCGATGACGACGTCGAGCGCGAAGGACGGCACCACATAGGGCCCCGTCACCGAGGTCGCCGAATTGTAGGGCAGGTTCACGTCCTTCAGGGCATAGGCGCCCTGATCGTGCAGGAGCCGGCCGCGAATCCCGCGAATGCGGCCGTCCCGGTCAAGCGCCATCGCCATCGACCAATACTGGTCGCGCTCCTGGATGGCCGAGAGAAAGTGCTCGCGGCGATCCTCGATCCATTTGAGTGAGCGGCCGAGGCGTAGCGAAGCCGCGGCCGCCGCCACTTCCTCGGGATAGACGCAGTATTTGGGCCCGAAGCCGCCGCCGACATCGGGCGTCGCGACCCGCAGCCGGTTCTCGTCGAGGCCGAGCGTGTCGGCGATCGCCTGGAACAGCTCGTGCGCGAGCTGGGTCGAGGACCAGACCGAGAGCGCGCGCTCGGTGTGTCGCCACTCGACGGCGATGCCGCGGCCCTCGATGGGATGGCCGCCGCCGCGGTGCTGGAACAACTCGCAGTCGACGACCTCGTGTGCCCCGCGAAAGGCCGCGTCGATGTCGCCGAACGCCACATTGAAGCGCGCCAGCACGTTGGATTCGGTATCGCGCCGCGCCCGTTTCGCGTCGGCGGCGATGGCCGCGCGGCAATCGGCGACCGCCGGCAGCACGTCATAGGCGACGGCGACCAGCGCCGCCGCGTCCTCGGCAACGGCACGGCTGCGCGCCGCGACGAGCGCCACCGCCTCGCCGACGAAGGCAACCTCGCTGGCGGCGAGCACGAAGGGCGTGCTGCCTTCGGGCTGGCGCGTCGCGCGGGGATTGCGCGGCAGCCGCTCCTGCGCGAGGACGGGCCGCAGATCGTCGAGCGTCAGCACCGCATGCACGCCGGCGAGACGCCGGGCCGCTGCGGCGTCGATGCCGCGGACGAGGGCGTGCGCATGCGGGCTGCGCACGAACGCAACGTGCAGCATGCCGGGAAGGTCGATGTCGTCGACGAAGCGGCCCTCGCCGGCGACCAGCGCCCGATCCTCGATCCGTCGCAGCCGCGCGCCGATCATGTCCCCTCGCTGACGTCGTTCGCGGAAAGCCTACACCAGGCCGCTCGCGTCGCGAAGCGCGGGGAACAGATCGCCGATGAGCGACGGCGGCCAGGGCAGCGAGAAGGTGCGATCGAACAGCGCATAAAGCAGGATTGCGGCGAGACAGGAGGCGGCCGTCGCGTGCACCCAGCGCTCGCCGAATTCGAGCCGCATCTGCAGCAGGATGAAAAGAAACACCGCCGGCAGCAAGCCGATCACTGCCGCTGCTACGAGAAATCCCGCGATCCAGGCGAAATAGTGGAGCGCGCGCCGGCGCAGCAGCGCGGGCGCGATGTCGAGGGCAGGCTCGGCCGGCACGGCATGCGCGGCAGGGGCGGGCGCCGCGCCGCCGCGCGGCGTGAACAATTCGGTCACGAGGTTGAGCGCGGCGAAGAACAGCGCGGCGAAGGCTGCCGCGTGCGGCACGTATTTCGCCGACCACGGCCAGGGCTGCGAGAACCACAGGGCGACGAGGATGGTGACGATGATCGCGAGCGTGAAGAGCGCGTGGTAATCGCAGCGCATCGCCGCGAGCCGGAACGTCGCAAACGTCCTCGCCACCGCCGCGAGCTGGCGCGCGAGCGGCGGCACCACCACCCACAGCGCCGCCGCGAACACTGCCAGCACGACCGGACGCAAAACCCAGGCCGCGCCATAGATCTGGGTCGAGATGAAGAAATACCGCTCGAAGATGCTGCCCAGCACGAGGCCCAGGATGAGCGGCGGCCGCGGCCAGCCGAGATGCTTCATCACCCAGCCGAGCGCGCCGAAGATCGTGAGCGAATAGAGATCGCCCCAGCTTTGCGAGCCCTGATAGGCGCCGATGAAGATGACCGCGAGCACGAGCGGCAGCAGCACGCCCGCCCGCACCGTCGCGAGCCGCGCGAACAACCCGCTCGCGACGATGCACAGCCCCGCGCCCAGGATATGTGCGAAAGTCAGCGTCCAGATGATCGAATAGGTGATGTCGAGATGCTTCGTCAGCATCTCCGGCCCGGGCACCAGCCCGTGCATCAGGAAGGCGCTCAGCAGCAGCGCCATCGACGCGCCGGCCGGAACGCCGAAGGCGATGGTCGGGATGAGGTGACCGCCCTCCTTGGCATTGTCCGAAGCGATCGCCGCGATCACGCCGCGGATGTCGCCGTGGCCGAAGCCCTCGGTGTTCTTCTCGGTGCGGATGGCATGGCCATAGGCGATCCAGTCGATCACCGCCGCCCCGAGCCCCGGCACCGCGCCCAGCGCCGCGCCGAGCCAGCTGCAGCGCAGGATGAGCCACCAATGGCGCATCGCGTCGCGCACGCCCGCCCATTGGTCGGCGAAGCGGATGTCGATGTGCGTCGCGTTCCCGGCGATGCTGGTGCGAGCGATCGCCATGTCGGC
Organism: Allostellaceae bacterium; assembly: GCA_035532935.1. Lineage (GTDB taxonomy): Bacteria > Pseudomonadota > Alphaproteobacteria > ATCC43930 > CGMCC-115725 > DATJLY01. Next base: position 39,769 of record DATKQE010000111.1, read on the forward strand.
AAGCTCGGGAATGGCGAAGATGCCCAGCGTCACCGGCACCAGCGGCAGATGATCCCAGAGATAGAGCGCTCCGAAGGTCCAGCGCAGCGTGTCGCTCTGCGAATCGCTGCCGATCATCGCCAGCATCAGGCCGAGGCAGGCGGCGGTGAGGCCCTTCAGCGGCGCCCTCCCGCTCAACACGCCCACCATTGACAGGCCGAAGATGCAGAACGAAAGCAGCTCGGGCGATTCGAGATAGAGCACGATCGGGCGCAGCACCGGGATCGCGACCGCGAGCAGCGCCGCGCCGAATATGCCGCCGATGAGCGAAGCGGCGTAGCCGGCGCCGAAGGCGCGCGCCGCCTGGCCTTGCCTCGCGAGCGGATGCCCGTCGAGGATCGTTGCTGCCGCGCCGACCGTTCCCGGCACGCCGAACAGGACCGCCGGAATGAGGTCCGACACGGTCGTCACCGAGGCCATGCCCAGCAACAGCGCGAAGGCGGTAAAGGAATCGAGATTGTAGGTGAAGGGAATGAGGATCGCGAGCGCGACCACGCCGCCCAGCCCCGGAATGACCCCGAGCGCGAGCCCCAGCACCACGCCGCCTGCCATGATGAGGAGCCGCGTCGGCTCCATGATGATGACGAGCGCGTGGAGCGCCGCATCAAGCATGGCGCGACCCGGCGTCGGGACCCTTCGGCTCCCGCCGCAGCAGCTCCCGCACACGCTGCGGCGTCACCGGCAATTGCGTCACCGCGCCCGGCATCTCCAAGGCGTCGTCGATGGCGCCGGCGATGGCCGCGCCCGCGCCGGTGACGCCGGCCTCGCCCGCGCCCTTCAAGCCGAGCGGGTTGAGCGGGCTCGGCGCGTCCTCGCGCAACAATACCGCGACCGGCGGCATCTCGGCGAGCGTCGGCACGAGATAATCGGCGAAGGTCACGGCCAGCGGCTCGCCGCGCCGGTCGTAGACGAATTCCTCGTAGAGCGCGCCGCCCAGCCCTTGCGCCACCCCGCCGACGATCTGGCCCTTGACCAGCAGCGGATTGACGGCCCGGCCGATATCGTAGGCGGCAAGATAGCGCTCGACTGCAACCTGCCCGGTCGCGCGGTCGACGCGCACGACGGCGATATGGACGCCGTAGGGGTAATTCATGTGCGAGGTTTCGTGCCAGCCTTCCGCGGCGAGGCCGCCGGGCGCGAGATGGCGCGCGATCGTGCCGAGCGGGATCGAGGCGCCGCCGCCGCTGCGGATCACCTGCCCGGCGACGATGTCGAGCGCGTCCACCGGCGTCTGCAACAGCTCCGCCGCCGCTGCAAGCGCCTGCGCGCGGAGCTTCGCCGCGGCGATCGCCGTGGCCGATCCCGTCATCACCGTGGCGCGCGAGGCGTGGGCGCCGATGCCGTGCGCGATGCGGTCGGTCTGGCCGTGGATGACGCGCACGCCGTCATAGTCGCAGCCGAGCGCATCGGCGCAGATCTGCGCCATCACCGTCTCGAAGCCCTGGCCCAGCGACGCTCCGCCGGTGATCAGCTCGACCGCGCCCGTCGGGTCGACCGCGACCGTCACGCCGTCGCGCGGCCCGAGCCCGCTCTTCTCGACGAAAAAGGCGATCCCGGCACCGACCGCTTCGCCGGCCGCCCGCCGCGTCGCCAGTTCGGCCTGCAGCGTCTCCCACGCGCAGGCCGCCAGCGCCTTGTCGAGCAGCGCGGCGTAGTCGCCGGAATCGTACACCACGCGGTCGCCGAGCGCGGGTAGGCCGCGGTCGAACGGCATTTCCGCGGCGGCGATGAGATTGCGGCGGCGCACGACCACGCGATCGAGCCCGAGCCGCGCCGCGATCGCATCGACCAGCCGCTCGCGCACGAAGCTGCCTTCGAACCGCCCGGGCGAGCGGTAGGTCGCGGCCGGCGTCTTGTTGGTAAGGCGGAAATGCCCGGCGATCGCGAAGGCGGGCACGCGATACGGTCCCGGCAGCATGCCCGCGGTCAATTCGAGGACGCGGGCGCCATGGGTGCGGATATAGCCGCCCTGATCGAGAAAGAACGTGTCGTCGATGCCGAGGATGCGTCCCTCGCGATCGACCGCGGCCTGCACGCGATGGCGCTGCTGGCGCGAATGGTTGGTGGCCATGAGATGCTCGCGCCGGTCCTCGATCCACTTGACCGGCCGGCCGAGCCGCAGCGCCGCCGCACCGACGAGCACGTCCTCGGGATAAAGCTCGCCGCGCACGCCGAAGCCGCCGCCGACGTGACCTTCGTACAGATGCACCCGGTCCGGCGCGCGCCCGAGCATGCGGGCGAGCGCGTCGCGGGTGCGGTGCGGCACCTTGGCGGCGCCATGAAGCTCGAGCACGTCGCGCGTCGCGTCGTAGCGCGCGATCGCGCCGCGCGTTTCGAGCGGCACGCCCGAATGCCGGCCGACCGAAAGCTCGAGCGCGACCACGGCGAAGGCGTCGCGGAACGCCGCCGCGATATCGCCATAGGATTTCCGCTCGACCGTGGCCTCGGTGGTGCGGCCGGGCGCGAATTCGCCCGGCGCCGCGGCGGCATCGAGCAGCGGCGGCAACTCCTCGACCGTGACGGCGACGCGGTCGGCCGCATCCTCGGCGGCGTAGGGGTCTTCGGCAAACACCGCCGCGACTGGCTCGCCGACATAGCGCACCCGGTCGCGGGCGAGAACCGGCTGCCGGTAAGCGGCGAGGGTGGGGATCGGTCCCTCGCGGAAATCGATCGGCGGCAGGTCGGCGATGTCCGCATGGGTCCATACCGCGACCACCCCCTTCGCTTCCCGCGCCGCTTGGGTGTCGATCGCGAGCAGCCGTGCATGCGCATGGGCGGAACGCACGATCCGCATGTGAAGCTGGTTCGGAAATTCGATATCGGCGGCAAACCGCCCCTGCCCGGTGAGGAGCGGTTTGTCTTCGAGGCGCGGCAGCGCGCGGCCGACCAGGCTTGGCGTGTCCGCCGGCAGGGGCGGAACGACGAACCCGCGCCGCGGCGGCGAAGGCTCGGCCCTGCCCATCGCACGCTCGAGCGCCCGGCGGGTGAGGGCGCGCACGAGATCGCGGCGGTAGGCGGCGCTCGCTTGCGTGTCTTCGAGCGGATCGATGGCGGCAGCGGCGGCGTCTGCCGCGGCGGCGAAGGTGGCGCCGTCCGGCGGGCGGCCGTGCAGCGCCGCCTCGGCCATCGCCATCCGGCGTGGGCGGGCCTCGGCGCCGCCGATCCCAAGCCGCGGCGCCGCGATCACGCCGTCCTCGAGGCGAAAAACGGCAAGCGCCATCGCCAGCGCGTAATCGTCGGCGCGGCGGCTGAATTCGCTGAAGCCGAACCGCGTCCCCTCGGCGAGGAGCGGAAGGCGTGCCGCCGTCAGCAGCTCGTCCTCGGCGAGCGCCGTGGTCATGGCCCCGGCGAAAAAGTCGCGTGCAACGATCGAGCGGGCGCCGCGCCGGCTGCGCCCCTGCATCTCGGCATCGAGGGTCGCCGCCACGAGGCACCATTCGGCGGCGGGATCGGCATGGGCGAGGCTGCCGCAGAACGTGCCGCGCGCGCGAATCGCCGGATGGGCAAGGTGGCGCACGACCGCGGCGAGAAGCCTCCCGAGCGGACCCGGCGCCGTCGGATGGTGAAATGCCGCATGCCGCACCGAGGCGCCGATAACGAGCGTGCCGTCCTCGACCGCGAGCCGGTCGAGCCCGGCGACGCGGTTGATGTCGACGAGATGGGCCGGCCGGGCGAGCCGGAACGCCATGGCCGGCATCAGACTCTGGCCGCCGGCGAGAATGCGCCCGTCCTGCGGCGCGACCGCGGCGAGGGTTGCGACGGCCGCCTCGACCGTCGCGGGGGCGTGATAGTGGAAGGGGGCGGGTTTCACGGCGCCACTTAGCGCCGGATCGGCCGTCCGGTCAACGCGCGCCGCGGAAAATCAATTCTTGATTTCCCGGCCGTTCCGCCGTCACATGCCGGCGAAGAGGGAGGACATGAAGCCGCCGCGTTTTTCCTATCACGATCCCCGCAGCATCGGCGAGGTGACGGAGCTGCTGTCGCGGCTCGAGAATGCGCGCCTGCTCGCCGGCGGGCAGTCGCTCATTCCGATGCTGAACATGCGCTACGTGCTGCCGGACCACGTCATCGACATCAACAAGATCGCGGAGCTGGCCTATCTGCGCGAGGACAAGGGCGCGCTCGAGCTGGGCGCGATGACGCGCCAGCGCGATCTCGAATTCTCGGACGTGGTGCGGACGCGCTGCCCGATCCTGCACGAGGCGATCCTGCAGGTTGGCCATCGCCAGACGCGGAACCGCGGCACCGTGGGCGGCTCGCTTTGCCATCTCGATCCCTCGGCCGAGATCGTCTCGGTCGCGGCCGCGCTCGACGGGACGGTCCAGGTCGCGGCGAAGAAGGGGTCGCGCACGGTCGCGATGGCCGCGTTCCCGCAGGGCTACATGACGCCGGCGATCGAGCCCGACGAGATGGTGACGGGCGTGCGCCTGCCGCTCTGGCCCGACGGGCACGGCTATGCCTTCGTCGAGTTCGCGCGCCGGCACGGCGATTTCGCGATCTGCTCGGCGGCCGCGCTGATCACGGTCGATGGCAGTGGCAAGATCACGCGGGCCTCGGTGACGATCGGCGGCGTCGGCCCTGCGCCGGTGCGTGCGCGCGAGGTCGAGGCGGCGATCACCGGGCAGGCACCGTCGGCGGCGCTCTTTCGCGACGCGTGCGAGAGCTGCCGCAAGATCGAGGCAATGAGCGACGTGCACGCCCCCGCCGATTACCGCCAGCACCTGGCGGCGGTGCTGTCGCGGCGGGCGCTCGAGAAGGCGCATCAGCGGGTGCGCGCGGCGGGATAGGGCCATGGACGAGAAACGCAAGATCGCTCTCACCGTCAACGGCACGCGCTACGAGGAAGAGGTCGAGGTGCGGGTCACGCTCGCCGACTTCCTGCGGCATCAGCTCGGCCTCACCGGCACGCATCTGGGCTGCGAGCATGGCGTGTGCGGCGCCTGCACCATCCTCATGGACGGCCGCACGGCGCGCTCGTGCCTGATGCTGGCGGTGCAGGCCGACGGGCACGAGTTCCTGACCGTCGAGGGCATCGCGCCGAGCCCGACCGAGCTGCATCCGCTGCAAGAGGCGTTCCGCGACAATCACGGCCTGCAATGCGGCTTCTGCACGCCGGGGATGCTGACGACGCTGCTCGAATTCCTGCGCGACAATCCCGACCCCACCGAGCAAGAGGTGCGGATCGCGATCTCCGGCAATCTGTGCCGCTGCACCGGCTATCAGGGGATCGTGGCCGCCGCGCTCGACGCCGCGCAGCGGCTGCGCGGCACGTCGGCCGGCGGGACCAAGACGTGATCGGAATGGCGGCGACGCTGCATCGCTTTGCGCTCGCCGCGGCCCTGGTCCTCGCTGTCGTCGCCCCGGGCCGGGCCGATGACATCCTGCGCGTCGGCAAGGCCTCGCCCACGGCGATCGCGATGATGCCGCTCGAGGTCGGCCTGCATGAGGGCATCTTCAAGAAGCACGGCATCGACCTCAAGATCATCGACTTCGAGGGCGGCGGCAAGATGCACCAGGGCATGGCCGCCGGCAGCATCGACATCGGCGTCGGCGCCGGTCCGGAGATGGCATTCGTGGCCAAGGGCTCGCCGGAGCTGGCGGTCGCCAATGTCGCCGGGCCGCCGCTTTTCATCGGCATCATGGTGGCCTGGAATTCGCCGATCCACGCGGTCGATCAGCTCAAGGGCAAGAAGATCGGCGTGTCGAGCCAGAATTCGATGACCTATTGGATGGCGCTCGAACTGGCGCGCCACGAGGGCTGGGGGCCGGAGGGCGTCACGCCGGTCACCATCGGCGGGCAGTTCGCCGCCGTCATCGCCGCCTTCAAGACCCATGAGATCGACGCCGAGATCAGTTCCACCGCCAATGCCTTCGAGCTCGAACTCAAGAAGGAAGGGCGGCTGCTCATCCCGGTGTCGGATTATCTCGGCAATATGGGCGCCGACATGATCTTCGCCTCGGACCGCATCATCCACGCCAATCCCGGCGCGGTCCGCCGCTTCCTCGTCGCCTGGTTCGAGACCGTGGACTTCATGCGCCATCACCACGCCGAGTCGATCAAGGTCATCGCCGGCGTCACCGGCCTCAATCCCGAGGTGCAGAAGCGCGAATTCGATCAATCGATGCCGATGTTCAACGAGGATGGCCGGTTCGACAAGCAATCGCTCGACAACCTGGAGCGCTCCTTCACCACGCTCAAGCTGCTCGATCATACCCCCGATATGTCGAAGCTTTACACCGAGGCGTTCCTGCCGAAGCACTAGCGACCGACATCGGCCTATCCGGCGTCGGAAAAAAAGTCACAACGAGCCGGCCTGTTGCCGGCGAAACAGGGAGAACACCATGCGCAAGATCGCATCACGCGGCCTCGTGCTCGCCGCGTTCGTCATGGTAATCGGATCGCCGACCTCCGGATCGCCGGCCTATGCCGCCGAGACGTTGCATGTCGCCAAGGCGGCAGCGACCGCGTCGCCGATCATACCCGTGAATGTCGGCTACAAACTGGGCATCTTCGCCAAGCACGGGCTCGATCTGAAGATCGCGGACTTCGCCGGCGGCGGCAAGGCGATGCAGGCCATGACCGCCGGCAGCATCGATATCTCGATCAGCGCCGGACCGGAAATGGCGCTCATCGCCAAAGGGGCGCCGGCGAAGGCCATCTGCGATGCGGCCCCGCCGATCACTTTCATCGGTATCGCGGTGCCGTGGGACTCGCCGGTCCATAAGATCGGGCAGCTCAAGGGCAAGAAGATCGGTATCTCGAGCATCGGCTCGCTCACGGACTGGCTGACGCTTCAGCTTGCGCAACATGAGGGCTGGGGCCCGCACGGCGTCACGCCGGTCGCGATCGGCAATGGGACGGCCAGCATCATCGCGGCCTTCCGCACCCATGCGGTCGATGCGGACGTCGCCGTGACCTCGCTCGTCTTCAACATGGAGGCGAACAAGCAGGGGCGGCTTCTGATTCCGGCCTCGAAATTCGTGGGCAATCTCGCTGCCGGCACGATCTATGCGAGCGATCACCTGATCGCGACCGATCCCGGAGCGGTCCGCCGCTTTATCGCCGCCTGGCTCGAGACGATCGATTTCATCCGCACGCACAAGACCGAGGCAATAAAGCTCGAGAGCGAAGTGACCGGTTTCCCGGTGAGCGTGCAGACGAAGGAATACGATCTGACGATCGGCATGTACAGCAAGGACTGCAAATTCGACGCGGAGTCGCTCAGCACCCTCAAGCGCTCGTTCGTCGATCTGAAGCTCCTCAGCGCGCCGCCGGACATGTCGAAGCTCTATACCGAGGCGTTCCTGCCGAAGCGGTAGCGACCGACCGCGTGGCGCGGCGCGGCGCGGCGCGTCAGGGGATCGCGTAGAGCGTCAGTTCGTCGGCGATGCCGCGCAATGCCGCGCGCTGCGGCGTGAGCGTCAGGCCGCTCGCGGCGAGCAGATTCGTCGTGCCCGGATGCTCGATCACTGCGCCCGAGGCGAAGATCGCACTCGAATCGGCGAGGCTCTGCACCCGCGCGGCGATGTTGACGGTCTGGCCGAAATAGTCCTGGCGGTCGTTGAGCACGACGGCAAGGCATGGTCCTTCGTGGATGCCGATCTTGACCAGCAGGTCCTCGCCGTCCCGCCCGTCATTGAAGCTGCGCATCGCGTCGCGGATGCGCAGCGCCGCGGCCACGGCGCGGTCCGGCGTCGAGAAGGTCGCCATCACCGCATCACCGATGGTCTTGACCACGGCCCCGGCCTCGGCCGCGACGATGTCGTGCAGCACCTTGAAATGCGCCCGCACGAGATCGAAAGCGACGAGATCGCCGACGCGCTCGTAAAGCTCGGTCGAGCCCTTGAGGTCGGTGAACATGAAGGTCAGGCTGGTGATCTTGAGCCGCTGATCGACGTCGAGCGTGTCGGCGCGATAAATGTCGCGAAAGGTCTGGTTGGTGAGCAGCCGCTTTGCGGTCAGGAACGGCCGGCGCCGCCCGAGGAGCGCGTGCAGCGCGTCGCCGGCGATCCACACGCCCGGCAGCACCCGCACCCCGCTCTGGTTCTCCAGTGCCAGGCGGATCGGGCCGGGGCGAAGCTCGATCGTTTCGACCGTCTTGTGCGTCTTGCTGAGGACGAGCGACAGGTTGCGCCGCTCGCGCGTCGGCTCGCCCTTCACATCGAGGAACTGCGTTGCGTGCGTGACCGGATCGAACACGATGAGGAATTCGGCAGGAAGCTGCAGCGCCACGATCGCTTTCTCGCCGGGCGGCAATTCAATCGCCTCGAGCGTGATTTCCTGGAACACACCCTCGATGTCGTCCGGCACGTCGAAGCCGGAGCCCCAGAAGATCTGGCGGAAATATTCGACGATCGGCAGCGAGTCGGGATCATGCGCGGCGATGCGGCGAATGCGCCGGCTGACGGTGAACGTGACCTCGACGATCTCGTCCAGCGTCGGCTCGTAGCCCGAGCAGCACAGCGCGCAGTTGTATTCCTCGCGCGCGACCGTCTTGAGCGTGTCGTTGGTGTCGAGCACGCCGCCGCAGCCGGGGCACAGCACATTCCACGACAGCTCGAACAGCCCGAGCCGCGCGGCGTGGAGGAACGCGGCAATGGCGGCCTCCTCGCCGATCCCGTTCCTGGCAGCGAAATCCAGGACGTTGATGCGGCAGAGCGCAGCGTCGGGCGCGTCCCGCACCAGACGCTCGATCGCCGCCACGGCGGCAGCGTCGGCTGATTGCCGCAGCAGCCCGAACAGGGTCTCGGCTTCGCTCATGGATCGAGCTTAGCGCAATTCCGCCGCTGTTCCATCGCCGACCGCGTCCGGTTTCGGCGCCTCTGTCACGACCCGACGGCGGACCAGCGCAGAGAGACAGGCCGATCGGGCATTGCGCCCGCGCCCGCGCCAAGCTAATTCGCGCCTTCGTCCCAGGCGGCACCGAGGCGGAGGCGCAGGATGGCAGGCGAGGCGGCGGAGGGCCGCGACTTCATCCGCGACATCGTCGCGGCCGACATCGAAGCCGGACGCACGCACACGGTCGTCACCCGCTTCCCGCCCGAGCCCAACGGCTATCTTCATATCGGCCACGCCAAGGCGATCTGCCTCAATTTCGGCGTCGCCCAGGAGTTCGGCGGCCGCTGCCATCTCCGCTTCGACGACACCAATCCGACCAAGGAGGAACAGGAATATATCGACGCGATCCAGCGCGACGTGCGCTGGCTCGGCTTCGACTGGGGCACGCATCTTTATCACGCGTCCGATTACTTCGAGCAGCTCTACGACTGGGCCGAGCATCTGATCCGCGCTGGCAAGGCCTATGTCGACGACCTCTCGCCGGCCGAGGTTCAGGCGATGCGCGGCACGTTCACCGAGCCCGGCCGCGACAGCCCGTTCCGCAACCGTCCGGTCGCGGAAAACCTCGATCTGTTCCGCCGCATGCGTGCCGGCGCGTTTCCCGACGGCACGCGCACGCTGCGCGCCCGCATCGACATGGCGGCGGGGAACATCAATCTGCGCGATCCCGTGCTCTACCGCATCCTCCATGCCGCGCATCCGCGCACCGGCACGGCGTGGTGCATCTATCCCACCTACGACTTCGCGCACGGCCAGTCGGACGCGATCGAGGGGATCACGCATTCGCTCTGCACGCTCGAATTCGAGGATCATCGTCCGCTCTACGACTGGCTCCTCGACCACCTGCCGGTGCCATCCCGCCCGCGGCAATACGAATCCGCGCGGCTCAATCTCAATTACACCGTGATGTCGAAGCGCGTCCTGATCGAGCTGGTGCGGCGCGGCTGCGTCACGGGCTGGAACGATCCGCGCATGCCGACGCTGGCGGGGCTCCGGCGCCGCGGCGTGCCGCCCGCCGCGATCCGCGACTTCGTGCGCCGCACCGGCGTGGCGCGCGCGAACAGCGTCGTCGACGTTGCCATGTTCGATCACGCCGTGCGCGAGCATCTCAATCGCGAAGCGGCGCGGCGCATGGCGGTGCTGCGGCCGCTGAAGCTCGTGATCGAGAACTATCCCGCTGGCGCAAACGAGGAACTGGAGGCGGTCAACAATCCCGAGGACCCGAACGCCGGCACGCGCCGCATCCCCTTCGCGCGCGAGCTTTACGTCGAGGCGGGCGATTTCATGGAGAATCCGCCCAAGAAATTCTTCCGCCTCGCGCCGGGGCGCGAGGTGCGGCTGCGCTATGCCTATCTCGTCACCTGCCGCGAGGTGGTCAAGAACGCTTCGGGCGAGGTCGAGGCGCTGCGCGCGACCTACGATCCCGCGACGCGCGGCGGCAACGCGCCCGATGGCCGCAAGGTGCAGGCGACGCTGCATTGGGTGACGGCGGCGCATTCCGTGCCGGCCACGGTGCGGCTCTACGACCATCTCTTCCAGAGTTCCGACCCGGGCGCGGGCGGCGACGTGTTCGCCGATCTCAATCCCCGCTCGCTCGAGGAACTCGGGAACTGCCGCCTCGAGCCCGCGCTCGCTGCCCTCGAACCGGGCGACGCGGTACAGTTCGAGCGCAACGGCTATTTCTGCGCCGACACCGAATCGCGGCCCGATCGTCTCATCTTCAACCGCATCATCGCCTTGCGCGACGGCTATGCCAAGGCGCAGGCCGGCGCTTAGGTCAGCGAACGGGCTTGATTCAGCGCCGCCGGTCGCGCTAAGGCCAACCGCGCGCACTGGAGGCGCAGCCGCCCCATGTCCCAGGCCTTTGCCGCTTCACCCGTCGTCGTCGGATTCGCATCTCAAGGCGCGGCCGACCCGCTGATTTCGGCCGAGGAGACGCTGTGCCCGGTCGTCGCCAACGACGCGGTCAACGCCGAATACAAGCACCTCGTGCTCGAGGCCTCGCCCAAGGCGCTCACGGCCCAGGCGGGGCAGTTCTTCAACTGGCTCTGTCCCTCGCCCGATGACGGCGAGCTGTGGCTCCGGCGGCCGCAGAGCGTCTATCGCGTCGATGCGGCGCGCGGCCGGATCGAGTTCCTCTACAAGGTCGTCGGCCGCGGCACCAAGGGCGTGGCGCAGCTTCGCCCGGGCGACCGCTTCAACATCGTCGGCCCGCTCGGCCACGGCTTTCATCTCGAGCCCACCTGGCGCCACATCGTCGTGCTCGGGCGTGGCGTCGGCCTCGCCACGTTGGCGCCGATCTCGGCGCTGGCGGGCGCGTCCGGCATCGGCGTCACCGCAATCCTGTCGGCGCGCAGCCCCGATCTCGTCATGACGCAGGATCTCTTCGCCGCGGTGGGCGCCCGCGTCATCCCGGTTCTCGACAGCGACGGCAGCAGCGATGTCGCGAACGTGGAAGCGATCCTGTCGGACCTGATCGCCCAGGGCCGAGCCGATGCGTTCTTCACCTGCGGCTCGAACCGGCTGATGCAGTTGATGAAGCGCGTCGGCGCCACGCATGGCATCCCCGGCCAAGTGGCGATGGAGCAGGTCATGGCTTGCGGCCTCGGACCCTGCTACGTCTGCGTCCGCACCTTCGAGGTGAACGGCCAGAAGACCCTGCGCCGGGTGTGCATCGAGGGTCCGGTATTCGATCTCCAGGAGGCAGTGGGATGGTAGACCTGTCGGTCCGGATCGGGTCGCTGACGTTCCAGAACCCGATCATGCCCGCCTCGGGGGCGTTCTCGACCGAGCTGGCTCAGGTAATGGATCTGAACCGCCTGGGCGCGCTCGTCGCCAAGACTGTGTCGCGCGAGTTCCGCTCCGGCAATCCCACCCCGCGCGTGGCCGAGATCGAATGCGGCATGATCAATTCGATCGGCCTGCCGACCAAGGGGCTGCAGTATTTCCTCGACGCGCAGGTGCCCGACTACAAGCGCTTTTCCCCGCCGCTCGTCGCCTCGATCACCTCGCAGGACCCGACCGACTTCGCGGCGATGGCGCGGGCGGTGAGCGTGCCGGATGTCGACGTGATCGAGCTCAACATCTCGTGTCCGACGCGCAATCCGGGCGGCGGCAATTTTGCGCTGCACGAGGACCACACCTATAGCGTCGTCGCGGGCGTACGGGCGGCGACCGACAAGCCGCTCTGGGCCAAGCTCTCGCCCAATGCCGGCGACATCGTCGCCATCGCCACGGCGGCCGAGCGTGCCGGCGCCGATGCGCTCGTCGTCTCGAACACCATTCTCGGCCTCAAGATCGATCTCGACACATTCCGCCCGGCGATCGGCAACAAGCTCGGCGGCATCTCCGGACCGGGCGTAAAGCCGATCATCCTGCGCATGGTCTATCAATGCGCCAAGGCGGTTTCGATCCCGGTGATCGGCTGCGGCGGCATCTGCAAGGCCGAAGACGTGGTCGAGTACATGCTCGCGGGCGCCTCGGCGGTGATGGTGGGCTATCTCATCTTCCGCAATCCCTCGGGCCTCGTCACGCTGATCGACGATCTCGCGGCGTGGTGCGAGCGGCGCGGCTTCGCGCGCGTGGCCGACCTTACCGGCGCGATGATCGACGAGGCGCCGCGCGAGACCTTCGCGGCCGCGGCGGCGCCGATCGGCTGAGGGTTGCGCGTGCCGGCTCCGCTCACCATCCGCAAGCCCGACGACTGGCACCTTCACGTCCGCGACGGCGCCATGCTCAAGGCGTCGCTGCCGTTCTCGGCGCGGCATTTCGGCCGCGGCATCATCATGCCGAACCTGGTGCCGCCGGTGCGCACGGTGGCCGACGCCGTCGCCTATCGCGCGCGGCTGATGGCGGCGTTGCCGGAGGGGATGGACTTCACGCCGCTCATGACCTGCTACATGACCGACGACACCGATCCCGACGAGGTCGAGCGCGGCTTCCGCGATGGCGTCTTCACCGCGGTCAAGATCTATCCCGCCAACGCCACCACGTATTCGGCCGCGGGCGTCACCGATTTCCGCAAGATCCGGCGCGTGCTGGCACGCATGGAAAAGATCGGCATGCGGCTCCTCATCCATGGCGAGGAGGCCGATCCCGCGATCGACGTGTTCGACCGCGAGGCGGTGTTCATCGACCGTCACCTGCGCCACTGGCTCGCCGAGTTCCCCGGCCTCAAAATGGTGCTCGAGCACATTTCGAGCGAGGTCGCGGTCGCGTTCGTGCGCAGCGCCGCGCCGCAACTGGGCGCCACCATCACGCCCTATCACCTCATGCTCAACCGTACCGATTTCCTCGGCTACGGGCTGCGCCCCTACCTCTATTGCATGCCGATCATCAAGCGCGAGCGCGACCGGCTTGCGCTGCGCCAGGCTGCGACTTCGGGCGACCCCTGCTTCTTCCTCGGCACCGATTCGGCGCCGCATCCGATGGCGAAGAAGCTCGACGTTGTCGGCATACCGGGCCTCTTCAACGCGCCGGTGGCGCTCGAGAGCTATGCCCAGGTGTTCGCCGAGGACAACGCGCTCGACCGGCTCGAAGCCTTCGCCTCCTTGAACGGGCCGCGCCACTATGGCCTCGAGCCGAACATGGCCACGGTGACGCTCGTGCCCGAGCCCTGGACCGTGCCGGAAGAGGTGCTGGTACCGGGTCCGGAGGAGCGCGCGCTCATCCATCGTGGCGGCGAGACCATCGCCTGGCGCGTTGTCGGCGCCGGGGAGGCGCAGCGCTAGCGGCGCGCTCGATTACCCTTGGCCGCATCACGCCCGATCGGGAGGAAATCATGGCGGATTACGATGTCATCATCGTGGGCGGCGGCAACGCGGCGTTCTGCGCCGCGCTGGCGGCCCAGGAGCAGGGCGCTTCGGTGGTGATGCTGGAGGCGGCGCCCGAGGACGAGGCCGGCGGCAACAGCCGCTTCACCGCCGGCTCGATGCGGATCGTCTATAACGGCGTCGACGACATCCGCACGCTCATTCCCGACCTCACCGAACAGGAGGTCGCGACCACCGATTTCGGCACCTACACCCAGGACCAGTTCTTCGACGACATGGCGCGCGTGACGCAGTATCGCGCCAATCCCGATCTCGTCGAGCTTCTGGTCACGCGCAGCCTCGCCACCGCCTGCTGGATGCGCGACAAGGGCGTGCGCTTCGTGCCGATCTATGGCCGCCAGGCGTTCAAGATCGAAGGCCGGTTCAAATTCTGGGGCGGGCTCACCGTGGAGTCGGTAGGGGGCGGTCCCGGCCTCATCGACCAGTTGACCCAGGCGGCGAAGCGGCGCGGCATCGAGATCCGCTACACCACGCGCGCCACCGACCTCATCACCGACGGCGTCGGCGTCGCGGGCGTCAAGGTGCGCAGCGGCGATGCGCTGGGCGAGGTGCGCGGTCGCGCGGTCGTGCTTGCGTGCGGCGGGTTTGAGGCCAATCCCGAATGGCGCACGCGCTATCTCGGCCCCGGCTGGGATCTCGCCAAGGTGCGCGGCTCGCGCTTCAACGCCGGCGACGGCATCCGCATGGCGCTCGCCATCGGCGCGAGCCCGTGCGGCAACTGGTCGGGCTGCCATGCGGTGGGCTGGGACATGAACGCGCCGGAATTCGGCGATCTCGCCGTCGGCGACCAGTTCCAGAAGCACTCTTATCCCTTCGCCATCATGGTCAATGCGACCGGGCGCCGCTTCGTCGACGAGGGCGCCGATTTCCGCAACTACACCTATGCCAAGTACGGCCGCGTGATCCTCGAGCAACCGGGGCAGTTCGCGTGGCAGATCTTCGACCGCAAGGTGAAGTTCCTGCAGCGCGACGAATACAACATCCGCCGCATCACCAAGGTGACCGCCAACACGATCGAGGAACTCGCGCAGAAGCTCGACGGCGTGAATCCGAAGGCCTTCGTCGAGACCATCGCCCAGTACAACAAGGCGGTCCGCACCGAGATCCCGTTCAATCCCAACGTCAAGGACGGGCGCCGCACCGAGGGGCTCGCCATCGACAAGTCCAACTGGGCGAACACGATCGACGAGCCGCCGTTCGAGGGCTATGGCGTCACCTGCGGGCTCACCTTCACCTTCGGGGGCTTGCGGATCAATCCGTCGGGTCAGGTCCTCGATCTCGATATGAAGCCGATTGCCGGCCTTCATGCCGCGGGGGAACTGGTGGGCGGATTGTTCTATTTCAATTATCCCGGCGGCTCCGGACTGACCGCGGGCGCGGTGTTCGGCCGCATCGCCGGCACGACGGCGGCGCGGCGCTGACCCGCCGCGCGTGCGGCCGCTCCTGGTCCTCCGGTTCCTGGTGTTGTTGACCCTGGCCAACGGCACGCCGGTCATCGCCAAGAGGCTGATGGGGGACCGGCTGGCGTTTGCCCTCGATGGCGGCTGCCGTTTTTTCGACGGCCGCCCGCTCTTCGGCCGCTCCAAGACGGTGCGCGGGATCGTGCTGTCGATCGTCGTGACGTCGGCCGGTGCGCCGCTCGTTGCGCTCGCGCCCGCGATCGGCGCGATCATCGGCGCGGCCGCCATGGCAGGCGATCTTTTTTCCAGCTTCGTCAAGCGCCGCCTCGGCCTGGCGTCGAGCAGCCGCGCGAGCTTCCTCGACCAGATCCCGGAATCGCTATTTCCGCTGCTCGCCTGCCGCGACGCGCTCGCGCTCACGGTGACCGACATCGTCGCCGGCGTCGCGGTCTTCACGCTGGGCGAAATGCTGCTCTCGCGCCTCCTCTATCGCTGGCACGTCCGCGACCGGCCGTATTAGGTGGGCGCGCGCTCGAGACGATGCAGCGCGATCTCGGGCGGGCAGTTGAGGCGCACCGCGATGATGGAAGAGCCGACGCCGACCGAGGTGTAGCCTTCCATGGCGTGATACTTCCACGACCCCGATCCCAGCCGCCGCGGCAGCGCGGAATCGAGGGTGATCGGGATGGCGCCGGGCAGACAGATCTGCCCGCCATGGGTATGGCCGCCAAGCAGCAGGTCGAAATCGGCATGGGCGGCCTGGCGATAAATCTCGGGCGTGTGCGACAGCAGGATCGAGAATTCGTCGTGGGGAATCCCCTGGGCCGCCTTTTCGATATTGTCGACGCGGTAGTAATGGGCGTCGTCGATGCCGGCGAGGTGAATGCGCTCGCCGCCGCGCGCGATCGTCGTCGATTCGTTGAGCAGCATGCGGATGCCCATCGCCTCCATCGGCGGGATCATGCGGACGGTGTCGTGATTGCCGAGCACGCCATAGACCGGGTCTTTCAAATGCGCGCGCACGCGTTCGAGACCGGCGAGCGTCGCGTCGAACGGCCCCCACGTCTTGCCGCGGAAATCGCCGGTCAGAACGCAGAGATCGTAGCGCATATCGCCGAGCAGCTCGATCAACCGCTGCATCGCACCCGGATTCATGTCGACGTGCATGTCGCTGATATGGAGGATGGTGAATCCGTCGAAGAGCGCCGGCAGATGCTTCAACCGGATCGTATTGCGGCGGACCACGACGCGCGCCGCGTTGCGCACGCCGCGCCGATAGAGCCCCGTCAAGCGCAGCGTCGCGCGAATGAGGCTCGGGGCGGAATACCAGTTCTCGAGGTGAAAGAAGTTGAGCCCTTGCCCGAACACGCGCGCCTCGTGATCGGTCTCGATGCCGAGCCGCTGGCGCGCGTGCAATCGGCCGAGCCTCCGTTCGAGCTGTTCCAGCACGTCCTCGCGCATCGCCTGCCGCCGGCCTCAGGCCGCGTTTTCGGCGTAAGCGCGCAGGCGCCGGCCGATGCGCTCGAACGCCATGTCGGCGAGCACGGCGAAGAACGCCACCACCGCCGCGCCCTCGATGACATAGGGCAGCTTGTCGCTGACG
Source organism: Allostellaceae bacterium (assembly GCA_035532935.1). Classification (GTDB taxonomy): domain Bacteria; phylum Pseudomonadota; class Alphaproteobacteria; order ATCC43930; family CGMCC-115725; genus DATJLY01. Next base: position 56,482 of record DATKQE010000111.1, read on the forward strand.
AGCCCGTCGATGATGGGCGTGCCGAGCGTGACGGCGCCGACGGTCGAGCCGATGGTCGCGGTGCCGATGCTGATGACGACCGAAATCCGGATGCCGGCGAGGATCACCGGCGCCGCCAGCGGCAGCTCGACCTGGCGCAGCACCTGGAATGGTGACAGGCCCATGCCTTGCGCCGCCTCGCGCACCGCTGCCGGCACGCCCTCGATCCCGGCGATGACATTGGCGAGGATCGGCAGGAACCCATAGAGCGTCAGTGCGACGAAGGTCGGACGCGCGCCATAGCCCAAGACCGGGACCGCGATCGCGAGAACGGCGACCGGCGGCACGCTCTGGCCGATGGCGGCAAGCGCGCCGAGAAGGGCGCGGAACTCGCGCCCGGCGGGACGCGTGACGAAGATGCCGAGCGCCAGCGCCGCCGCCGTCGCAGCGAGGCTCGAGGCGGCAACGATCTCGGCGTGCGACAGGAACAGCATGGGAAAGGACTGAAAGCGATAGATCGGTGGCCGGACGTCGGGAAAGGCGCGGGCAAAGAGCGGCGCGAACGCTGGCATCGCGTAGAGCAGCAGCAGGAACGCCGCCGCCGCCGCCGCAAAGGATGCCGCGCCGCCGCGCCGCGACCTCATGCTCTGCGGACCAGATCGGCGAGGACTACCGATCCCGTCACCGCGCCCTCAGCATCGCGCACGGGAATCCGATCGGTCCGGCGCATCACCATTTGCGACAGCGCCTCGCTCAGCGGCGCCGCTTCGTCCACCGGCTCGCCCGCGGCGGCGAGGCCGGGCCGCATGCTCTCGCCGACGTGCCGCAGCGCCAGAAGCTTGAGGCCGATCGCGGCGCGGCCGACGAATTCGCGCACGAAGTCGTCGGCGGGACGCTCGAGAATGTCGAGCGGCGCGCCCTGCTGCACGATCCGGCCTTCGTGCATGATCGCCACGATGTCGGCGATCTTCAGCGCCATGTCCATGTCGTGCGTCACGAAAACGATGGTCTTGCGCGTCTCGCGGTGAATCAGCGCGAGCTCGGCGCCGAGCGCGTCGCGCGTGATCGGATCGAGCGCGCCGAATGGCTCGTCCATCAGCAGGATTTCGGGATCGGCGGCGAGCGCGCGGGCGACGCCGACGCGCTGCTGCTGCCCGCCCGAAAGCTGGTGGGCGTAGCGGTCGCGATATGAGTCGGGATCGAGCCGCAACAGCGCGAGCAGCGCGTCGGTGCGCGCGGCGATGCGCTCGCGCGGCCAGCCGAGGAGACGCGGCACCGTCGCGATATTCTCGGCGACGGTCCAGTGCGGAAACAGCCCGATCGACTGGATCACATAGCCGATCCGCCGCCGCAGCGCTTCGACCGGAACCGTCGTCACGTCCGTGCCGTCGATGCGGATCGCGCCCGCGCTCATCGGGACGAGGCGGTTGATCATTCGAAGCGTCGTCGATTTGCCGGCACCCGAGGAGCCGACGAGGGCGCAGAGCGCGCCCGTTGGCACGACGAGGCTCACACCATCGACGACGCGGCGGCCGCCGTAGACCCGCACCACGCCGTCGAGCTCGATCATGGCACTCTCCGCCTCAGACAGGCGATCAGCATCGCCAACGCGAAATCGGCCGCCAGCGCCAAAAGAATTGTCGGCACCGCGCCGAGCAGAACGAGATCGATTGCATATTGGCCGATCCCCTGGAAAACGAAAGTGCCGAGACCGCCCGCGCCGATGAGCGCCGCCACCGTCGCGAGCCCGATGGCCTGGACCGTGACGATCCGCACCCCGGCGAGAAAGACGGGCAGGCCGAGCGGAACCTCCACCCGCCAGAAGATCTGACGCCGCGTCATGCCCATCCCCGCTGCCGCGTCGGTGACCGCCGGATCGACGCCGCTGAGACCGGCCTCGGTGTTGCGCGCGATCGGAAGCAGCGAATAGAGCGTGAGCGCGATGAGCGCCGGCACCGGCCCGACGCCGCCGAGCCCCAGCGCGGCGAGCGGCGCGAGCAGCAATCCGAACAGCGCCACCGAAGGAATGGTCTGGACGATGTTGAGCGTGGCGAAGATCGGACCCCGCGCCGCCGCGCGCCGCGATGCGAGCGCGCCGAGCGGCATCCCGAGCGCGAGCGCGGGCGCGAGGGCGCCCAGCACCAGCTCACAGTGCCGTGTCAGCTCGAACAGAAACGCGCCGCGGCGCGCGGCATATTCGCGCGCAATCGACAACGCATCGAGCCGTCCGCCCGCGGCCAGCGCGGCAACCAGAACCGCGACCGCCGCGACGACGGCAATCCGCAGCAGCGGTCCGGCCGCAAGCCGTTGCAGCGCGTCGAGAATGGCGAGGGCGGCGCAGAGTTCGGCAACCCAGAATCCGGGCCCGAGCATGGTGCGGGCCGCGCGCGGCGACGTCGCGGCGAGCACGGCCGCCGCGTGCCCCGCGCCCTCGAGCAACAGCAAGAGCAGCGCGCCGGCGGCAACGATCGTCGTGAGCAGTGTCGCCCGCGCCGACGGCGCGAACGACCCGCCCAGCAGCAGCAGTCCGATGCCGCACACGATCGTCCCGCGCACCGCGCCGGTCGCCGGCCACAGCGGCAACGGCGCGCCCGAGACGAGGCGGTTCGGCGCATGCGCGACAAAGCCGGTCGCCGCCAGCGCCATCGTCCCCAGCGCCAGCAGCAGCAGCAGCACGAGATTCGGCGCACGGGTCGCAATGCCCGTTGTCATTTCAGGAAGCCCTGTGCCACGAGATAATGCTGCGCCACCGTCTTGGCGTCGCTGCCGTCGACCGCGATCGCGGCGTTGAGGCGCTGCAACCGCTCGAGCGTCAGGGAGCGAAACACCGGATCGAGCAGCGTGGCAATTTCGGGATGGGCCGCGAGCGTCGCTTGCCGCACCACCGGCGCGGGCTCATAGACGATCCCGGCGCCCCGGTCATCGGCGAGCGCCACCATCCCCAGCGCCGCAAGCGCGCCGTCGGTGCCATAGGCCATTCCCGCGTTGACGCCCGAGATGCCCTCGGCAGCGGCGCGGATCGTCGCGGCCGTGTCGCCTCCTGCGAGCACCAGCAACTGATCCTGCGTCAGCGTGAAGTGATAGGCCGCCTCGATCGCCGGCAGACCGAGCGGGTTCTCGACGAATTCGGCCGAGGCGGCGAGCCGCAGCTTGCCGCCCTCGCGGACATAATGCGCGAGACCGGCGAGCGTGCCGTGCAGGCGCGCCGCGAGCGCTTTGTTCACCGCGATAGCCCAGGTGTTGTCGGCCGGTGCGGGCGCGAGCCAGACGAGCGCGTTCCGCGCGCGGTCGAGACGCCGCACGGTCGCATAACCCTCGGCCGCGTTCTTCCATAGAGGATCGCCTTCCATCGCGAAGAAGCGCGCGCCGTTGCCGGTATATTCGGGATAGATGTCGATCTGCCCGGCCAGGATGGCGCTGCGCACGATGCTGGTGGGGCCGAGTCCGATTCTGCTTTCGACCGCGAGCCCGCCCTCTTTCAGCACGAGCGCGATGATGTTGCCGAGCAATGCGCCCTCGGTGTCGATCTTCGATCCGACGGTGACCGTGTCGGCGCGCGCGCTGCCCGCCAGGACGGCGGCGAGGACGACGCTCAGCAAGGCCGATCGCACGGGCATCGCGTGCCCCATAAGGGACGCGCGGAATGGGCGCAAGGCGCCGCGTGCCGGGCACGGTCTTGCGCCCTCGGCGCTTCGGTGAAATGATGCACCGGCCGCCGCTCGGGCGCAGCGAAACATGGGGAGACTCGCGCATTGACACGGGAAATGATCACGCTCGCCGGCTGTGCGGTCGAGCTGTTCGATACGGGCGAGGGCGACCCGCTGCTGCTGCTTCATAGCGGCCAGGGCTTCGTCCCCGACCAGCCTTATGTCGGCATGTTGTCCCGCCGCCGGCGCGTCGTTGCGCCCTCTCATCCCGGCTTTGGTAAATCCGAACTCCCCGACTGGCTCGATACCTGCGACGATATCGCGCATCTCTATCTCGAGCTGATGGACCGGCGCGGGTTGGCGAAGGTCGATCTCGTCGGCTGCTCCATCGGCGGCTGGATCGCCGCCGAAATGGCGAGCAAGGCGCCGGAGCGGTTCCGCAAGCTGGTGCTCGTGGCGCCTGTCGGCGTCAAGACCGGTCCCGCCGACAAACTCGACATCCCCGACATTTTCGCGATGCCGCAGGAGAAGGTCAGCCAGCTCCTGTTCCATGACCCGGCCAAGGCCCAAGTCGATCTGTCGAAGCTGTCGGACGAGCAGCTCACCATCATCGCGCGCAACCGCGAGGCGCTCGCGCTCCTGGCGTGGGAGCCGTGGATGCACAATCCCAAGCTCAAGCACCGATTGCAGCGCGTCGCGTGTCCGGTCCTGTTCCTGCGCGGCGAGAGCGATGGGCTCGTCTCGGCCGATTATGTCGCGCGCTATGCGGCGCTCATGCCCGACGCGCGGATCGAGACCGTCGCCCGTGCCGGCCATGCCGTCCAGGTCGAGCAGCCCGAGGCCTTCGCTGCCTCGGTCCTTGGCTTCCTCGACGCGTAAGGAAGCGGCATCCACCCGCGCATTCCCTGAGGAGACACTGCTCCATGAAGGCTTGGCATTTCAGCGAGACCGCCTATCCCTACCTGCCGCCCGCCGATGAATTCGAGTCGATCCGCGTCAGCCTGCCCAACCGGAACTACGATCCGCAAAAGGGCGCGGCGCTTTACGACCGCTACATCCGCGAGTGGCAGATCGCCGAGGAAGAAGGCGTCGAGATCATGCTCAACGAGCATCATCAGACCGCCACCTGCGTCGATCCGGCGGCGCCCCTGATGCTGGCGGCGCTCGCGCGCGTGACGTCGAAGGCGCGGCTCCTCATCCTCGGCAATCCGATCGCCAACCGGCGCCAGCCGGTGCGCGTCGCCGAAGAGATGGCGCTCATCGATGTGCTGTCGCATGGCCGGCTCGAGGCCGGGTTCGTGCGCGGCGTTCCCTACGAGGTCCTTCCCGCCAACAGCAACCCGGTGCGCATGAACGAGCGCCATTGGGAGTCGCTCGACCTCATCGTCAAGGCGTGGACCAATCATGACGGGCCGTTCAGCCACGAGGGCCGGTTCTTCAATTACCGCGCGGTGAACATCTGGCCGCGTCCGTGGCAGCAGCCACATCCGCCGGTCTGGGTCAGCACGACAAGCCTTTCGGGCTCGGCGCGCGTCGGCGCGCACGGCTATGTGCAGGCGATCTTTCTCACCGGCTATGACGGCACGCGCGCCGCCTTCGAGGCCTATCGCCGCGGCTGGCGCGAGGCAGGGCGCGGCCGGGACGTGCCGATCGACCGGCTGGCCTATGCCGCGCTCGTCTATGTCGCCGACAACGAGTCCAAGGCCTATGCCGGCGCCGAGAAGCTGCTGTGGTACCTCACCGCCAACAAGGTACCGCTCCATTTCGCGGCGCCTCCGGGCTATGCCGGCGTTGCCGGCAGCGTCGCCATGATGAAGGCCGCAGCGAACAGACTCAGCGGCCTCGACCAACACGAGCATTTCGGCCGTCCCACCACGGTCGAGTCCGCGAAGGAGCGCGGCCTGATGTTCGCCGGCACGCCCGATCAGGTCTACGCCCAGATCAAGAAATTCTACGACCACGTCGGCGGTTTCGGCCATCTCCTGATCATGGGCCAGGCCGGCTTCCTCGAGCATGACGACACCGTGCACGGCATCCGCACCTTCGCGCGCGAGGTCTATCCGCGCCTCAAGGCCGAGTATCCCGGCACGCGGCTCTCCGGCGCGTTCGAAGGCGCCGCCGCGCCGGCTGAATAACGCTTAGCGCGAACGCTTGGCGGCGTCGTCGACAAGCGACAGATCGGCGTATTTGGCGACGTCGATCGGTCGCTTGAGCAGCCCCATCTTGGCCTCGATGTTGATGTCGTGCTGCACCGCCTTGAGATTGGGCCGGATGTCGGGATCGCGGTAATCGTCCTTCTTGGTGAGGAGCCAGTCGGCGAAGAACGAGGTCGGCCGCTTGGTGAACGCCGCGACCATCGCCAGCGCCGCGGGGCGGTTGGCAGGATCATAGAACCAATGCATCACGCGCTGCGTGTCCTCGAAGAAATCGACGAGTGCGGCGCGGTGCGCGGCAATGAAGGCGCCGCGCGCGGTGATGATGGTCATGTCCGACTCGCCCATCGCGTCCTTCATGGTGAAGAGCGTGCGCGCCTTGCCGGTTTTCTCGACCGAGACCGAGAACGGCAGCGGGATCGAGGCGAGATCGATCTTGCCCGCAAGCAGCGCCGGAAACTGGTGCGGGAAGTCGAGTTCGACCACCTGGAAGTCGCGCCGGTCCTGCAGCCCGTGGCGGCGCAGGATGACCCGCATCGCCGTGTCCATGGCACCGGCGATGCTGTTGGTGCCGAGCACCTTGCCCTTGAGATCCTCGATCGTGCGGATCGGGCTGTTGGCGAGCACCATGTACTTGCGGGAGTTGTAGTCGCCATGGCCGTCGCGCGTCGCGTCGCCGATGACGCGGATATCCTTCAGCCCGGCATTCTCGACCGAATAGGCGAGCGCATCCGGCGCGTAGAGCGCGAGATCGAGTTCGCCCGCCGCGAGCGCGGTGATCTGCGGCCCGCTGCCCTTGTAGTAGACCGGCTGGACGGTATAGCTCTTGCCGTAATGCTTCAGCATCTCGGGATGCTGATAGAAGGAGGCGAGAAGCTGTCCCGGAACGGTGGTCCAGGCGAGCGTGATCTTGACCGGCCCGTCCGCCCGGGCACCGCCTGCGGCCAGTGTCAACAGCGCCGCGACCGCCGCTGCGATCCGAATCCGTCGCATCATCGTCCTCCCCCTCCTGGTTCTTGGCCGCATGATCCCGCGGCGGAAGGCGTTCCGTCAATGATGGCGGTGCGGCGGGCGTGCGGGCGACTAGGGCAGCATGTTACGGAACGCGGCGGCGATCTTGTCCGGCGGATCGAGGAATTGCACGCCGGCGAATTCGCCGCGCTGCCACACGCGTTTGGCGCGGAACGTGCCGAACCCGCCGACGACGAGTTCGACGGTATCGGCCAAAGGCTGCGCATCGGGCAGCACCAGCTTCGCGCCGCCGCGCGAGAGGTCGATGACCATGCAGTCGTGCAGGCTGCCGGCGGACTGCAACGTCGCCATCCACATCGTGCCGACGCGCTGGTGGCGCCGTCGATCGGCAGGATTCGCGTCGGTGCCGCGTTCCAGCCCCGTTGTGTCGGTGGCGTCCATGGCCTATGCGACCGTCCCTGCGCTCCGTGCCCCCGGATGCGAAGCCTATGCCCCAATGCTTGACCCAATATTACCGGCATTCGTCCTTCGTCCGGCGCGCGTCCCGTGCCCACATATGGCCACGAGGTGACGCGTGACCGACCGGCCATCCGCTCCGCATCAGCCCATGTTCAACCTGCCGCCGATGACCCGGGCGCTGCTGGTGGCGAACCTCGTCGTCTTCGCGGTGATGTGGCTGCTGCCCGACGATGCCGCCGACACGGTCGTGGCGCTGCTCGGCTTCACGCCGGCACGCTATGGCGCCGCCGGCGTCGCCCTGTGGCCCGCCATCGTCGATCCGGTGAGCTATCAGTTCATCCATGGCGGCTTCGCCCATATCGGCGCCAACATGCTCGGCCTGCTTGCCTTCGGCGCCGGCGTCGAGCAACGACTGGGGCGCTGGCGCTTTCTCGCATTCTATCTCTTGTGCGGTGTTGCCGGCGCCTTCACCGAATATGCCGCGGGGCCTGGCTCGGCCGAGGTGATGATCGGTGCATCGGCGGCGATCAGCGGGCTTTTCGGCGCGATCCTGCGCTTCCGCGCCTTCCGCCGCGGGTTCTGGCTGCTGGTCGTGCTGTGGTTCCTGATCAACGCGGTGACCGGGGTCGTCGGCGTCGGCAGCGAGGTCGAGCCCGTCGCCTGGGTCGCGCATATCGGCGGCTTCATCGCCGGCCTCCTGCTCTATCCGTTGTTCGTCCGCCGCGAATTCGCGGGGCAATGACGCGGCGCCGGATGGCGTTGCGGGCGGACGCGCTTCCGCTCTAGAGTCGGCGCCAGGAGGTGCCGTCATGGCTGTCGTAGCGCCGGAGGCCACCCGTGCCAGCCGCAAGGAATTGCCGTCGGCGGCGCGCGCCGCGATGGAACGGCTCAACGCCGAAGCCGGCCAGCTCAATATCTGGCTCAGGACGCAGGCCAATGCGCCGTCGCAGCGTCCGTGGTTCAGCGCGACCGGCCTCGACGAGGTGGGCACGCTCGCCACCGGCCGCGTCGCCGCCAACCAGATGAAGGCACTGCCCTATCGCTGGCGCTGGAAGGAGATCGGCCCCTATCTCGACCGCATCGCCGAGATCGCCCGCACCGCCGACGTGCCGCCGATCGAATTCGCCGACCGCCAGCAGTTTCTCCTGACCAATCCCGGGCTCGGCGGAAGGTTGCAGGTGACGAGCGTGATCCGCTGCGCCATCTCCGTCTACAACCCCGGCGATGTCGCGCCGGTGCACATGCACGCGCCCAATGCAAGCCGCACCATCCTGTCGCAGAAGGGCGGCTATACCACGATCGAGGGCGAGCGCTGCGTCGCCGCGCGCGGCGATCTCATCTTCACCCCGACCGGAACGTGGCACGACCATGGCAACGCCGATGCCGAGCCGGTGATCTGGGCCGATGTCCTCGATTTCCCCTTGCTCGAGTTCCTCGACTGCAACTGGCTCGACGAAGGCTTCGACGGCGCGCTCGAGGGCAATGCGCGCGCCCAGGCGCCGCGTCGCCCGCCCGACACCTCGCGCCGGCTCTTCGCCAATGGCGGCATGCTGCCAAGCTTCGTGCCGCATACGACCGGCGTGTGGCAGGGAACGACGCCGCTGCTGCATTACCGCGGCGTCGAGATCCGCGCCGCGCTCGACGGCCTGCGCGGCGAGACCGGCGATCCCTATGAAGGCATCCGCCTGCGGATGGTCAATCCGGCCACGGCCGGTCCGGTGTTTTCGACGCTCGATTATGCGGCGCAAATGCTGCGGCCCGGCGAGGCGACGCGGTACAAGCGCGAGACCGCCAGCACGTTCTACTGCGTGCTCGAGGGCAGCGGCGTGACCGAGGTTGGCGGTCAGCGCCTCGAATGGGAGGCCAACGACTTCTTCGTCGTGCCTAATTTCCTGTGGCGGCGCCACATCAATACCGGCGCGGCCGACGCCGTGCTCTATTCGGTGTCGGATGCTCCCTTGATGGAAAAGATCGCGCAATACCGCGCGCAGGGGCGGCTGCCGGACGGCACCGTCGCGGAGCTCGGTGCCTGACATGGCGACGCCCAGGACGAGCCGGGCCGAATTCGAAGCGCTCGCCCGCCGCGCCGGGCTGCAACTGAGCGCCGCTCAGACCGCCGAGCTTCACGGCGCCTGGGGTACGCTCGAGGCGCTGATCGAACGCCTCAAGACGCCGCATCCCAGCACCGCCGAGCCCGCAACGATCTTCGCCGTCGACAAAAGCGGCGTGCCATGAGCGCCGCGTTTCCGACCATCGCCGAGGCGGCGTCGCTCATCGCCGCGCGGCGGCTGTCGCCGGTCGAGCTGACGCGCGCCTGTCTCGACCGCATCGCCCGGCTCGACGGCACGCTGCACAGTTTCCTGCGCCTGACCGAGGATCGGGCACTCGCGGCCGCGCGCGACGCCGAGGATGCCGCCATGAAGGGCACGCTGCGCGGGCCGCTCCACGGCATTCCGATCGGGCTCAAGGACATCTACGAAACCAAGGGCATCGCCACCACTGCGCATTCGCGCGTCCTGGAGAACCATGTGCCGGCACGGGATGCGGCCTGCACGCGCCGCCTCGCCGACGCGGGGACCGTGCTGCTCGGCAAGCTCGCAACCCACGAGTTCGCGTTCGGCGGGCCGTCCTTCGACCTGCCCTGGCCACCGGCGCGCAACCCGTGGAATCCCGCGCATTTCACCGGCGGGTCGTCGAGCGGCACCGGCGCCGCGGTGGCGGCGGGACTGGTTCTCGGCGGTCTCGGCTCCGATACCGGCGGTTCGATCCGCCTGCCGGCGGCGTTGTGCGGCATTGCCGGCATCAAGCCGACCTATGGCCTCGTCAGCCGCGTCGGCATCATTCCGCTGGCGTTCTCGCTCGACCATGCCGGACCGATGGCCTGGACGGTCGAGGATTGCGCCATCCTGCTCCAGGCGATCGCGGGCTACGATCCCGAGGACCCGGCCAGCGTCGATCGCGCGGTGCCGGATTTTCGCGCCGCGCTCGGCGCCGGTGCCAAGGGATTGCGCATTGGCGTGCTGCGCCAGTTCCACGAGCGCGACAATCCGGTGAACGAGGCGACGCGCCGGGCGATCGACGGCGCGGTCGACTTCTATCGTCGCGAAGGTGCCGTCATCAGCGACGTGACGTTGTCGCCGCTCGCCGATTGGCGTGCCTGCGGCCTCGTCATCATCCTGGTCGAAGGCTATGCCGTGCACGAGCGCTGGATGCGCACGAGCATGGAGAAATACGGCGAATTGCTGCGCGACCGGCTCGTGCTCGGCGCCCTCGTCGGCGCTGCCGATTACGTTCAGGCCCAGCGGCGGCGGCGCGAGCTGTGCGCGGAGCTGGCGTGCGCCATGGACCGGCTCGATATCATTCTGACCGCGACCGTTCCTGCCGAGGCGCCGCCGATCGACCGCGTCCCGAAATGGGGCATCGTCGAGCAGCCGAATTTCACCGCCGCCTTCAACGTCACCGGCTATCCGGCGATGTCGGTCTGCACCGGTTACGGCGACGGCGGATTGCCGCTCGCGATGCAGCTTGTGGCCAAGCCGTTCGACGAGCCGACGCTGTTCCGTGCCGCCCACGCCTATGAGCGCGCCATGCCCTGGCGCGACCGCCGCCCGCCACTCGCCGCCGCTACCGCAGCGGCTTAACGCGGCGCTCCGCCCTCAGCGCCAGTCTTCGAGCGCGAATACGTCCGGGCGGTCATAGCCTGGCGCATGCGGTCGATGCATGGTGACGCCCGCGATCTGCATGCGGAATCCCAGCTCGACCATCGTGCGATAGGCGTCGTGCCGGCCGGTCGAGACGCCGGCGGCGATCTGGCCGACGCCGCGCCCGTGCGCGAAATTCTCGCAGGCGGCGACGAGACGCCGGAGCCGGCCCGCCGCGCCGCCGCCCGAACGGACCAGCGCGAACTTGACGAAGCAGGCCTGCGAGCCGCCTTCGCTGCCAGCGCCGGTGTGGCAGACGGCGAATCCGGCGAGCGCTCCGTCCTCGAACAACAGAATGGTGTCGCCCAGGCCGCGCTCGACCACGTCTGCGATCTCGCGGGAAAGATCGAGCCCGGCAAAGACCGATTCCGTAAGCTCGCGGCATGCGGCAACGACGGCGGCGCGGTCGGTCCGGGCCGAGAGAGTGGCCGCGCCCGGCACCTCATGCGGTCCCGCGAGCGGCTTCGCCAGAACCGGGGTCAAATGCCGCGGCCAAAAGCCGAAATCCTGGTAAAGGCGGAGATGCTGCGCGCTTTGCGGAAAGGTAAAGAGGCCGGTGATCCGGTTCCGCCAACGCCCGACGATCTCGAGCGCCGGCCCCAGCAATTGCCGGGCGACGCCATGCCGCCAGTGATCGGGATGAACCGCCACCGGCCCGAGCACCGCGAGACCACCCCAGTTGCTGACGAAGCACAGGCCGATCATCGCGCCGCCGGCCAGCGCGACGACGCCGCCATCGGGATAGCTGCGCCAGCGCGGCTCGATCACGCAAGCGTCGCCACGGAACGCCAGGGGATCGGGCAATTGGAAATACGTGCCGAAGGCGAGGCGGTAAAGGCGTTCGGCGTCCGCGACGTCGCGCGCTTCCATCGGTCGGATCGCCACTTCTGTGCCCATTGTGTCCCGCGGAGGTAATTAACGATGCATTCGCCGTCACTCTAGGAAGCTTTGCGAAGTCCTGTCCATCGACTAGCCTTGCCCGCGCCGAGGCTCGGGCGAGGGGGACGATGCCGGCAAGACGGTCCCGCGGACTGGACGCGATCGATGTCAGGATTCTTGCCGCGCTGCAACGCGACGGGCGCTGCACGATCCAGAAGCTCGCCGGCCGGGTCGGCCTCACGCCGCGCCCCTGCCTCGAGCGGGTGCGGCGGCTGCAAGCCTCGGGCGTCATCATCGGCTATCAGGCGGTGATCGATCTCGACAAGCTGACGCGGCCGGTGACGGTGATTTCCGAGATTGCCCTTGAGAGCCAGGCGCGACGCGACCAGGTCGAGCGGCGCCTGCGCCTGGTCGAGGAGATGGTCGAATGCTGGGAGGTCAGCGGCGCCTTCGACTACATCGCCCGGCTCATCTGCGCCGATCTCGCCCGTTATGAATCGTTAACCTCGGAGCTGATCGGCGATCCCGTGCTCGGTGTCGCGCGCATCGTCAGCCACATCGTGCTCCGGCCGGTGCGGCGCTTCGCCGGCTATCCCACGCCGCTTCTCGCCCCGCGCAGCCGATAACGGCCGCCGCCCGCGGCATAACAGCCGATTCGGCTGCAAGGCTGGGGCGTTTCGACATCATCCGCGCCGTGCTTGCGCGATAATCGGCGCTCCGTCAGATAGGGATGCTCACGATGGATGCGATCGCGCTCGAGGCGCGCTATTCGGCCGCCAATTACCACCCGCTCCCCGTGGTGCTGACGCGGGGGCAGGGCGCCTGGCTATGGGACGTCGACGGACGGCGCTATCTCGACATGATGAGCGCCTATTCCGCCGTGAGCCACGGCCACGCGCATCCGCGCATCATCGCCGTGCTCGAGGCGCAGGCCCGTCGTCTCGCGGTGCCGTCGCGTGCCTTCTACAACGATCGGCTCGGCCCGTTCCTCGAGAAGCTGTGTCAGATCGCCGGTCTCGATGCGGCGCTGCCGATGAACACGGGCGCCGAGGCGGTCGAGACCGCGATCAAGGCGGCGCGACGCTGGGGCTATCGCGTCAAGGGCATCGCCGCCGACCGCGCCGAGATCATCGTCGCCGCCGGCAATTTCCACGGCCGCACCACCACCATCGTCGGGTTCTCTTCGGAAGCCGACTATCGCGACGGGTTCGGGCCGTTCACGCCCGGCTTCCGCGCGGTGCCGTTCGGCGACCTCGCTGCGGTGGAGCGGGCGATCAACGCCAACACCGCCGCCATCCTGGTCGAGCCGATCCAGGGCGAGGCCGGCATCATCGTGCCGCCACCGGGCTGGCTCGCCGGCCTCCGGCGACTGTGCGATCGGCACAACGTGCTGCTCATCCTCGACGAAGTGCAATCGGGGCTGGGCCGCACCGGCGCGTGGTTCGCGTTCCAGCACGAGAACGTGCTGCCGGACGGTCTGGTGCTGGGCAAGGCGCTGGGCGGCGGCGTGCTGCCGGTCTCGGCCTTTCTCGGCCGCCGCGCGCTGATGGACGTGTTCACCCCGGGCTCGCACGGCTCGACCTTCGGCGGCAACGCCCTGGCCGCCGCGGTCGGGCTCGAAGCGCTCAAGATCATCGAGGAGGAAGGCCTGGTCGAGCGCAGCCGGGTGCTGGGCGCGCATATGCTCGAGCGGCTGGCGGCGATGCGGAGCCCCGTCCTCAAGGCGGTGCGCGGCCGCGGCCTGTGGGTCGGCGCCGAGATCGATCCCGCTTTCGCCGACGCGCGCGAGGCATGCGAGCTGTTGCTGCACAACGGCGTGCTGTCGAAGGAAACCCACGACACGGTGGTCCGGCTGGCGCCGCCGCTGGTCATTTCCCAATCGGACCTCGATTGGGGGCTCGATCGCTTCGAGGACATGCTGCGAGAGCTCGAAAGCTGGCACGACAGCAGGGACAAGGAAGGTAAGAAATGGACACTCGAGACGACGCTCGCATCCTGATGTGCCGGCCCGATCACTTCGGGGTCAGCTACACGATCAATCCCTGGATGGACCCGGCGAGCTGGGCGAGCGCCGCGCCGGCGCTCGCGGCCAACGCCAAGAGCCAGTGGCGGGCGCTTTGCCGCAAGCTCAAGTCGCTCGGCGCGCGGGTCGAGCTGGTGCCGCCGGTGCCGGGGCTGCCCGATCTCGTCTTCACCGCCAATGCCGCCGTGGTCATGGACCGCATCGCGCTGCTGGCGCGCTTCCGCCATCCCGAGCGGCAGGGTGAGGAGGCGCATTTCGCCCGTGCGTTCCACAATCTCGATGCGCTCTGCATCATCGACGAGGTGCGAACCCTGCCCGAAGGCATGCGGCTCGAGGGCGCGGGCGACTGCGTCTGGGATCGCACGCGGCAGATGTTCTGGATGGGCTACGGGCCGCGGTCGGATCGCGAAGCGCGCGCGGTGGTGCAGGATTGCTTCGGCATCGAGACCGTGGCGCTCGCGCTCGCCGATGCACGCTTCTACCACATGGACACGGCGCTCTGCCCGTTGAGCGGCGGCGAACTCCTGTACGTGCCGCAGGCCTTCACCGCCGCCGGGCTCGCGATCATCAACGATCGCGTCGCCTCGGATTGCCGCATCGCCATCGGCGCCGAGGATGCGGAACGGCTCGCCGCCAATGCCGTCTGCCTCGGGCGCGACATCACGATGTCGCGCTGTACGGATACGCTCCGGGCGCGGCTCGAGGAGCGGGGCTACCGCGTGCACGAGATCGGTCTCGGCGCGTTCGCGCGCAGCGGCGGCTCGGCCTTCTGCCTCACTTTGCGGCTCGACCATCACTTCGGCGTGACCGCATCGCGCGCGGCGGAAAGCGTTGCGCCCGCTCTGGTCTTCGGTTGAGCGCGGTGCTAGGGTTCTCCTGCCAGACGCCCTGACAGGAGAGATCGGGTCTCGACCCGGCGCCGAAGGAGCAACCGCCCCGGAAACTCTCAGGCAGAAGGACTGTCGGGGAAAGGCGACTCTGGAAAGCAGGCGCGGCGCCGCAAGGCCCGCGCCTCACCGACGAGGTAAACCGGCCGCCCGCGCGGCGCTTCCGGCCAATCTTTCAGGTCCCAGGACAGAGGGGGCAGCGATCGCATCCGGCGCGGTCCCGTAGTCCTGGGAGAGAACATGGCTGACGCAGTCCTCGCACGCACGCCGCTCTACCACCTGCATGTCAGCCTCGGCGCCAAGCTCGTCGAGTTTGCCGGCTATGCGATGCCGTTGCATTACGACCACGGCATCCTCGCCGAGCATCTGCACACCCGGGCCCAGGCGGGACTGTTCGACGTTTCGCACATGGGACAGGGGCGGCTCGACGGCGCCGATGCCGCGCGCACGCTCGAAACGCTGGTGCCGGGCGACATCGTCGGGCTCGCGCCGGGGCGGATGCGCTACACGCTTTTCACCAACGAGGCCGCCGGCATCCTCGACGATCTCATGGTGATGCAGCGCGGCGACCATCTCTTTCTCGTCGTCAATGCCGCGCGCAAGGAAGCGGATTTCGCCCATCTCGGCCGGCATCTCGCGGCGGTGACGCCGCTGCGGGATCGCGCGCTGCTGGCGCTGCAAGGCCCGGCGGCGGCGGCCGTGCTCGCCCGGCTTGCCCCGGGCACATCCGGTCTCGCCTTCATGGCGTCGGCGCTGTTTTCGCTCGCCGACCTGTCCTGCCTCGTCACCCGTTCCGGCTATACCGGCGAGGACGGGTTCGAGATCTCGGTGCCGGCGGACGGCGCCGAGATGCTCGCGCGCCGCCTTCTGGCCGAGCCCGAGACGATGGCGGTCGGGCTCGGCGCGCGCGATACGCTGCGGCTCGAGGCCGGGCTCTGTCTTTATGGCCATGACATCGACGAGACCACGACGCCGATCGAGGCCGATCTCGGCTGGACGATTGCGCCGCGGCGGCGGCAGGACGGCGGCTATCCGGGCGCCGCGGTGGTGGCGCGGCAATTGCGCGAGGGCACAGCGCGCAAGCGCGTCGGCATCCGGCCGGCCGATCGCGCGCCCGCGCGCGACGGCACCGCGATCGTGGGCGCCGACGGCGCGCCGATCGGGCGCATCACCAGCGGCGGGTTCGGGCCGTCGCTGGGCGGGCCGGTGGCGATGGGCTATGTCGCCACCTCGCACGCGGCGCCGGGCACGGCGGTGGGGCTGGTTGTGCGCGGGACCACGCGGCCGGCGCAGATCGTCAAGCTTCCCTTCGTGCCGCATCGCTATCACAGCGGCCGAAATTCTCCGGCGTGAGGGTCATCCGATGAGCGATGTCAGGTACACCAAGACGCATGAATGGGTGCGGGTCGAAGGCGACGAGGCGGTGATCGGCATCACCGACTACGCCCAGACCCAGCTCGGCGACGTCGTCTATGTCGAGCTGCCGGAGCCGGGCCGCCGCCTGGAAAAGGACAAGGAGGCGGGCGTGGTCGAATCGGTCAAGGCGGCCAGCGAGATCTTTGCGCCCGTGTCGGGCGAGGTGAGGGCGGTGAACGCGGCGCTCGCCGAGGACCCCGCACGCGTCAACACCGATGCCGAAGGCGCGGGCTGGTTCTTCAAGCTCAAGCTGGCGGATGCGACGGAACTGGGCGGCCTGCTCGACGCAGCGGCCTACAAGAAATTCGTCGAAGGGCTGGCGTGATGCGCTATCTCTCGCTCACCGACGATGACCGCCGCGTCATGCTCGCGACGATCGGCGCCGCCCGCATCGACGATCTCTATCGCGACGTCCCGACCGACGCGCTGCTCGACCGGCCGCTCGACCTGCCGTGCGGCATGGGCGAGCTTGCGGTCGAGCGCGCGCTCGCCACGCTGGCGGCGCGGAACGTCGCCGCCGGCTCCGTCCCGTTCTTTCTCGGCGCCGGAACCTATCGCCACCATGTCCCCGCGGCGGTCGACTACATCGTGCAGCGCGGCGAGTTCCTGACCTCCTACACGCCCTATCAGCCCGAGATCGCGCAGGGAACGCTGCAGGCGCTGTTCGAGTACCAGACCCAGCTCGCGCTCATCACCGGCATGGATGTGGCGAACGCCTCGCTCTATGACGGCGCGACGGCGACGGCCGAGGCGGCGATGATGGCGAATCGCCTCACGCGCCGGAAGAAGGTGATCCTGGGCGGCGGCCTGCATCCGCATTATGCCGAGACGGTCGCGACCTATGCGCATTTCAACGGCTTTACCGTCGTCGCCCGTCCACCCGATCCTGCCGCATCCGACGATCCCGCCGTGCTGATCGACGGCGAGACCTCGTGCGTCATCGTCCAGAACCCGGGCATCTTCGGACAGGTCCGCGATTTCGGCGCGCTCGCAGCATCCTGCCACAAGGCCGGCGCGCTCATGGTCGTCGTCGTCGCCGAGGCCGTGTCGCTCGGCCTCGTCAAGCCGCCGGGCGCGATGGCCGCCGACATCGTCGCCGGCGAGGGCCAGTCGCTTGGCAACGCGATAGGATTCGGCGGGCCGCATCTCGGGCTCTTCGCGACGCGCGATCACCATATGCGGCAGATGCCGGGCCGGCTCGTGGGCGAGACCCACGACGCCGAGGGCCGCCGCGGCTATGTGCTGACGCTGTCGGCGCGCGAACAGCATATCCGCCGCGAGAAGGCGACGAGCAACATCTGCACCAATTCCGGCCTGTGTGCGCTGGGCTTTGCCGCGCATCTGGCATTGCTCGGCGAGAGCGGATTCACGCGCCTGGCGGCGCTCAACCACGCCGCCGCCGTCGCGCTCGCCGAGCGGCTCGAGGGCGTGCCCGGGGTGCGGATCGTCAACGACAGCTTCTTCAACGAGTTCACGCTGCGTCTGCCGCGTCAGGCCGCGGCGGTGGTCGATGCGCTCGCCGCCAAGGGCGTGCTCGCGGGCGTGCCGGCAAGCCGGTTCTGGCCCGACCGGCCCGAGCTTGCCGATCTGCTGCTGGTGGCGGCGACGGAAACCAACACCGAGGCCGAGATGGACAACTTCGCCGCCGCCTTGCGGGAGCAACTCCGATGAGCGATTGGAGCCGGGCGGTCTCGGGCTTCGCGGCCGAAGCGGATACCGGCGACGGGCACCGCAACCGCGGCCTCGAAATCGAGGAGCTGCTGCTGTTCGAGCAGGACGCGCCCGGCCGCTCCGGCGTCGATTGGCCCGAGCCGCCGGCGGTCGCCGACCGGCTCGGCGGCATGCGGCGCGAGGGCGCGATCGGGCTGCCGGGATTGAGCGAGCCGCAGGTCATCCGCCACTACACCAGGCTGTCGCAGAAGAACTATGGCATCGATACCGGCATCTATCCCCTGGGCTCGTGCACCATGAAGCACAACCCGCGCCTCAACGAGAAGATGGCGCGGCTACCGGGGTTCGCCGATCTCCATCCGCTGCAGCCGCCGGCGACGGTCAAAGGCGCGCTTGCCCTCATCGACACGCTGGCGCATTGGCTCAAGGCGCTGACCGGCATGCCGGCGGTGGCGATGTCGCCGGCGGCGGGCGCGCATGGCGAACTGTGCGGCATGATGTGCATCCATGCGGCGCTCGAGGCGCGCGGCGAGCGGCGCAAGCGCGTGCTGGTGCCGGAATCGGCGCATGGCACCAATCCGGCAACCGCGGCGACCTGCGGCTACGCGGTCGATCCCATTCCCGCCGGCGATGCGGGCCGGGTCGATCTCGCGGCGCTCCGGGCGAAGCTCGGGCCCGATGTCGCGGCGATCATGCTGACCAGCCCCAACACCTGCGGCCTGTTCGAAAGCGAGATGCGCGCGATCGCCGCGGCGGTGCACGGCGCAGGCGCGTTCTTCTATCTCGACGGCGCCAATTTCAACGCGCTCATGGGGCGGGTGCGGCCCGGCGATCTCGGCATCGATGCCATGCACCTCAATCTGCACAAGACTTTCTCGACCCCGCATGGCGGCGGCGGACCCGGCAGCGGGCCGGTGGTGCTGGCCGAAAGCCTGGCGCGGTTCGCGCCGCTGCCGTGGCTGGTCCACGACGGCGACGGCTTCCGGCTGATCGAGCACGCGGAGGGCGAGGCCGCCGCGACGATCGGGCGGATCAAGGGCTTCCACGGCCAGATAGGCATGTTCGTGCGCGCCCTGGCCTTCATCATGAGCCACGGCGCGGACGGACTGCGCCAGGCCTCGGGCGACGCCGTGCTCAATGCCAATTACGTCCTCGCCTCGCTCCAGGACGTGCTTACGGCGTCATATCCCGGCCCGGCGATGCACGAGGTGCTGTTCGACGACCGCTTCCTGCACGACACCGGCGTCTCCACGCTCGATTTCGCCAAGGCGATGATCGACGAGGGGTTCCATCCGATGACGATGTATTTCCCGCTCATCGTCCACGGCGCGCTCCTGGTCGAGCCGACCGAGAACGAAAGCAAGGCGGGTCTCGATCGCTTCATCGCAGTGATGCGCAGCCTCGCCGAGCGCGCCAAGGCGGGCGAGGCGGAATTCTTCCACACGGCGCCGCATCTGGCGCCGCGCCGCCGCCTCGACGAGACCGCGGCGGCACGCAAGCCGGTGCTCCGCTGGCGCAAGCCGGCGCAGGCAGCGGCGGAGTGAAAACGAACGTGCTGGCACCCTGCGCCCTTCGACGTCGCGCGCCGTCGAAGGGCACGCCGCTCATCCCGTCTTCGGCCGATGCCGCCGCACCGCTTCGGGGTTGGTGGAATCGGCGCCCATGTAAACGCCGCGCTCCCATGTGCGTTTCAGGGGATCGACGACGTTCAAGCTCATCTTGCCGATGCGCTCGAGCTCGAACTCGACCGTCTCGCCGTCCTGGAGCGCGCCCAGCCCCTCGTGATTGGTGCCGCAGGCGATGATGTCGCCCGAGTTGAGCGTCATCACCGTGGTCGCGAACTCGATCAGCTCGGGCACGGGGTGCTCCATGTCGTCGGTGTTGTAGTCGTGGCGGAGCTGGCCGTTGTTCCAGAAGCGGATGCGCAGATCGTTGGGATTGGGAATCTCGTCGGCGGTGGTGATGCAGGGGCCCAAGGGCGCGAAGGTATCGAACGACTTGCCGAGCCAGCTTCCGGTCTTCCAGGTGCGCCTTCCGTCGCCGCGCGCGGAGACATCGATCATGCCGGTATAGCCGAACACGGCGCTGCGCCAGTTGTCGCGCTTCACCATCTTGGCCGGGCCCTTGATGACGATCGCGAGTTCCGCCTCGTGCATGAAGATCCACGGCTCGGTGAATTCGGGCAGCACGATGGTGTCGCCGGGTCCGATCACGGCCTCGGAATTCTTGAGGAACATGTTGAGGGGCCGCGCCTCGCGCTGCGCGTGCTCCCAGTAATTGGCGATGCAGGCGAGGATCTTGCCGGGACGCGGCAGCGGCGCGCGCAGTCGCACCTCGGCGAGCGGCAGCGCCTTGCCCTCGCGCGCGAACAATTCGAGCCGCGGCTTCAGCGCGGCGAAATCGTCGATGATCCCTTCCATGGTGAGTTCCGGCGTGTAGCTTTGCCGCACCGCCTCGGCGATGCTCACCACGCCCCGCTCGGTCAGAAGGCCGGGGCGGATCGCCTTGTCGCCGCTCTCGAACAGGACCAGCTTCACCCTCGCCTCCATCGCGCCGAAATCGCGGCGGCGACCTTGCGCCGGGGCATGGGCGCGGTCAAGCCCGCGCTTCCTTGACAGGCCCTGCGCGCGCTAAGCTCCGGCCCATGAGTAAGGGACGCGCCGGTCGCAGACGATGAAGGCGGCGGATTTCGATTACGAGTGCCCGGCCTCCATCGATGCGGTGTGTGGCCGCCTCGCCGAGGCCGCGGGCGAGGCGAAGATCATCGCCGGCGGGCAGACGCTGGTGCCGCTCATGGCGATGCGGCTGGCGCGGCCGGCGCTGCTCCTTGACATCAACCGCATCGCCGCGCTGCACGGGATCGCCGATGCGGGCGATCACGTCGTCGTGCGCGCCGCGACGCGGCAGGCGGCGGCGCTCGCGCATGAAACGGTGCGTGCCCGCGTGCCGCTTCTTGCCAAGGCGCTCGGATTCGTCGGCCATGTCCAGACCCGCAACCGCGGCACGATCGGCGGCAGCCTCGCGCACGCCGACCCGGCAGCCGAGATCGTCCTCGCCGCGCTCGCGCTCGATGCCGAGATCGAGGCGCGTTCGGTTTCCGGCACGCGCACGATGGCGCTCGCCGGCTTCGTCACCGGGCCGATGGAGACGGTGCTGGCGCCCGCGGAATGCATGACCGCGATCCGCTTTCCGGTGTGGCGTGATGCCGGCGCGCTCGGCACCGGGTTCCAGGAAGTAAGCATCCGGCAAAGCGATTTCGCGCTTGCGGCCGCGGCGGCGCAGGTGGTGCTCGATCAAGCCGGCGTATGCCGGCGCGCAGCGGTCGCGGTCGGTGGCGCCGATGCGACTCCCACCCGCATGGCAGATGCCGAGGCGCGGCTCATCGGCACGCGGCTCGACGACGACGACATTGCGGCGGCCGCTTCGCTGGCGCGTGCCGCGCTGGCGCCGCTCGCCGATCTTCACGCCTCGCCGCTCTATCGCCGCCGTGTCGCCGGCGCGCTGGTCGCGCGCGCGCTCGCCGAGGCGAAGGGCGAGGCCGTCAGGGGCAAGGGTTGAATGTCGCAGCACGAGATCACCCTCACGGTCAACGGCACGGCGCGCCGGGCGACGGTCCCGGCGCGGCAAACGCTGGTCGATTTCCTGCGCGACACGCTGCGCCTCACCGGGACGCATGTCGGCTGCGAGCACGGTGTGTGCGGCGCCTGCTCGGTGCTGCTCGACGGCAAGCCGGTGCGCTCGTGCCTCATCTTCGCGGTCCAGGCCGAGGGCGCCGCGGTCGTCACGGTCGAGGGTCTGGCGCCCGATCCCGAGGGGCTGAGCGTGCTGCAGGATTCGTTCTGGGAGATGCACGGGCTGCAATGCGGCTATTGCACGCCGGGGATGCTGATCGCCGCGCACGCCCTGCTGCAGCAGACGCTCGAGCCCTCCGAGGCCGAGATTCGCGAGGCGATCGGCGGCAATCTCTGCCGCTGCACCGGCTACAAGCCGATCGTCGAGGCGATCGCGCTCGCGGCGCGGCGCCTGCGCGGCGCCAATGTGCCGGAGGGCCGTGATGGCGGCTGAGGGCGGCGGCTTTCGCTATATCGCGCACAAGCGGCGCGCCCGGGAGCATCGCCGCTTCCTCGCCGGCGCCGGCCGCTTCGCCGCGGATTACACGCTTCCGGGCATGCTCCATGTGGCGCTCGTCGCCAGTCCCTATCCGCAGGCGCGGCTCAAGCGCATCGATGCCGCTTCGGCGCTGGCCGTGCCGGGCGTCAGGGCGGTGATCACGGGCGAAGACATTGCCCGCGCCACCGATCCGCTGATGAGCGGTCTCGATCTGCCCAAGATGCTGCGCTATCCGCTCGCGGTCGGCCATGCGCGCTATGCCGGCGAATGGGTCGCCGCGGTGGTGGCGGAATCGCGCGCCGTCGCCGAGGACGCGGCCGAGCTGGTCGAGGTCGACTACGAGCCGTTGCCCCATGTCGTCGATCCGGAGGCCGCGCTCGCCGCCGGCGCGCCGCTGGTGCATGTCCCGCTCGGCACCAACCTGCTCTATCGCCGGCATTTCGTGTGGGGGCCGGTCGAGGCGGATTTCGCCGCGGCACCCCGGCGCATCGCCTATCGCGCGCGCTGGCACCGCAGCGCCACCGTGCCGATCGAGACGTTCGGCGTGCTCGCCCAGTGGGACCCGGCGGCGCGGCTCCTCGACGTCTGGGCCTCGATCCAGATGCCGAAATTTCCCGAGCAATTGGCGCGCGCGCTGCGCCTGCCGGGGAATGCGGTGCGCACGCATTTCGACGTCGATGTCGGCGGCAGCTATGGCGGCAAGCGCGGGCTGAAGCACAGCGTGCTGGCGGGCCATCTCGCACGCCGCCTCAACGCGCCGGTGCGGCTGATCGAGGACCGGCTCGAGAATCTGCGCGGCGGCGACGCGCACGGACCCGACCGCATCTTCGATGTCGAGATGGCGTTCGACGACGACGGTGTGGTCCGCGCGATGAAGATGCGCGCCATCGATGATGTCGGCGCCTATGCCGGCCGCGCGCCCTTTCAGCTCGGCAAGCCGATCGGTGCCATCGTCGGCCCCTATCGCATCAAGAGCGTGAGCTACGAGCCGATCTCGGTCGCCACCAACAAGACGCCGGAGGAGGCCGTCCGCGGCTTCGGCCAGGCGCCGACCAATTTCGCGATCGAGACGGGCATGGATCTGATCGCGCGCAAGCTCGGCCTCGACCGGGTCGTGCTGCGCCGGCGCAATCTCATCCGCCACGACGAGTTTCCCTACGCCATTCCGAGCGGCAGCACCTATGACAGCGGCGACTACCACGCCGTGCTCGACAAGGCCCTCGCTACCGCCGATTGGGACGCGCTGGTGCGGCGCCGCGACGCGGCGCGCGCGGCGGGACGCCTCGCCGGCATCGGGGTTTCCTGCTGTCTCGAACCGAGCGGCGGCAACTCGGCGTTCGAGCCGCTGTTCAATCCCAAGAACGAGACCACGACGTGGATGGAGGGATGTCAGGTCAAGGTCGATCTCACCGGCGCCATCGTCGCGGCGATGGGAACGACGAGCGCGGGCCAGGGGCACGAGACGCTGGTTTCGACGGTCATCGGCGAGATCCTGGAACGCGATCCCGACACGGTGCGCGTGGTGCGGTCGGATTCGCTCGCGGCGCTGCCGAGCAACAGCCCGGTCGGAAGCCGCATGGCGATCATGCTGGGCGCCGCCGCGGCCGAGGCCGCGCGCAAGCTCAAGGCGATGATCGTGGCGATCGCCGCGCATAATCTGGGCATTGGCGCCGACGCGCTCGTCTATCGCGGCGGCGACGTGCTCGTCGCTGCCGATGCCGCCCGGCGCCTTACCTGGGCCGAGATCGTCGAGATCGCGCATCGCAAGTTCCACCTGCTGCCGCCGGGAACCGAGCCCGGACTGCAGGCGCTCCATGTCGCCGAGGTGCCGAACGGCGGCACGCTCCCCACCGCCGACGGGCGCGTGCCGATGTATCCGTGCTTTGCCTTCGAGGCGCATGTCGTCTATGCCGAAATCGACCGCGTCACCGGCCAGACCCGGCTCGGGACCTATGTCTGCGGCCACGATTGCGGCGTGATGATCAATCCCGACATCGTCCACGGCATGACCTATGGCGGGATCGCGCACGGCATCGGCGCGGCGCTGTACGAGCGCTTTCTCTACGATGCCAATGGCCAGCTCGTCAGCGGCTCGTTCATGGATTACCTCCTGCCCTCCGCGCACGAGGTGCCGGACATCACCATTGTCGATCACTGCACGCCGTCGCCGCTCACCACCTTCGGTCAGAAGGGGTCGGGCGAGGCCGGCTATCTCGGCGCGCCGGCGGCGGTCGCAAGCGCGGTCAACGACGCGCTCGCGCCGTTGGGGCTGCATCTCGCGGCGTTGCCGATGACGCCGGCCGCGGTGGGCGAGCTGCTCGCTGCGAAGGACGAGGAAGAAGCATGATCATCGACACGCACGCTCATTTCGTCCCGGCCGCGTTCCTCGAGGCGCTGCGCGCCGAGCGCCGGCTGTTCCCCTCGGTCAAGGTGACGGCGGACGGGCCGCAGACGCGCATGGCGTTTGCCGGCGGCGCGCCGACGCGGCCGGTGGCGCCGCGGCTCAGCGATCTGAAGCTGCGCCAGGAGTGGCTCGGCGCGCACGGGATCGACTGCCAGCTCGCGGGCGGCTGGCTCGACCTGTTCGGCTACGAGCTGCCGCCCGAGGAAGGCGCCGACTGGGCGCGCTTCATGAACGAGATGATGCTGAAGGGCGCTGCGGCGCTGCCGTCGCTGGCGCCGCTCGCGACCGTGCCGTTGCAGAACGGCGCGCTCGCCGCGACCGTGCTGGAGGAGGCGCTCGCTGCCGGCTGTCGCGGCGTGATGATCGGGACCCAGCCGCACGGCACGCACGGCGCACTCGACGATCGCGACCTCGATCCTTTCTGGGAGGCGGCGTCTTCGCGCAAGGTCACCGTGTTCGTTCATCCGATGTTCGGCTGCGGCGACGACCGCCTCAACGGCTTCGATCTTATCAACGCCGTGGGCCGCGCCACCGATACCGTCACGGCAATGGCGCGGCTCCTCTATTCGGGGCATCTCCAGCGCTTTCCCGGGATGAATCTCGTCATCTCGCATGGCGGCGGGGGCTTGCCTTATCTGCTCGGGCGCCTCGCGCGCAACAACGCCATCCATCCGGGCGAGTATGCCGATGCCGTCGACGGGTTCCGCCGGCTCTATTTCGACACCGTACTGTTCGATCCGCGGACGCTGCGCTACCTGTGCGATTGCGCCGGTGCGGACAAGGTGGTCCTGGGCTCCGATCACCCGTTTCCGATCGGCGACCCCGCGCCGGTCAAGGTCGTGGACGAGACCCCGCTCACCGCCGCCGAGCGCCGCGCGATCCTCGGCGATACCGCGGCGCGGTTGTTCCATCTGCGGGGAGGCTGAGCGCGGGTCGCCGTCCGCTTGGTTGCTGATGTAACGCCCAAGGTCTCCAAAGAGATTGCGCCGGCGCCCGCGGCACTCCATAGTCGCCGCCAGAATCAACATAGGTCGCTACAGGGAGGTATCGTGATTTCGTCCAATCACGCCGCGGGGGCCGCGTGAGCCGGGGCGATGCCGCCATATCGGTCGCGGGCGTGTCGCAGGCGTTCGGACCCGAGGGCGATCCGCGCCGCGTCGTTGCGCTCGAAAGCGCGTCGCTCGAAGTGGCGCGCGGCGAGCTCATGTGCCTCATCGGGCCGAGCGGCTGCGGCAAGAGCACGCTGCTCAATGTCATCGGCGGGCTGATGACGCCGACCTCGGGCGAGGTCGCCATCGACGGCGAGCGCATGCACGGGCCGCTGCCCAAGAAGGTCGCCTTTGTCTTCCAGGAAAGCGCGCTCTTTCCGTGGCGCACCGTGCTCGACAACGTCAAGCTCGGCATGGCATTCCAGGGCGTGGCGCGGGCCGAGCGCGAGCCTCGGGCGATGGAGGCGCTGGGCGCGGTCGGGCTTGCCGATTTCGCCCATCATTATCCGGCGCAGCTTTCGGGCGGCATGAAGCAGCGCGCGCAGCTCGCGCGCGCGCTCGGCCTCAAGACCGACATCCTGCTGATGGACGAACCCTTCGCCGCGCTTGACGAGCAGACCCGCATGGTGCTGGGCGAGGACCTGTCCGTGCTCCTGGCGCGTACCGGCAAGACCATCGTCTTCGTCACCCACAGCCTCGGCGAGGCGGTGTTCCTGGCCGACCGCGTCGCCGTCTTCACCGCGCGGCCCGGCCGGATCAAGACCATGATCACGGTCGAGGAGGGCCATCCCCGCAGCCGCAGCTTCATGACCTCGGACAAGCTCGCCCGGCTCCGTAACGAGCTCTACGAGCTGCTGCACGACGAGATCCGCAAGACCATGGGCGACACGCGGCCATGAAGGGCGCGCGCCTCGGCTACCGCCTCGTACAAGTGGGATTTGTCGCCGTCCTGCTGCTGGTGTGGTACTGGGTTGGGCGCGACGAGCTGGTCAGCCCGATCCTGCTGCCGCCGCTGCCGGCGTGCTGGGACGAGTTCCTGGCGCTGCTCGCAAGCGGATCGTACTGGCCCGATCTCGACGTCACGCTCTACGAGCTGGTCGTCGCCTTCCTCATCGCCGCCTCGTTCGGCTGCGCGATCGGTTATGTCGTGAGCCGCTCGCGCTTCTCGATCCGGGTGTTCGATCCGCTCTTCGCCGGGCTTTATTCGATTCCGGCGATCCTCCTGTTCCCGCTCTACGTGCTGTTCTTCGGCCTGGGCGCGGGATCGAAGATCGCCATCGGCGCGACCATCGCGTTCTTTCCCGTCGTCCTCAATACCATCGCCGGGTTCGACTATGTCGACCGCGCCTATGTCACGGCGGCGCGCTCGATGGGCGCCTCGGAATTACAGATGTTCTGGTCGGTGATGATGCCGGCGGCGTTTCCGATCGTGCTGGCCGGTCTCAGGGTGGGGTTCATCCTCGCCTTTCTCTCGATCCTTGGCTCCGAGACGATCGCCTCGCTGGCGGGCCTCGGCCACAGGATCGTCTCCTATGCCGAGAGCATGGACCCCGCCAAGATGTTCGCCTACATCTTCTTCGCCATCCTGATCGCGTTCCTGCTGAATGGCGGCGTGTCGCTGATCGAGGCGCGGGTGAAGCGGGGGCCGGGATGAAGCTCGGTCCGGGAACCGCGCGGGTCGGCGTGATCATCCTGCTCCTGATCCTGTGGGAGCTCGGGGCACGGTTGTTCGGCGATCCGCTGTTCATGAGTCCGCCGTCGGATGTGGTGGTGTCGCTGGTCGGCCTCATCGGCAACGGACCGGTGATGCGGGCGCTGCAGACGACGCTTTACGAGCTGGTCACGGCCTTTTTGATGGCGATCGTGGTCGGCGTGCCGCTGGGGCTCGTCCTCGGGCTGCAACGCTTTGCCCGCGGCTCGTTCTATCCGATCGTGGTCATGCTCTATGCCATTCCGCAGGCGACGATCCTGCCGCTCATGATCCTCGCCTTCGGGATCGGGCCGGAATCGAAGATCGCCTTCGGGTTCACGCATTCGGTTTTTCCGATCGTCATCGCGGTCGTGGCCGGGGTGCAGGACGTCAAGCCGACGCTCCTTACCTGCGCCCGCTCGATGGGCGCGAGTCGATTCCAGACCTTCATGAACGTCATCCTGCCGCACATGATCCCCAGCCTCTTCACCGGCATGCGGGTCGCCATGACCGGCGATCTGCTCGGCGTGCTGCTGGCCGAGCTTTACGTCTCGCAGGCGGGGGTCGGCCACTACACGCGGCTCTTCACCGAGAGCTTCCAGCCGGCGAAGCTCTTTGCCCTGGTCGCGGCCCTGGCGGCGATCGCGGTCGTGCTCAACGAGTTGTGCCGGCGCGCCGAGCGCCGCATGAGCCGCTGGCGCGCATGAGCGCTTGGCCCGCTACCGGTCTCTGCTAGACTTGCCGCCAGCGCCATCGCGCGCGGTTCGAGGAGCGCCATGACTCTCGGGAATTTCACGCTGACGCCACAACAGATCGAGTGGCGCGGCGAGGGGCTGAGCCGGCCGGAATGCGTGCTCGCCGAGCGCGACGGCACGCTCTGGACCTCGGACAATCGCGGCGGCGTCACGCGCATCGGTCCCGACGGCCGGCAGAGCGTGATCGGATCGATCCCCGGCGCCCCCAACGGGCTCGCGCTCGAACGCAGCGGCAGCATCCTCATCGCCAATATCGAGGACGGCAAGCTCTATCGCCTGTTCCGCGACGGACGCCACGAGGTCGTGCTCGGCAGTTTCGACGGCAAGCCGCTCGGCGCCACCAATTTCGTCTATTGCGATCCCGGCGCCGACCGGGTCTGGATTACCGTCTCGACCCGCACGGTGCCGCGGCAGGAGGCCGCCCAGACGGCGATTCCCGACGGCTATATCCTGGTCCTCGAACGCGGCGTGGCGCGGCTCGCGGCCGAGGGCCTCTGCTTCACCAACGAGGTGCGGATCGATCGCGCCGGCCGCCACCTCTACGTTGCCGAGACCGCCAAGGGCCGCGTCCTGCGGCTGCCGCTCGCCGCGGATGGGAAGCTCGGCAAGCCCGAGGTGTTCGGGCCCGCGGAGCTCTGTCCCGGCGCGCGCGTCGATGGGCTCGCCTTCGACGCCGAGGGCAATCTCTGGGTGACCGAGGTGGCGAAGAACGGGCTCTATGTCATCGCGCCCGACGGCGCCTGCCGCCGCATCTTCGAGGATCCCACCGGCGCCACTGTGCAATTCCCGGCGAGCATCGCGTTCGCGGGTCCCGATCTCAAGACGGCCTATATCGGCTCGATCCCGATGAAGCGGCTGGCGACGTTCCGTTCGCCGGTCGCGGGCGAGCCGCTCGCGCACTGGAACGCATAGATGGACGCCGGCACCGGCACCAGCGCGCTCGCGCGCGCCCTCGCCAGCGGCCGCTTCGTCGTCACGGCCGAGCTCGCGCCGCCCGTCGCCACCGATCCCGCCGCCTTCATCGCCCGCGCGCTGCCGCTCAAGGGCGTCGCTACCGCGGTCAACGTCACCGACGGGGCCGGGGCGAAGGCGCATCTTTCGAGCGTCGCGGCGGCGCGCTTTCTCATCGACAACGGGGTCGAGCCGATCCTGCAGATGACCTGCCGCGATCGCAACCGCATCGCGCTGCAGAGCGATCTCATCGGCGCGGTGGCGCTGGGCGTGCGCAACGTGCTCGTTCTGACCGGCGACGATCCCAAGCTCGGCGACCAGCCCGAGGCCAAGCCGGTCTTCGACCTCGACAGCCGCGGGCTGCTCGAGACCGCGAACCGCATGCGGCGCGAACACCGCCTGCCACCCGGCACCGAGATCAAGGGCGAATTCGATCTGCTGCTCGGTGCCGCCGACCTGCCGGTCGATCCACCGCCGGGATGGATGCCCAAGAGCCTCGTCGCCAAGGTCGAAGCGGGCGCCGACTTCATTCAGACCCAGTTCTGCATGGACGTGGCGGTGGTGCGGCGCTACGCGGCGCGGCTCATCGAACTGGGCCTGGTCCCGCGGCTGGCGGTGCTGATCGGGGTGGCGCCCATACCCTCGGCCCGCTCGGCGCGCTGGATGAAGGAGCGGCTCTTCGGCACGATCATTCCCGACGCCATCGTCGCGCGCCTCGAGCAGGCGCAGGACGCGCGCCGCGAGGGCCTGCGCATCTGCGCCGAGCTGCTGCAGCAATTCGCCGAGATCCCTGGCATCGCCGGGGCCCATGTGATGGCGCCGCAGGCCCCGTCCGCCATTCCGACAGCGATCGCCGAAGCGGGCGTCGCCGGCAAGCCGCGCGCCCGCATCTGAGCGTGCCTACGCCGCCGCGACGCGGTTGACGAGTGTGCCGATATTACCGATTTCGATGCGGACCTCATCGCCCGGCTTCAGGAACTCGCCGCGGCCGGCGCCGACGCCCGACGGCGTGCC
Organism: Allostellaceae bacterium; assembly: GCA_035532935.1. GTDB lineage: Bacteria > Pseudomonadota > Alphaproteobacteria > ATCC43930 > CGMCC-115725 > DATJLY01. The sequence continues at coordinate 86,182 of DATKQE010000111.1, forward strand.
GGTGGCGATCACGTCGCCGGGACGCAGCGTCAGGCGCGAGCTGAGGAAGGCGATCTGCTCGGCGATGCCGTGGATCAGCTCCTTGGTGTTTGAATTTTGCTTAAGCACGCCGTTGACCCACAGCTTGATCGCCATGTCGTTGGGATCCGGAACGAATTCATGCGGCGTCAGATAGGGCCCCATCGGGCAGGAATCATCGAAGCACTTGTGGCTGAACCAGTCCTGGGCGAAGGCGGTGCCGGCGCGGTCGGGGCGAGGTCCGAGATCCCGCGCCGAGACATCGTTGACGATGACATAGCCGGCGACGTAATCGAACGCGCGCTCGACCGGCACGTTGCGCGCGGGCCGGCCGATGACGACGCCGGCCTCGGCTTCCCAATCGACGTTCTTCGCCAAGGGCGGCAGGTGGATCGGCGCGTCGGGCCCGATGATGGAATGCGGCCCGGTCTTGATGAAGAACCACGGGTCCTTGGCCTTGACCAGCGGCGGCGGTTCCTGGCCGGTGCGGCGCTTCTGCGCCTCCCACATCTCGCGCGCATGGTCCCAGTAATTGGCGCCGGCACAGAACACCGCGCCGGGATAGAGAATGGGCGCCAGCACGGTCACGTCGTCGCGCGGCGTGCCGTCGCCGGGGCGCACGCGCGCGGCGGCGCTGGCAAGGCGCGGGCGCACGCTCTCCCACGCCTGCAGCAGGCCGAGGACGCTGTGCGCGTCGATGCCGGCGCCATCGACCAGCGCCGCTGCCGGATGCACGCGGTCGCCGATGAGAACGCCCGCCGTCGGCGCGCCCGAGCCCTCGCGATAGGTGAGAAGCCGATATTCCGTCGCCATGTCGCTTTCCTCCGTCTTGCACGTGCGCTCAGCGATAGGGTGTCGCCACCACCTGGCCGAGCGCGTTGATGACGACGCGCTCGTTCGGCGCGGGCTTGCCCTCGACGCGGTCGAGGCACCAGTCGGCGAGCATGGTGAACCAGTTCTCGCCGAGCGCCGCCGCCGCCCCGCCGCCGATGGCATGGCGCTCGCCCTCGTAAACGACCAGTTTCTTCGGTGCCTTGATGCGCTCGACCAGCGCGTGCGAGAACTCGATCGGCGAAAGCTCGTCGTCCTCGCCGGCCTGGATCAGCACTGGGCAGCGGATGCGCCCTGCCTGCGGCAGCAGCGTGAACTTCTCCTTGAAGGCGTCGAAGCGCCGCTCGTCGTCGAACCCGGCCATGTACATGAAGCGCATCTTGAACGAGGGCGAGGCCATGTCCATGATCGCATTCATGCCGGGCTCGTGGCAGACGAAGCTCACCGCAGCGCCCTTGACCCGGTCGCCCAGCGCGGCCGCGGCCTGCAATCCGAAATAGCTGCCGAAGCTCACACCCATGATGACGAGCCGGTCGGGGTCGATATGGGGGTGCTGTACCAGCCTGGCATGAACCGCCTTGGCCGCGTCCATGTGATTGGTCGGGGTGACGAAGATTTCACGCACGAGGCATTCGCCCTGGCCGGGTCCGTCATAGACGAAATTGGCGAAGCCGCGCTCGAGGAACTTGTCGCCATACATCGAGCACATGATCTCCTTCGACGCGTCCATGCCGTCGATCGAGATGACGCACGGAAATTTTTCGCCGCGCGCGGGCGTGCGCGGCAAGTGGAGATAGCCGGGTAGCGACTTCTTCTTGCCGCCGAACGGAACCTCGATGCGTTCGACCGGATGCGGCGCGTATTGCGCGAACTTGTCGTAGCAGGCGACGGTGCGTGCGTTGTAATGGATCGACGTGGCGTTGTTCTCGAAGATCGGCCACCGCGCTGCCGACCACAGCAGCGCGGCGATGAAGTAGCTCTCGCGCGCGGCGACGCGCCGGCCCTGCTGTTCGAACCGCTCCGCCCAGGCCTCGCGCCGGCGTGCGGCGGCGGCGAACTCGCGGTGCATGTCGGCGAACTTGCGCACCCGCGCCCCGACGGCGCGGAAATCGCCGGTGCCGTCCGGGCCGCATGGATAGAGCGTATAGGCGAGGCGCGGCTGGTCCCATTCCATGCCGATCGCCTGGATTACCGAATCGATGATCCAGCGCTGGTCGTTCCACCGCTTCACGCGCTGCTCGGTCTTGGCCCGCATCATGGTCCTGGTTTCCCCCGTCAAAGCCGCGTCGACAACCAGATCGCCAGCCGCGCGCCGGCCTTGATCGCGGTCGAGAGCAGCGGTTCGGCCGGCGCTTCCGCCGCACCATGAGCGAGCGCCGTGTCGCGGTGCTCGATCTCGTTGTCGCGGAATTCCGCGAGCGCGGCGGCCAGCGCGGTCTCGTCGTCGCCGAGTTCCTCGATCTGACGGCGGTAATGCGCGTCGATCACCTCTTCGACCGCGGCCGTGCAGGCCATCGCCGCGCTCTCGCCCATGAGCGCCGTTGCGGCGCCGAGCGCCCATCCGGCTGCGTGCCACAGCGGCTGGAGCGCGGTCGGACGCACCCGCCGCGCCACCACCAGCGCCTCGAACGCCGCGAGATGGCGGCGCTCCTGCTCGGCCATGCGGCGGATGACCGGCGCCGCTGGCGAGCGGCCGAGCACCGCGAGCTGTCCCGCATAGATCCGCATCGCGCCGTATTCGCCGGCGTGATCGACGCGGATCATGCGGGCGAGGAGCTCCGCCGCCGGCGGGTCGCCGGGAAGGCGGCGCGGCCCGCTCATGACCGGCGCCGCGACAGCGCGGCCCGGAGCGCCACAAGCGACAGCAGCGCGAGCCCAAGCGAGGCCAGCACGTTCAATCCGGCGAGCGTGAGCCCGTGGAACGACCATTGCGGCTGGTCGCACAGCACCGGCTGCGTCGCCATGAGCTGCGCCCGCAATTGCTCGATCGTCGTCGCGACGGTGGTGGACGCGGTGCAGGCGGACGGCCCTTCGAACCAATGCCGCTCGACGCCGGCGTGATAGAAGGCGAGGCCGCTGCTGCCGATGAAGATGAGCGCGAGCACCGCGGCGCCGATGCTCGCCGGCGCCCGGTGCCGGCCGGCGATAAGCGTCAGCAGCGCCACCGGAATGCCGATGTAATAGGGCCAGCGCTCGAGCAGGCACAGCTCGCACGGCACGAGGCCGCCGACATATTGGGTCAGCAGCGCGCCGCCGACCACGGCAACGCTGCCGAGCAGAATGAGGAGGAGGGCATTGCGCTGCATGGCCCGACGATAGCGCGCCGTCGCAGCGTTGCCTATGCGCAGGGTCATGGCTTCGCCCGCAGTCGATACTTCCAATGCGCCCACACATACCACGCGACGGCGAGCACCAGCCCGACGACGATGACGCCGTCGAAGCGGTGCATGAACGCCCTAAGGCCAGGGTCGGCGTTCCAGCGCGCGCCCAGCCGGGCGCCGATATAGGCGAGCGCGAAGCACCACGGCCACGAGCCGAAAAACGTATAGAGCTGGAACTTGACCTGCGGCATCCGCGCGATCCCCGCCGGCAGCGCGATGAAGGTGCGGATCACCGGAAGCAGCCGGCCGATGAACACGGCAATGCCGCCGAAACGGGCGAAGAACCGGTCGACCACGGCCAGCTCGCGCTGGCCCATCAGCACCCAATAACCATAGCGCTCGACCAGCGGCCTGCCGCCATAGGAGCCGATCGCATAGGCGACGGTCGAACCGATATTGCAGCCGACCGCGCCCGCGGTCGCGACCAGGAAGAGATCGAGCCGGCCGGTCGAGACGAGGTAGCCCGAGAATGTCATGATGATCTCGGAGGGGAGCGGGATGCAGGCCGATTCGATCGCCATCAGCAGCGCGATGCCGACATAGCCCAGCGACGAGATCGCGGCGATGATGAAGGCGGCAACGGCGGCGATGATCGGATCGAGCAAGGACGCGTCTTTCCGTCAGGACGGCCGGCAGCCGATGATCGAGATCGGCCGCAGCGTCATCACCAGCTCGCCGCGCTGGTTGAAGAGCTCTCCCAGTTGCTTGAGGGTGCCGCGCGCGGCGCCGCTGCGCGAGCGCGTCGCATCGAGCACGGTCAGCCTGCCGCTGAGCCGGTCGCCCGGGCGTACCGGCTTGAGCCAGCGGATGTCCTCGACCCCGGGCGAGGCGATACTTGCCGCGTCGCGCAGATGGCCGTCGACCAGAAGCCGCATGAACAGCGCGGCGGTGTGCCAGCCGCTGGCCACGAGTCCGCCCCAGATCGAGGCCGTCGCCGCCGCGGGATCGGTGTGGAAGTATTGCGGATCGAAGGCGGTGGCAAAGGCGACGATCTCGGCCTCGGTGACGCCGCGGCTGCCGAGTTCGATCACCTGACCGACGTGGAAATCGTCGAAATAGAGCACCGCTCCGATCCTCCACGACGCACGGAACGGCCGGCGCCGGCGCGATCTGAGCGGAAATGGACAGGAACCGCAAGCGGTTGACCGAGTCGGCGCCGTCGCTATAGTCGCCCGTTCCCGAGTTGCGGCCCCTGTGGCGGAATCGGTAGACGCGGCAGACTCGAAAACAGTTTTCGACGTCTATCGACGCGAACGCAGCCCCTACTGGCAATGCTCGGCTTTTCTCGCCGGACGAAATCACCGGATCAGCACCCACGAGGACAGCCTCTCGCTCGCGAAGGACTTTGCCGAACACTGGTATCTCGAGCTGCGTGGCAAGCACAAACGCGGCGAAATCAAGCCACGCGAAAAAACCTTCCGCGACGCCGCCGCCCAATTCGAGCGGGAGTTTCCGATCATCACCCAGGGGCAGCGAAACCCGCGCTACGTCCACCGCAAGAGCGAGATCGCCCGCCTGCACCTCAATCCCTTCTTCGGCGATCTCGGCCTCTCCGAAATTACCGAAGGCAAGATCCAGGAATATCGGGTGCATCGGGTCGGCACGTCGCGGACCGGCCGGCCGCCGGCCCGCTCCACGATCCACCATGAGATCGTCTGCCTGCGGCAGATTCTAGCCACCGCCAAGCGCCACGCCTGGCTCACCGTCCTGCCGGACCTGTCGCAGCCTTACCGCGCCGCCGGCAAGATCACGCACCGGGCGTGGTTCTCGCCCGACGAATACAGGCAGCTCTACGAAGCGACGCGCCGGCGCGCGGCGCAGCCGAAGAAGAAGCGCTACGCCTGGGAAAGCGCGCAACTGCATGATTACGTGCTGTTCATGGCCAATACTGGCCTGAGACCCGATGAGGCCGCACGGCTCGAATTCCGGGATGTCGAGATCGAGGAGGACGATGCCACCGACGAGACTATCCTCGTCATCTCCGTCCGCGGCAAGCGCGGCGTCGGCTATTGCAAAAGCACCAAAGGCGCTGTGCTCCCGTTCAAGCGCCTGCGCGACCGGCTGCGGACCGCGAAATTTGCCAGCAGCGCCGACACCGAACCCGTGCGCGCCTGCAGCAAAAATCCCTGGAAAAAGCCGGGTCCGACCGACCGGCTGTTCCCAGTCTCGCTCCGCACTCAGTTCAACCGAATTCTCGCCGAGGAAAAGCTTCAACTCGATCGCGAAGGCAACCGCCGCAGCCCCTACAGCCTGTGGCACACCTACATCTGCCTGCGTCTCATGGAAGGCGCCGACATCTACGCCATCGCCAAAAATTGCCGCACCATCGTCGAGATGATCCAGAAATTTTATGCAACGCACATCAAGACGACCATCGACGCGGCCGCGATCAACGTCCGCAGATCCAAGCCCGTAAGGGCCGGACGGACGATTCGGACCATGACACTGGTCCTGACGATTAGCGCTTGGCGGACGGCGCGACCGCCGCTATAGACGAGGCGGTATGCGGGTGTGGCGGAACTGGTAGACGCGCCAGACTTAAACATGGGTCGCCGGTTCGGAAACGAACCGGTCGTCAGCTGTCAAACTCGGTGAACGCTTCCGTCGATCGACGATGCCAACCCCGAGCCAAGCCCGGAAACGGGAAGGTGTAGAGACTTAACGGCAGCCACCTAAAGGCGACAGCCCAGGGTGAAGATAAAGTCCAGCCCACAAACTCGCCGCAGCGCGTAAACGCGGCACGAGCGTGGCGAAAGCCATAGTGGGATGCAAAATCTGGTTTCCTCACGGAAGTGTCGGTTCGATTCCGACCACCCGCACCACCATCCCAGTGCGATCCTTCCTCCGGCCCGTGACGCCAAGTCCACAGCATGGCAGGCCCTCCCGAGCTAACCGCCGTTTCGAGCGAGACGTTCAGCGGCTCGCCTAGCGCGCCCCATGCGGGCAGCGCCAAGCGGGGTCAGCCCCGCTCGTTCTGCCGGACGGCAGTCTCTTGGAGGCGGTTCGCGAGAGCGGCTCTCGCCAGTCGTGATATCGGCTCAACTTCACTTCTCTTTCCTCTTCCCGGTCTTTATGACACCGCTTGGAAGGGGAACCCCTCAGAGCCCGGCCCCTTGCATCAGCGCGTCGATTTCCGCGCCGATGCCGAGCAACTCGAAGCTCTCCTTGAAGATGCCTGCTGCTTCGCGTGAACCCTGTCGAGAAATTCGGCTAGGGTTTCGTCGCCCCATGTCACCGTTCGCCCACTATAACAGAGCCCGATTTACCGGCGCTCAAGGGTCCGGCGCGTCCGGCTGCGCCGGACCGCGCTCTCAGGCGTCCG
>DATKQE010000112.1:0-12685 GCA_035532935.1 Allostellaceae bacterium
CGGCACCGCACGAACTACGCATCATCGGAATTGACTTCCTATAATGCACAGGACAAACGGCACCAAAGCGCCGCCGCCCGCGCATCCCTTCTCCCTCTCAACAATGTCAAAGACCAAAACAAAGCCCGCGCTTATATGCGCCGACCCCCCATCCGTCAACACTCTTCCGTGGTCGGCGAAGGCGAACGCATGGCAACCATGCGTGCGGCATCGCCCGAAGCCGCGGAAAGCACCGCCCGAAGGGGAGCGGCACATATAGGACCGCGCCTCGCCCGTGTCCAGACCCCTTGCGCGATTGACTCGGCGGGGGGTCGCGGGCATCGTGCAGCAACCGTTTGCAAATAAAGAAGAAGGGCGGCGGCGACCGGGCGGTCATCGGCCCCGGCACGCCACCGACCCAGGAGGGACGATGAACACCCGCCCGCAGCACGAGACTGTCGACCGCCACAACGACGACATCGGCGAAGCGAAGCGCCTTGAACTCTACCGCCTGCAACTCGAGATCCGCGACTGCGAGCAGCGCGCCTACGAACTCTTCCTGCAGAATCTTGTCAAGGGCACAAGCCATCTCTCGCTCGGCCAGGAAGCGGTAGCCGCAGGCTTCGCCGCAGCGATGGCGCCGGGCGATCTCAGCTTCTGCACCTATCGCGGCCACGCCCACACGCTGGCGCGCGGCGTGCCGATGGCGCAGGTGCTGGGCGAGTTGATGCAACGCGACAACGGCCTGATGCGCGGCAAGGGCGGGTCGATGCATCTCACCTCGGCTGCGCACGGCGTGATGGGCTCCTATGCCATCGTCGGCGCGCATCTGCCGATCGCCTGCGGCGCCGCCTGGCGCGCGCAGTACCGCGGCACGTCCGATGTCGCGGTGTGCTTCTTCGGCGACGGCACGACCAATATCGGCGCCTTTCACGAGGCGCTCAATTTCGCCGCAACCTGGAAGCTGCCGGCGATATTCGTTTGCGAGAACAATCTTTACATGGAATACACGCCGATCGCGAGCGTGACCGCGGTCGCGCATCCGGCCGCCGACCGCGCCGCCGCCTATGGGCTCGCGCGTATCGTCATCGACGGCAACGACGCCGACGACGTCTTTCGCACCGCGCGCGCCGCCTATGCCCGCGCGCGCGCCGGCGAGGGTCCGTCGCTGATCGAATGCATGACCTATCGCTACAGCGGTCATTCGCGCGCCGACCCCGCAAAATACCGCCCGCCGGGCGAACTCGAGGAATGGCTCGCACGCGATCCGGTCAAGCTCTATCGCCAACGCCTCATCGAATTCGGCTTTGCCGCGGCGACGGTGGCGCGCATCGAAGCGGAATCGCGGCGCAAGGTCGAGGAGGCGACGGAACAGTGCAAGGCCGCGCCGCCACCGCCCGAGGAGATTCTCACCACCGACGTCTATGCCGACGGAGGCTGGGCATGGCGGAACTGACCTATCGCGACGCGGTGGCGCGCGGCATCGCCCAGGAGATGGCGCGCGATCCCGACGTCGTGTTTCTCGGCGAGGACGTCGCGGCCGCGGGCGGGGTGTTCAAGGCGACGGTGGGATTGCTCGAGCAGTTCGGGTCCAAGCGCGTGCGCGACACGCCGATTTCCGAGCAGGCGATCCTCGGCGCCGCGATGGGCGCGGCCATGACCGGGTTGAAGCCGATCGCCGAGATCATGTTCTCGGACTTCCTCGCCGTCTGCTTCGACTACATCGCCAACGAGATCCCGAAATCCCGCTACATGTCGAACGGGCAGATCAAATGCCCGCTCGTGGTGCGCACCGGCAATGGCGCAGGCTCGCGCTTCGGCGCCCAGCACAGCCAGAGCGTCGAGAACTGGGCGATGATGATCCCCGGCCTCAAAGTGGTGGCGCCATCGACGCCGGTCGACGTGGTCGGGCTCCTGGCCGCGGCGGTGCGCGACCCCGATCCGGTGATCTTCTTCGAGCACAAATCGCTCTATCCCACCAAGGGGGAGGTTCCCGATGGCGAGATCGTCGACCGGCTCGGCACCGCCAAAATCGTGCGCCCGGGCCGCGACGCCACCGTGCTGGCGCTGGCATTGATGGTCTCGCGCGCGCTCGCCGCCGCCGATATCCTCGCGCGCGAGGATGGCATCGAGCTCGAGGTGATCGACGTACGCTCGCTGGTACCGCTCGATACCAAGACCATCCTCGCCTCGCTCGCCCGCACCGGGCGGCTCTATACCGTGGAGGAAAATCCGCGGCTGTGCGGCTGGGGCGCCGAGATCGCCTCGATCGTCGCGGACGAAGCCTTTTGGGACCTCGACGGGCCGGTCGTGCGCATCACGACCCCCCATATCCCGCTCCCGGCGGCAGACAACCTCGAGGATCTGGCGTTGCCGACCGTGCCGCGCATCGTCGAGACGATCCGCCGCAGCCTGAAACCGTGAGGGACATGCGATGAGAAACGAGCCCAAGATCGACGCGCCAACCGATCTCTATATCGGCGGCAAGTTCCGCCCCGCTTCCGACGGCGGACGGTTCGACGTCTACGATCCCGCGACCGAGCAAGTCATCGCCTCGGTCGCCGACGGCACCATCGAAGACGCGCAGGCGGCGGTCGATGCCGCAGCCGCCGCGTTCGACGGCTGGGCGGGACGCACGCCGCGCGAGCGCGGCGAGGTGCTGCGCAAGGCGTTCGAGCTGTTCAACGCGAAGAAGGAGCATTTCGCGCGCCTGATGACGCTTGAGAACGGCAAGGCATTGCTCGATTCGCGCGCCGAGGCCGCCTATGCCGCTGAATTCTTCCGCTGGTACGCCGAAGAGGCGCCGCGCAACATCGGCGAAGTATCGCGCGCGCCATCGACCGGCGCGCGCATCCTCGTGCAGCGCAAGCCTGCGGGCGTCGCGGTAATGGTGACGCCGTGGAACTTCCCGGCCGCGATGGGCACGCGCAAGATCGCGCCGGCGCTGGCCGCGGGCTGCTCCATGGTGCTGAAGCCGGCATCGGAGACGCCGCTCACCATGCTTGCCGTCGCCGAGCTTCTCGCCGAGGCGGGCGTGCCGCCAGGGGTGGTCAACATCCTGCCTTCGCGCAAATCGGGCGCGGTCGTGCGCACCATGCTGCGCGACCCGCGGGTACGCGTCATCTCGTTCACGGGATCGACCGAGGTCGGGCGGCGTCTCCTGCACGAAGCGGCGGACATGGTCGTGCGCCCGGCGATGGAGCTGGGCGGCAACGCGCCCTTCCTGGTGTTCGAGGACGCCGATCTCGATGCCGCCGTCGATGGCGCGATGATCGCCAAGATGCGCAACATGGGCGAAGCCTGCACCGCCGCCAATCGCTTCTATGTCCACGAAGCGGTGCACGACGCGTTCGTGGCAAAATTCGCGGCACGGATGAAGGCACTCAAAGTGGGGAACGGGCTCGATGACGGCGTCGCGGTCGGCCCGCTCGTCAATGCCGACACGCGCGACAAGGTCGCCCATCTCGTTGAAGACGCGCTCGGCAAGGGTGCCCGCGCCGTCATCGGCGGCGAACGCCCGCGCGGCACCGGCTTCTATTATCCGCCGACCGTGCTGGTGAACGTCCCCGAGGATGCGCTCTGCCTCAAGGAGGAGATTTTCGGGCCCGTGGCGCCGATCGTGAAATTCCGCAGCGACGACGAGGCGATCGCCAAGGCGAACGCCACCGAATACGGCCTCGTCTCGTATCTCTATACCGGCGACTTGGCCCGCGGGCTGCGCATCTCCGAGCGGCTCGAGGCCGGCATGGTCGGCCTCAATCGCGGCGTCGTGTCGGATCCGGCCGCGCCCTTCGGCGGGGCGAAACAGTCGGGTCTCGGCCGCGAAGGCGCACATGAGGGCATGCTTGAGTTCCTCGAGACGCAATACGTCTCGGTCACCTGGTAGCGCGCCATGGACGTGATCATGCCGCAGCTCGGCGAGACGGTGACCGAGGGCAGGGTCGCGGCCTGGTTCAAGGCGGTGGGCGACACGGTCGCGGCCGGCGAGAACCTGCTCGAGATCGAGACCGACAAGGTGACGATGGAGGTGCAGGCGACCGGAAGCGGCGTCCTTGCCGAGATTCGCGTCGCCGCCGGCGACACGGTCCCGGTGGGAACCGTGCTGGCGGTGCTGGGCAGCGGCGCCGCGACGCCGCGCGCGGCCGCATCGGGTGGCAACGGCGCCGCGCGCCCGGCAACGGCGCTCGCGCCCTTCGCCGAGGTGCGTACGCCCGAGCGCGGCTTCGGCGGCGTCGACGCGCCGCTCGGCCTCAAGGTGACGCCGCTCGCCCGCCGGCTCGTCAAGGAAGGCGGGCACGATCTCGCCGCCATTGCCGCCACGGTGCAGGCGCGCGGCGGCCGGCGCATTGCCGCAGCGGATGTGCGCGCGGCGCCGCGCAACGCCGCCGCCGCAACGCCTATACCGACGGTTGCGCCGTGCAACGCCGACACCATCGAACCGTTGAACCGGGTGCGCGCACGGACCGCTTCCCGGCTCGCCGAGGCGTGGCGCACGATCCCGCACGTGTTCCAGGCAGTGGAGATCGACTTCTCCGCGATCGAACGCGCGCGCCAGGCGGCAAAGGACAGGTTCGCGGCACGCCACGGCGTCGCACTCACCTATCTTCCTTTCATTGCCCGCGCCGCCTGTCTCGCCCTTGCCGAGTTTCCTCGGATCAACGCAGCGTTCGAGCGCGACCATCTCGTGCTTCATCGCGACGTCAATCTCGGCATCGCGGTCGATCTCGCGCATGAGGGGCTGATCGTGCCGGTGGTCGCGCATGCCGACGAGATGACGGCGGGCGGCCTCGCCAAGGCGATCGCGCGGCAGGTGACGAAGGCGCGCGACGGCAAGCTCGCGCCCGCCGACGTCGAGGGCGGGACCTATACCATCTCCAACAACGGAAGCTTCGGCACGCTCTTCACCGCGCCGGTCATCAACCTGCCGCAGGTCGCGATCCTGTCCTTCGACGCCGTGCGCAAGCGCGCGACGGTGATCGAGACCGCAGATGGCGATGCCATCGCCGCGCGCCCTATCGCCGTCGTCGGCCAGAGCTTCGATCACCGCGCCTTCGACGGCGCCTATTCCGCCGCCTTCCTCAACCGGCTGAAGACGATCGCCGAAACTCGCGACTGGGCCGGCGACCTCGCCTGAGCCGCCGTCAATTTTGTGTGAGGCCGGCAGGTTGCGGCTGCGCCGCGGCGGCATGGTCGGTATCGTCCGGGCGGCACGATGATCGGAGGTCCGCCATGGAAGATGCAATGCGCGACACGGGGCTCTTCATTCCCGCGCTAAAGCCGCTTTACGACAGGCTCGGCCGGTTCTCCTACCCGTTCATCCGCTTCGTTGTCGGCCTCGCCATGATGCCGCACGGATGGGCCAAGTTCACCGTGCCGAAGACCCAACAAGGGGTCACGGCCCTCATGGGCAAGCTCGGCTTCCATCCGGCAGCGGTCTTCTTCTGGTTCATCGCCGGGCTCGAATTGTTCGGCGGCGCGATGCTGGCGCTTGGGCTGTTGACGCGGCTCATTGCGCTGATGCTCACGGTCGAGTTGATCGTGATCATCTTTGACGTATTCATCCCCAACGGCCGCGCCATCGACGGTGTCCTGATGTGGGCGTTCGTCATCTTCGCCTTCGCCTGGGGCGGAGGCGGCCGCTATTCGCTCGATCGGCTGATCGGCCGCGAGGTCTGACCGCGCGTCTTAGAAGTGCTTGTAGGGCAAGAACTTGCCGCTCATGACGACACGCACGCGATCGCCCTTGGGATCGGACTGGCGCTCGCGCGCGAGATCGAAATCGATCGCGATCATGATGCCGTCGCCGAATTCCTCCTGGACCAGCGCCTTGATGGTCATGCCATCGACCTGCATGATCTCGTAGAAGCGATAGATCAGCGGATCGGTCGGGATCGCCGCGCTCGTCCTCGGCTCGCTCGCGCGAGCTTACAGCGCCCGACCTTGCGACGCGCAGCAGGCCGCCTGGAGCATCGCCACCACCGCCCGGGCGCTGGGCCAAGCGGTGGCGGCCTATGGCTATTCGTTCGTCTTTGCCGAAAGCGGCAGTTACGCGCTGCTCTTCGCGCTGGGCGCCGGGGCGATCGTGCTCGACGCGGCGCCCTTCGCGCGCATTGCCGTTACGCCGCTTTCGCCACCTCGCCGGCGATGGCAAGTCCGCCTTCGCCGGTGGTGACGGCGACGGTGTCGCCGTCGACGATGCGGCCCTTGAGGATCATCTCGGCGAGCGGGTTCTGCAACGAACGCTGAATCGCGCGCTTCAACGGCCGCGCGCCATAGACCGGGTCATAGCCCGTCTCGGCAAGCCACTGGCGCGCCTTGTCGTCGAGCGCGAGCGTGATCTTGCGGTCGACGAGCAGCTTTTCCAGCCGCCGGAGCTGAATGTCGACGATCCCCTTCATGTCGTCGCGCGACAGCCGGCGGAAGATCAGGATCTCGTCGAGCCGGTTGAGGAACTCGGGTCGAAACGCGGCGCGCACCATCTCCATCACGCTGTCGCGCACCGAGGCGACCTCCTTGCCCTCAGGGAGCGTCGCTAGAATCTCGCTGCCGAGATTGGACGTCAGCACGATCAGCGTATTGCGGAAATCGACCGTGCGGCCCTGCCCGTCGGTGAGGCGCCCGTCATCGAGCACCTGCAACAGCACGTTGAAGACGTCGGGATGCGCCTTTTCGACCTCGTCGAACAGGATCACCTGATAGGGCCGGCGCCGCACCGCCTCGGTGAGTGCGCCGCCCTCCTCGTAGCCGACATAGCCCGGCGGCGCGCCGATGAGGCGGGCGACCGCGTGCTTTTCCATGTACTCCGACATGTCGATGCGGATCATCGCGCCGTCATCGTCGAACAGAAATTCGGCGAGCGCCTTGGTCAGCTCGGTCTTGCCGACGCCGGTCGGGCCCAAGAACAGGAACGAGCCGATCGGCCGGCTCGGATCCTGCAACCCGGCACGCGCGCGGCGGATCGCGTTCGACACCGCCACCACCGCCTCGTCCTGACCGATGACGCGGCGGCGCAGATTGTTCTCCATCGCGAGCAGCTTGTCGCGCTCGCCCTCGAGCATCTTGTCGACGGGAATGCCGGTCCAGCGCGATACCACCGCGGCGATGTGCTGATCGGTCACGGCCTCCTCGATCATGCGGTGACTTTCGGCGGCCTCGGCCTCCTTGAGCTTGCGCTCGAGATCGCGGATGACGACATGCGTCAATTCGCCGGCGCGCGTGAAGTCGCCGCGCCGCGTCGCCTGTTCCAGTTCGACGCGCGCCTGGTCGAGCTGTTCCTTCAATTTCTGCGCGCTCGCGAGCTTGTCCTTCTCGGCGCGCCATTGCGCGGTCAGCTCGGCCGATTCCTTCTTGAGCTCGTCGAGCTCCCCAACCAGCCGTTCCAGCCGGTCGCGCGAGGCGGGGTCGTGCTCCTTCTGCAGCGCCGCGCGCTCGATCTCGAGCTGGACGATGCGACGGTCGAGCTCGTCGATCTCCTCGGGCTTGGATTCGGCCTCCATCCGGAGCCGCGCCGCGGCCTCGTCCATGAGGTCGATCGCCTTGTCCGGCAGGAACCGGTCGGTGATGTAGCGGTTCGACAGCGTCGCCGCGGCGACGATCGCTCCGTCGGTTATGCGGACGTGGTGATGGAGCTCGTACTTCTCCTTGATGCCACGCAGGATCGAGATCGTGTCCTCGACCGAAGGCTCGCCGACGAAGACCGGCTGGAAGCGCCGGGCCAATGCCGCGTCCTTCTCGATATGCTTGCGATACTCGTCGAGCGTGGTAGCGCCGACGCAATGCAGTTCGCCCCGCGCCAGCGCCGGCTTCAGCATGTTGGACGCGTCCATCGCGCCTTCGGCCTTGCCGGCGCCGACGAGCGTGTGCAGTTCGTCGATGAAGACGATGACCTCGCCCTCGGCCGCGGTGATCTCGGCGAGGACGGCCTTGAGCCGCTCCTCGAATTCGCCGCGGAACTTGGCGCCGGCGACGAGTGCGCCGAGATCGAGCGCCAGGAGGCGCTTGTCCTTGAGGCTGTCGGGCACGTCGCCATGCGCGATCCTGAGCGCCAGGCCCTCGACGATCGCGGTCTTGCCGACGCCCGGCTCGCCGATCAGGACGGGATTGTTCTTGGTGCGGCGCGACAGCACCTGCACGGTGCGGCGGATCTCCTCGTCGCGGCCGATCACCGGATCGAGCTTGCCGTCGCGCGCCTGCGCGGTTAGATCGCGCGCGTATTTCTTGAGCGCGTCGTAGCCTTCCTCGGCCGTGGCGCTGTCGGCGTGCCGGCCCTTGCGCACCGTTTCGATGGCGCGGTTCAGATTCTGCGCGGTGATGCCCGCCGCTGCCAGCGCCTTCGCCGCCGGCGTATCCTTCAGCAGCGTCATCGCCAGCAACAGGCGCTCGACGGTGACGAAGCTGTCGCCGGCCTTCTCCGCGACCTTCTCGGCCTCGCCGAACAGCCGCGACATCTCCGGCGCGAGATAGACCTGGCCCGCGCCCGACCCCTCGATGCGCGGCAGGTTGTCGAGCGCGGCCTCGGCCGCTGTCGCGACCGCGCGCGCATCGCCGCCCGCCGCACCGATCAGATTGGCCGCGAGCCCTTCCTTGTCGTCGAGCAGAACCTTGAGGAGGTGTTCCGGCGTGATCTGCTGATGCCCACGCCGTTGCGCCAGGGTTTGCGCCGCTTGCACGAAACCCTTCGAGCGCTCGGTATATTTTTCGAAATCCATGGCCGCCCCATGCGTTGAACCGGCGCACGCGTCCCTCTTCGAGGCAACGTCACACGCCCTTCACGTCACATATGGGTGCGCGGCCGCTGCGCGCAAGGTCTCGACCGTCGTGCGCGCCCGCGTTGACGGCGCAATGTCGCCGTCAGTTCGGCGGTGTCTCCGGTTCGGCCGGCGGCGGCGGGATCGTTGCCTGCGCCGCGCTACCGTCACCATCGCCGTCGAAATCGCCGCCGTTCATCTCGGTATCGGCCGGGGTCATCGGCCGCGGCGCTTGCGGGTTGCCGTAGCCCTCGCCATTGGCATTCATGATGCGGAAATAATGCTCCGCATGCTGATAGAGATTTTCCGCGCCGATGCGGTCGCCCGAGGTGGCCGCCTCGCGCGCGAGCGCGATATAGCGCTCGAACACTTGATAGGCGTTGCCGCGAATCTTCACATTCGGACCGCTGCTGTCGAAGGTCTGCACACGGTGGGGCGGCCGCGGACGGTTGTTGGGGTGCTGGCCGTTCATGTTGTTGTTGCGGTTACGTGACCGCTTGTTCTGACCTGGTCTCATGACGCCTTTGAAATCGCGATGCATCGTTCACGACTTTGTTTTGTTGATCGGACCCCCTGGTGACCGTCGCACGGGACGGACGGCACCTGACGGCAGGGGAGGTGCCGGCGCCGAACGGGCGCAAGAGCCTGTGGCTCGATGTCGTTAGGTCACTCCCACCCTAGACGGGAAGTGTGGCTATTCCAATAGTTTTTTTGCAGTAGGGGGCTCTTGGCCCAACTGCCGGGACGCGACGATGATACAGCGCTCCACACCGTGCAAATCGCGATGAAGCCCGACCGCGTCAAGTGCCGCCGCCGCAAAAATTTCGGCGACCGCACCGGCCTGGCCGGCGCCGAGTTCGAGACAGGCGAATCCCCGGGGCGTCAGCAGGCCGGCGATTTGCGGCGCCAGGGTGCGATAGGCCTGCAACCCGTCGCATCCGCCGTCGAGTGCCTGCACTGGATCATAGTGCACGACCTCGGGCGCCAGCGTGTCGATGATCGCCGTCGCGATATAGGGTGGGTTCGCCACCACCACGTCCACCGTCCCGGAAAACCCTGACGCCCACCGGCCGACGGCGAAAAAAGCCCGTGCTTCCAGGCCCATGGCTTTGGCGTTCCGGCGCGCCACGGCGGCGGCGTCCGGCAGGATATCGACGCCGAACCCGACCGCCCGCGGCAACTCGCTGAGCAGCGCCAGCAACAGGCACCCCGTGCCGGTGCCGAGATCGAGAATGCGGAGCACCGCCTGTCGGTCGGAGAGGCGCGCCAGCGCCGCCGCCACCACGGTCTCGCTGTCGGGCCGGGGATCCAGCGTCGCCGGCGACAGGGCGAAGGCGAGGCTCCAGAATTCGCGCTTGCCGGCGATGCGCGACAGCGGTTCGCCCCGAGCACGACGGGCGACGAACAGCGCCAGGCGGCGGGCAGCGGCGGCGGCGAGCGGGCGTTCCGGATAGCCCAGCACGGCAGCATCGTCGAGCCCGGCAGCGAGCGCAACGAGGCGGCGCGCGTCCCGCCGCGGCGACTCGACACCGGCGTCCTTCAGCCGCGCCTGCGCCGCCGCCACGGCGGCGCCGATTGTCGCCTGCGTCCCGATGGCGATACCGCCGGTCATTCGGCCTCGGCGAGGCGCGCCGCCTGGTCCTCGGCGATGAGCGCGTCGATGAGTTCGTCGAGTGCCTCGCCGCTCATCACCCGATCGATCTTATAGAGCGTCAGGTTGATGCGGTGGTCGGTAACGCGGCCCTGCGGAAAATTGTAGGTGCGGATGCGCTCCGAGCGGTCGCCGCTGCCGACTTGGAGTCGGCGCGACTGGGCGCGCGCCGCCGCCGCGGCCTCGCGCTCGCGCTCGTAGAGGCGGGCGCGCAGCACCTTGAGCGCCTTGGCCTTGTTCTTGTGCTGCGATTTCTCGTCCTGCTGCTGCACCACGATCCCGGTGGGGAGATGGGTGATACGCACGGCGCTGTCGGTGGTGTTGACAGACTGGCCGCCCGGACCGCTCGACCGGAAGACGTCGATGCGCAGGTCCTTGTCTTCGATCTGGACGTCGACCTCCTCGGCCTCAGGCAGCACGGCGACCGTCGCCGCCGAGGTATGAATGCGGCCCGAGCCCTCGGTCGCGGGCACGCGCTGGACGCGATGCACGCCCGATTCGAATTTGAGGCGCTCGAACACATTGCGGCCGGTGACCGAGACGATCGCCTCCTTGAATCCGCCGAGCCCGGTCTCGGAGATCGCCATCACCTCGAAGCGCCAGCCATGGAGCGTGGCATAGCGCTGATACATGCGAAAGAGATCGGCGGCGAACAGCGCCGCCTCGTCGCCGCCGGTGCCGGCGCGAAGCTCGAGGATGGCGTTGCGCTCGTCGGCCTCGTCCTTGGGCAACAGCATCAGCCGTACGCTGTGCTCGAGTTCGGGGAGGCGCTTGTCGAGCGCGGCGAGTTCGCCGGCGGCGAGCGCGCGCATCTCGGGATCACCTTCGCCCGCCAGCGCCGCCAGTTCGGTGCGTTCGGCGCGCGCCTTCTTGAGCCCGGCAATGGTTTCGACCAGCGGGGTGAGGTCGCTGTACTCCTTCGACATCCGGGCGAAGTCGCCGCCGCGCCGCGTCGGGTCGGCGAGCGCATCGGCCAGCTCCGCGTGCCGCCGCACCACCCGGTCCAGCTTTCCCTCCCACGCGGTTTCGTTCACGCCTCATCCTCCACGCCGTCGAGCCGGAACAGCCGGCGCAGCAAAGCCTCGAGCGCCGCCCGATCGCTGTCGCCGGCGGCGAGATCGCGCAGCACCTCCAACGGATCATGCAGCAGGCGGTTGACGAGAAGCCGCGTCGCGGCTTCGGCGTCGCGCCCTTTCTCGGCCATCACCGCCGCGCGCACCCGCTCGAGATGGCGCCGCAGCGCGACTACCGCGGGCACGATCCGCCGCGCCGCATCGTCGGCCCGAAAGACGCGCAGCTCCTCCTCGACGATGCGCCACGCCTCTGCGGCGGCGGCGGCACGGTTCGCGCGTCCAGCCAGCGCCACCCGTTCGAGATCGGCAAGATCGTAGCGGAAGACGCCGTCAAGCGCGTCGATCGCCGGATCGGCATCGGCGGGAAGCGCCGCATCGATGACGAAGATGGGGCGGAGCGGACGCCGCCGCAATGTCGCTTCCATGAGCGGCGGGGTCAAAGCCGTGCGGCCGGTGCCGAGGGCGGCGATGACGATATCGGCGGCAGCGAGCGCATCATCCAGTGCAGCAAGCGGCTCCACATTGCACGCAAGCCGTGCCGCCGCACGTTCGGCGCGAATATCGGGGCCGCAGACCACCAGCCGCCGCAGCCCGGCCCGGCGAAACTGCTCGGCCATCAGCTCGCCCATCTCCGAGGGGCCGAGAAGCAAGGCGGCGGTGCGGTCGAGATCGCCGTGGATGTCGCGCGCGAGCGCGAGCGCCGCAGCGGCAAGCGAGACAGGCCGCTCGGCAATGCCGGTGTCGCGGCGGACGCGGCGCGCACAAGCAAAGGCAGCGGCGAATTCCAGCTCGAGCGCCGGCCCGACAAGGCCGAGCGACGCGGCCGCGTGATGCGCCGCCCGCAACTGGCCCAGCACATGGGGCTCGCCGACGACGCTGCTGTCGAGCGAGCTTGCCACCGCGAAAAGATGCTTCAATGCCGCCTCGCCGTCATAGCGATAAAGCGCCGCGGCGATGCTTTCGTCCGCCGCCCCCAGGCGTGCGGCGATGAGCGGCGTGAATAGCGCGCCGGCGCGATCGTCGTGGCTCCAGAGCTCGATCCGATCGCAGGTCGCGACCAGCACCGCCTCGCGGAGCCCGGCCTCGCGCAGCGCCTCGAGCACGCCGTCGCCGTCGTTCTCGACCAGCGCGAACCGGTCGCGCAGCGCCGGCAGGCTCGTGCGATGATTGAGGCCGACCACCGCGAGGACAGGCGACATCGCGGCGCTGCCGCGGCCGCAGCGCAATCCAGGCTG
>DATKQE010000113.1:0-68398 GCA_035532935.1 Allostellaceae bacterium
GCCGCGCTGTTGTTTTTGCTGGTGGCGCTCCAGTGTCGCCATAATCCCTCACTGGCGGTGATGTAACTTGGAAATGGCGCTCGCCATCAGTAGCGGGTGAGCTCTTCGCGGTCGGTGATGAGGCCGCTCATAGGATTTAGATCGCGGGGGATTCAATCGCAGGCTTCGGCGAGAGTGAAAGTGCCACGCATCCTCGGCCACTTTCCAATAGCCACGGCATCGTTGTATCAGCCTCTTCCCGCCCCTGCCGCTTTCGACCGAGTCCACGTCAAGGGTATTCCGCCAATCTGACCACTTATCCCGCATTCCCCGGATGAAGTGGCGGTTTTGAGCGCGTTTGAGGCGGTTCTTGTATCAGATTCAGGACCTTATCGGGAGCCAACCGGGGCGGCGATGGTGGACCCCACACGTGAAGCGGACAAGGGCGCTCTGAGGCTCGATTTCGACCGTCGTCTGCTGCTGCAATTTCGCGGTTCCCGGTGAGCTGTATCCGCGCCTCGGCTTCATCGTCACCAACATGGTGCGGCCGGCGGAGCGCGTCGTCGCGTTCTACAATCAGCGCGGCACCTGCGAGCATTGTTGGGGTGGATCAAAGAGGGCAAGGGCGCGATCAAGTGGACGCGGCTCTCAAGCCGCTCCTTCTCCGCCAACGCGGTTCGCCTTCAGCTACACGCACTCGCCTACAATCTCGGGAATTTCATGCTGACGCTGGCTATGCCCGAGACCGCGGAGCGGTGCTCGCTGAGCACCTTGCGCGGGAAACTCATCAAGATCGGCGCCAACGTCGTGAGCCATGGGCGCTACGTCACGTTCCAGATGGCCGAGGTCGCGGTGCCGAGGAAATTGTTCGGGGAAATTCTTCGGCTGATTGACGGGCAGCAACAAAGACCGGCTCCCGCGTAGGAACCGGGAGGGACAGATACGTTACCCCGATGGGAGGAGTGTGTCCGAACGAGGAGGAAAATGGCGAAGTCAGCCATTCTGGAACGGTTCGGGCCGCCCAAAGTGCCGGTAGCCATCTCTGCACCTCACGTCTGGCTTGCAGGGGGCCGGAAAAGCGAGAATATTCACGCCAGATCGGGGGTCATCCGGGGAATCCCAGCTTACTTTCCTTGGCACGACGCGCCGTGCGATAGTCGTGCCTACGCGCCTCACTCGATGCGTGCGTAGTCGTTTTGGGGGAATGGTGCGGTTCCGACCGCTCGTGATCGCGCTCGTCATCTTGCTGCTGCCCGCCGCTGCGCGGCCGCAGAGTTTCACTGCCAATGACGCCGCGAGCCTCTCCAACAGCATTCTCGCCTCGAACGCGATGCCAGGCGGCGCGATCACGCTGACGAGCAACATCACGCTCACTCAATCGCTGCCAATTATCACCGGCAACGTGTCGATCATCGGCAATGGGTACACGATCGACGCCAACAACAGCGGCCGCGTCTTTTTCGTGCAATCGGGAACCGTGTCGATCGCCAACGTCACAGTGGCCAATGGCTTGGCATAGGGCGGATCGGGCGGGACTTTCGGCGGCGGCGGTGGCGGTCTCGGTGCAGGTGGTGCGCTCTTCGTGAACAATGGCGCCAACGCCATCATCTCGTCGGTGCAGTTCACGGGAAATCGCGCGGTCGGCGGCAACGGCTCGGCATGGCCGCAGCCCCTGTCGCTATCCAATCTTTATTCTGGATTCTGGTGGCGGAGGCGGGATGGCCGGCAATGGCGGCAGTCGGTCCGGAAACGGTGGCGCCAGCGGGGTTGGCAGCGGGGGTGGCGCAGAAAACGGCAGTGGCGGTGGAGGTTTAGTAGGGGCTGGAGGCGCAGGTGGTGCTGGCGGGGCTGGTACCAATGGCTTCGGCGTCGGTGGAGGGCTTGGGGGCAATGCGACAGGAACCGCGAGCGCCACGAGCGGAGCTTTTGGCGGCTGCGGCTGCGGCGCTTATTCGTTTGATTGCCGGGCGTCGGCGATCATGTGCTTCAACTCGCCGATATCGGCGGCGCCATCGGCGATGTCGGTGCCAATCACGAAGCCGGGCGTGCCGTCGATGTTGAGCGAAACGGCAAGCTCGTAATTGCGGCGAAGGATCGTCCCGAACGCGGCCGGATCGAGATCTGCCTTGAGCCGGTCGATGTCGAGTCCGGCCAGGCGCGCGACCTTGAGAACCGTCGCATCGTCGATATTACCCTTCGTCCGCATCATGGCATCGTGGAACAGGATGTATTTTCCCTGCTTTTGCGCCGCCAGCGCCACTTCGGCGGCAAAGACCGATGCAGGACCGAGAATGGGGAATTCCTTGTACACGATGCGGAGTTTGGGATCCTGTTTCAGCAATGCCTCGACAGAGGGTTCGATCGCCTTGCAATAGGGGCAGCGATAATCGAAGAACTCGACGATGGTGACGTCGCCGTGAGGATTGCCGCCCGTTGGCGAGGTCGGATCGGCGAGGAGCTCCCGCCGCTTGGCAACGATTGCCTGGCGCGCAGTCTCTTCGCGGTCTTTCGCCATCGCCTGCTGCTGGATCTTCAGCGCTTCGAACACGACGGCTGGATTGTGCAGGATGTAATCGTGAATGATCTGCTGGAGCGCTTGCGTCTGTGCTGGCGTAAAGGCCGGTTGCGACGGCTGGGCGGCGGCGATGCCGGCGAAGGCGGCGATAGCAATCACGACGCCGACGGAATGACAAACGCGCCGAATCGCCGATAAGACGCCGTCGGTCGTCATGGGCTTCCCCTCAGTCCGCGGTGATCAGAAGCACGCGTTCACGACAATGTGATCGCCCTGGCGGCGCGGCAAACCGCAACGCACGCTATCACGGCCGGTTGCACGCGATCAATTCCCCGCCTGGGTGGGGCGTGAGTTCGCGCCGGGTCTGGTGGCGCCTTGCGCGCGAAAGAGCCCGGCCAGAAGCGGCTAACGCCCAGGTCGGTAGCTTGACGCCATCGATCGCTGTAGTTTACTTTTGGCCATAAGCACATTGATTGCTGACGGATGGCAAATCGGATGTCATCTGCGAAAGCGGATGCCGACCAATCGGCTGGGGCGTGGGGGAACGCCGGTCAATGCCAGGGGCAAAACAGAAATCTGAACCGGCTCGCGGGCGCAACAGAGTGGCGCGCCGCGAAGATGTGCGCCTTAACCGCGCAACGTCCCAAGCGATAGCGCGTCGCGGATTCCATTCGAGGAGGGAGAAAATCGCATGATGAGAAGGCTTGTACACGCAATGGCCCTTATAGGGGCAATCGCCGCCATGGGTTTGGGAGGCGCTTCGGTAGCGCGCGCCCACAATATCGACTGTTCAGGTACGGTAGGCGGCGCGGCGACGGTTACCACGATCAATGGCAACGTTACCGTTCGCGATAACGCGTCTTGCACGCTCAAATTCGTGGAGATCACCGGTAACTTACTGGTACAGCGGGGCGGCACACTCATCGTCGACGCGTATGATGAGCCCTCGACGATCGATGGCAATGTCGAGGCCGATCGCTGCGCGTCTCTGATGGTCGGCGGTGACGTGACAATCGACAGAAATGTTCTCATCGCGGGATGCTCTGGAAAGGGGCAGAATGGCTTTCAAGGCCCTGGAATCGTCATCAAGGGCAATTTCGAGTGCGTCAACAATGCCGGACCCTGTGAGGCCTGGCTGGGTGAAGTCGACGGCAACGTCCAAATTCAGAACAACGGGTCGCTCGTGCCTTCCGATGTCAGCCTGACCGTCATCCGCGGCAGATTGGAGTGCCGCCATAACAGTCCGGCCCCGACGCACAGCCACGGGTTCGACTGGGTTGGCGGAACACCACGGGAACACGGTCACGGGTTCGACGACGACGGCGGCTATGCACAGGGCCAATGTGCGGGCTTTTCCACGGCGAGCACGTCGATCGGCACGAACATCAAGCCGGTTGTATCCTGCGCCGCTCTCGGGTCGATCCCGTCGGCAGACTTTCCGGTGCCCAATACCGTGATCACGTCTGCGGTCGACACGCCGGCGGCTGGGACGCTGCCCGAGCGCTGCATCGTCAATGGCTATGTCAACGATCGCATCAGCCCGGTCGATAATTGCGAATACCGCGACGGCTTCCAGGTGCAACTCCCCTTGTCTGCCGATTGGAACGGACGGTTCATGTTCCAAGGCGGCGGCGGAACCGAGGGCTCGGTACCCACGGCCACGGGAAGCGACTCAGGCAGTGCCGGGGCCAATTTCGGAATAATCAGGGGCTATGCGGTGGCGAGCCAGGACGGCGGCCACGAGAACAGCTTCCTCAAGGCGTGTGGAAAATCGAACAACGAGTTTTACGTCGACCCGATGGCGACGATCGATAACGGCTACCAATCCATCAACGTCGCTACGTTGAACGCGAAGTACATCGTTGCCGCCTATTACGGCGACGGCCCGGATCACTCTTATTGGGTCGGCTGTTCGGAGGGTGGCCGGCAAGGCATGGTGATGTCGCAGCTATTCCCTCAATACTTCGACGGTATCGTTGCCGGGGATCCGGTCTATGATACGCAGCTCGTCAATCTCGCCGAGATTTGGAGCATGGAGCAGATCCTGAACGTCTATCAATCGACGCCGGGTCTGCCGCCGCTCCAATATGTTTCAGAACCGCCCCCTCAGGCCCACGAACCGATCTTGTACCCCGCGCTTCCCGTGGCAGATCAAAGCCTTTTCGAGACGGCCCTGCTTCAAGCCTGCGATTCGCTTGACGGAGTCGCAGACGGCGTCATCGACAACTTGCCCGCGTGCCAGAAGATCTTCGATCCGACCACGGCCACGTATGTTTCGGGTGGTGTGACGTATCAGCTTGAATGCACCGGCGCGAAGAACGCCACGTGCCTGTCTCCTCTCCAGATCCAAGCCATCGAGAAGATCA
Source organism: Allostellaceae bacterium (assembly GCA_035532935.1). Classification (GTDB taxonomy): domain Bacteria; phylum Pseudomonadota; class Alphaproteobacteria; order ATCC43930; family CGMCC-115725; genus DATJLY01. The sequence continues at coordinate 4,861 of DATKQE010000113.1, forward strand.
ATCAGGGACCGCGGACAAGCGGCGGCCTGACGATCAAGGCACCGGCCGGCAGCGTTGCCGAGGATCATGCCGACAATACGGTTCCGGGTTATGCCTATGACGGCGGCTACATGACGACGGTCGGAATCCCCGCCCGCAACGTCGGGACACCAACCACGCCGCCTTCCAGCGAGAGTCTTGTCGCTCAGCTTCCGTACGCGTTCATTTCGCCGTCTGATCCCAGCTTCGATCCGCTGTCGTTTAATTTCGACACGGACCTGGGAATGTTGACGGTCTCGACACCCAAGATCTATTCCTCGACTTCGCTCGACATCTCGAAATTCATCAACTATGGCCACAAGATCATCTGGTATCACGGTCTCACCGATCCGGGTCCGCAGGTGCTCGGTACGATCACTTACTACGGCGAGATGGCGAACCAGCACGGCGGCTTGCAGGCTGCCCAGCGTTTCTCGCGGCTCTATCCGGTGCCGAACATGGATCACTGCACGGGCGGTGCAACGACGGACCAATTCGACATGCTTACGCCTCTGGTCGATTGGGTTGAGCACGGTACGGCGCCAGGACCGATCATCGCCAAGGGCGTGAATTTCAATGCTGCGACCTATCAGGTGGGCTTCGTTTCGGGTCTGCCCGACAACGCGCCGACCACACGCAGCCGACCGCTTTGTCCTTATCCGCAGGAAGCGCGGTTTACCGGCAGCGTCAAGGTCGTGAATGGCGTGCCGGTGGCCAGCGATCCGGCAGAGCTCGCCGACGCCTCGAACTATACCTGCATCATGCCGCCGCCGCCGTATCTGCAGTAAAGCAGCAGCAGACCGGCAAACGGCTGGCACAAGCGAAGGGCGGGAACAACCCGCCCTTCTTCTTTCGGACGGTCGCCAAGGCCTTCGCCGGGTCCCGTCACTGTCCAAGAGCTTTCCTCACAGGATCTTCGTCTTACCGGTGAACGGCCAAACCGACGGCCAGATCACCAAGCTCAAGCTCGTCAAACGACAGATGTATGGCCGTGGCAAGCTTGACCTGCTTCGCGCTCGCCTACGCGGCGCCGCATGAGAAAACCTACTGTACCTGCACCGAGATTGAGTCAGAGCCAATCTTCGGCGCGTGTTCACATCCAGATGGGCTCTGATAGGTTTGGGTTGCGAATTTGCTAAAGCCAGAAGGGACCTCTTGGTCCGGGGCGAACCAAATGACGCGGGCGAAGCGCGTGCGAAAAAGATGACGCCCGGGAGTTCGCTCTCGATCCGATCGCGCTCCGCCGCGCGCCGGCGGCGGGTCTCAACTCAATCCGTAGAACCGCTTCATATTGCCGTAGAGCAGGTTCCTCTTCACCGCCTCGGTATACCGGTTCGACTCGATGAACGCCTCGAGCTCGTTCTTGATCGCCGCGTTGGTCGGCTCGTGCGGATAGTCGGAGGCATAAAGGATTTTCTCCGAGCCGATGGCATCGAGCGCGTATCTGAGGCTCAAGTCGCTTTCGCCCAGCTCCATCGCGACCCAGAAATTGTCGCCGCGGATATAGTCGGATGGCTTCTTCTTGAGCCGCGTGCGCACGGCGCTGCCGAAGACAGAGTTATATTCGTAATCGAGCCGGTCCATCATGAAGGGGACCCAGCCGCAGCCGCCTTCGAGATAGGCCACGCGGAGCTTCGGGAATGCATCGAACACGCCGGCGAAGATCATGTCGGTCAACTGGATCATCAGCGGCACCGGATGCTCGAGCGCGTGGACGCCCGCGAATTCGCGGAAATGGTCGAAGCCGAAACCGCGCGAGGGCGCGCCGTGGAGCGCCAAGGGCATGTCGTGGCGCTCGGCGGCTTCGTAGATCGGCCAGAAGCTCTTGTCGCCATAGGTTTTGCCGGTATGCGTCACCGCCGGCAGCAGCATGGCGACGAAATTCCGGCGTTCCTTCTTGCAGCGCGCCAATTCCTTCGCCGCCTCGTCCGGCTCCTGCACGGCGAGCATGCCGACGCCGTAAAGCCGCTTGTCCTTGCGGCAATAGAGATCCTCGAGCCAATTATTGTAGGCTATTGCCGTCGCCACCGCCCAGCGATGGTCGGTCATGAGCCCGAGCGCGAGGCCGGCCGTCGGATAGAGCACGCTTCCTTCGGCATTGATCATCGCCAGGATCTCGCCCCAGATCCGCGCGTCGGTATAGGTGTATTGGCGGTCGGGATCCTCCTTCGCCATCACCACGCCGCGCGCCCAGCCGTCGAGCGAAGGGAAGATGCTCCACGGCTGGAAGAACCGCATGCCCTCGTACGCGCCCTCGTAATAGTGGGCGAGCTCCTGGTCGTTCTCGAGCACGTGGCCATCGCCATCGAACACGGTGAAGCGCGCTGCGGACATGGCGAGTTCTCCGCTGTGAAAATGATGCGGCGACGGTAGTTCCGGGCCGATCTGCACGCAAGCCGGTCGACTCATCGGCGCGCGACGCGCGCCCCGGCCCCTCGCACGCGGTCGACAAGGGCGAAGCAGTCAGGCGGCAGCGAGTCGGAGCGCCACGCGACATGACCATCCGGGCGGACCAGGACGAGCGCCTTTTCATAGGCGGCGGTGACGTCGGGATGATCCAGCGTCGCGACGACCAGCGGCACACCGCGAGCGGCGGCGGCGGCGGCGAGTGCCCCGGCGTCAGGCGCCTGCGTCCCCAGCCGCAGCAAGGTGAAGCCGCGCCCGAACAGATCGAGCGTCGATCGCGCGTTTTCGATGGCGACATGCGGTGCACGCGAGCCCGGACGCGCGACGGGAACGTAGCTCACCGGATCGTCCGGCGGCGGCGCGGTTCCGTCGGGCACGCACAGGGGCGAGGGATCGTAGCGGTAGCCGAGTTGCACGCCCTCCGAGTCGAACTCGATGCGGAGGCTGTCGGCGAGCGCCTCGCCGACCGCGCGCCGGCGCTCCGCCGCGTCCGGACCTTCCTCGTCCAGCCGCTCGCACTGCTGCGGCACGACCCAGAGCCGATAATTTTCGCCGGCGGCGGTGACGTTGCGCCAACCGACCGGGCGCCGCTCGAGGTCGTAAGCGTCAAGCAGCCAAGGCCCGCCCCATCCCTTGAGCACGGCGTCCAGCTTCCAGCCGAGGTCGACCGCATCGCCGATCCCGGTGTTCATGCCAAAGCCGCCGGTCGGCGAGAGTTGATGCGCCGCATCGCCGGCGAGGAACACCCGCCCGCACCCATAGCGTTCGGCGACCAACTGGCGACGCGTCCAGGCCAGCGTGCCGCGCCATTCGTGCGGGAAGTCGCGACCGACCGCGTGTCGCAGCCGCGCCTCCATGTCGAAGTCGTCCGCTTCGGCGTCGTCCGGCACGCGGGTGATCGCAAACCGCCAGAGATCGCGCCCGTCGATGGACAGCAGGTTCGCCCATACCCCCTCCGTGCCGACCAGCATGTAGCGGATCGCGTTCCCGATGCCCGGTGCGCGCGGAAGGGCGGTGGTACGGAAAAAGCCGTGCATCGAACGGCCGAGCGTTCCCGTACCCTCGAGTCCGATGCCGACGGCCGCGCGGACCTCGCTCAACGCGCCATCGCAGCCGACGAGATAACGCGCGGTGACGGTGGCGCGCGCGCCGGTCGCCTCGTCCGCGACGTCGGCGACCACGCGGTCGGCCTCGGCGCGGAATTGGACCAACCGGCAGCGATGGCGCAACATGACGGTCGGCAAGGTGTCGCAGAACTCCTGCAGGATCGGATCGAACCACATCTGCGGACAGTGGTGGTAAGTCTCCGGGCTGTGCCGCGTCACGTCGCGCGCCCGCGCGGCCGGGCGGGCAAGCCGGCCCAGCTCATGGCCGGTCATGCTGGTCACGAAGGCGACGTCGTGCGGATGGTCGTCGGGAAAAGGGGCGTTGCGCACTTGGTCGGCGACGCCCCAGCGCCGGCAGAACTCCATCGTTCGGACGTTGACCAGGTTCATCTTGGAGTGAACCACCGGCCGGCCGCGCAGCTCGACCAAAATGCAGGAAACCCCGCGCCAGCCGAGCTCGGCGGCGAGCGCCAGCCCGACCGGTCCGCCGCCGACGATCAGGACATCCGTTGCGTCGGGTAAATGCATCAAGCGTCACCTATGTCATGGCGGCCAAGCCGAGTGTGCCGCCCAATTCGCGGAATTGGAACATCAGGCAACGGTCGATCTCGAGCCTCGGCCCGCTGCCCGGCGATTCACCCGTCGGGTTCGCCTTGATCGCCTCGCCCATCTCGAACAAGGCACGGATGCTTATACCAGACCTATTGCTCGATCCTTCGGCGCGGGATCACGGGCGTTTACCACCATGTCTCTCAGCCGCACTCGAAGCGGCATCTGTGCGAATTCGATTTCCAGCCCAACGAGCGCATGGCACTTGACGTGACCGACGCGGAATGCGTGGCGAAAGCCACCGAGGGAGTGATTGGACAGCGCCGGCGGCTCATCGTCTGTCGCCTTGGAGCACGACCTTTGCCGCGATCAGCGCGTCGATCTCGGTCGCCTCGATCCCGGCTTCGGCCAGCACCTCGCAGGTGTGCTCGCCGAGCCGCGGCGGCGGCAGGCGCAGAGTGAAATCGTAGGCGTCGCTGGCAATGGGAAGCTTCGGCAGGTTCCCGATCCGCCCGTCCTCCATCGGCACCGGCAGGAGCTGGCCGCTCGCTTTCAGGTGAGGATCGTCGAGCAGCTGGTCCGGCCGGCGCAGCGGCGCGTAGGGCACGCCTGCACGCTCGAGCATGTGCTGCAGCTCGGCACTGCCATGGCGGGCGACCGCCGCGCGCACGGGCGGCAGCATCCTTTCCTGCGCGGCCACACGCTTCTCGTTCGTGTCGAGCCGCTCGTCCGCGAACAGCGCCTGCAGCCCGAACGCCGCGCAGAACCGCTCCCAATGCGCGTTGGACGTGACGCCGATAAAGACCTGCTCGTCATCTTCCGTTGCGAACAAATGGAAGATGCCCCAGCCCATGCGCAACGACTGGCCGATCTCTGCCATGGAGCGCGACGGCTGGCCGGTGGCCACGGCGCGGGCCATCCATTGGCCGACCCAGAACACGCTCGTCTCGAACAGGCCGGCGGTGAGCCTCTGGCCGCGTCCGGTCTCCGCGCGCCGGTGGAGCGCGGCGAGAATGCCGATGACGCCGTAGGTGGCGGCGCCGATGTCGATGATGGACGCGCCCGCGCGCAGCGGCCGTCCCGGCGGGCCGGTCATGAAGGCGAGACCACCCATCATCTGCGCCAGCTCGTCGAGCGACGGCCGGTGCTCATAGGGACCGGGCAGGAAGCCCTTGATCGCCATGGCGACCAGCCGGGGATTTTCCGCCGCGAGCACGTCGTAGCCGAGCCCGAGCCGCTCGAGCGCGCCGGGCGCGTAATTGTCCAGGCACACGTCACACGACCGCACCAGCCGGAGCAGCAGTTCCTTGCCCCGGGGCGACTTCAGGTCGATGGCGACGCTGCGCTTGTTGCGGTTGAAGAAATAATAGCCCGACCCGGCGCCGGGCATGCGACGCGCCTGGTCGCCGCCGTCCGGATGCTCGATCTTGATCACGTCGGCGCCCAGATCGGCAAGGATCAAGGACGCCGTGGGCCCGGCCACGATGTGACCCAGCTCGAGCACGCGCAAGCCCTTGAGCGGAAGGGGATCGGATGCGACGGCAGCGGTCATGTTATGCGCACAGGCTCTGATGGACGGCGAGCGCGACGTGAGCCTGCGGGTCCGGCGCCGGGTCGTCAAGCGACAAGGCGCCAGGCGCGATCAAGACCGAGGCCGATGGCGACGCGATCATCGACCAGCGCGCCGTGGCGCCGCGTCCGCCGCGGCGCGGCCGCCGTCGCGAACGCTGCGTCGCCCATTCCGCAGACCCAAAAGCATGGAAAGGCCCAACACCGCGATCTGCGATCCGATCGCGACTCCCAATGCATGGCCATAGTCGGCCGGGGTCGTCCCGTCGCCGAGCATTGCGAAGAAGATGCTGCCGATGGCCGGAACGCTGATCGACGAGCCGATCTGCAAGGTCGAATTCATCATGCCGGCGGCAAGGCCGGTATGGTTCCGCGGAACCTCGCCGAGAATGGCGTTGATCATTTCGGGCATGGCGATGCCTTGGCCGAAACCGGCGGTGAAGATCACGATGAAAATGGCCCAGCCGCCGATCTGCAGGGCGGCGCATAGCGCAATCCCGCCATAGCCGAGGAGTTCGAGCGCCATGCCGACGCCGAACAAATAGGGGCGCGCGGCCGCCGGGAAGCGCGTCGCCAGCATCGGGCCGAGAAAATTGGCGATTCCGTAGGGCAGGACGGCGAGTCCGGCGGCAAGCGGCGTTCGGCTCAAGCCGGCCTGGAGATAGAGCGAGAAGAACACATAGAACGGCGCCGTGAAGAAAAAAAGGAAGGCGACGACCAGCCCGCGCCGGAAGCTGCCAATCTGCAACAGGGCCGCGTCGAGGATCGGCATGCCGCCGCGGCGCGCGAGCCGGCGCTCGAAGGCCAGAAATGCGCCGAGCAGCGGCAACGAGGCAGCGAGAAGCGCGAGCACCCAAGGCGCCCAATGTTCGCCGCGTCCGATCGAGAGCGGGACGATGAAGCTCGCAAGGGCGGCGGAGAGGAGCAGGACGCCGCCATAGTCCATCCGCGGCCTCTCTCGGCTGCCGCTTTCGGGTACGAGGAACGGCACCACGGCAAGCGCGACGATGCCGATCGGCAGATTGACGAGGAACGCGAGGCGCCAGCCGAGCCCCCACGCGTCGAGAGAGATCAGCATACCGCCCAGGAACTGCCCGCCCGCGACCGCGACCCCGATCCCGGTGCCATAGACGTTGAGCGCCCAGGGGATCTCCTCCGGCGAGAACAGCGTGCGGATGCCGGCGAGAACCGGCGGCGCCATCAATGCTGCGAACATGCCCTGAAGCACGCGGGCGCCAACCAGAAGCGCGATGCTCGGCGCGAGGCCGCACATCAGCGACGTTGCGACGAACCCGGCCATGCCGATGAGAAACATGAGCCGCCGTCCGTACAGATCGCCGAGCCTGCCGCCGGTGATCAGGCACACGGCGTAAGCCGACGTATAGGCCGAGACGACCAGGCTCGCCTCCGACGCGCTCGCCGCCAAGGCGTCCCGGATGACGGGGAGCGCAATGGTCACGACGAACATGTTGAACGACGGCATGAACGCGCCGAGCAGCAGCAGATAGAAGGCGATCCGCCGCCGCGCCGGGGTCAAGGTGGTCGAGAGATCTGCTTCCACCATCGCGCCGATGACCGCGGCATCGCGGCCCTGCCGCGCTGTCGCGTGAACCGGGTCGTGGGCGCTGGTTCTAGAGGCGCCCGGACAAGAACGCCGCGAGCCAGGATCGACGAATGGTCTCGCCCATCGGTATCCCGGCACCGACTTGGCCGAGATACTCGTTCGTGCCCTTCGTCAGCATGGCTCCTCCCGTTCCGCGGTTGCCCGCGTTTGTGCACTTGGCACGCAAAAAATCGTAAGAGAGCCGTTCGGGCGTGTCAAACCGCGCGCCCGAGGTGAGGCGCATCACTGGGTTGCTTCGACCCCGCGCCGGCAGCCCGGCCTTGCATCCATCTGGCGGCCCCACCGGGCGAGATGAACCAGTTCCGGATGCTTGTCGAGGAGCGTGCGACGTCGGTTGAAGATCGGGTAGAGGCCGAAATCCGCGATCGACGGCTCATCGATCAGGTACGCACTCTCCGAAAACCTGCGATCGAGATTGCGGAGCGCATCGACGACCCGCCCCTCGTACTCGCCGATGATCGCCGGAGGAGTCTTCTCCGGCATTTGCGTGCCCAAGGCATTGAGCGTCGAGTGAACCATCATCACATCGGCCGCGACATGGAACAGCCAGGTCATGACCTCGAGCCGCTTTCTCTTGTCCGCAGGGATGAACGTGCCGGTCTTCTCGGCGAGATAGAGAAGAATGGCCCAGCTCTGCGGAACCGTGATCGGCCGACCGTCCGGGCCCTCGGGATCGATGATGACAGGAATGCGCGCGTTGGGATTGATCTTCAGGAACTCCGGCGTCTTGGCACCGCCGGCGAAGATGTCGACCTTGTTCAGGCGGTAGGGAAGACCGAACTCCTCGAGCGCGACCGCCGCGCGCTGGCCGTTGGGTGTGTTTGCGGTAAAGAGGGTGATCATCGGGCGGCTCCTCGCTCACTGTGGCCGGTTGGACGGGGTTGCGTCACGAGCCTTGCGTCGCGGTCTCGGCAAGGAGAGGCATGACGTACTGAGAAAAGGCACGCATCGAGCGTCGCATCATCGCATTCGGCATGACGCCGAAATCGAAGACGCACAGGAGAATGTGGAGGTCGAGCGCTTCCTGATGCTCCCTGATGCGCCGCGCGACCGTTTCGGGCGTCCCCGCAATGACGAGCCCGCGCTCGACCAACTCGTCGAATTCGAGGGCGTGGAGGACCGGCGCGCGCTGGCGCCACACATCATAGCTGTCCGGCATCTCGCCCTTGTTCGTGAATTGCGTATAGCGGTTCCACAGATCCCAATGCTGCATCAGATAGGGCTTCATCTCACGGATCGCGGCCGCGTCGCTCTCACCGACATAGACTTCACGCGTGAGGAACAGCCGCGGCCGCAGCGGATGGCCACTCGCCTTCTGTACCTCGCGATAATATTCCTGGTCGCGCTGGCAATCCTCGATCAGCGCGTCGATCTGGCCGAACGGAATGTCGTTCTCCGCCGCCCACCGCAGCGAATCGCGGCTCTGCGCGCTGATGTAGAGGGGCGGATGCGGATGCTGCACGAGGGGCGGCGACAACGGCGTGCGCTTTTCGATCTTGAAGTACTTGCCGGAATGCACGAAATCCTTGTCCGCCCAGACTTTGAGGATGAGATCGAGCGATTCGTTGAACATCTCGCGCGAGCGATCCTGTTCGACCCCGAAGGCGCGGAACTCGAGCGGCTTCAGCCCGCGTCCGATGCCGACATCGATGCGGCCATTGGTCAGGACGTCGAGCATCGCCATTTCCTCGGCGACCAGCAGCGGATGGCGATAAGGCAGGATGTTCACCATCGTGCCGAGCCGGATCCGCTTCGTCGCGCGCGCCGCCGCCGCGATCATGAGATTGGGCGACGGCATGCACGAATGCGGCGAGACATGATGCTCGTAGAGCCAGTAGTGGTCGAACCCGCATTCCTCGGCAAGGACGATGTCGTCGAGCTGCTGATGGTAGATCTGCGTATGGGAGAGCCCCTCGCGCGGCGCCGTATGGCCCCAGATGGCGAGCCTCATTTCCGTTCTCCTCTCCTGCGAACGACCATTCGCGCCGCCGTGCCCGGCCCGCGCTTTCGCATGGTTTCGCCTTGCGTCACCGGCGGTAATATATTAAAACAGGAATAGATGAAGATTTCAACCATTGTCCTTCTGCAGTACGTCGCGGGGACACGGCACGGTCAGGACGCGGAGCGGGGAACATGGAATTCGGTGTGTTCGACCATCTCGATCGCAGCAAGCTGCCGCTGAAGGACTATTACGAGTCCCGGCTGAAGCTCATCGAGGCCTATGACCGGGCCGGCTTCCGTTCCTATCACGTCGCCGAGCACCATTTCACGCCCCTCGGCATGGCGCCGTCGCCCAGCGTGTTCCTGGCCGCGGTCGCGCAACGCACCGAACGCCTGCGCTTCGGTCCGCTCGTCTATGCCCTGCCGCTCTATCATCCCGTCCGTCTGATCGAAGAGATCTGCATGCTCGACCACATGAGCGGCGGACGGCTCGACATCGGCTTCGGACGGGGCGCGTCGCCGATCGAGATCGAGTATTTCGGCGTCGATCCCGCGCAGGCGCCGGCCATGTACGACGAGGCGCTCGCCTTGATCACCCAGGCGCTGACGAGTAAGGTGCTCAATTTCGAGGGGGAATTTTTCCGGTTCGACAACGTCCCGATGGAACTCGAGCCATTGCAGAAGCCGCATCCGCCGATCTGGTACGGCATTCATTCGGTCGAAAGCTCGGCGCGGGCGGCACGACGCGGGCTTCACATGGTCAGTCCGGATTCGATTGCCGACTCGCGCGCCTATGCGCGGCGCTACCGCACTGTGTGGCACGAGACGAACGGCAACGCGCCCACGCCGAAGATCGGGCTCACACGATTCATCGTCGTCGCCGACACCGACGAGGAGGCGCTCGCCATCGCGCGGCGCATCTATCCCGTTTGGCACCACGGCTTCACCTATCTCTTCCGCATGCACGACCGTGCCCAGCGCCATGCCCAGCCGGACGATTACGATACCGTCATTCGGGTCGGCCGCGGCATCGCCGGATCGCCGGATACGGTCGCCGATTTCCTCGCCACGCATCTGCGGGAGTCGGAATCCGATTACCTCGCCGGCCAGTTCGCATTCGGCGATATCACGCTGGAGGAATCCATGAGGTCGCTCGATCTCTTCACCCGGCACGTCATGCCGATGCTGCGCGAGACGGTCCCGACACCTGCCGTGACGACATGAGCGACCACGGCGGAGCGGGAGCATCATTCGCCACGATGCGAGGGCTGCGATGACGGAAGCCATCATGCACTCGGTCGGGTTCCTCATGAATCGCATCCTGTCGGCCCTCAACGACGATATCGACCAGGATCTCGTGAGGCTCGGCGCGAATTCGCGCTCGGCCCGCGTTCTCGTCTCGGTGCTGCATCAATCCCCGTTGCGATGCCGGATCCTCGCTCATCTCGTCGGGCTCGAGGCGACCGCCTTGTCGCATCTCCTGCGCAGCCTCAGCCGCCAGGGGCTCATCACTCGCAGCCGCGTTGAAAACGACAACCGAGCCGTCGAGGTGAGCCTGACCGCCAAGGGCCGGCGCCTGGCGACAGCCTGTGAGGCGGTGCGGCGCGCGCGGGAGGATGCGCTCTTGAAGGATCTCGGCAGCGACGAGCAGAAGCAGCTCCTGTCCGCCCTCAGCAAGCTGCAGCAGCAGATCGCAAGACCGCGCCGCGAATCCCGCAGCCCCGGTCCGCGCGATGCCGCGCGATTGCGCCGGCCGTCGACCGCGCGGCGTCCCGCGGCTCAGCGTGCGGCGCCTTCGCCGAAATAGTCCTTCAGCAGTTCGCTGCTTTCCTCGAGTTCCGACGGCTTGCCATGCGCCACGATGCGCCCCTGCGTCATCACGTAGGCGCGGTCGGCGACGCGGAAGGCCTCGCGCAGATTCTGCTCGACCAGGATGACCGAGAGACCGATCGTATCGACGATCTCGCGGATCGTATCGAACACCTTCTCGACGATCATGGGCGCAAGCCCGCCCGAAGGCTCGTCGAGCAGCAGAAGCTCGGGTCCCGCCGCCAGGATCGATCCGAGCGCCAGCATCTGGCGCTCGCCGCCGCTCAAGGTCCCGGCCGATGAGTTGCGCCGCTCCTGGAGGATCGGAAAGAGCTGGTACACGAGATCGATGTTGCGACGCGCCGCGTGCGAATCGGTGATGACGAAGGCGCCGAGCCGCAGATTCTCCGCGATCGACAGGGTGCGGTAGATCTGCGCGCCCTGGAGACCATAGCAGATGCCGCGCCGGACATGCGCCGCGGGCGAGTCCGCCGTGATGTCGCGGTCGTTCCACACGACCGACCCCTTTTCCGGGCGCAGGACGCCGAAGATGCCGTTCAGCAGCGTCGACTTGCCGGCGCCGTTGTGGCCGATGAGCGCCACGACCTCCCGGGCGCCGACATCGAGCGCCGCCTCGCGCACGACCAGCTTCTTGCCGTACCCGACGACAAGATCACGGACGCAAAGCGGCATACCTCGCTCCCAGATAGGCCTCGATCATGCGTGGATGACGCTTGATCTCCGACGGCTCGCCCGACAGGGCGATGCTGCCGCCGACCAGCAGATGAACTTGATCGGACACATCGAAGATGACATCGAGATTGTGCTCGACGAGCAGGACGGTCTTCTTCTGCTCCCGCGCCATGCGCTGGACGAGACGCGTGAGATCGTGAACGGAGTCACGGTCGAGCCCCACGGTCGGCTCGTCCAGCAGGACGATTCGGGGATCGCCCGCGAGGGTGCGCAGAATGCTGAGGAAGCGCTGCTCGCCGAAGGAAAGGTCCTGGGCTTTCTCGTGCGCGCGCCGCCGCAGGCCGACTTCGTCGAGCATCCTGAGCGCCGAGTCCCGCGCCGCACGCGTCTCGTGCCGCATGCGCGGGCCGCGCAGGATCGCGGCGAGCGGGTTTTCGCCGCGCAGCGAGAAGCCCGCGACGACATGATCGATCACGCTCATCTCGTAGAAGATGCGCGGATCCTGAAACGTGCGTCCGAGCCCACGGCGCGCGATCGCATAGGGCGGCAGGCCGGCGATGCTGCGGCCGTCGAAACGGATATCGCCGGAGCTGAGCGGCAAGATCCCGGTGATCAGGTTGAAGACGGTGGTCTTGCCCGCACCGTTGGGACCGACGAGGCTGGTGATGGTGCCTTCCTCGATCGAGAGGCTGACGCCGTTCACGGCCTTGAGGCCGCCGAAATGGCGCGAGACGTCGCGCAGCTCGAGAATCGCGCCCGCCATGGATCAGCGGATCCGGTAGTTCCCGGCGATACCCTGCGGCCGGAAAATCGTCATCACGATGAGAAGACCGCCATAGAGGATCTCGCGGACATGCGCGACGGCGCCGCCTTGGAGGCCGATGAACCGCAAAGCCTCGGGAAAGCCGACCAGGATGAGCGGGCCCAAGATGTTGCCGACGATGCTGGCGCAGCCGCCGACGAACAGCGCGGCCCAGGCAAAGATGACGAGCTGGAGATCGAACAGCGTCGGATCGATGAAGCGGAGATTATAGGCGGTCAGCAATCCCGATAGACCGGCGCCGGCGCCGGCGATCGCGAAAGCGATGGCCCGCATGCGGGCGACGTTCTTGCCCATCATCACCGTCACCGTCTCGTCCTCGCGAATGGCTTGCAGCGTAAGCCCGAACGGCGCCGAGATCAGCAGGTGCTTGACGAGGAGGACCACGGCGGTGACCACGATTGTGACGGCCAGGAACTGCCCCGGCGTCACCACCTTCCACCCGAACAGGGAGATGTCGGGGATGCCGTAGATCCCGAACGGCCCGTTGGTGACGGCGACCCAGTTGGTAAGAATGGAGGCGGTAACGTTGGTGAGCCCGATCGTTCCGAGCACGAAATAATCGCCGCTGAGCCGCAGCGTCGGCAGGCCGACCGCGAAGGCGAGCGCCATCGGCGCCAGCATCGAGCCCAAAAGGACGGCGCCGAACCCCAAATGCAGCTTGGTCAGGAGCAGCGCCGTCGTATAGGCGCCGATACCGATGAAGGCCGCGTGACCGAACGAGAAGATGCCGGTATAGCCGACGAGCAGGTCCAGGGTCGCGACCTGAATGACGTAGATGCAGACCTGCGAGAGAAGGTTGACGAAATAATCCATTGCGCTTCTCCCGCGTCACGCCCTGCGCGACGCCATTCTGCCGCCAAACACGCCCTGCGGCCGCAGGATCAGGAAGATCACCAGCGTGCCGAACACCACACCGTTCTGCCACGCGGAATTCAACTGCCACACGGCGAGCTGCTGCAGCAGCGCCAGCATGAACGCGCCGAGCAAGGCGCCGGGAAGATAGCCCACCCCGCCGACCACCACCGCCACGACGGAAGTGAAGACCGCGTCGAAGCCCATATCCGGCTTCACGCCGAGGTCGAGCGAAACAAGGATGGCGGCGGCGCCGGCGAGCGCCGAGCCGATCATCATGATGATGGCGTAAAGGCGCCTCGTATCCATGCCGTGCACCTCGGCCAAAGCGGGGTTGTCCGCCAATGCGCGAATGGCGATGCCGATGCGCGACCGCCGCAGGAAAAGCTGCAGCAGCGGAAAGGTCACGGCAACGACGGCCAGAACGGCGACATGCAGCGAGGTGATGGAATCGCCGCCGACGATGAACGCCGGCAATGGGCCTTGGCGCAGCGTCCGCGTATCGGTCGTGAACAACACGGCATAGACGCCTTGGAGAAGGCTGATCGTGCCCAGCGACGCGATGAGGATCGAGTTGGTACCGCCGCCGAGACGGCGAATCGGGCGGTAGATTCCCACTTCGATCGAGAGGCCCAGCAGCGTCGCGCCCGCGATCGCGAACGGCATAGCAAACCACAGCCCCATGCCGAGCAGGATGGCGCATGTGTAATAGACATAGGCGCCACCCGTATAGACCACGGCGTGGGCAATATGCAGCATCTTCGTCGTGTTGTAGATCATCGCGAAGCCGACGGCGAGCAGCGCATAGATCGCGCCGGAAGCGATGCCGTTGATGAGATACTGACCCAGGATCATGAGACCGACTGTCGCGTGCTGGCGGAACGGCGCCGATCCGGCATGATCGGCGCCGCTCCCATGGCCGGCTTCTCGCCCCGATAGCGCCGTGACGGCAGAAGGCGCCGCCGCCCGTCTACTCGGCGCGCTTTACGACCGGATACATTTCCGGCGCCCCGCTGCCGTTGTAGCCCCAGGTGCCGAGCACGCCATGGAAATTCTTGATGTGGTAGAGCGTGTCGCGCACCTTGACGGGGTCGAGCGAGTGGGCCCGCCGCAACGCCTCGAAATAGATGTTCGTGCAGTCGTAGGTGCGCGCAGCGAACGAATCGGCGTCATAGCCCCAACGCGGCTTGAACTTCGTCGCGTTCCACTTCTGATTGAAGTCGAGCGCCGTGTAGTAGATGCCCGTGGCAAGATTGCCCGCGATCTGCCGCACCTGCGGATCGGCCGCCTGGTCGCCGCCGATGAACGTCTTGGGGTGAAAATTGAGCTCGGCCGCCTCCTTCAAGGCCAGCCCATAGGCTTGCGCCCCCACGGACTGCACATCGAGCAGGTCGGGATTGGCCGCACGGATATTCGTGAGCTGCGCCGTGTAGGTCTGGTCCTCGGAATTGTAGAGCTCCTCGTCGACCACCTTGCCGCCCAGCGACGTGAACTCCTTCTTGAAGGCCTGGATCATGAGCCGCATGGCATCGTTGTTTTCCGAGAGCGTGGCCGCGGTCCTGGCGCCCATCGTCTGGTAGCCCCAGCGCGCCGCGACGACGCCGTAAAGCGGTGCCGGCGGCGAGCATCCGGCCGCCCATGGGCTCGCCGCGATCCGGGGGTGCTGGGCCACGCTCATGACGAGGACGTGGCTCTCTTCGGCCACCGGCAGCGTCGCGAGCACCGCGGGAGAGACCGAGATCGAAATCATCGAGACGTGGTCGACGTCGATGAGCTTCCGCGCCACCGCCAACGCGGTCGCGGCATTGCCCTTGTGATCCTCGACCACGACCTCGACCTTGCGGCCGTCGATCCCGCCTTTCGCATTCACCTCTTCAACCGCCATGAGGACGGGGTTGACCGTCATCCGCTTGAAATAGTCGCCATTGACGCCGGTCAGCGGCTGCGCGACCCCGATCTTGATGACCGGGCTGTCGGCATAGGCGGGACCGCCGAGCAGACCGATGACCGCCGCAACCCCGATGACGCCAACCGTGAGAGCCCGATGCATCCTAATTCCTCCTGTACTTTTTCGTTTCTCGGCGCGCTTCGTCCGAGGATCACGCGCATGTCTTCCCGGCGACCGAAGATAGCGCCGATTGCCGGTCCGGCCACGCGGTTCGATCCGGCGGTCCGGGACGCGCACGCGCGCGATCCTATGAAAGTTGTAATAGATGAATCGACCAACTAATGTCAATCTTGCGTTTGGCTGACGGGCGTGAACCGGCGCAAGCGGCAATGTCCGGCGCGGGTCGGGATCGGCGCGGACCGAGGGCCGCCCGGCTCCGGCCCATGTCCACGATCCGCCCGTCGATCGTGAAAGACCGGCCCCGCGTCCCGAACGAGCATGGCGCACGCGAAATTGCCGGGCATCCGAGCGCATACCGGATGAGAAGGCGATCCCTTTTCGCATCGTTGTGGCAATCGCTGTCGCTGCAAGCGTACAACCAGCGACCGCCACCTGTCGTTTCCGCGAACAGGCGCTTCATAGGCCGCTGTTGCAAGGCGGCGCCCCGCCAGCGTAATAGATAAGGGGGTACGAGAAATCACGCAATGAAGCGTAGCACAACCGCCGCGATCCTGCTGCTGGCCGCGCTCATCGGGTTGACGCACGCCGCCCGATCCGAGGAACGGGTCGAACTTTCCGGCCAGCCGGGGATCACACTGCCGGTTCTCTACGATGCGGCCGCCACGCCCACGGCGAGCGTGATCCTCTTCGTCGGCGGCGACGGCGCTCTCGAGCATGAGACCGCCTCCTTCCTGTTGCGCGTGCGCCAGCGCTTTGTCGCGGCCGGCATGAGCGTCGCGGTGCCGGACACGCCATCCGATCATCCCGGCGGCTTCGGCCCCATCTATCGCACCTGGCTGCCGCACACCCAGGACGTGGCCGCGATCGTCGCGTTCCTGAAACAGAAGGCGCCGGTGCCCATCTGGGCCGTCGGCACCAGCAACGGCACGATCTCGGCCGCGAACGCCGCCGCGCGCCTGGGGCCGGGCGCGATCGCGGGCGTGGTTCTGACCTCGAGCGTGTGGTTGGGCGGATTGGGCTATGTGCCGGTCGGGAAGATCGCCGTGCCGGTGCTCGACGTGCAGAACCGCGACGACGCCTGCCCGGCGAGCCAGTTCGCCCTTGCGAAAAAATACATCGCGCGCTTTACGGCGGCGCCCGTGAAGGAATTCGTCGCGGTCGCGGGCGGCGGTGATGGCGGCCCGCGCTGCGGCACGGGCTCGCCGCACGACTTTTACGGCGTCGAGAACCAGGTCGTCTCGACGATCATCGATTGGATCAGGGCGCACAATTGAGCGGATCGACGCCACGTCCGGCGGCCTGCGAGCCTGGCCACGTGCGGCGGATCGGCGCTTCTCGGCTGAACGCTGCCGGCCGCTGGCTCGGACTCGGCAGGAGCGGCATTCCCATTGTCCTGGCGGCGATCGGCGTCCTGTATTTTCTCGCCCCGAACGCGCGGCTCGATTTCTCGGCGTTCGATACGCGCGATGCGGAGAGCTATCTCGCGCTGAGCCGGTCCCTCGTCGCGGGCTATGGCTACACGCGAAGCCTGAACCCGCACGCCTACATTCCGCACACGACTTGGCCGCCCGGGCTGCCCCTGCTGCTCGCGCCGCTGACGTTCCTTGGCGGCGTGCCGATCAACCTGCTGCTCGTCAAGATCGGCATGATCGCCTATGGCGTGATCGGCATCGTCCTCGCCTATTTCTATGCGAAGAGGCTGACGCACGCGCCGCTCGCCCGCGTTTCGGTTCCGCTCCTGCTCGCCCTCAATCCCTATTACTGGCAATTCTCGCGCATGACGAACAGCGAGATGCCGACGGTCGTTTGGGCACTGATCGCTCTCCTTCTCGCCGATATCGGCTGGGCAAACGGCACGATCAGGCACCGGACGGCCTTCGCCTTCGGATTGATCTGCGGCTTCGGCATGCTGATCCGCGGCAGCTTCTTCGGCGCGCTCTTTCTGCCGCTCGTCTATGTCTTTGCGCTGCGCTCGGAGCCCGTCGATCTGCGGCGCCTGTGGAGCCGATACATCTGCTATGCCGCCGGATTCCTGTTGCCGTTCGGGGGCTGGATGTTCCGCAACAGCCTGATCGACAAGCGCCGGCTCGGGCCGGACGGCATCGATCAGCTCGCGATGATCTTTCGGACCAGTCCCGTCGATCCCGCGTCCCCGTTCAGGACCGCATCGCAAATCTTCGCGGATGCGTTGGCGAACCTGCAGGGCAGCGTCATCTACCAGATTCCGAAGTCCATTGTGCCGGGCCTATGGGCACAGGGGGTCTGGCACGAGCTCGGCGCCTGGTCCGGCCCTCTTGCGGCGTTTCTCACCCTGGCGCTCGTGCTGCTCTCCTGCCGGACGGCACGAAACCTGCCCATCATCGTGATGTACGGGTCGATGGCGGTGTTGAACATTCTCTATGCCGTCGGCGGCATGGCGAGGCTCTGGGTTCCCGTGACGTGCCTGATCGCGCTCTCGCTGCCGATCGCCGCGGAGACGCTGCAATTTCCGCGTCATCGCCGCGTGCGAGCCTCACTCGCGGGACTGATGCTGACGGCGCTCGCGGCGAGTCTCGTTGCCTACGTCAACCAGCACGAAGAGCACCCCTACCGCGATGCGAGCTACGCGGCGCTCGCCGATCTCTTCTCGGACATTCGCTCCCACGATATCCTCCTGGGCAATGTCCTCACACCCAGTCCACAGGCCTTCGCGCTTTATACCGGCCTCAGCGCACCGATGTCGGTTCCCGCCATCGGCGTCGATCCCCGCTACGCCTATGTCATTCTGCCGTCGGTGGAATGGCAGGCGCAGTCGCTGGGCGGTGCGGCGATGACGCGAAACAGCGTCTGGAGCCTCGTCGCGCTCACCGCGCCGATGACGCTCGCGGAATTTCGTGAGCACTACAATTGTGCCTTTTCCTCGATCGCGGCGTTCGCCGTCCTGTCGGATTGCCTGATCCGCTAGGTCCGGGCGGCGGCGGATCGACATCGCCGGGATGAACGTCGTGCCGACGCCATCGACGGGTCGGCGATAGTATGCGATGCTTCGCGACGAAGCCAAAGCGGCCGCGGCCGAGCCGAATGAGGAACAGCGATGCCGGCACGACAACTTGCCATTGTGGAGCGACTGATCGACGCGCTCAGGACGATCTGGTCGAGCGAGCCCGATCCCGCAACGCGGATGCAGCGCGCGAAGGCCGTGCTCGAGCACGCACTCGCCGATCGCGATCTGATGGCGCATTCGCGGTCCTGGCCCTTCACGACCGGACAGAATCTTCTCCTGTACGAGGATCCGGATTTCGGCTTCGTCCTCAACGCCACCGTGCGTGTGCCCGAATCGCGCGGCCTCGTGCACGACCATGCCCATGCCTGGACGCTCTATGGCCTGCTCGACGGCAGCGAGCGGCTGGAGCGGTACGCGCGGATCGACGACGGCACGCGCCCCGGCTACGCCGAGATCAAGCTGCTCAGCGACACGACCCTGCTCCCGGGCATGATCGACTTCGTCGCACCCTATGAGATTCATGCCGAGCGCGGCGGCGCCGGTCGCTCGGTCGCCCTCATCGTCCGCAGCGAGCGTCTGGTCGGACGCACGCTCCAATCCGGCTTCGATCCCGAGGCGCGGACCGTCCGCGCGATATCGGGTCCGACTCAGGTTCCCTACGAGCTGGTCGAGGCCGAGTAGCGGCGCCGTCGGCACCGGCGACCGCGCACGGCCGAATCGCATCGGTCAATCAAGCAAGATTCAGGGAGGGCGTTCGCGCCCGGCGCATGGAGTTCCTGCTCGAGCAGCTTCTGAACGGCGTGGTTTACGGCATGCTGCTGTTCCTTATGGCAGCGGGGCTGTCGCTCATCTTCGGGCTCATGAACGTGGTGAGCCTGGCGCACGGCTCGTTCTTCATGCTCGGCGCCTTCGTCGCCCTCACGATCTTCCGGGTGACGCATAGTTTCTGGCTCGCGTTCCTGATCGCGCCGATTCCGATCACCGTTCTCGGGATGGCGATGGAGGCGGTGTTTCTGCGCCCGCTCTATCGCCGCAACCATCTCGACCAGGTGCTGCTGACCTTCGGCTTCACCTTCATCTTCCTCGATGCGGTGCAGACCTTCTGGGGACGCGACATCTTCAGCATTTCCGTGCCGGCGGAACTTCAAGGCGCTGTCGATCTCGGCTTCGGCGTCTATCCGATCTATCGCCTGTTCCTGATCGCGCTCGGTGCCGTGCTGGCGCTGGTCCTGTGGCTCGTGCTGGAGCGCAGCCGGCTTGGCGCGATGGTGCGGGCCGGCGTCGACGACAGTGCCATGGCCGCGGGTCTCGGCGGCAACGTTCCGGCGCTGTTCACCGGCGTGTTCGGCGGCGGCGTCGCGCTGGCGGCGCTCGGCGGGGTCGCCGCAGCGCCGATTCTCGGCATCTATGCCGGGCTCGATACCGACATTCTCATTCCCGCGTTCATCGTCATCGTGGTGGGCGGAATGGGCAGCCTGCGCGGCGCGTTCATCGGCTCGCTGCTGATCGGCGAGGCCGATACGTTCGGCAAGGCCTATCTGCCGGATCTCTCGCTCTTTTTCATTTATCTCGTCATGGCGGTGGTGCTGCTGGCGCGGCCGCAGGGAATTTTCGGGATCGCCCGCGTGCCCTCGCCGACCGTGCCGGCGATCAGCGCGCCCGCGCCCGTGCCGGCGCATCGCAAGCTCGTCTTGGGACTGATCGTCGCCGCGGCCATGGCCGCCTTTCCGCTGTTCGTCACCGATTACGTGCGCGCGCTCGTCGGTGAGCTTTTCATCTTTGCGATCGTGGCGATGAGCCTCGATTTGCTGCTGGGGTATACCGGCCTTCCGTCGCTCGGACACGCGGCGTTCTTCGGGCTCGGCGCCTATTTCGTCATTGTGCTCGCCGCGCTGTTCGGCGTGGACACGTGGGTGGGCGTGGCGCTGGGCGTCGTCGCCGCGGCTGCCATGGGGGCATTGATCGGATATTTCTGCGTCCGGGTCAGCGGCGTTTCCTTCCTCATGCTGACGCTCGCCTTCTCGCAGCTCGTCTATTCGATCGTGGTCAAATGGCGCGCGGTCACCGGCGGCTCGGACGGCCTTTCGATACCCGAGAGGTCGAGCTTTTTCGGGTTCGATCTGTCGAATTCACTGACCATGTACTACATGCTGCTCTTGTTCCTGGTGCTCTGCTATTTGGTGTTGCGCCAGATCGTGAATTCGCCGTTGGGCCTCGTCTTCATCGGCATCCGCGAGAACGAAGGACGGATGCGCGCGGTCGGCTATTCGTCGCGCGCCTACAAGATCCTGTCCTTCACGATCGGCGCGGGCTTCGCCGGGTTGGCCGGCGGACTCTACGCGATCTACAACGGATTCGTGTCGCCGGACACGGTCTATTGGAGCGCGTCGGGCGACGTGTTGATCATGACGATGCTGGGCGGCACCGGGACGCTCATCGGCCCCGCGATCGGGGCCGGCGTGTACCTCCTGATGAAGAATCTCATCAGCTCCTACACCCCGCATTGGCCGTTCATCATCGGCGTGATCTTCGTCGCCTGCGTCCTTTATTTTCCGAGCGGCATCTGGGGGGCGCTGCGCCGCGTGCGCCTGGGCGGCCGGCGATGAGCGTGCTGCGCATCGACCACCTGCACCGCTCGTTCGGCAGCCTCGTCGTGACCAACGACGTGAGCTTGACGGTCGAGGACGGGGAGCGCCATGTCATCATCGGCCCGAACGGCGCCGGCAAGACCAGCCTCATCAACCAGATCGGCGGGCAGCTCGCGCCGAGCGGCGGCCAGATCCATGTCGGCGACGCCGAGATCACCGGCTGGCCGCCGGAGCGGATCGCCCGGCACGGCGTCGCCCGCACGTTTCAGCGCAACAACCTCTTTCAGAATCTCACCGTTGCGGAAAATCTGCGGCTCGCGATTCAGATCAAGCGCGGCAATCCGCTCGATTTCTACCGGTCGGCGAAGCGCGACGCCCGCGTCGTCTCGCATGCCGAGGTGCTGCTCGACCGCGTGCATCTCGCCGGCAGCGGCGACCGCCCGGTCCGCAACCTCTCCTATGGCGAGCAGCGCCAGCTCGAGATCGGCATGGCGCTGGCCGGCGACCCGGTGCTCCTGCTGCTCGACGAGCCGACCTCCGGCATGTCCCCGGCCGAGACCGAGCGCATGATCGAGCTCATCTCGACTTTGCCGCGGTCGATCGCGCTCCTGATGATCGAGCACGACATGAACGTCGTGTTCAGCATCGCCGACCGCATCACGGTTCTGTCATTCGGCGAGGTGTTGGCGAGCGGCAGCGTCGCCGAGATCCAGGCGAACGAGCGCGTTCGCGACGTCTATCTCGGCGTGGCGTACTGAACCATGCTCACGCTCGAGAACGTCCATGCCTATTACGGCGACAGCCACGTGCTGCGGGGGATCTCGCTGACCGTGGACAAGGGCGAGGTGGTCTGTCTCCTGGGGCGGAACGGCGCCGGCAAGACCACGACGGTTCTCACCACGATGGGCTATCTGAAGCCGCGCCCCGGCCGCATCGTCTATGACGGGCGCCCGATCGACGCGCTTGCGCCGCACGCCATCTCGCGCCTCGGCATCGGCTTCGTCCCGCAGGAGCGCGGCATCTTCCCGAGCCTCACCGTGGCCGAGAATCTCACGGTGTTCGCGCGCGGCGGCGCGAACGGCGGCTGGACGCTGGCGCGCGTGTACGAGCTGTTTCCGGTCCTTCGGGCGCGCGCCGGCAATTTGGGGTTTCAGCTCTCGGGCGGCGAGCAGCAGATGCTGTCGATTGCGCGCGCCCTGATGCTGAACCCGTCGCTGCTCGTGCTCGACGAGCCGTCGGAAGGCCTGGCCCCGATCATCATCCAGCAGATCATCGAATCGCTGCGGCTGCTCAAGGCCGAAGGGCTTTCCATCCTGCTGGTCGAGCAGAATCTGCGCGCGGCGCTGGCGCTCGGCGACCGTCACCACGTGCTCAACAAGGGCGAGATCTGCTACACCGGAAGCTCGGCGGAGCTGGCGGCGAACGACGACGTCCTGAAGCGCTATCTCGCGGTCTGACGCCGGCATTCACCGCGAACCGACGAGGGCGCGCACGGCGTCGGCGATCGCGGCCTCGTTCGGCGCCACCAGCGGCTCGAGCGAGCGCGCGAGCGGTACCGGCACGTGGGCCGCGGCCATCCTCTTCACCGGTGCATCGAGCCAGTCGAACGCTTCATCGGCAATGGTCGCGGCGATCTCGCCGGTCACGCCATAGTGCCGCGGCGCGGCATCAACAACGAGCGCGCGATTTGTCCGCTTCACCGATTGGACGAGCAGGTCCTTGTCGAGCGGCACGAGCGAGCGCAGGTCGATCACCTCGATCTCGATCCCGTCCACGGCGAGGCGCGCCGCCGCCGCCTCGGCCTCGTGCACCATTCGGCCGATCGCCGCGACGGTGACATCGCGGCCCGGCCGCGCGATCCGCGCCGTGCCGAGCGGCACGACATAGTCATCCACCGGAACCTCGCCCAGCATCGTGTAGAGCCCGCGGTCCTCGAACACGAGAACGGGGTTGTCGTCGCGGATCGCAGCCTTGAAAATCCCCTTGGCGTCGTATGGCGTGGTCGGCACGGCGACCTTGAGCCCCGGCACATGCGCGGCCCAGGCGTAGAAGGCTTGCGAGTGCTGCGGGCCGAGATTGGCGCCGAGCCCCATGGTGGTGCGCAGCACGAGCGGCACCCGCGCGCGGCCCGCCGACATGTAATGCACCTTCGCGGCCTGGTTCACGAGCTGATCCATGACCAGCGTCATGAAATCGCCGAACATCACCTCGAAGACGGGTCTGAGACCCATCATGGCCGCGCCGATCGCCATGCCGAAGGCGCCGGGCTCGGAGATCGGCGTGTCGATGACGCGCTTGGGCCCGAATTCGGCGAGGAGCCCTTCGGTCTGCTTGAACACGCCGCCGGCGGCGCCGACATCCTCGCCGATGACGACGACATTGCCGTCGGCGCGCATCTCCTCGGCGAGCGCTTCGAGAACGGCCGCGCGGTAGCTGATGCGGCGGCCATCAGGCATAAAGATGCGCCTCGAGAAGATCGCTGCCCGGTTCGGCCGAGAGCCTGGCGAATTCGACCGCGTCGCGAATGGTGGCGGCGGCGGCCGCGTCGAGGGCGGCGAGCGCAGCGTCGTCGGCGTCTCCCTGCTCGATCAGCGTGCGCGCCAGTTTGAGGATGGGATCCTTCTGCCGCCACGCCTCGGCCTCGGCGCTTTCCTTGTAATCCTGCTTGTCGCCGACATGGTGACCGCCGAAGCGATAGGTGTTGCAGATCAGGAAGGATGGGCCGCCGCCGCCACGGGCGCGGCCGACCGCGTCGCGGGCCGCCGCATGCACCGCCAGCACGTCCATCCCGTCGATCATGCGCGAGACGATATCGAAAACCTCGCCGCGGGCGAGCATGTTGCGGCCGGCGGTCACGTCCTCGATCGCGGTGAACTCGCCATAGCCGTTGTTCTCGCACACGAAGACGACCGGCAGCGACCAGATCGCGGCCATGTTCATGCATTCGTGCACGAGCCCCTGGTTGAGCGCGCCGTCGCCGAAGAAGCACACCGAGACACGGCTTTCACCGCGCGTGCGCGCGGCGAGCGCCGCGCCGGTCGCCAAGGGGATGCCGCCGCCGACGATGCCGTTGGTGCCGAGATTGCCGTGCTCGAGATCGATCACGTGCATCGAGCCGCTGCGGCCGAGACCATAGCCCGAGACCTTGCCGAGAATCTCGGCCAGGAGCAGATCGGGCCGCGCGCCGCGCGCCAGGCAGTGACCGTGCCCGCGGTGATGGCTGGCGATGACGTCGCCCGGCTCGAGCGCGGCGCAGACGCCGACATTGGTCGCCTCCTGCCCGGCGCACAGATGTACGAGACCCGGCACCGCCCCGCCCGCGGCGAGTCGGCGAACTGCCTCCTCGAAATGACGGATGAGCAGCATCTGCCGATACATGGCAAGCCGGAGCGGACCCGGTCCCTCGCGCAGTCGCGACGGCATGGATGTCGGCACGTTCTGTCTCCCGGTTGCGTCAATCGGCGGTCGCGGTCGACATTTCGAATTCGGCGAGATTCTCGAACAGCTGGCGCAGCGTGGTCTTCAACGTTTCGATCTGTTCGTGCGACAGCCCCCGACGCACCAGCTCCTCGTAGCGCACCGCGATGTCGGTGCACCGGCGCGCAATCTCGGTCCCCTTCGGCGTCAGGGTCACGCGAACGGTGCGGTTGTCCTGGAGCTGTCGCCGCTTGGAGATCAATCCCATGCGGCTCAACTTGATCAGGGTGTGAGACACCGTGGACTGATCGGTCGATGTCGCCTCACAGAGGTCGCCGACCTTCGCCGTCGTGTCGCGCAGCAGCACCATCAGGATCCGCGAGCACATCGTATTGACGCCCAGCGCTTTGTACTCGGCATTGGCCTCGGTCATCAGCTTCGACGCCACGCGATACAGCAGGAATGGGACATGTTCGTCGAGATCGAGAATCATGACCGGACTTTGTTTCCCCCTGTGCCGTCGTTGCGACAGCTTGCCATACGGCGCATGATTGTTATCGCAACGGTACGAAAATACGAGGACAAATTATATTGTTTGACATTATATGAAGCATCATACAACGTATGCTGGCAGGATGCCGGAAAACGGGCCGGTCCCCGGTGGGATGCAAGGCCCTGGCGCGGCTTTGGGGAGGTACGAATGACGGGCATCGCTGGTGGCGCCTTCCGCCGCTCCGAATCTCGCCCGGCGAACCGCATGGCGCCGCACCGTCGCAACGCGGCAACACGCCTGTGGGCAGCCGGCTCCGACCAAGGTAGGGACTGCGCCGCGCGGGCATTGTCGGTGGCACAGCGGGAGAGATCGAGGATGGCCAGGACGGCGGCATCGAGTTTCGGCGTTGCGACAGTCACCGGAAATTTGCCGGTCGGCGCGTTTCACGTCAATCTTCCAGCCCGGTGCCGCGGGCGCGGGACCGCCGAAGTGGCGGCGCAGCGCTGAGCGGACCCGCGCGGGAGGATTGCCCATGGACGCCGCTGCCGGCCGGAAACGCTGGGCCGCCGCCTATCCCGAGCTTGGAACCGATCCGATCCCGATCGAGCCCTATATCTCGCCGGCCTATTTCGCGCTTGAGTGCGCCAACATCTTCCGCCGCGTCTGGCTCAATGTCGGGCGCGAGGAGGAGATACCCCATGCCGGCGATCATTTCGTCAAGGAGATCGCCGCCGCGCAAAGCTCGGTCCTCGTCGTCCGCGGCGGGGACGGCGCGATCCGTGCCTTCCACAACATGTGCGCGCATCGCGGCAACAAGGTCGTGTGGCAGGATCGCGGCCAGTGCGAGCGGTTCGCCTGTACCTTCCACGGCTGGTCCTACGGCCTGGACGGGCAATTGCTGCACGTGCCGGACGAAGACCAGTTCCACGACCTGCGCAAGCACGAGCTCGGCCTGACGCCGGTCGCCGCCGCGCTTTGGGAAGGCTTCATCTTCATCAATCTCGATCCCCAACCGCAACAGAGTCTCGCCGCCTATCTCGGCGATCTGGGCGAACGCCTCAAAGGCTGGCCCTTTGCGCAGAAGACCGCGTGCTTCGCCTATCGCGCCGAAGCGCGCTGCAATTGGAAGGTGGCCGTCAACGCCTTCCAGGAATCCTATCACGTGCCGTTCGTGCATCAACGCTCGCTGCCCGACAGCGCGGCAGGGCAAGGCAACCCGCTGGCGCATCCGCTGGCGATCATCCTGTTCCCGCTGCATCAGACGATCTCGATCTACGGCAACCCGCACACGCGCCTCAATCCGGTCGACGAGCTGGTGGTGCGGCACGGCCATTCCTACCGCAAGCGCGTGGTGTCGCAAGGCGACCTGCCGCCGGGCCTCAATCCCACGCGGCAGACCAATTGGGGCTTCGACATCGACGTCTTCTTTCCCAATTTCTTCATGCTGATCTTTGGGATCGGCGTCTATTTCACCTACAACTTCTGGCCGGTTGCGGTCGACCGGACGGTCTATGAGGTGCGGATGTACAATCCGCCGCCGCAGAACGCCGGCCAGCGCTTCGCGCTCGAATACAACCGCTCGATTCAGAAGAGCGGGCTGACCGAGGATCTGGCGACGCTCGAGAACACGCAGTCGGTGCTGGCGTCGGGCGCGAAGAAGCACCTCATCCTGCAGGACAACGAGATCGCGATCCGGCACCACTACAAGGTCGTCGACGGCCTCGTGCGCGCGCCGGACGGCTTTGGCAGGACGGCGTGAGCATGCTGCCGGAGCCGTTCCGCGATCTCGAACCCTTGGCGCCACACTGGTCGCTCGGGCGCGAGAGCGACCGGATGGAACAGCGACTGGCGAGCACGATGGCGGAGATCACCGAATTCTACGACGCCATCATGCCGCGCATGGATGCCATCCTCGCCCATCTCAACGAGCATCCGCTGGACGCGATGCCGGACGACGCGCGGCGGCTGCTCTGGCTTACGCTCTCGCTGGCGGAGATCGCGCCGGCCGTGCATTTCTACGGGCAACCGAGCGTCATCAACGGCTTCGACGCCCGCCAATTCCGGCCCGTGGACGTGCCCCATTTCACGCCGCCGGGCGAACCCGCGGCCACGCCGCCATCATCGCGACACGACAAGCCCTAGGGAGGACGCATGCGTACCAAGTCAGTGTTGACCTCCAGCGACGCCCAGAAAATGCTGGCCGCCTGCAAGGTCGAAGCGCAGAAGAACCAATGGGACGTGTCGATCGCCATCGTCGACGACAACGGCAATTTGTTCCATCTCGAGCGCATGGACGGGGCGCCGGCGATGACCGCGGAAGTGGCGGCGGCAAAGGCGCGCACCTCGGCTCTCACCCGACGGCCGTCCAAATTCATGGAAGACCGCGTGAAGGACCGGCCGGCCTTCCTCAATCACCCGGCGGGCGGGCTCTTCGTCCAAGGCGGCGTGCCGTTGCTTCATCAGGGCGAATGCGTCGGCGCGATCGGCGTCTCGGGCGTGCAGTCGCACGAGGACGAACAGATCGCCAATGCCGGCGCCGCGGCGCTCGGCTAGAGGCGGTCGGAGGCGCGCGGCGATGGCCACCGATCGGCCCGACGGCAGTTTCGACTACATCGTCGCGGGCGCCGGCTCGGCGGGTTGCGCGGTCGCGGCGCGCCTGTCGGAGTCCGGCCAGTATCGCGTGCTCCTGCTCGAGGCCGGCGAGGAGGACCGCAATCCGTGGATTCACGTTCCGCTCGGCGGAGCGCGCCTCTTCAGCAACCCGCGGCTGAGCTGGCTCTACGACAGCGAGACCGAACCCAATCTGCGCGACCGCGTGCTCTATCAGCCGCGCGGCAAGGTGCTCGGCGGCTCGAGCTCGATCAACGGCATGGTCTATATCCGCGGCAATGCCACGGACTACGACGGCTGGCGGCAGCGCGGTTGCGAGGGATGGGGCTATGACGACGTGCTGTCCTATTTCAAGAAATCGGAGCACCAGGAGCGCGGCGCCGACGCTTTCCACGGCGTCGGCGGCCCGCTGTGGGTGTCCGACCAGCGGGTGAAGCACGAACTGGCCGACGCGTTCGTCGCCGCGGCGCAGCAGCTCGGCATTCCCCACAATCCCGATTTCAACGGCGCGCAGCAGGAGGGCGTCGGCCATTTTCAGACCACGACGCGGAATGGCCGCCGCTGGAGCACCGCCACGGCCTATCTGCGGCCGGCGCGCGGGCGCAAGAACTTGACGATCGAGACGCGGGCGCTGGCCACACGCGTCCTCATCGAGGGCGGCCGGGCGGTGGGCATCGAGTTCCGCGGCCCCGCCGGGCTGCGCACGGTGCGCGCGCGCGCCGAAGTGATCATCTGCGGCGGCACCTTCAATTCGCCGCAGCTGTTGCAGCTTTCCGGCATCGGGCCGGGCGATCTGCTGCAGCGCCACGGCATCCCCGTCATGCGCGACCTGCCCGGCGTCGGCGCCAATCTGCAGGATCATCTCGCGGTCGGCATGGTCTTCAAGTGCCGCTCGCCGATCACCTTCAACGACCTGACGGCCGGCGCCTGGCGCCGTGCGGCGCTGCTGTTGCGCTACGGCCTGTTCCGGACGGGTCCGCTCGCCAGCAACGGGGTCTATGCCTGCGCCTTCCATCGCACCGACCAGCGCCTGGATCGCCCCGACATTCAATCGGTTCTGCTGCCCTGGAGCACGCTGGAGCGGACCAAGTCCGGGCTCAAGATGCACCCGTTCTCCGCCTTCAGCATCTTCGCCGTCCACATTCATCCCGACAGCCGCGGCTGGGTGCGGCTGAAGAGCCCCGACCCTGCGGCCGCACCGGCGATCCGCTTCAACTTTCTCGGCACCGAGCAGGACCGCCGGACGATCGTCGCCGGCATGAAACTGTCGCGGCAGATTGCCCACGCACCGCCGCTCGGCGCCGAGGTCCTGGAGGAGTTCCAGCCTGGCGCCGCCTGCGCCAGCGACGCGCAGCTTTTGGATTACTGCCGCGACCGGGCGATCTCGCTCTACCATCCCGTCGGCACCTGCCGGATGGGGCGCGATCCCACGTCCGTCGTCGATCCGCGGCTGCGCGTCATCGGGGTCGAGCGCCTGCGCGTCATCGATGCCTCGGTGATGCCGGAGATCATCTCGGGCAACACGAACGCGCCCACCATCATGATCGGCGAGAAGGGCGCGGCGATGATCCTGCAGGATGCCCATGCCCATTAGCCGATCGAGGCCGAACCTGCGGCGTCGGCGACAGCCGGGAAAGAGTGTGCGGAGATGAGCCGACCGGCGACGCGCATGGATGGCGCGAACAAGTTCAAGCTCGGGATCTTCGGCGCGAACTGCTCCGGCGGGCTAACGATGACGCGGGCGCCCGAGCATTGGATTGCGTCATGGGACAACAATCTGCGCGTCGCCCGGATGGCCGACGAGGCCGGCATCGAATTCCTTCTGCCGCTCGCGCGCTGGCTGGGCCAGCACGGGGCGACCAACACGCAGGGATCGACCTTCGAGACCCTGACCTGGGCCGCCGCGCTCCTCGCCGTCACGCAGGGAATCTCGGTGTTCGGAACGGTGCACGTATCGCTGCTTCACCCGGTGTTCGCGGCAAAGCAGATGGTGACCGCCGATCATGTCGGCAAAGGCCGCTTCGGATTGAACGTCGTGTCCGGGTGGAACGAAGGCGAGTTCGGCATGTTCGGGCTCGACCTGCTCGAGCATGACGAGCGCTATGCCTATACCGAGGAATGGGTGACGATCACCAACCGCCTCTGGAGCGAGAACGCGCCGTTCGATTTCAAGGGACGGTATTTCGATCTGCACGGCGTCCTGGGCGAGCCCAAGCCCTATGGCGGCGAGCGGCCGCTGCTGATGAGCGCCGGCTCGTCCACGGCCGGACGCGCCTTCGCCGCCCGCACCGCGGACTGCCTCTTCATGGTCATCGTCGATGTCGCGCGGCTGGCCACGGATATCGCGGCGCTGCGCGCCGCGGCGGAGCGGCGCGTCGGCGTCTATGCGAGCGGCCATCTCATCGCCCGCCCGACCCGGCGCGAGGCCGACGAGTATAACCACTACATCGTGCACGAGATGGGCGATTGGGAGGCGGCGGAATTCATGCTGGCGTCGCGCGTCGGCGGCCGGTCGCACTCCGTGCCGCACGAAAAGATATCGCAGTTCAAGGAGCGCTTCATCAGCGGCTCGGGAACGTTCCCGGTCGTCGGCAGCTTCGATGACGCCGCCGCGATCTTCAAGCGCCTGAGCGATGCCGGCCTCGACGGCATGGCGCTCGGCCTGGTCAATTACATTGCCGATTTCCCGCTGCTGCAGCACGAGGTGCTGCCGCGGATGGAGCGGTTGGGATTGCGCGCGCCGGCACCGGCGCCGATCTGACGCGCCACACTCGAGGACAACGATTTCGCAAGGGAGGTTGAAGATGAAGCAGGGCAATGACAAGACAAGCGCGCCGACGCGGCGCAAATTCCTGAGCACGGTCGCGGGTTCGGGTGCCGGTCTTACGCTCGCCGGCCGCGCCCGGTTCGCCCGGGCGGCGGAGCGCGCGCCGATCAAGATCGGCTTCCTCAACAGTTTCAGCAAGGCGTTCGGGCAGTACGGCAAATCCGCCTTCGACGGCATGAACCTCTACTTCGACCAGATCGGCTGGCAGAGCGCGGGCCGGAAGATCGAGATCGTCAAGGAGGACGACGAGATCAATCCGCAAGTCGGGCTGGAGAAGGCGCGCAAGCTCGTCGAGAGCGACAAGGCGCAGATCATCTGCGGTCCGCTCTACACGCCCGTCGGCATTGCCATGCTGCCCTATATGGCGCACGTGAAGACGCTGTGGATCGTGACCGGCGCCGGCAGCGTCGCCGCCAGCGCCGCCAAGATGCCTTACATGTTCCGCACGTGCTGGTCCACCTGGCAGGTCGCCGCGCCGATGGGCAAGTATGTCTATGATCACGTGGCCAAGGCGGCGGTTCTCATCAGCAGCGACATGAACGCCGGCCGCGACGTGATCGCCTCGTTCGAGAAGACCTTCGTTCCCGCCGGCGGCAAGGTGATAAAGGAAATCTACGTGGCGATGGGGACCAACGACTTCTCGTCGTATCTCACGGACATACGCTCGATGAATCCGCCGGCGGTCTACGCCTTCTTCGGCGGCACCGATTCCGTGCGATTCGTGAAGCAGTTCGCGGAATTCGGATTGAAGGACAAGTCCCGGCTGATCGGCTTTCAATCGCTGCTCGACAACGACACGTTGCCGGCGGAAGGCGACGCGGCCTTGGGCGCACTGTCATCGACCGTCTATACCGCGAGCCTGGACACGCCGGAGAACCGGGCCTTCGTCGCGGCCTATCGGAAGAAGTACCAAGTCGATCCAGGGATATTCGCCGAGGTCTGCTACACGACCGCGCGGATCATCGACGATGCGCTGCGCGCGACCGGCGGCGACGTCGAGGACAAGGACAAGTTCGCCGCCGTCGTGGCGGCGACAAAGATCACCGCGCCGAGCGGCCCGTTCCGATTCGACCCGACCAATCATCTCGCCATCGAGAACGTCTATATCCTCAGAGCGGACAAGATCGACGGCCGGATGCGCAACACCGTGATCGAGACGATTGCGGACGTTCGCGATCCCGATTCCAAGGGCAACTAGCCGCGTCGGCCGGTCCATCGCCAGGAGACAATCATCATGCAAGTCGGCCTCACCCGTGACGAGGCGCTCCGCATGGCGGAACGCATGCTCACCATGCGCCGGTTCGAGGAGAAGGTTTACGAACTGGCGCAGCGCGATCTTCTGCTCAGCATCTACCACCTCTACATGGGGCAGGAAGCCGCCGGCACGGCGATCCTCGAGGCGCTCGGACCCGGCGACAAGATCGTGTCCAATCACCGCAACCACGGCCACATCGTCGGCCGGGGCGCCGATCTCGGACGCTCCCTTGCCGAGTTGCTCGGCCGGTCGACGGGACTCGTCGGCGGGCGCGGCGGCACGTTCCATCTGTGCGATTCGGCCTTGGGATTCCTCGAGACCTCGGCGGTTCTCGGCGGCAACATCTCGCTGGCGACCGGGGCGGGCTATGCCCTGCGCCGGCGCAAGCAGAAGAACGTCGTCGCCGTGTTCTTCGGCGACGGCTCGCTCGAGGAAGGCGTCGCCTATGAGGCGCTCAATGTCGCGGCGATGCTGAAGGTGCCCGTCCTCTACATCCTCGAGAACAACAATCTGGGCGCCGTCGGCCTGCACGAGGGCGGGCTCGCGGCGGCCAACACCTCGGTCAAGCGGTTCACGCAAATCCCCGAGCTTTACGGCATCACGACGCGGCAATTCGCCGACGGCAACGACGTCGCCGGCATTCTCGCCGCGGCGCGGGAGGCGGTCGCGCAATGCCACGCCGGCGAAGGGCCGGTGTTCATGGAGATCGTCACAAGGCGCTGGCCGGGCGGCAACACGGTGATGCCGCAACTCGTCACCGGCGTCACCGACCTCGCCATGGCCTGGGGCGAGCGTCCGATCACCGGGGCGCACGCGGATTGGATCGAGCGGCACGATCCAGTCATCCGCCTGGCGCGCGACCTCGTCGGCGCGTCGATCGTCACGAAACCGGAGCTCCGGCAGATCGACGACCGGATCCGCGGCCGCGTCGAGGAAGCCGCGGCGTTCGCGGTCGGCAGCCCGTTCCCCGATCCGGCTTCCGCCTTCAACCACGTCTTCGCGTGAGAGCCACGTCATGAAACAGATGAGCTATGCCGCCGCCTTCGTCGACGGTCTTTATGAAGCGCTGGCGGCGGATGACCGGGTCAACGTGATCTCCGGCCATCTGCTGGGATTGGGGCCGCACCGGCTGCTGATGGACCGCGTCTACAAGGACTTTCACGAGCGCATCTTCGACGCGCCGAATTCCGAGGCGACCATGGCCGGTTTCGCCGCCGGGGCGGCGATGGCCGGCGACCGTCCCCTGGTCAATCTGACGCTCGCCAATTTCGCCTATCTCGCCTGGTCGCAGATCGTCAACGATGCCGCCGTCGCGCATCACATGTCGAACGGAACCATCACGACGCCGGCGATCTACTATCTGCTGCACGGCGTGCGCAGCGGCGGGGCCGCGCAGCACAGCGGCAGCCCGCAGGCGATGCTGTGGAACTGCCCCGGCCTCGAGATCGTGCTGCCGGCATCGCCCGCCGACGTGAAGGGTCTTCTGACCAGCGCCTTCAAGAGCGACAACCCGACCATCTTCCTGACGCACAGCAAGCTGCTGGGCGTCGAGGGACCGGTGCCGGAGGGACACTACGAAGTGCCGTTCGGCCGCGCCGAGATCAAGCGCCCGGGCCGCGACGTCACCATCGTCGCGACGTCCTATATGGTGGTGGTCGCGCTCGAGGCGGCCGCCGCGCTCGCGCGCGACGGCATCGAGGCGGAGGTGGTCGATCCCCGCACGCTCGTCCCGCTCGACGAGGCGACGATTCGCGAATCCGTGAAGCGGACCGGGCGGCTCGTTGTCATCGACGAATGCCCGCTGCGCTGCGGCGTGGCCGCGGAGATCACCGCGGTCGTCGCCGAGAAGGAGTTGCGGTCGCTCAAGGCGCCGCCGCTCCGCCTGACCCGGGCAGACGTGCCGATGCCGTTCAGCACGCCGCTCGAAGAGGCGCTCATGCCGAGCGCGGACAAGCTGGTCGCCGGCGTGCGAACGCTCTTGGCATAGGCCGGATGGCTCACGCTTGCCGGGCGGCGTTCCCCGCCCGGGTTTGGGACCTGATCGGAAAGTGACAATGGACATTTTGATCGTTGGCGGCGGCATCGGCGGATTGACGCTCGCGCTCAACCTCCATGCGTGCAAGATGCCGTGGCGTATCAGGGTCTGCGAAGCCGTGCCGGCGTTCCGGCCGCTTGGGGTCGGCATCAATCTGCTGCCGCACGCCATGCGCGAGATGACCCGGCTCGGTCTCAAGGAAGCGATCCGGCGGGTCGCGGTCGAGCCGCAGGAATTCGCCTATTTCACGCATCACGGGCAATTCATCCTGAGCGAGCCATGCGGCCTGCGGGCCGGCTATGACGTGCCGCATTTCTCGATCCACCGTGGCGACCTTCACGCCGTCCTCCATGACGCGTTCGTGGAGCGTCTCGGCCGGGACAAGCTGTTCCTCGACCACCGCTGCGTCGGCGTCGCGCAGTCGGCCGATCGTGCCACGGCTCATTTCGTCGATCACGACGGCAACGGCCTGCCGCCGCACGACGCCGATATCGTCATCGCCTGCGACGGCATTCATTCCGCGATCCGCAAGCAGTTCTATCCCGACGAGGGGCTGCCGGTGTTTCACGGCATCAACCTGTGGCGCGGCGTCACGCGGGCGCCGCCGTTCCTGACCGGCGGCAGCATCACGCGGATTGGCGGGCTGTTCACCACCAACAAGCTGCTGTTCTATCCCATTCGCAACGACATCGACGAGCACGGAAACCAGCTCATCAATTGGTCCGTCGAAGTCGTCACCGACACCCATGACGCGGTGGATTGGCACAAATCGGGTCGGCTCGAGGACTTCTTCCCGATCTTCAAGGATTGGCGCTTCGATTGGCTCGATGCGGCCGGCCTGCTGCAAAGCGCCGACTTCATCCTCACCTACCCCATGGTCGATCGCGATCCGATCGGGCAATGGACGTTCGGCCGGGTGACGCTGCTCGGCGACGCCGCGCATCCGATGTACCCGCGCGGCGGCAATGGCGGCGCGCAGGCGATCATCGATGCCACGACGATCACCGAGCTCCTGCGCAGCGGCGACGATCCCGTTTCCGCCCTCAAGACCTATGAGGCGCGGCGGATCGCGCCAACGGGCCGAATCGTCCTGGAGAACCGCACGGCGCCGCCCGATCTCATCATCGATACCGTCGAGCGGCTGACCGGCGGCAAGCGCTTCGAGCGGCTCGAGGACGTGATCAGCGCCGACGAGCTCAAGGCCATCTCGGACAACTACAAGCGCGTCGCCGGATGGGATGTCGCCTCCGTCGGCCGCCGATCGAATTGACGCCCCCCATCAAAGGATAAAGAGCGCCCGCATGACGCCCAATCCGCCGTTTCCGCCGACCGCCAAACCCGTTCCCGAGCGCGCGCGCGCGACCCGGGAACTTTTGAAATACGTGCCCCAAATCTCGCTCAAGGAGCGCGACCGCCGCTGGGACAAGGCGCGAAAGCGCATGCTCATGGCCGGGATCGACGCTCTGGTGTTCCTGGGCAACGACATCTACTGGGGCATGGGGATGGCCAATCTGCGCTACCTGCTTCAGGTCGATGCGCAGCTCGGTGCCTATGCCGTCTTTCCGCTTGCGGGCGACCCGGTCGTGTGGCACGGCGTCGTCCATATGAACCGCCCGACCAGCATGTATCTCTCGACCCAGGAATGGTTTGCCGACGTGCGGACGTATGGCGGGATGACGGCGATCGTCGACGAGTTGAAAAGCCGCGGGCTCGACCGGTCGCGGCTCGGCCTGGTCGGCTTTTCCTCGACCATCCAGACGACGCCGACCCTGCTGCACGATGACGTGGTGAACCTGGAGCGAATGCTGCCGCACGCGCAGCTCTCGGACGCGAGCGCGATCCTGCAGGACATGCGCATGGTCAAGAGCGAGGAGGAGATCGACATCCTGCGCTGCGCCGGCAAGATCGCGCGCAAGGTCGTCGACGCGATGGTCGCCGCGGCTCGGCCCGGCGTCACCGAGGCCGAGCTCTATGCCGACATGATCCGGACGCAGATCGCCAATGGCGGCGAGCCCAACGTCTTCAACCTGCTCGCGTCGGGACCGGTCGAGCATCCGCCGGAGGAACTCTGGCACTTGCTGCACGGCTGCGAACAGCCGCTCACGCCGACGACCCGCCCGCTGCGGCAGGGCGACATCGTCGTCGCCGAATGGCATACCAAATACGGCGGCTACCGCTGCCACACCGAGTACACGGTCTATCTCGGCAAGCAAGCACCCAAGGAGCTGCGCCGCATCTGGGACGTTTCGGTCGAATGTCTCGAAGCCAGCAAGGCGGCGCTGACCGCCGGCCGCACCATCCGCGAGGCGGTCGCGATGATCCGGCGGCCCGCCGAGCGCGCCGGCCTCGATTTCGTCGAGCTGGGTTTCCATGCGATGGGAACCGCCTCGCCGGAATTCCCGACGGTGGTCTATCGCGAGGGCTTCGGCAGCAACGCCCTCAACGGCCACAATATCGGCGAGTTCGTGCTCGAAGAGGGCATGACGTTCGGCAACAACATCGACCTGCACGACGCGCGCTGGAAGCCGGATGTCGGCTGTATGCTGTCGGACTTCATGGTGGTCCGCCCGCGCGAAGCCGAATGCCTGATCGGCACCCCGACCGAGCTCGCGCAGGTCGGATAGGCCCCGAATGGCGGTTGCGACGCCCGATCAGCCGGTCGCGGCGAGCGGCAGGGCCGTGCGGTACTTCACCTGTTTCAGGGCGAAGCTCGATTTGATGCTGGCGACGCCGCGCACGCGGGTCAGGTGGTCCATCAGGAACCGCTCATAGGCCGCGAGGTCGGCGGTGACGACGCGCAGCAGATAATCGGCATCGCCGGTCATGAGATAGCATTCCATCACTTCCGGCCGCTCGAGGATCGCCGTCTCGAAACGCTCGAGCGCCTGCTCCACTTGGCGCTCGAGCGTGACGCTGACGAAGACGCTCACCGGCAGCCCGATCGGCACGGGATCGAGCAAGGTCACATAGCGCAGGATCACGCCCAGCTCCTCGAGCTCGCGCACCCGGCGCAGGCACGGCGACGGACTCAGCCCCACCGCCTCGGCGAGCTGGACGTTGGGCACGCGGGCGTTCTCCTGAAGCGCCGCGAGGATTTTCCGGTCGATTGCGTCGAGCGCAACCTGGCGCAATTTTTCACCCATTTTATCCTCAAATGAGGCATGAAATTGCTATCACCCTAGCCGATGCGGCCCAATTCGCAATGACACGCCTGCCGCTTCCGCGCTATCGAATCCCATGGCCGTCACCGCCCGCCGCTCCTCGCCCGCCGCCGCAACCGACCGGCTTACGCTGCTGCGCGCGCTCGAGCGCAAGGTGCTGTGGCTCGCGACCTGGACCATCCATCACGCCAATCACGGGCGCGACAACCGCGACGGCTTGAAGGTCGGCGGCCATCAGGCGAGCTGCGCCTCGGCCGCCTCCCTGATGACCGCGCTCTATTTCCATGCGCTGCGGCCCGAAGACCGGGTCGCGGTGAAGCCCCATGCGGCACCCGTCCTGCACGCCATCCAGTACCTGCTGGATCGGCAGAGCCGCGCGGCGCTCGAGAATTTCCGTGCCCTGGGCGGCGCGCAATCCTATCCCTCGCGCACCAAGGACGTGCAGGTCGATTTCTCCACCGGTTCCGTCGGCCTTGGCGTCGGCGTCACGCTGTTCGCGTCGCTGGTGCAGGATTACGTGCGCCTGCACGGTCTCGGCGGCGAGGGCCGTCCGCCGGGCCGGATGATCGCGCTCATGGGCGATGCCGAGCTTGACGAGGGCAACGTCTTCGAGGCGCTGCTCGAAGGCTGGAAGCACGACGTGCGCAATCTGTGGTGGATCATCGACTACAACCGCCAGAGCCTCGACGGCGTCATCAACGATCACCTCTTCCAGAAGATTCAGGATTTCTTCGGCACGGTCGGCTGGAAGGTGGTGACGCTCAAATACGGCAAGCAGCTCGAGGCGGCCCTGGCGCGGCCCGGCGGCGCGGCGCTCAGGCGCTGGATCGACGAATGCCCGAACGATCTCTACGCGGCGCTGACCTATCAGGGCGGCGCCGGGTGGCGGCAGCGGCTCGAGGCGGATCTCGGCGCCGAGCCCGGCATCGCGCGGCTCCTCAACGAGCACGACGACGACGCGCTCCATCGCCTCCTGACCAATCTCGCCGGCCACGACATGGCGGCGATCGTCGCGGCGTTCGATGCCGCGACCGACGACGTGCCGCATTGCTTCGTCGCCTACACGATCAAGGGTTTCGACCTGCCGCTCGCGGGGCACAAGGACAACCATGCCGGGCTGATGAACCCGGCGCAGATGGCGCAGTACAGGGCGGCGCAGCGCATTCCCGACGGCGCCGAATGGGACAAGTTCGCCGGGCTCGACGTGCCGCGCGGGGCGCTCGAGGACTTTCTCGCCGCGGTGCCCATGGCCGAGCGGCCGGCGACCCGCGCCCGGACCGCGCCGCCGCTGCCCATGCCGAGCATCGCGCCGCCGCGCGCCGCGGAGATGTCGACGCAAGAGGGCTTCGGCCGGATCATGATCGAGATCGCCCGCGCCGGTGGCGATTTCGCCGCGCGCGTCGTCACCGCCTCGCCCGACGTCACGGTCTCGACCAATCTCGGCGGCTGGGTGAACCAGGTCGGCGTGTTCCATCGCACCGCGCATGAAGACGTGTTCCGCGAGCGCCGCCTGCCCTCCGCGCAGAAATGGGTGCTCGGGCCCGACGGCCGCCACATCGAACTGGGCATCGCCGAGAACAATCTCTTCCTGCTGCTCGCCGCGCTCGGCCTCGCCGAGGCGCAGTTCGGTGCGCGCCTGCTGCCGGTGGGGACGCTCTACGATCCGTTCATCGCGCGCGGGCTCGACGCGCTCAACTATGCCTGCTACCAGGACGCGCGGTTTTTACTGGTGGCGACGCCGAGCGGCATCACCCTGGCGCCCGAAGGCGGCGCGCATCAATCGATCGCGACGCCGCTCATCGGCATCGGTCAGCCCGGCCTCGCCTATTTCGAGCCCGCCTTCGTCGACGAACTCCACGCGATCATGGCATGGGGCTTCGATCACCTGCAGCGGCCGGATGGCGGTTCGGTCTATCTCCGGCTCTCGACCCGCCCGGTCGAACAGCCGCGCCGCGCGCTGAACCACGGGCTCGCGGCGGCGGTGACTGCCGGCGGATATTGGCTGCGCGAGCCCGCGCCCGGCAGCGATCTTGCCGTCATCGCCATGGGCGCCGTGGTGCCCGAGGCGATCGCCGCCGTGGCGCGGATCGGCGAATGGACCGCGCGGGCGGGACTCATGGTCGTGACCTCGCCCGACCGGCTCCACAGCGACTGGCTGGCATGCGGCGACCGGTCGCATGCCGCCCGGCTGCTGGCGCCGCTCGCCCGCGATGCGGCGCTCGTCACCGTGCTCGACGGCCATCCCTTGGCATTGTCGTGGCTCGCCGCCGTGCGCGGACAGCGCGTCGCACCGCTCGGCGTTGCCGCCTTCGGCCAGTCGGGCGACATCCCGGATCTCTATCGGACCTATGGCATCGACGCCGACGCGATCGTTGCGGCCGCAAACCGGCGGCTCGCCGAACCACGGTTTTAGCCATTGACGGTCGATGGGTATCTCGGAATAAAGCGACAGGAATTGGCACCACCACATCGCGCCGGCGATCCGGCCGGCGCTGCCGTCGCGCGGCACGCCCGCCTCCGTCGATCTCGACGGAAGCCGGAAAAAGATCGATCATCCGCCCGGCGATCGCTCCGACGTCCCGTTCGCGCGGGAGACGGGCGCGGCGACCGGTTCAACCGTCGGAGGTATCCATGAGGTTCGGCATTCAGTTCTTTCCGGACATCGGCCCGGACGAGAAATCGGCGGCGCAGTATTTCGACGAATGCCTGCGCCTTGCCGCGCTCGCGGACTCCTACGATTGGAGCCACGTGCGCACGGTGGAGCATTATTTCCATCCCTATGGCGGCTATTCGCCCAATCCCATCGTGTTCCTTACCGCGGTGTCGCAGCGCACGCGCAAGGCGCGGCTGGTGACGGGCGCGGTCCTGCCGGTGTTCAATCATCCGCTGAAGATCGCCGGCGAGCTCGGCATGCTCGACGCGATCTCGGGCGGGCGGCTCGAGGCCGGCTTTGCCCGGGCGTTTTTGCCGCACGAATTCGCCCGCTTCGGGATCAGCGTCAACGAAAGCCGCGATCGCTTCACCGAAGGCATGGAGCAGGTGCGGCTGCTGCTCGAGCGGGAGAACGTGACCAGCGAGGGCCGCTTCCACAGCTTCCGCGACACCACGTCGCTGCCGCGGCCGACGCAGAAGCCGCGCCCGCCGTTCTGGATCGCGGCACTCGCCACGCCGCAAAGCTTCGTCGAGGCCGGCCGGCTCGGCCACGGCGTGATGGCGATCCCGCTCGCGGTGAAGCACATGAAGGATCTGCTCGACCTCTACCGCAATGCCTGGCGCGAGGCGGGACATCCCGGAACCGGGCGGATCATGCTCGCGTTCCACATGTTCTGCCACGCGGACCGGGCGACGGCATGGGCGATCGCGCGCGACCCGATGAACCGCTATCTGCGTTCGATCGTCGCCGCCGCATCGGACTGGAGCAACATGACCTCCAAGGATTATCCCGGATACGAGAAGATCATCGCCGAGCTGTCGAAGGAGACCATCGACACCCAGGTCGAGAGCGGCGGCGCCTGGATCGGCACGCCCGACGAAGTGGCCGATCAGGTCGCCCGCTACCATGACGGCGTCGGCGGTTACGACGAAGCCTCGCTCCAGGTGAATTTCAATACGATCAGCCACGACGACGCCGAGCGCGCGATCCGGCTGTTCAGCGAGAAGGTGGCACCCCGCTTCGCCACAGCCTGACGCATTACGCGCCCGCAACTTTCGGAGCGGCACCACGGCCGCTCCGAACGAGTCTTTCGATACGACCGATTACAAAGAATTTAGGCGGAAGAATACGTGCCGCAGCGTTGAGTCTCGCAGCGTCCTTTGACGCACATGGCAGGACGGAACCGCGAGTATGGCTTCCAAGATCGAGGACTACGCTCTTTTGGGAGATTGCGAAACGAGCGCGCTGGTGGCCCGCGACGGCTCGGTGGATTGGCTGTGCTGGCCGCGTTTCGACAGCGGCGCGTGTTTCGCGGCGTTGCTGGGCGACCCCGGTAACGGGCGCTGGCTGATCGCCCCCTGCGACCCGGACGCGCGCG
The DNA here is from genome assembly GCA_035532935.1 of Allostellaceae bacterium. GTDB lineage: Bacteria > Pseudomonadota > Alphaproteobacteria > ATCC43930 > CGMCC-115725 > DATJLY01. The sequence goes on from DATKQE010000113.1 coordinate 45,719, forward strand.
TCAGCCGGCACTACCGCGACGACACGCTTGTTCTCGAGACGGATATCGAAACCGCCGACGGTGCCGTCACGCTGATCGAATTCATGCCGCCGCGCGGCCATGCTTCCGATCTGGTGCGGCTTGTCCTCGGAAAGCGCGGCCAGATGAAAATGCGAACCGAACTCGTCGTGCGGTTCGACTATGGTTCGCTGGTGCCGTGGGTGACGCGGCTCGACGATGGAACGCTCCGTGCGATATCGGGGCCCGACATGGTCGTCATGCGGACGCCGGTTCCGCTCCGCGGCGAAGACCTGAAGACCGTCGGCGAATTCACGGTGTCGGCCGGCGAGATGGTTCCGTTCGTGCTCACCTACGGCCCCTCGCATCTGCGGCCGCCGAACCCGATCGATCCGCAGGCGGCCTTGGCCCAGACCGAATCGTTCTGGCGCCGATGGACCAAGCATTTCACCGGCGCCGGCGAATGGTCCGAGCCGGTGCTGCGTTCGCTGATCGCCCTGAAGGCGCTGACCTATCAGCCGACCGGCGGCATCGTCGCCGCCGCGACGACGTCGCTGCCCGAATTGTTGGGTGGGTTGCGCAATTGGGATTACCGCTTCTGCTGGCTGCGCGATGCGACCTTCACGCTTCTGGCGCTTATGCGGAGCGGATATTACGGCGAGGCCGGCGCCTGGCGCTCGTGGCTGCTTCGCACCATCGCCGGCCACCCCGCGCAGGTGCAGATCATGTACGGATTGGGCGGCGAGCACCGGTTGACCGAGTGGGAGGTCCCGTGGCTCGGCGGCTACGAAGGCGCGAAGCCGGTTCGCATCGGCAATGCCGCGGCCGGGCAGCTACAGCTCGACATCTACGGCGAAGTCATGAATGCGCTGTACCATGCTCGGGCCGGCAGGCTCGCGGCCGACAAGGCGGACTGGATGCTGCAATTGGAACTCCTGCGGCACCTCGAAACCATCTGGCGCGAGCCCGACACGGGCATTTGGGAAGTCCGCGGCGGACCACGGCAATTCACCTATTCCAAGGTCATGGCCTGGGTCGCCTTCGATCGCGCCATCAACACGGTGGAGCATTTCGGGCTCGACGGACCGGCCGATCGCTGGCGCGCCATCCGCAACGAAATTCACGACGAAGTCTGTGCCAAGGCGTTCGATTCCGACCGCGGCGCTTTCGTGCAGAGCTACGGTTCCACCGCGCTCGACGCCAGCGTTCTGCTCATCCCGCTCGTCGGCTTCCTGCCGCCCGGCGATCCGCGGGTGCGCGGCACGATCGCGGCGATCGAACGTCGTCTGATGGTCGATGGGTTCGTGCTTCGCTATGACACCGGTAGCGGGCATGACGGGCTTCCGGACGGCGAGGGCGCGTTTCTCGCCTGCAGCTTCTGGCTCGCGGACAATCTCGCTCTGGTCGGGCGGGATGATGATGCGCGGCGGCTGTTTCAGCGCCTGCTGGCGCTGCGGAACGATGTCGGATTGCTCTCGGAAGAATACGACCCGCGCGCCAGGCGGCTGGTCGGGAACTTCCCGCAAGCGCTTTCCCACATCGCTCTCGTCAACACCGCGCACAACCTGACGCAGCCACAGAAGCCGTTGCCGCAGCGCACCGGCCACGCCGCGCGCCAGCCTGTCGCCGCCGGCCAACAGAATTAGCGCAGCCGCAAAGTCGCAGCTCGCCATGGCCCGAGAGAATACGGCATGAATCCGCTCACATCATTGCAGGATTTCGGCCAATCGCTCTGGCTCGATTTCTTCCGGCGCAATCTCGTCGCCAGCGGCGCGTTGCAGGCACTGATCGCCGAGGACGGCGTCAGGGGCGTGACCTCCAATCCGTCGATCTTCGAACAGGCGATCGGCGGCAGCGCCGATTACGACGACGCCATCCAAGCGATCGAGCGCGAGCGCGATCTCGACGCGGGCGCGCTCTACGAGCGGATCGCCGTCGCGGACATGCGGATGGCGGCCGACGTGCTGCGCCCGGTCTACGACGCGACCGCGCATCGCGACGGCTTCATCAGCATCGAGGTCTCGCCCTATCTCGCCTCCGACACGGCAGCGACCATCGCCGAAGCGCAGCGGCTGTGGCAGGCGATCGAGCGCGACAATCTGATGATCAAGGTGCCGGCCACCGCGGCCGGTCTGCCCGCCATCCGCGAACTCATCGGCAAGGGCATCAACGTCAACGTCACGCTGCTGTTCTCGCAAACGGTCTACGAGGCCGTCGCCGAGGCCTATCTCGCCGGCCTCGAAGCGCTCGTCGCCGCTGGCGGCGATGCGAGCCGGACGGCGAGCGTCGCGAGCTTCTTCGTGAGCCGCATCGATACCGCCGTCGACGCGCGCCTCGAGGAAAAGCTGCGGCAGGCGAACCGGCCCGCCGAGCAGGCGACGTTGCAAGGCCTTCTCGGCAAGGTCGCGATCGCCAATGCGAAGCTCGCCTACCGGTGCTATCAGCAGCTCTTCAGCGGCGAGCGCTGGGCGCGGCTGGAACGGGCCGGCGCGCGGACGCAGCGCCTGCTCTGGGCCAGCACCGGGACGAAGAACCCGCGCTACAGCGATGTCCTTTATGTCGAGGCGCTGATCGGCGCGGACACCGTCAACACGATCCCGCCGGCAACCCTGGAGGCGTTCCGTCAGCACGGCCGGCCGCGCGCCGCCCTCGCAGAGAGAATCGATGAGGCGCAACAGGTGATGGCGGCGCTCGATCGGGTCGGGATCTCGCTGGACGAGATCACCGCCGGGCTCACGGTGGATGGCGTGCGGCTTTTCGCCGACGCCGCCGATCGGCTGCTCGGTGCGGTCGCGCGCAAGCGGGCCGCGGTTCTCGTCGGCGGCGTCGATCGCCAGAGCGTCGCGCTTCCCGCGCCGCTCGAAAGCTCGGTCAAGGCCGCGCTCGACGATTGGCGCCGCGCGGGCAAGGTGCGGCGTCTCTGGCGGCTCGATTCCGGGCTGTGGACCGGGACGAACGAAAGCCAATGGCTCGGCTGGCTCGGGATCTGCGATGACGCGCTCGCGCATCTCGCGCCGCTCGAAGCCCTGGCCCGGGATGCCAGGAGCGAAGGGTTCACCCATGTCGTGCTGCTCGGCATGGGCGGATCGAGCCTCGGGCCGGAGGTGCTGGGCAAGACGTTGGGTTCGGCGCCGGGATTCCCGGTTCTGCACGTGCTCGATTCGACCGACCCGGCGCAGATCAGGACGATCGAGCGCCGGATCGAGCTCGCCCGCACCCTGTTCATCGTGTCGAGCAAGTCGGGCACGACGCTCGAGCCCGACATCCTCAAGCGATATTTCCTCGCGCGCATCGTGCCGATATTCGGCCGCGCGGCGGCGGCCAAGCGCTTCATCGCGATCACCGATCCCGGGTCGGCGCTGGCGCAGGCGGCCGAGCGCGACGGCTTCCGGCACATCTGCTACGGCGTGCCGAGCATCGGCGGGCGATACTCGGTGTTGTCGAATTTCGGCATCGTGCCGGCGGCGGTGATCGGCGCCGACATCGCGCGGTTGCTCGATACCGCCGAAGCGATGGTGCATTCCTGTGCGTCGAGCGTGCCGCCCGACGACAATCCGGGCGTCAGGCTCGGGCTCGTCCTCGGAACGCTGGCGCGCGCCGGGCGCGACAAGGTGACCATCGTCGCCTCGCCCGGCATCGCCGATTTCGGCGCCTGGCTCGAACAACTCATCGCGGAGTCGACCGGCAAGGACGGTCGCGGGCTGATCCCGATCGATGACGAGCCGCTCGGCCCGCCGGAGGTTTACGGCGACGACCGCCTCTTCGCTTATCTCCGCCTCGACGACGGCGCCGACCGGCAACAGGACGAGGCGATGGAGCGGCTGGCGCAGGCCGGTCATCCGGTGGTGCGGCTCGCCGTCATCGATCGCTATCATATCGGCCAGGAATTCTTTCGCTGGGAAATGGCCGTCGCGGTCGCGGGATCGGTGCTCGGCATCAACCCCTTCGACCAGCCGGATGTCGAGGCGAGCAAGATCAAGACCCGGGAACTCACCGCCGCCTTTGAAAAATCCGGCAAGCTGCCGCCCGAGCGGCCGATCCTTGCCGCCGACGGGATCACGCTCTTCGCCGACCCGGGCAATGCGCGGGCGCTCGCCGCCTCCGGCGCCGGCAACTCGCTCGCGCGCTATCTCAAAGCACATCTGGGGCGGATCGGCAGCGGCGATTATTGCGCGCTCCTCGCCTATATCGAGCGCAGCGAGGCGCATCAGGAAACGCTGCAGGCGATCCGGCGCACGATCCGCGACAGCAGGCACATCGCCACCTGCCTCGGCTTCGGGCCGCGCTTCCTGCATTCGACCGGTCAGGCGTACAAGGGCGGCCCCAATTCCGGCGTCTTCCTGCAGATCACCTGCGACGACGCCGACGACCTGTCCATCCCGGGAATGAAGGCCGTCTTCGGCGTCGTCAAGGCGGCGCAGGCGCGCGGCGATTTCGACGTGCTGGCCGAGCGCGGGCGGCGCGCGCTCCGCGTCCATCTGGGCCGCGATATCGCGGCAGGGCTGACGGCCCTCGCGGCGGCGGTCGAACACGCCCTCGCCTGAGGGAAAAGGAGACATCCATGCAGCGCGGCATGGTCGGTTCGGGACGCAGGGGCGGCACCATCGCCTGCCGCCGGTTGCCTCGCAGCGTCGGCAATGCCGCAAACATCGTGGCCCGGCTCGCCTCGAACGACACCGGCATCACCGGCGGCATCCGCCTGTGGGATGAACCGGTCTGGGATGGCGTCCGCGACCGCCGGGTCAGCCGATGCCGGAACCCGACCGCTTCAGCCGCGGGTCCAGGATGTCGCGCAGCCCGTCGCCGAGGAGATTGATCCCCAGCACGGTGAAGAAGATGCACAACCCCGGGAACAGGGCGAGCCACCACGACGTGCTGATATAGGTCCGCCCGTCCGCGAGCATGCTGCCCCAGGTCGGGATCTCGGGCGGAACGCCGAGACCGAGAAAGCTCAACGCCGCCTCGGAAATGATCGCCGACGCCATCGCGAAGGTGCCGATCACCACCGCCGACTGGAACAGGTTGGGGAGAATATGGCGCAGAATGATGCGGGCATGGCTCGCACCGAGCGCCCGCGCCGCCTCGACGAATTCGCGATGGCGCAGCGACAGCGCCTGGCCGCGCGCCACCCGGCAATACGAGATCCACCGCTGCATGACCAGCGCCAGAATGAGGTTGTCGAGTCCCTGACCGAGGAAGGCCATGATCGCGATCGCCAACAGCAGCGGCGGGAAGGCCCAGACGACTTCGACGAATTTCTGGATCGCGAAATCGGTCGCCCCGGCGAAATAGCCCGAGACGGCGCCCAAGCCGATGCCGACGACGCCCGAGATGAGGACGACCATGACCGCGATGACGAGCGAGACGCGGGCGCCATAGAACAGCCGCGAGAGAATGTCGCGGCCGAGCGGATCCGTGCCCAGGACATGGACACCGAAGAGCCATTCCGGCGGCTTCAGCGCCATGGCGAGGTTCTGGGCGTTGGGATCGAACGGCGCGATCCACGGCGCCAAGACGCCGACGAAGACCAGGGTCAGCACGATGCCCCCGCCGAGGATGATCTTCGGCTTCAACCAGGCGCGGATGGCGCGGCCGGCGCGGCCGGCGCGGCGGCGGGCGGCGGCGGACGGCGACGCGGCGCCGAGGCCGGCAGCGACGTCCGAGCTACTTCTCAAAGCGGATCCTCGGGTCGATCATGGCGTAGAGAATGTCGATCGTGAAATTGATGACGACGAAGGCGATCGTATAGGTGAGCACCGTCCCGGTGATCAGCGGGTAGTCCCGCGACTCGATCGCCGAGATCAGGAGCGAGCCGCTGCCGGGCCACGCGAACACGGTCTCGACGATGATCGACCCGCTCAAGAGCGTGCCGAGCTCGAGCCCAACCACGGTGATGATCGGAACCAGCGCATTGCGCAGCACGTGGCGCCACAACAGGGTGCGTTCGCCGACGCCCTTGGCGCGCGCCGTGCGCACGTAATCCTCGTGCATGACCTCGAGCACCGACGACCGCGTCACGCGCATGATGATGCCCATCATGTTCGTCCCGAGCGCGATCGCGGGCATGATGATGTGCCGGATCCCGTCCCACGCGGCGCGGAAATCGCCTTCCGCCAGGCTTTGGAAGATATAGAAGTCGCTCGCCGTGCCGTGCGAGATGCCGTAGGTGCTCCGGCCCGAGGACGGCAGCCAGTGGAAATAGCCCGAGACGACCAGGATCAGCATGATCGCGAACCAGAAGCTCGGCATCGAAATGCCGAAGAAGCCGAAGAACGAGCCGAGATTGTCGGCCCAGGAATTCGGCTTTGCCCCGGCCCATACGCCGAGCGGAATGCCGAGCGCGATCGCGATCGCGAGCGAGACCAGGGCAAGCTCGATGGTCGCAGGCACGCGTTCGCCGATCAACCGGATCACCGGATCGGAATAGCGGAAGGACGTGCCGAAATTGCCGCGCAGAACGTTGAGGAGGAAGCGCAGGTACTGGACATAGATCGGCTGATCGAGGCCCCAGCGATGCCGGGCGTCGGCAATGTCCTGCGGCGAGGCCTCGTCGGAAAGCAGGAGAGCGGCCGGATCGCCCGGCGCCGCGTGGATCAGCAGGAACACCAAAAGCGAGATCAGCAGGATGACCGGGACGGTCCCGGCCACCCGGCGGAACAGATACGCGATCATCGCAACCTGCGGACCGGCGTCATGGCGTCACGACGATATCGGTGCCGAAGACGCGACGAATGACCGGCGCCACGCCGCGCGCGATCCTGGCCAGGCGAGCCTGCATTGTCCCGTCCCCTGTCAATCCTCGTGCGGCCGGTCCGGCGCTGACGCGGCCGCTACTTGACCGTGATATCCGTTCCGAACACGCGCTCATCCGAGTGCGGCTGGAACGCAACCTTGTCCGATATGCCGTAGAGCGAGTTGATGCGCCACAGGAAGAATGCCGGCACATCCTCCTGGATGATGTCGAAGGCCTGGAGCAGCAGCTTCTTGCGTGCGGCCGGATCGAAGGTGCGCCGCTCGGCCAGCAGGACGGCGTCGAGCTTCGGATTGGAATAGCCGATGCGCGGGGTCACGCCGGTCTGGAAATACTGCTCGAGCGCCGCCGACGGATCGATCACCGCACCGCGGCCCTGATAGTAGAAGGGCACCAGCCCCTTGCGCACGTGCGGCCATTCCGTGGAGTATTCCGGCGTGTGCAGCTTGGTCCGGATGCCGACCTTGGTCAGCATCGCGGCGATCGCTTGCGAGGTCTCCCGGTCGTCGATATAGCGGTCGACGGAGGTGTAGAGGTCGACATCGACGCCGTTGGGATAGCCGGCCTCGGCGACAAGCTGCTTCGCCTTGGCGGGGTTGTAGCGGTATTTCGGCGTGACGTCGGGCGAGTAGCCGTACTGCCCGGGCCCGACCGGACCGTCGAGGATCGAGGCCCGGCCCTGGAAGATCGACGCGATGATCGCCTTGCGGTCGATCGCATAGGCGACCGCCTGACGCAGCTTCTTGTTGTCCCACGGCTTGAATTTCGGGTTCATGCCCAGGAACATGTCCTCGACCGAGGGCACGCCGACCGCCTTCACCCCCTTCGCCGATTCGACCCGGCTCGCGAGATGCGGCGGGATCGCCATCGCAATCTGAACCTCGCCATCGAGCAGCGCGGTCACGCGGGCTTCGTCCTCCTTGATGCGGGCGAAGATGATGCGGTCGGGATTGTCCTTCTTGATCCCCGGCCAGTTCGGGTTCTTGCGCAGGACCATGCGCTGGCCGATCTCGAGCGACTCGAGGCTGTAGGGCCCCCAGCCCCAGGGCGCCTTGCGGTCGGCATCGGCGCCGTATTTGTCGTAGAGATCCTTCCCGGTGATGATCACCCGATCGAAGATGTAGGACAGGAGCGGCGCGGTCGGCTCCTTCGTGACGATCTTCACCGTGTATTTGTCCACCGCCTCGGCCGACGCGATCGGATGGACGTTGTTGGCTTGCGCCGTGTGCGGATCGTTCCTGGTGCGGTCGATCGAATGGACCACGTCCTCGGCGGTCAATTCCTTGCCGTCGTGCTGACGCTTCAACCCGTGCCGGAGATGGAAATACCAGATCCTCGGGTCCGACTTGTCCGTCTCCCAGCTTTGGGCCAGCATCCCTTCGTATTCGCCGGTGAGAGTGTTGAACGTGCCGAGACAGCCATAGACCTGGCACCAGATCATGTACATCTGCTCGGTGCTGTCGGCGTACGGGTTCCATCCGGCGAAATCGTTGACGACGGCGATGTTGACGGTGGTCTCGGCCCGTGCCGGGGCCGTCGGTGCGCCGTATGCGATCAGCGCCGCCAGGACGGCGATGCACAGAAGGCCCAATTTGCGCGTTGAAGCCATGAAATTCGTCCCCCTAGACGTCGAAAAAGCCGTTCATGATCGCGTCGTGCCAGATCTGCACCACGACGGGGCACGCGCCGAGCGGCAGCCCCTCCTCGGTGCGCCAGTAGGAATGCGCGCCGGTCCCGAACTCGATCACGCGGAATTTCGGCGGCGGGTCGAGCGCGGCGTATTTCCCCGCGATGACGCGATAGTTCGCCGGCGTGTGATCGCGGCTGAACTTGTTGATGCCGTGCAGGATCGGCGGCACCGGCTTGACGCCGGGGCCGGCGAGCGGCACGCCGTAATCGAGATATTCCCGGACCAGCGCTTCCGTCTCGTCGCGGTTCAGCTTGCGGAACCGGGCCGCGACCCGGGCCGCCTCGGTCAGGCAGGACGGCGTGCGGTTGTGGTACCAGTTCTCCGCCTTGAACTGGGGAAAGCGCTTGGCCTCGTTCCAGGCCTCGAACACTTCTTCCATCACCTGGGCGAGGCGGTAGAGCGGCTTCTCGCCCTCCTGCATCGCCAGCTCGGCGCCCTTGTAGCGGGCAAGTTCGCGCCAGCTCCGCACCAATAGATAGTTGAAGGGCGTCGGCCAGTCATGGCCGGCCATCGCGCGATAGAATTCGCCGAAGGACGAGTTCTCGATCCCGATCAGGCCCCGCACATTCTCGATCCGCTGCATGAGCGTATGCACGAACGGGCCGCCGGTCGAATGGCCGTGGACGTAGATCGACCATTCATCGGGCGGGAAATGCCGGCGGCAGATCGCCGTCATCGCCTCGACGATGGCCTTGGGCCAGGCCGCCATGCGCAGGTGGAACATCGTATCCGGCTTGGCGACCGCATAGGAGCGCGAGCCGTAGATGGCGCGGTTGCTCGTATCCGCCGTCACGGTGTAGTCGCCGGGCGCAATGGTCTCGCCGCGAAGCCAGATCGGCGTGCGCACCGTGCCGTCGGCGTGGAACGTGTCGTCGGGCCAGTCGCGGCTGGGCGCCGGGAAATAGAACCGGCCGGGATAGGTCATCGAGCAGACCTTGAACCCGCGCTTGCCGCAGAACGTGCGGGCCAATCGCTCGATCGAGCGCCAGTCGCTCGCGCCGCCATGCGTCATGAAGATGCCGAGCTTCTTGCCGTCCGGCCCGACCGCGATCCGGTCGGCATCCTTCGGCGCGTAGACGACATTGGCGATATCCCAGTCGAGGCCGTTGGCGGCGAGGCGGAAGATGTCTTCGGTCTCGCTGAAGCCGAGATCGGGTTCGGCCAGCACCGCCTCCGAGATCGCGACCATCTCGGGCTTGCTCACATGCGTCGGCGGCTCCCAAAGGCGCGGCTTGGCGACCGTATCGGGCATGGGAGTCCCTTTTCCGTGCATGATTGCGCTGAGCTTATCATCGGCGCGATCCGCATGCCACTGTTCCGGCGTTGTTATTTTGCGCCGCCCGGGCCGAAGACGTGGCAGGCGATGCCGTGCCGGCCGTCGAACGCGAAGCGCGGCGCCTCGACCGCGCAGCGCTGTTCGGCATGGGGACAGCGCGGGTGGAAGCTGCATCCCGCGGGCGGATTGACCGGGCTCGGCACGTCGCCCTGGAGCACGATGCGCTCGCCCCTGCGCGCGGGATCGGCCACCGGCACGGCCGAGAGCAGCGCGCGCGTGTAGGGATGGTGGGCCTCGCGGTAGAGACTTCCGGCCGGCGCGATCTCGACGATCTTGCCGAGATACATGACCGCGACGCGGTCGCTGACATGCTCGACCACGCGCAAATCGTGCGAAATGAAGAGATAGGTGAGGGCGAACTCCTGCTGCAGGTCGAGCAGCATGTTCAGGATCTGGACCTGGATCGAGACGTCCAGCGCCGAGACCGCCTCGTCGGCGACGATGAACTTGGCGTTGACGGCGAGCGCCCGGGCGATGCCGATGCGCTGGCGCTGGCCGCCCGAGAACTCGTGCGGATAGCGTCCGTAATATTCCTCGCGCAGGCCGACCCGCGTCAGCAGCTCCTTTACCCTTAGCTTGCGCTCGTCGCCCCGGGCGAGGTTGTGGATGCGCAGCCCCTCGCCGATGATCTCGCCGACGCGCATGCGCGGATTGAGCGAGGCGTAGGGGTCCTGAAAGATGATCTGCATCGTGCGGCGCATGTCGCGCAGCGCCGGCCCGCTCAGCGCCGACACGTCGCGTCCGGCAAAGGTGATCGTGCCGGCGGTGGGCTCGATCAGCCGCACGACGCAGCGCCCGAGCGTGGTCTTGCCGCAGCCGCTCTCGCCGACGAGCCCCAGGGTCTCGCCGTCCTCGACGTCGAGCGCGACGCCGTCGAGCGCCTTGACATGCTCGCGCGCGCGCCCGAACAGCCCGGCCCGGACCGGGAAATGCTTCTTGAGGTCGCGGATTTCGAGGAGCGCCATCTCACGCGGCCTTGAAGCACGCGACGCGGTGGTCCGCCTCGAGTTCGACCAGCGGCGGCTGATCCCGGGCGCAGCCGGCATCCGCCCGCGCGCAGCGATCGCGGAAATGGCAGCCCGATGGCCAGTCGAGCGGATTGGGCACCATGCCGGGGATCGCCTCGAGCCGCGTCTTCGGGGCCGCGGCGCCCGGCATCGAATGCAGGAGGCCGATCGTGTAGGGGTGCATCGGCCGGGAGAAGATAGCCGTGGGCGTCGCCCGTTCGACGATCCTGCCGGCATACATGACCGCGACCTCGTCGGCCCGCTCCGCGACGACGCCGAGATCATGGGTGATGAGCAGGACCGCCATGCCGAGGCGCTGCTGAAGCTCGCCGATCAATTCCAGGATCTGCGCCTGGATCGTCACGTCGAGCGCGGTCGTCGGCTCGTCGGCGATGAGGAGCTTCGGCGTGCAGGCGAGCGCCATCGCGATCATGACCCGTTGGCGCTGGCCGCCGGAAAGCTCGTGCGGAAAGCGCCGGAGCTGCTTCGGCGCCTCGGCGATCTTGACGAGGCGCAGCATCTCGATCGCCCGGTCCAGCGCGGCGCGCCTTCCGGCGTTCTGATGCAGCCGCACGGATTCCGCGATCTGATCGCCGATGGTCATGACGGGATTGAGCGACGTCATCGGCTCCTGGAAGATCATCGAGATCTCGTTGCCGCGGATCCGCCGCATCTCCGCCTCGGAAAGCCCGGCGAGATCGCGGCCGCGAAAGCGCATCTCGCCGCCGACGATGCGGCCGGTTCCCTTGGCGAGCAGCCGGATGATCGAGAGCGCCGTGACGCTCTTGCCGCTGCCGGACTCGCCGACGAGCCCGACCGTCTGGCCGTCCTCGATGTCGAAGCTCACGCCGTCGACCGCGCGCACCTCGCCGTCGCTGGTGAAGAAGGACGCGCGCAGGTCCTTGATCTGCAAAAGCGGCGCCGCGCCCAATCGCGCCAGCGTCCCGGCTGCCGCGCCGCGGACTTCCGTCACCCGCGCAAATCCGCCGCGTTCTCGTGGACGAAGGCGACGCGACCGTCGACGATCGACATGTCGACGGGGATGTCCTTGATCCGCTCGGGCTCGATCGCCAGCGGATTCTGGGCCAGGACCGCGAAATCGGCGAGCTTGCCCGGCTCGATCGAGCCCTTGATGCGCTCGTCGAAGCCGTTATAGGCGGCATTGATCGTGAACATGCGCAGCGCGTCGGTCGCCGAGACCGCTTCCTCGGCGTCGATCGTGTTGCCGCTCCAAATGCGCCGCGAGACCGACGTGCCCATGTCGCGCAGCGGATCGGTCGGCCAATAGCCCGGCCCGTCCGAGCCCGAGGTGATGGGGATGCCGGAGGCGAGCATCGTCTTGATGCCGAACGCGCCTTGGAGACGCGCCGGCCCCATGCAGGCGAGCAGCGATTCATAGATATAATGCAGGAACGGCACGTTCGGTACCGGCAGCACGTCGAGCCGGCGGATGCGGGCGAGGCGCTCCGCGGTGATCATCCAATTGCCGAGATGCTCGATCCGGTGGCGATGATCGGCACGCGGCGCGGCGGCGAGCGCCTTCTCGACCGCATCGAGCGCCATGTCCATCGCCCGGTCGCCGATCGCGTGGATGCACACGCGGTGGCCGGCCTTGTGATAGGCATCGACGGTCTCGTCGAGCTCCTCGGCCGGAATGCGGATGAGGCCGCAGCGGCACGGATCGTCGGCATAGGGTTCGGTGAAGGCGGCGACGCGGCCGGTGATGCCACCGTCGATCGACATCTTCACCCCGCCGATCTTGAGCCAGTCGTTGCCGAAACCGGTCTTGAGGCCGAGATTGAGCAGGCTCTCGGGCACGATCCGGGCCTCGAGGACACGGATCAGCAGGCTCGTGCGGATCGGCAGCCGCCCCTCCAGCATCAATTCCTGATAGGCGCGCACGGTCTCGTTGTTGGTGACGATGTCGTGGATGGTCGTGACGCCGCGGCGGAGCGCGCGCTGGGTCGCGAACACGATCCCTTCCTTCATCTGCTCGTAGCTGTAGGGAGGGATGACGTCGCGCACCAGGAACTGGGCGCGCTCGACCAGCTTGCCCGTCAGCTCGCCGGTCGCCGGATCGACCTCGATCGCGCCGCCGCCGGGCGGCGTCGAGTCCTTGGTGACATGCGCCAGCGCCAGCGCCCGGCTGTTGGCGATGGTGATGTGCGCGCCGAAGCCGATCGACACCGGATGGTCGGGCGCCGCGGCGTCGAGCTCCTCGCGGCGGGGAAAGCGCTTTTCCGGCATCCGGAAATCCTGCATCGGGCTGCCGGTGCCGACGATCCACGTGCCGGGCGGCGTCTCGCGCGCCTGGGCGCGGACCACCTCGAGAATATGCGGCACCGAGCGGACATTGGTGCCGAAGTCGCGCACGTCGATCTTGTTCAAGGACGCGGCGCCGTCGTCGGCGAGATGGACATGCGGATCGGTCAGGCCCGGAATGACCGTCCGGCCCTTGAGGTCGAGGACCTCCGTCTTGGGTCCCCGAAGCTCGAGCATCTCCTTGCTGCCGCCGACCGCCAGGACGCGGCCCATCTTGACGGCGACGGCCTCGAACTCGCGATTGCCGGCATCGGTCGTCAGTACCCTGCCGTTGGCAAGAATGAGATCGGGAGCGATCGCGGCTTGCATGGTTGTCTCCTGTGGCCGATGTCGTCAGGCTATCAATTGCCGCACGCGGCAACAAGCCGAACACGACGTCTCGCTGCCGCCCGGCGCGTATGGCAGGGTGGCGTTTTGCCCGATGCCCCTCACGGATGCCCCGGCAGCGGCGCGTCGAACGCGACCAGCAAAAAGTCGCCGGACCGGGCGACCACGTTGGCGTCGCCGAGCCGCAATTCGTCGAGCGTCACGTAGTGCCGGTCGAGCAGCAGGTGCGTCAGTGCGTAGGCGGTGACGAAATGCTCGATCGGCCGCCGCAGCACCGGGAAGAACGGCTCCGCCTCGGTGAAGCCGAGGCCATGCGTTCCCCACAACACAGGGCGGCGCGTGTGATAGGCGACGAGATCGCAAAGATGCGTCGGGAGGCACATGAGCCGCGCGCCATCCGTGGCCTCGATGCGGCGCAGCAGCGGCTCGAGCGCCGGCGAAAGCCGGGCCGTCGCCGGCATGGTGCCGCGCAGGCGCCGCGCCGTCAGCCCATAGGAAAGCCCGGTCCATGCGGCACCGAACGCGGCGGCCGCATCGCTCGCGATACCGGGAGCCTCGACGAGCGCGGCCACGGCAACGAACAGCGACGGAAGGAGCGCGTATTTGAAATACTTGTTACCCTCGCCGAGACAGCGCAAGGGGCGCAGGAAATAGGTCGCGCATCCCCAGAGATAGGTTCCAACCACCCAGAACACCGCGAACCGCTCGACCGCGCCGAAATGAGGCCAGGCCAGCGCCGCCACCGGCAGGACGACGACGAAGGCGTTGTAGTCGAGGACCTTGGCCGCCTGGCGCCCGAGCCAGCGCAGGTCGTGACGGCGATAGAAGTCGCCTCCCGCCGTCGGGCCGGCATAGAGCGGCGAGCGCCGGACGATATGGGCGTTGAGGAGCGGCCAGTTGCGGCCCCAGAACCTGACGATGTCGCGATGGCCGTCGAGAATCTGCAGGAACAGGCGCGGCGCCACGGCGAAAGCGACGAGATACGCCCCCGCGAGCGGCACGAGCCAGCGCCAGTCGCCCGCGACCGCCGCGAGAAACGGCACGAGGAACCACAACAGCTGTACCGACAGCTTGTGCGTGTAGAGAACCAGCACGCCCAGCGCCACCGCCAGCGGCAGCAGCAGCCAACCCGCTCCCCCGACCCAGGCAAAGCACGCGAGCAAAAACGCGTTCGTCTCGAAGAGCGCGAGCGGCCGGCTGCTGAGCGCGCCGAATTCGAGACAGAGCGACGCGTTCGCGGCATAGGCAATGCCCGCGAGCACGGCATAGACCGGGCCGAACCGCGCTCCGATCCAGACCGCAACGAGCGCGAGCGAGAGCGCGTCAACGAGCGGCGCGATCGCCCAGTAGAAGCGCGCGACCCAGCGCTCGGGGATGAGCCCCAGCACCATGCTCATCATGGGCGGATAAGCCTGTTCCTGCGGCTCGAGCAGATAGAGCGGCGGCAGCACGATCGGCAGGCGCCGGCGGCGGCGGAACGCTTCGGCGGCGAGGAGATAGTAATAGGCGTCGCAACCCTGGCGCCGGTGCGGCCAGATCGGGGCGAGGCGCAGCACGAGATAGGCGGCCGCGAGCACGAGCGCGGCCAACGCCGGTGCCAGCGTCATGACGCGGCCCGGCTCATGGCGACGACAGGGTCTGATGCTCTTCGCTCTGGATCTTCCAGAAGTCGAAGAACCGCGTGCCTGGCCGCGAGAGTTCCTGCCACGTTCCCTGCTCGACGATCCGTCCGCGCTCGAGGAGGCAAAGCAAATCGGCCTCGCGCAAGGTCGAGAGCCGGTGGGCGATGATGATGATGGTGATCCGCCCGCCCATCGCGAGGATCGCCTTCATCACCGCCTGCTCGGATTCGGAATCGAGCGCGCTCGTCGCTTCGTCGATGACCAGGAGTCGCGCCTGTCCGACGAGCGCGCGCGCGAGCCCGATGCGCTGCCGTTCGCCGCCCGAAAGACGCATGCCGCGGTCGCCGACCTCGGTATCGTAGCCGCGCGGCAGCGCGCGAATGAACCCGTCGGCATGCGCCTGCCGCGCCGCTTCCTCGATCTCGGCGTCGCTGGCGGCCGGATTCCCCCACCGGATGTTCTCGGCGATCGTCGCGTTGAACAGGAACGTGTCCTGAGCGACATAGCCGACGTGGCGGCGCCACGCGTTGAGCGAAAGCGTCGAAAGCGGCCGACCGTCGATCTCGATCACGCCCTCGTCGGGCGCGACGAGACCGAGAATGCAGTCGGCCAGCGTCGACTTCCCCGATCCCGACGGGCCGGCGATGCCGACCATGGCGCCGGGCGGCACGTCGAGCGAAAGCCCGTGCAGCGCCGCAGCGTTGCCGTAGCGGACCGTCACGCCGCGCGCGCGGACGCCCACCCCCGCCGCCGCGGCAAAAGCCGGCACGTCGCCCCGGTCGGCCG
Organism: Allostellaceae bacterium; assembly: GCA_035532935.1. Classification (GTDB taxonomy): domain Bacteria; phylum Pseudomonadota; class Alphaproteobacteria; order ATCC43930; family CGMCC-115725; genus DATJLY01. The sequence continues at coordinate 61,557 of DATKQE010000113.1, forward strand.
ATTCGTCCTCGGTCGTGGCCGCCTCGAGCGTCTCGCGCGCCGGCACAGCGGACGGCGCGTAGGTGGAATGCAGGCTCTGGACGTATTGCTGGACGTGGGACAAGCGGAGATAGATCCGGATGAAGAGATAGACGGTGACGAGAACCGCCGCGGGATTGATGCCGTACTGGACGACGCCGACCCACAGGCTCGCGCACAGCGCCACCATCGCGCAGCCTTCGTAGACCGCCCGCACCAGGAAGGGATGGAACAGCGTGACACGCTGCAGCCGATAGATGCGGCTGACGGCCGCCGTGAAGAGCCCGCCGGCGCGGTCCTCGGCGGCAGCGGCCTTGATCAGCCGGGCGCCCGCCATGAACTCGTTGGCGCTAACGTGCAGCGCTTCGTTCTCGCGCATGAGCTTCTCGCCGAGGCCGCGGCTGAAACGCATGAGCGGCTGCACGCAGAGGCCCATGACGGCGCCGAAGACCGCCGTGCCGAGCGCGACCTCCCACGAGGCGAGAAGCGCGAGCACGACATAGATCGCAATGAAGATGGCGCCGGCGGCGATCTGCGCGAGGCAATAGAAGGCGCCGCCCAGGCGCGCCGTTTCGTCGAGCAGGACGTTCGTCAGCTGCCCGGTCTTGCGGCTGAGGAAGAAGCGCCAGCGCGCCTGCATCATGGCGTGGAAGAGGTCTTCCCGCCAGCGCGCGATATAGCGGCTGCGGTATTGCGCGGAGAGCCAGCCCTCGCTCACCGCGGCGGCGTTCTGGACGAGGAACGCCACGAGCGCGAGCGCCAGCAGATGCGAGAAATCGTGCGGCAGCCCGAACGCATCGAGCGCCGCGCCGGCAAAGCGCGCGAGAAACCCGGTACCGGTGCCGGTGCCGCCGCCGGTGCCGCCGCTCGCGAGCCCGGACAGCAACGGGAGCAGCAGCGCGAGGCCAAGCCCCTCGGTAATGCCGTTCAAGGCCATGGCGAGGACGAGCAGCGGCGCGCGCCAGCCGAGGCGGCGATAGATATCGCCGAGAAGATAGGCTACGGGATGTCGCATGGCGCCTATCCTCGAGCGTTGCGGAATGCGGCGAGCCACAAGGCGCGCCGACGCGGCGCCACGAGCCGCGCGAGCACGGTATCGTAATCGGCGAGATCGAGCGGCCGCGGCGCGCAGGTCTTGCGGATGGCATTGACAAGGACGGGAAGCACCGGCGCGTAAAATCCCTCGTAGGAATGGCGCATCATCGCCATCCCGTTCGCCGCGGCGATGGCATTGACGGCGTCGAGCGCATGCAGCCGTCCGGCATTGCGGCGCGGCACATGCGCGCCCAGGCCCTCGTCATTCGCCGTGAGGATGAGCCAATGGCCGCCGGGCGCGAGCACGCGCGCGATTTCGGCGGCAAGACGCGCCAGCCGCTCCGATGTGAAATTCTCGATCACCATCCAGTCCAGCACGAGATCGAACGAGGCAGCGGCCCAGGGCAGGCGATCGCATTCGGGCGGTACGACCTGAAACCGGCACCGGTCGAAATTCGACCACCAGGGATCCGGGGCCACGTCTTGTGCCGCGACATCGCATCCGAGCTGCGAGAGAATCCCGACATGGCGGCCACGGCCCGTCCCGTGATCGAGGACGCGCATCGGTGGCGGCGGCATTCCGGCGAGATAATGTTCGGCCCAGCGCCGCGCCAGGTCGGGATCGTCCCGCGTGCGGTCGTAATAGCGGCGGAGCCGCGCGCGGGCGAGCCAGGCGAGCGGCGAGAGCGGCGACGTCACCGGATCGACGCAAAAGCGAACCGCGCGGCCGAGCCGGCGAAGGTTATCCGCCGCCGTCATGTCGTTGCGCCACAGCGCATTCCGTCCGACGGGCGAAGGCTCGCGCCCGGCCTCGCCACGCCAATCGACGACATTGGCGCGGCACCGCCCGCCGGCGCCGCAGCTCGGGCACACGAGCGCGCCGTCCGCCGCGCGCGGCGCCCCGCCGCAAAATGGACAGCGCGCCGCGGGTGCGGTCAAATGCCGTGTCACCGCCGGGGCGGATTGCCCTGGTTCCGCCATCAAGGCACGAGCCCTCCATGAATTGGGAAACGAGTCAGGACCATCAAATCACCGAGAGTCTCGATGTTCTCGGCGCGGTGACGAACCATCCCTCCGCGGTGCGGCGAATCTGGGCGCTTGCCGACGAGCTCATCCTGCAAAAGCATTTCCTCACCATCGCCGCGGAATTCAAGCGCGACGATCATTTCACGCTCATCGATGTCGGCTGCGGACACGGCGCGTTGCTCTACCGCGTGGCCGGCCACTTCCAAAACGCGCGTCTGTTCGGCAACGATACCAACGCGCCAAGCCTCGCGGCGGCGCGGCGTCTCGTTCCCGCCGCGACGTTCGGCCAGCACTCGTTCGCGGCGATTTCGGGACGCTACGACGCGGCGGTTTGCTGCGAAGTGTTCGAGCATGTCGAGGATTACGAAGGATTGATCGATACGCTGTTTCGCGTCGTGAAGCCGGGGGGCCTGATCAGCTTTTCGACGCCGTCGGGGTGGATGTATCGCACGCCGCGCCCGGGCAACCTCTACCACGCGTTGCGACATTGGGAATTCTTCAGCGCGGTGCGGCTGCATCCGGAGCGGCACTGGCTGCGCGCGCTTCCCTACCATCCGGGGATACTGCCGGCGCGGGCGATCGATCTGTTCACACGCCGCGGCGGCACGATCCTGTCGCGGCGCTCGGCACTGTGGTTCATGGAGGAGCGAAGCATCGCCTACAGGATTTGCGACCGGCTGGGCGGCTTTGCGGGCGCCACCAAGCTCGATGCGTGGGTGAGGTTTCTCGATGCATTGATGGAGATCGTGCCGGGGCTGCGGATTTTCGAGAAGCGCTTCATTCTTGCCGTGCGCACGCCCTAGGCATCAATTCGTGACGCCCGACTCGCGCTCGACCCGCGCATAGACCTCGGCCAGCGTCAGAACCTCTACGCCGCGCGCGGCGACAAGGTCGAGGATGGCGGCGAACCACGCGACGGACCCCGCGGGCCGGAAGGTCGCGCGGGCGGCGTGGTAGGGATGGTACGACAGGGTGATGACCCGCTGCGGCAGTTCGGGAATGCGATGGTCGAGCATCTGGGCCACGAGTTCGGGCTCGCATTCCGCAACGCTCGTGCTTTCCCAGCCGCGCAGCAGGGTGGCCGCGTCGGCGCGCGCCAGCTTGAACGGCCACCACAGCGGAAAGCCGGCGTCCGGAAAATCGATGAGCGTGCCGGCGTTGCCGTCGATCCGGCGCGCGCCCCAGCGCAGCACTGTGCCGCGGAACAGGCTGCTGCTGCCGCCGATCTCGGGAAACGCGCGCAGGCACGCGTCGAGCGCGTCGAGCCATTCGGGATAGACCAGAAAGGCGCCGTGCCGATGCAGCGTGGCGATGCCCACCCCGCCTGCCCGCGCGCGCGCCACTTGGCGCTTGAGGCCGCCGCCCGCGATCTCGCCGAGCGCCGGCCGCGTGACCGGCTCGCGCGAAGTCCCGCCGAGGAGGCGGCGCATGCGGCGCGCGATCGCGTCGGCGCGCGCGGCTTTCCGGTCGATCGTGTTGTAATGATAACAGCACTCCATGGCGCGCACGCCGGCGAGGCGCGCGGTCCAGAAGCGGCGGTTCCGATCGAGCAGGACGGCGTAGCTCGCCGGCACGCCGCGCGCGGTCTCGAGCTCGAGATAGGCGGTATCGCGCGAATAATCGAGATCATGGCGCAGCACCACGGTCGTCGCGCCCAAGCCGCTTACGCCTGGACGCGGTATCGAACCGAGCGCCGGCACCGCGTGCAGCAGCACGCGCCAGAGCGCGGCGACATGCTCGTCGAGCCAGAACAGCCGCGGCCGCCAGGCGAGCCAGGGGCCGAGATCGCTCTGTCCCTGGAGCCAAGCCTGGAAAGCGGCAAAGGGGTTGGCGTTGAGATAGACGAACCGATCGCCATAAACCAGCGCCGGCGCCGCCAACGGCAGCGCGGTCGCGCGGGCCGGGCTCTGCCGTTCGCCGCCGAGCGCCACCAGCTCGCCCTCCCCCGCGCCGCTCGTCGCATCGTCCCAGCGCGCATAGGACCACGCGGGCGGCGCCATCGGCTCGACCCGCTGATCGAGCCGATAGGCCAGCGCCGCAAAGGGATAGGGCGAGCGCGCCGTTGCGGCGCCCGCGGGCAGATGCAAGGCGAACGCCGCGGGCGCCCCGGCGGCGACGATCGTATTGCCGTGCGCGTGCCACCGGCTCAGGAACTCGTGCGTCGAGGGATCATCCGCATCGTCCACGACGGCAAAGAGGATTGCGCCCGAAGGCAGGCGCTGCGCCTGCGGCGTGATCGGTTGCGGCTGCGCGCCGAGGCGCCACAGAAAATTCCACGCTCCCGCCGCGCCGAGGCCGGCGCCGTCCACCTTGGGCCATTCGACCGGCCCCGCGGCGCCGCGAAAGCGATAGACGCCGGCACGGCGCACCGGCCCGGAACGGAACAGCACGTGGATCATCGCCAGGCGAGACCCGTCCGGTGAACCGGCAGGAATGCGCTCCCGATAACGCCGGGCATTCGCCCGTCCGCGCTTATGGAACGCGAACCGCGATGGACCATGCGCAGGGCGGTGCCAGGGTCTTCATGTCCTGACCGCGGCAACGACCAGACCTGCCGCTTGACCGGGAAACCGCGCGCCCAACTTCTCCAGGCACTTCCGACCCCACGCGCGGTTCGAAAGCCATGTGAACACCCTGAGATGCGGCACGAAGAAGCCGATGGTTCGGAAGTCCTCGATGCGGAAGCCCGCCGCCGCCATGCGCTGCAACAGCGTCGCCTTGCGGTAGAACTGCACATGGTCGGTGGTGCGCGCGATGTTGCGTTGGAGCAGCTTGTTCCGCAGGCGGGCGAAAGCGCAGCCCTCGTTCGGCACACCGAGGATGAGCAGCCCGCCGGGTGCGAGCACGCGATGCATTTCCCGGAGCGCGACGTCATCCTCGACAATATGCTCCAGGACGTGATTGCACAGCAGGATGTCAAAGGCGCCAGCCGCGACGGGAAGCGCCAGCAGCGACCCGCGGAACGCGGCCTCGGCCAATTTCGCGCTGCGGACGCGACCGAGCCGTAGTCCATTGTAGTCGCAGCCGACGAGATATTGCCGACGGTCAAGCTCGGCGGCGATGGCCGCGAGCGCGCGAAGATTGAGGCCGTCGCCGCATCCGCAGTCGAGCGTGCGCACGGGGCGCGCGGCATCGCCGTCGCGCGCCCAGCGCCGAATGAAATCGCGGAAGATTTGCCAATTCCGCTCCACCGTGGCCCGGGTCCCGGGAGCGCCGAGCTGAACGGCGAACTGGTCACCGATGTACCAGGGGTTTCCTTCCTCGATCCGGCGCGATACGTGGGCTGCGCTCGGCACAGGCGCGGGAGTTTGGTCGGGGCTCATGTGGTCAGTCCCATCGGTAGCCGCTATAATCCTTCCCGAATTTCGGAACATTAACGAGACATCGAATGGAGCACGATCCGCCGATCCGCGTCGCCAACTTCATGGACTCGCGCCTCGATGATCTTCATCGCAAGGGCGTTCTAGCCTCGGCGCCGGGTATCTACAATCCGGAGCGCGCCTATAGCAAGGTCGTCCACTTCTCGCCGTATCCGTCGGATATCAGTTATGCGGCGCCGCTTGCGGCCGGCGGAATCGATCTTATGTGCTACGACCCTCGGCCGCGGCATCCGCTTCGCGCCCTTCGCAGCATCATCGGCATCGTCAATCGGATTCGCCGGGAAAAGATCAACATCATTCGCGGCCGCTCCCCCTACGCGGGAAGCTTGATCGGCTGCATCATCGGCCGCCTGCTGGGCATCCCGAGCGTCGTCTCGCTCGGCGGCGACAACCGCATCGCGCAGGAGCTCAACGATCGCTATCTCTTCAACAGCCGGCTCATCTCCTACCGGATGGAGTGGCTGGTGCTTCGCCTATGCAATCGAATCATCGTGCCGAACCGGTTCACGAAATCCTATGTCGCCGGGATCATCGGCAGCCGCGCGGCCGAGAAATGCGCGGTCATTCCCTGGATCAGCGAAGAGGCCCCGGCGTCGGTGATCGATGTCGACACGCTGCGCGCGCGGCTTTCGTTGCCGCCGGGGCGCCAGATCGTGCCGATCATCGCGTTTCTCAACCGCTATAAGTTCACGAACATACTCTACGAGGCGCTGGCGGAACCGCGTGACGACCTGGTGTTCGTCTTTTGCGGCGATGGCCCCCTGCGCAGCGAAGGCGAGGCGCGGTTCGCGAACCGCGACGACGTGCGTTTCATCGGATGGCAGGACCGGGCCGTCGTGCACTCGCTCATCCGCGCCGCGCCATTCGTTCTTGTGCCGATGTCCGGCTTCGTGCTGCTCGAGACGGCGAGCGCCGGAAAGCCGGTGATTACCACGCGGGTCGAATGGCATTCGGAACTCGTCGAGGACGGCGTCAGCGGCTTCGTGGTGGAGCCCACCGATATCATGCAGTGGCGGCGTGCGATCAGCGCGATGCACGAGAACCGTGACCGCGCGCTCGCGATGGGACGGGCGCTGCATCAGAGATATGAGCGGGAATATCGCCCGCAAAGGTCGCGCGCCCTCGAGCTGGCGCTCTATGAGGAATTGATACAACCGAAGAGGCGGCACACGGACGACAGGGTCGAGGCAAGGTGAGATTCAGGTCGCCCGTTGTGCCGGGCGGGCTGCGGAATATTCGAGCCGCACCTGCGCGCCCTCGCCTTCGACCCTGCCGATGATTTGCGCCGGCGTGCCGCCGACGATCGCGCCGTCCGGGACGTCCGCGTTCACGACGCTGTTCGCGGCGATGACGCAGCGCGTGCCGACCGTAACGCCGGGCAGG
>DATKQE010000114.1:0-46385 GCA_035532935.1 Allostellaceae bacterium
GAAGCCGCGCTCGCCTTCGCAAAGCGCGAGCTGGCCGACACCAGGCTTTACGCCCATTCCGACGGCGTGATCGAAGACCGCATCCTGGAGCCCGGCGACATGGCATCGCCGAACGTTCCTGCGTTCACGATGGCGCTAACCAATCCGCTGTGGGTGCGCGCGTATGTCCCCGAAACCTATATGGGCCGCATTTACCTCGGCATGAAGGCATCGATCACGACCGACAGCTTTCCGGGTAAGGTCTTCCAGGGCTGGATCGGTTACATCTCTCCTACCGCGGAGTTCACGCCGAAGAACGTCGAGACGCCCGAGCTGCGGACGCGGCTCGTGTACCAAGTGCGCGTGTACGCCTGCAATCCTCGAAACGAGTTGAGGCTCGGGATGCCAGCGACGGTGGCGGTGGCACTCGATCAACCGATCCCCAGCGCAAGTCAGGTCAACGGCCTTGGATGTGGAGAGCAAAATCAGCGCGACGGACAACCGCAAATCCGCTGACGCCGCGCTGGAGCTCGAATCCGTCAGCAAGAGCTTTCATAGCCGAGGCCGCACGGTTCAGGCTCTCGATCGTGTAAGCATCGTAGTCAAACGCGGAATCGTGACCGGACTTATCGGCCCCGATGGCGCCGGCAAGACCACGCTGATGCGCCTGGTCGTGGGATTGCTCGCCCCGGACGATGGGAAAATCGCTGTGCTGGGGATCGACGCGCTCGCGGAGCCTTGGCGCGTGCAGTCGATCGTCGGCTATATGCCGCAGAGGTTCGGCCTGTACGAGGACCTCAGCGTCCAGGAGAACCTCGACCTGTACGCGGATCTGCATGCGGTGGCGCCGGCCGATCGCTCCTCCCGCTACTCCGATCTGATGCGGATGACCGGGCTTGCGCCGTTCACCGGCAGGCTTGCAGGCCGCCTTTCCGGCGGAATGAAACAGAAGCTGGGGCTGGCGTGCTCGCTGGTCGGCTCGCCTCCGCTGTTGCTGCTCGATGAGCCAACAGTCGGCGTCGATCCGGTCTCGCGCAGGGAGCTGTGGTCGATCATCCATCGCCTGGTCGAGGATCGCGGCGCGACTGTCCTGCTCAGCACCGCCTATCTGGACGAGGCCGAGCGCTGTACCGAAGTCATCCTGGTGCACGATGGCAAGCTGCTCGGTCAGGACGATCCGGCGGCTTTTACTCGCCGCCTCGCGGGACGGAGCTTTCATGTCTTCGCGCCCGGAATTTCCAAACGTGCGTTGCAGGAGCGCGTGAGCCGGGCCCCGGGCGTCCTCGACGCGACCATCCAGGGATCGCGCGTGCGAGTCGTCACCGAGCAGCCGGTTGCGCCGACCGCCGCGCGGCTGCTTGCCGGCAACTACGAAGTGGAAATCACACCCGTCGCGCCACGCTTCGAGGACAGCTTCGTAAGCCTGCTCAAGGGCTCCGAACAGCCCGCGCCGGATTCCCCGGCTCACGCGATGAGCGCGTCGCGGGAGGCCAGCGTGCCCAACGACGGCGATGTGATCGTGGTGCGCAACCTGAGCCGCCGATTCGGCGAGTTCTACGCGGTGCGCGACGTGAATTTCACCGTCCGGCGCGGCGAGGTCTTCGGCCTGCTGGGCGCCAACGGCGCCGGCAAATCGACGACCTTCCGAATGCTATGCGGCCTGCTGCCCGCCTCGGAAGGCACGCTGCGAGTCGCGGGACTGGACCTCCGCCGCGCGGCCGCTCAGGCGCGCGGGCGCGTCGGCTACATGGCGCAGAAATTCTCGCTCTACGGCGACCTTTCGGTGCAGCAGAATCTGGCGTTCTTCTCGGGCGTCTACGGGCTCCGCGGCGCGGCGCGGCAGACCGCGATCCGGCGCATGGTCGAGCGTTTCGGCCTCGAACCCTATCGCAGCGCTTCGGCGGGCGACCTGCCGCTCGGGTTCAAGCAGCGCCTGGCGCTCGCTTGCGCCGTCATGCACGAGCCTGCGGTTTTGTTCCTCGACGAGCCGACCTCAGGCGTCGATCCGTTGACGCGGCGCGAGTTCTGGCGCGACATCAACGTCATGGTCGAGCGCGGCGTCACCGTGATGGTGACGACGCATTTCCTCGACGAGGCGGAATACTGCGACCGCATCGCCCTCCTCTATCACGGCCGCGTCATCGCCGAAGGCTCGCCCGACGCCCTCAAGGCGCGCGCGCGCAGCGCGGCGCTGCCCGAGCCGACGCTCGAGGACGCGTTCGTCGCGTTGGTCGAACAAGATGCCAAAGCCGCCGCCTGATCCGGCGCCGCCAGCGCCGCCGCGGGCGCACCCGGCGCGACGGATCGCGGCGCTGGTGCGCAAGGAAATGCTGCAGGTGGTGCGCGACCCGAGCAGCATCCTCATCGGCGGCATCCTGCCGCTGCTGCTGCTGTTCCTGTTCGGCTTCGGGGTCTCGCTCGACCTCAGGAACGTTGCGATGTGCGTCGTCGTCGAGGTGCCGACGCCCGAGGCATCGAGCTTTGCCGCGTCGTTCGGGCATTCGCGCTTCTTCGCGGCGCGCGAAGTGCGCGACCGGCGACGCTGCGAGCAGGATCTCGTCGCCGGCAGCATCAAGGGGATCGTGGTGGTGCCGGCGACATTTGCGGCGGACAGCGTGCGCGGCGGCCCCGCGCCGCTCCAGGTGCTGGTCGACGGCAGCGAGCCCAACACCGCCGGCCTGGTCCAGGACTATGTCCAGAACCTGTGGCGCAATTGGCTCGCTCAGCAACAAGCGGCCAATGCGAGCGCGCCCGCGCCCGGGGTGACGCTCGTCCCGCGCATCTGGTTCAACCCGGCGCATGTGAGTACCGATTTCCTGCTGCCGGGGCTCGTCGCGGTGAACATGACACTGATCGGCACGCTGCTCACGGCGCTGGTCGTGGCGCGCGAATGGGAGCGCGGCACCATGGAAGCGCTGATGTCGACGCCGATCGGCATTGTCGAGCTGATGATCGGGAAGCTCGCCCCCTATTTCGTGCTGGGCATGATGGCGATGGCGCTGTCGGTGGGCACCGCGATCGTCGTCTTCGGCGTGCCGTTCCGCGGTTCTTTCGCCGTGCTCGCGGCGGTATCGGCGGCGTTCTTGTTGTGTATGCTGGCCTTCGGACTCCTCATTTCCACGATCGCGCGCAACCAGTTCGTTGCGAGCCAGGCGGCGCTCATCGTCGGGTTCCTGCCGGCGGTGATGCTGTCGGGATTTCTGTTCGAGATCGCGAGCATGCCGCTGCCCATTCGCCTTCTCACCTATATCATGCCGGCACGCTATTTCGTGCCGAGCCTGCAAACGCTGTTCCTGGCCGGCGATGTTGCCGCGGTGCTGGTGCCCAACGGCCTCGCCCTCGCGGCGATCGCGACCATACTGCTGGCGGCAGCAGCGCGCGTCACCCGTCTCAGGCTCGATTGAGACATGGCACGCCGCATTCTCTTTCTCATCGTCAAGGAGCTGCTCGCGGTGTGGCGCGACCCGCGCAGCCGCATGATCCTGATCGTGCCGCCGGTCGTGCAGCTCATCGTCTTCGCGTTTGCGATGACGCAGGAGGTGACATCCGTGCGCATGGCCGTGCTGAACCAGGATCTCGGCACCGAGTCGCGCGACCTCGTCGCGCGCTTCGCGGGCTCGCCCTATGTCGCCTCGGTACGGGCGCTCCGCGGCACCCAGGAGATCCGCCCGGCGCTCGATTCCGCCGACGACATCATGGTCCTCGTCATTCCGCAGGATTTTTCCCGCGACCTCGCGGCCGGGCGCCCCGCCACCGTGCAGGCGCTGCTCGACGGTCGGCGGTCGAACGCGGCCCAGATCGTCGAAGGCTATGCCGAGCGGATCGTCGCGCAGTTCAATGCCGACCGGGCCGCGGAGCACGACCTGCCGCACCCGGCCAGCGTCCTCGTCGGCCGCGCCTGGTTCAATCCCAATCTCACCGCGCGCTGGGCGACCGTGCCCGGTCTCCTCGGTACGCTCACGATGTTGCTGGGCATGGTGGTGACGGCGCTCTCGGTCGCGCGCGAGCGCGAATTGGGCACGTTCGAGCAACTCCTGGTGTCGCCCCTCGCGCCGGTCGAGATCCTGATCGGCAAGGCGGTGCCTGCGTTCCTGATCGGCATCGGCGAGGCGAGCCTCATCCTGGCGATCGCGGTCTTCGTCCTCGAGGTGCCGTTCGTCGGCGCGCTGGGCCTGCTCTATGCCGGCATGGCAGTCTATCTCGCCGCCGTGATCGGCGTCGGGCTCTTCATCTCGTCGCTGGTCGCGACGCAGCAGCAGGCGATTCTCGGGGCGTTCACCTTTTTCGCGCCGGCGATCCTCCTGTCCGGATTCATCACGCCGGTGGAGAACATGCCGGATTGGCTGCAGCCGATCACCCTCGTGGACCCGATGCGCTTTTTCACGGTGATCGCGCGCGGCGTGTTCCTCAAGGCCATGCCGGCGTCCGAGGTGGCGCAGAACCTGTGGCCCATGGCCGTCATCGCCGTTGTCACCCTGTCGGCGGCGGCATGGCTGTTCGGACGCCGCTTGCGCTAGGCCCCCGCGCCGGCGCGATGCTACCATGCGATCGATGCGAGGCTGCGGCGTGCGCAGCCGCAAAGGGTGTTGTGCATGTCGGTGTTCGGTTTCTTCGAAAGCCTGCTCGAGCCGACGGCGCTGGTGCCGACGCCGCCGCCGACCTCGGGCCTGGGCGCTTTCTACTGGCACTATGCGCGGCAGGTGAAACGGCTCATCGTCGTGCTGTTCGTGGCCGGATCGATGGTGGCGCTGCTCGATGCCACGATCCCGGTCATCATCGGCCGGGTCGTGGCGATGATCTCGCATTCCGACCCGATGGCAACGGTGCGGGCGGCGTGGCCGCAGCTTGCCGTGATGGCGCTGGTCGTGCTGGTACTGCGGCCGGCGGCCATCGCGTTCCAGAGCCTCGTCACCAACCAGGCGATCAACCCCGGCTTCACCAACCTGGTGCGCTGGCAGAGCCACTGGCATGTCGTGCGCCAGAGCTGGACCTTCTTCCAGAACGATTTCGCCGGCCGCATCGCCAACCGGGTGATGCAGACCGGCCCGTCGCTCCGGGAGAGCGTGGTCTCCGCCACCAACGCCGTCTGGTACATCCTCGTCTATGGCAGCAGCGCGCTCGTGCTGCTGGGCTCGAACGATTTCCGGCTGACGATTCCGGTGCTGCTGTGGTTCGCGGCCTATGCCTGCGTGCTGCGCATCCTGGTGCCGCGCGTGCGCGTGCGCTCGCGGCGCATGTCGGAGGCGCGCTCGACGCTGACGGGCCGCGTCGTCGACAGCTATACCAACATCCTGACGGTGAAGCTTTTCGCCGATCCCCGCGACGAAGACGCCTTCGTGCGCGCGGCGGTGGACGATCACACCGACGCGTTCCGCGGCCAGTTGCGTCTCATCACGCTGTTCGGGATTTCGCTCACGGTGCTGAACGCGGCGCTGATGGTGGGGACGGGCGCCGTGGCGATCTGGCTGTGGGCGGGCGGCCGCATCACCGTCGGCGCCGTCGCCATGGCGCTGCCGCTCACCTGGCAGATCGCCAACATTGCGGGCTGGGTGGCACAGAACGTGACCTCGATCTTCGAGAATGTCGGCACGGTGCAGGACGGGATGCGGTCCATCGCCGTGCCGCGCCTGATGCCGGACCGGCCCGGCGCCGGCACGCTGCGCGTCAGCAGCGGCGGCGTCCGCTGCGAGGGCGTGCGGTTCGGCTATGGCACGGTGCGCGGCGTGCTCCACGGCATCGATCTGGCGATCGCGCCGGGCGAGCGGGTCGGCCTGGTCGGGCCGTCGGGCGCGGGGAAGTCGACGCTCGTCAATCTGCTGCTGCGCTTTTACGAGCTCGAAGGCGGCCGCATCCTGATCGACGGCCAGGACATCGCCGAGGTGACACAGGAGAGCCTGCGCGCCACCATCGCCATGGTGACGCAGGACACCTCGCTACTGCACCGCTCGATCCGCGACAACATCCGCTATGGCCGGCCGGCGGCGAGCGAGGAGGAGGTGCGCGAGGCGGCTTCGCGCGCCCATGCGCTCGAATTCATCGCGGGACTGGAAGACTGGCAGGGGCGGCGCGGCTTCGACGCCCATGTCGGCGAGCGCGGCGTCAAGCTGTCCGGCGGTCAGCGCCAGCGCATCGCGATCGCCCGCGTGCTCTTGAAGAACGCCCCGATCCTGATCCTCGACGAAGCGACCTCGGCGCTCGATTCCGAGGTCGAGGCGGCGATCCAGGAACAGCTCGGCGAGCTGATGAAGGGCCGGACCGTCATCGCCATCGCCCATCGCCTCTCGACCATTTCGCGCATGGACCGACTGGTGGTGCTGAACCAGGGCCGCATCGTCGAGACCGGCACGCATGCCGAGCTGCTGCAAACGGGCGGCACCTATGCGCGGCTGTGGCGGCGCCAGTCGGGCGGCTTTCGCATCGACGATGCCGTGCGCGAACGCGATCCCGCCGCCGCGGCGGCGCTCGATGCGGCCGGGTGATTTTCAGCAACGGTTCGGATAATCTCGCGAAGGACGCGGGGAGCGCGAAGGGGGTTCGCCGGAACAAGATGAGCATCCCGGAAAGCGCGACTTTCGATTACATCATCGCCGGCGCCGGCGCGGCGGGTTGCGTGCTGGCGAACCGGCTATCCGCCGATCCGCGGGTCCGGGTCTGTCTCGTCGAAGCGGGGTCCTCGGACCGGCGGCCGCTGACCCGCGCCAAGGTCAACCTGCCGGTCGGCAACACCATTCTCCTGTCGTCGCCGAAATTCAACTGGGGCTATTTCTACAAGGGCGAGCCCGGGCTCCATCATGACGGCGTCGCCGCCCATCGCGGCCGGGTCTCGGGCGGCTCCAGCGCCGTCAACGGCATGGTCTATATGCGCGGCCATCGCCGCGACTACGACCGCTGGGCGGCGCTCGGCAATCCCGGCTGGAGCTTCGACGAGGTGCTGCCGTTCTTCAAGAAGCAGGAGAACCACGAGTGCGGCGCCGACGACTTCCACGGCACCGGCGGCGAGCTCAACGTTGCGCCGCTGCGCTGGGTCAATCCGCTGACGCGGGCCTTCATTGATGCCGCGGTCGAGACGCAATTCGCGCGCAATCCGGACTTCAACGGCGCGATGCAGGACGGCTTCGGCACCCAGGAAGTGACGCAGCGCAACGGCCAGCGCTGGAGCAGCGCCCGCGCCTTCCTCGATCCGGTGCGCCATCGCCGCAACCTCACCGTTCTGCATGACACGCTGTCGCTGCGCGTGCGCTTCGAGGGCAGGCGGGCGGTCGGGCTGAGCGTGCGCAACGGCGGCGCCGAGCGCGACCTGGCGGCGCGGCGCGAGGTGATCCTGGCGGCCGGCGCATTCAATTCACCGCAATTGCTGCTGCTGTCGGGCGTTGGCCCGGAAGCGGCGCTGCGCCCGCATGGCATCGCCGTCGTCCACGACCTGCCCGGCGTCGGCCAGAATCTGCACGACCATCCGAGCGTCTGGGTGCGGATGGAGGACCGTTCGGCGCGGAGCTATGCGCTCACCGCCCGCGCCGCGCCGTGGCTTGCCGCTGCGGTCGTGTCCTATGCGCTGCTACGGCAGGGGCCGCTCACCTCGAACGTGGTCGAGGGCGGCGGCTTCATCCGGACGCGGCCCGAGTTGCCGGCGCCCGACCTGCAATTCGTGTTCATGCCGGCGATCAAGGATTTCCGGCGCTGGATCGGCCGCGAGCACGGGTTCGGGGTGGGCGCGACCCTGCTGCAGCCGAAGAGCCGCGGCTTCGTCGCGCTCGAATCCGCCGATCCGGCGCGGCCGCCGATCCTGCAGCCGCATTTCCTCGACAACCCGGACGATCTCGCGACGCTGGTTCAGGGCATCCGCATCGCCCGGCAGATCCTGTCGGCACCGGCGCTCGCGTCGGCGCGGGGCAAGGAACTGACGCCGGGGGAGGACGTCACCACCACCGCCGCGCTCGAAACCTATGCGCGCAACACGCTCCAGACCTCGTTCCATCCCGCGGGGACGTGCAAGATGGGTCCCGATTCCGACGCCATGGCGGTCGTCGATGCCGAGCTTCGGGTGCGCGGGCTCGAGGGGTTGCGCGTCATCGACGCGTCGATCATGCCGGCGGTCGTCAGCGGCAATACCAACGCGCCGACGATGATGATCGCCGAGCGCGGCGCCGCCTTCATCGCCGCCGCCGCGCATTGAGCTTTAGCGGCGGCAGCGCGCGGTTCCCCGATTAACGACCCGCATATCGCGCTATCTGCCGCGCCTTGTCTCGCGGCGGTTCTTTCGGTAAAGGGCAGGCGGGCAAGGAGGCCTGCGGCGATGAGCGACGGATCGGGCGCAGCCAAGGACGCCATTCGCTTCTACCTCGACGGGGTCGAGGTCGAGGCGCGGCCGGGCGAGACCATCTGGCAGGCAGCGGACCGTGCCGGGGTCGAAATCCCGCATCTGTGCTGGCACCCGAAGCCCGGCTATCGCGCCGACGGCAACTGCCGCGCCTGCATGGTCGAGATCGAGGGCGAGCGCGTGCTCGCCGCCTCCTGCATCCGCAAGCCGGCGCCGGGAATGAAGGTTGCGGTCGCGAGCGAGCGCGCCCGCTTCTCGCGCAAGATGGTGTTCGAGCTGCTGCTCGCCGACCAGCCCGAGCGCAAGACGGCGCATGATCCCGGCGCGCGCTTCTGGCGCTGGGCCGACCGGGTCGGGATCGGCACGAGCCGCCTGCCGCCTTCCCACCATGCGCCCGCCCCCGACGTCACCCATCCGGCCATGGCGGTTCATCTCGATGCATGCATCGAATGCACGCTCTGCGTCCGCGCCTGCCGCGAGGTTCAGGTCAACGACGTCATCGGCATGGCGCGGCGCGGCCCCAACGAGAAGATCGTGTTCGATTTCGACGACCCGATGGGCGGCTCGACCTGCGTCGCCTGCGGCGAATGCGTCCAGGCCTGTCCCACCGGCGCCCTCATGCCCAAGGCGGTGCTCGACGACGCCGGCGTCTATGCCCACGCGCCGGACCGCGACGTCGAGAGCGTCTGCCCCTATTGCGGCGTCGGCTGCCAGATCGTCTATCACGTCAAGGACGACAAGCTCCTCTTTGTCGACGGCAAGGAAGGCCCGGCCAATCTCAACCGGCTCTGCGTCAAGGGCCGGTTCGGCTTCGACTATGTGCATCACCCGGACCGCCTGACCCGGCCGCTCATCCGCAAGGATGGCGTGCCCAAGCGCGCCGACGACCAGGTCGATCCCCGCAATCCCTGGACCCATTTCCGCGTGGCGTCGTGGGACGAGGCGCTCGACCGCGCCGCCGCCGGCCTGAAGCGCATCCGCGACGCGCATGGCGGCAAGGGCCTCGCCGGCTTCGGCTCGGCCAAGGGCTCGAACGAGGAGGCCTATCTCTTCCAGAAGCTGGTCCGCGCCGGGTTCGGCACCAACAATGTCGATCACTGTACCAGGCTGTGCCACGCCTCGTCGGTGGCAGCGCTCATGGAGGGGATCGGCTCGGGCGCGGTGACGGCGCCCTTCAACGCCGCCGAAGACGCCGAGGTCATCATCGTCATCGGCGCCAATCCGACCGAGAACCACCCGGTCGCCGCGACGTTCTTCAAGAACGCGGCCAAGCGCGGCAAGACGCTCATCGTCATGGACCCGCGCGGCCAGGCGCTGGCGCGGCACGCGACCCACATGCTGCAGTTCACGCCGGGCAGCGACGTGGCGCTCCTGTCGGCGCTGCTCAACGTCATCGTCGCCGAGGATCTGACCGACAAGCAATACGTCCAGGCCCATACCGAGGATTTCGCCGCGCTTGCCGCCAGCGTCAAGGACCGCACGCCCGAGCGCATGGCCGCGATCTGCGGCATCGACGCCGAAACGCTGCGCACCGTCGCCCGGAAATATGCCCGCGCCGAGGCGTCGATCATCTTCTGGGGCATGGGCATCTCGCAGCACATTCACGGCACCGACAACGCCCGCTGCCTCATCGCGCTCGCTCTCGTCACCGGCCAGGTCGGCCGGCCGGGCACCGGGCTTCACCCGCTGCGCGGCCAGAACAACGTCCAGGGCGCCTCGGATGCCGGCCTCGTCCCGATGTTCTATCCCGACTACCAGTCGGTCGAGACAACGGAGCGGCGGCAGTTCTATGAAAAACTGTGGAACGCGAGCCTCGATGCCAAGCGCGGCCTGACCGTGGTCGAGATCATGACCGCGATCCACGACGATGTGGTCCGCGGCATGTACATCATGGGCGAGAACCCGGCCATGTCCGACCCCGACGTGGAGCATGCGCGCGAGGCGCTGGCGAAGCTCGAGCACCTGGTGGTGCAGGACATCTTCCTCACCGAGACAGCGCGCTATGCCGACGTGGTGCTGCCGGCTTCGGCCTGGCCCGAGAAGACCGGCACGGTGACCAACACCAACCGCCAGGTGCAGCTCGGCCGCACGGCGCTGCCGCTGCCCGGCGAGGCGCGCCTCGACTTCGAGATCATTCAGGAGATCGCGCGCCGTCTCGGTCTCGACTGGCGCTATGCCCACCCGCGCGACGTCTTCGCCGAGATGAAGCTGGCGATGCCATCGCTCGACAACATCACCTGGGACCGGCTCGAGCGCGAAGGCGCCGTGACCTATCCCTGCGACGCCCCGGACCGGCCCGGCAACGACATCGTCTTCGGCGACGGCTTCCCGACCGCGACCGGCCGCGGCCGGCTCGTCCCGG
This sequence comes from Allostellaceae bacterium, assembly GCA_035532935.1. Taxonomy (GTDB): domain Bacteria; phylum Pseudomonadota; class Alphaproteobacteria; order ATCC43930; family CGMCC-115725; genus DATJLY01. Next base: position 10,659 of record DATKQE010000114.1, read on the forward strand.
TCGAGGTACTGCCGCCGGGCGAGTTGCCGGACGCCACCTATCCGATGGTGCTCACGACCGGCCGCCAGCTCGAGCACTGGCACACCGGCGCCATGACGCGAAGGGCGAGCGTGCTCGATACCCTCGAGCCCGAGGCCGTGGCGAGCCTCGCGCCGGCCGATCTGCGCCGCATGGGGCTCGCGCCGGGCGCCAGGGTCCGCGTCGCGACGCGGCGGGGCGCGATCGAGTTGATGGCCCGCGCCGATGCCGCGGTGCCGCAGGGGATGGTGTTCATCCCGTTCTGCTATGCCGAGGCCGCGGCCAACATCCTCACCAATCCCCAGCTCGACCCGTTCGGCAAAATCCCCGAATTCAAGTTCTGCGCCGCCCGGGTCGAAGCGGCCGAGCATCCCGCGCCTGCGACTGGTTGATCTAGCGTAATCGTAACGGTTTTCTATCGTTGAAGAACTGCAACGGTAGACGAGCGTCAATGGTCTTGCAGGCACTTGGCGACTAGCTCAAAATTCAGGCGGCTCCTCTTTAGGGTTACGAGGAGCCGGGGCGAGCAGGCATGCTCGGACGCCAAGCGACGGCACGCCCCAAGGCGTGCCAGCAACAAACATGGGGTGAGGAAATGTCTCAATCGACTTCTGCCAACGCGGGCGCCGCGCCATCGAAGCGGTGGGTCCATCTGATCCTCGGCATCATCTGCATGGTGATGATCGCCAATCTGCAATACGGCTGGACGCTGTTCGTGCATCCGATGAACCAGGCTCATGGCTGGAGCATCACCGACATCCAGATCGCGTTCAGCATCTTCGTCGCGCTCGAGACCTGGCTGACGCCGATCGAGGGGGCGATCGTCGATGCCCTCGGGCCACGGCGCGGCCCGACCATCGTCGTCGCCATCGGCGGCATCCTGATCGCCATCGCCTGGGCCATCAATGCCCATGCCAACAGCCTCGGCATGCTCTATTTCGGCTCGGCGATGTCGGGCATCGGCGCGGGCGCCATTTACGCCACCGCGGTCGGCAATGCGGTGAAATGGTTCCCGGACCGGCGTGGTCTCGCCGTCGGCCTCACCGCCGCCGGCTTCGGCGCGGGCGCCGCGCTCACCGTCATCCCGATCCGCCACGTGATCGCGGCCGATGGCTACGGCTCGGCGTTCCTGTGGTTCGGGCTGGTCCAGGGCGCCATCGTCTTCGTCGTCGCGTGGTTCCTGCGCGCGCCGGAACCAGGCGAGACGCCCGCCGTCAAGTCGTCGGCGGTGATCCAGACGACGCACAGCCACACCCCGGCGGAGATGCTGAGGACGCCGGTGTTCTGGGTGCTCTACATCATGTTCATCATGGTGTCGGCCAGCGGCCTGATGGCGACGGCGCAGATCGCACTCATCGCCAGGGATTACAACGTCGCCAACACCGTGCTGTTCCTCGGCGGCAGCACTTTGACCGTGGCACTGCTCGTCGACAATGTCGCCAATGGCGCGGCCCGGCCGCTGTTCGGCTGGATCTCCGACTTCATCGGCCGCGAATACACCATGGCGATCGCCTTCGGCCTCGGCGGGATCAGCTATTGGCTGCTGGGATCGGCGGGAACGGCGCCGTGGGCGTTCGTGATCTTCGCCGGCCTGATCTTCCTCACCTGGGGCGAGATATTCAGCCTCTTCCCCTCGACCTGCACCGACAGCTTCGGGCCGAAATACGCCACCGCGAATCTGAGCTTTCTCTATACCGCCAAGGGCGCATCGGCCTTCCTCGTCCCGGTCGCCAACCTGATCAAGGCATCGACCGGAAGCTGGCACATGGTGTTCGTGGTGACGGCCATCATGAACTTCATCGTCGTGGCGCTGGCGCTGTTCGTGCTGCGGCCGCTGCGGCTCAGGCAGCACAGCGAAGCCGCATCGCAGCGCCTCGCGCACGCGAACTGATCGAGCCGACCGCCCCCGCCCGCGCGCCCCGCTTCGGCGGCCTGCGGGCGGGATAACGGCGAGCACGCCGCCGCCCCTTGCGGTAAGATGCGTGCCGCCATGAAGACACGAGCCATCCCGCCGCGAGCGGGCCTGGTGGTCGCGCTCGGTCTCGCCGTGCTGATGCCGGCAATGCCGGTCAGCGCCGCCGTCGGTTCCGAAGCCTCCACCGGCACGCTCGTGACATTCACAGAAAACGCCGAGCAGCGCCTCGTCCGTGACCGGTTTGTTGCGGATCTGGCGGTCGAGACGACGAATCCGGATCCGGCCGGGCTCCAGGGCGAGATCAATCGGCGCATGATGGCGGCGCTGGCCCGCGCCAAGGCGGTGGCGGGCGTCACGGCCACGACCGGCGGCTACACGGTCTATCAGGAGCGGCCGCGGACCGGGCCGGCACGCTGGGACGGGCGCCAGGGCCTGCGTCTCGAGGCCAAGGACCAGGCGGCGCTGCTGCCGCTCGTCGGCACGCTGCAAGGGAGCGGGCTGGTCCTGACGGCGCTCGACGCGACGGTGTCGCGCGAGGCGACCCGGGCGGTCGAGGATCGGCTCACCGACGAGGCGCTTCGCCGCGTCAAGGAACGGGCGGCCAAGGTGGCGACGGCGCTTGGCCTCCGCGTCGTCCGCATCCGCTCGCTGCGCATCGGCAATGTCGCGCCGCCGCCGCTGCCGATGCGCGCCATGGCCATGTCGATGGCGGCCCAGGCCGTGCCGCCGCCGGCATTTGCGCCGGGCGAGGCGACGGTCAACGTCACGGTCGAGGCCGAGGTCGAGCTCGGCGCGCCGCCGTGACCGCCGGGATCAGAACGCGATGCAGATCTTGCCGAAGTGGCGGCCCTGTTCGATCGCGGCGACCGCCGCGGCGGCTTCGGTGAAGCCATAGCGCCGGTCGTCGATGGCCGGGCGCAGGCGGTGCAGCTCGATCGCCCGCACCATGTCCTCGAAGGCATCGCGGCCGCCGAGCGTGACGCCGAGCAGGCGCACGCTCTGCGTCACCACGCGGCCGAGATCGAGCTCGGCGAGCGCGCCCGAAAGCACCCCGATCAGGGCGATCGTGCCGCCGGTGCGGACCGACCGCAGCGCCTGGCCCAGCGTCGCCGTGCCGCCGACGTCGATGACGAGATCGGCGCCCGACGGAGTGATGCGACGCACCTCGCGGCTCCATTCCGGCTGGGCGCGGTAGTCGATGCCGTAATGGGCGCCCATCGAGCGTGCGCGCGCGAGCTTCTCGGCGCTGCCCGAGGCGATGATGGTGACGGCGCCGAGCAGGCGCGCGAACTGGAGCGCGAACAGCGCGACGCCGCCGGTGCCTTCCAGCACCACCACGTCGCCCGGCTTGACGCCCGCGCCGACGATCGCGCTCCACGCCGTGACGGCGGCGCAGGGTAGCGTCGCCGCCTCCTCGGGCGTGTAGAACGACGGCGCCTTGACGACATCCTCTTCGTTTACCGCCATCAGCTCGCGCATGACGCCGTCGCGCGGGCCGCCCAGGAGCGCCTCGCGATGTTCGGGCCGCAGCGGGCCACCGTGCCAGCCCGGCATGATGATCGGACAGACGAGATCGCCCATGGCGACGCGCCGGACGCCCGGTCCGACCGCTTCCACGCGGCCGGCGCCGTCGGACAGCACAATGAGCGGCAAGGTACCGCTCAACCGCCCATAGCCGCGGCGCAGCACCACCCCATCGCGGTAATTGACCGAGGCCGCCGCCATCGCCACGACCACCTCGCCCGGCCCCGGCACCGGGTCGGGCCGCGTGCCCGGCCTGATGTGCTCGAGCCCCCAATCGCCGCTCAGCTCCATCACCCGCATCGCGCTCACCTCCGCCGGCCGAGGTCTACACCGTGCCGCCGGCCGCGCAAAGCCGGGTGTCTTGTCGCGCGGCGCGCGCTCCCGCACACTGCCGCGCGGATCGGGAGGCCGCCATGCCCTTTGTCACCGCCGATGACGGCGTCAGGCTCTATTACGAAGCGACGGGAACGGGCGAGCCCATCGTCTTCGTCCACGAGTTCGCCGGCGATTGCCGGAGCTGGGAGGCGCAGATCCGCTATTTCGGGCGCTTCCATCGCGCCATCGCGTTCAACGCGCGGGGCTATCCGCCTTCGGATGTGCCGGCCGATCTCGCCCGCTATTCGCAGGCGCGCGCGGCCGCCGACATCGCCGCCGTGGTCGCCGGACCGGGGCTCGGCAAGGCGCATGTCGTCGGCCTGTCGATGGGCGGGTTCGCGACGCTGCATTTCGGCCTCGGCCACGCGGCCATGGCGCATTCGCTGGTGATCGCGGGCTGCGGCTATGGTGCAGCCGAGAGCGAGCGCCAGGGCTTTCGGGTCGAGTCCGAAGCGGTGGCGCGACAGCTCGAGCGCGAGGGCTGGGCCGAAGTGGCGAAGACCTACGCGCAGGGTCCGGCGCGGGTCCAGCTTCAGAACAAGGACCCGCGCGGCTGGGCCGAATTCGCCGAGCGGCTGGCCGGCCATTCGGCGCAGGGCTCGGCCTTGACGCTGCGCGGCGTGCAGATGGAGCGCCCGTCGCTGTGGAGCCTGGTCGAGGCGATGCAGCGCCTCGCCGTGCCGACGCTCATCGTCACCGGCGACGAGGACGAAGCCTGCCTCGCGCCCGGACTCCTGATGAAGCGCAGCATCCCGACGGCGGGGCTCGTGGTGATGCCGCAGGCGGGACATCTCGTCAATCTCGAGGACCCCGACTTCTTCAACCGCACCCTGCTCGATTTCTTCCACGCCGCTGGCCAGGGGCGCTGGCGCCCGCGCGATCCGCGCTCGCGCGCGGGCGGCGTACTGCTACCGGGAGGTGCTTGAGTAGGGCGCCGTCGAGCCTGTAGCTTCTGCGCTGCGGCGATCTCAGCGCCGCGGCGCCGGAAAGGGGCGGATACCACCGATGAATTTCACCTCGCGACAGTTCCGCGACGCACTTGGCCTGTTCCCAACGGGCATCGCTGTCGTCACCGCCGCCACCGAGGATGGCAGCGTCGGCGGTCTCACCGTCAATTCCTTCACCTCCGTCTCTCTCGATCCGCCGCTTATCCTGGTATCGCTGGCGCGCTCGATCGCGAGCTTCGCCATCTTCGAGCGTGCGACGCATTTCGCGGTCAGCATCCTGCGCGACGATCAGCGCCACGTTTCCGCCACCTTCTCCCAGAGCGACCTCGCCAAATGGCAGGGCGGCCACCATCGCGCCGGCACCGAGACCGAGGCTCCGGTCATCCATCCGAATCTCGTCGCCTTCGAATGCGAGACCTATTCCCGCCATGACGGCGGCGACCACCGCCTCCTGCTGGGCCGCGTGATCCGCATCGAAAGCGCGCCCGACGGACAGAATCCGCTGCTCTACTATCGCGGCCAATACCGCGAGCTGTCGGAAGAGCGCGGCGAGCCGGCCGCGTTCCGACTCGAAGGGTGGTAGCGACGATCAGCGTTGGCGCCAGGTGAAGATCGAGGACACCGCGTAGTTCCACACCACGCCCACGGCGGCTCCGGCAAGCCCGGCGAGCCACCAGGAGTAATGGTGCTCGAAAGCGGCCGACGCGATCCCGACATTGGCGATCGCGCCGATGGCGCAAACCGCATAGAACGACAGCAGCCCGGTGATGAAGCGCCGGCCCTTGAGCCGCTTGTCGCGATAGGTCAGCAGATTGTTAAGCGCGAAATTGCTCGTCATCGCGGCGATGGTGGCGGTCGTCTGCGCGACCGGAAAGCTCGCCGCCATGAGCGTCAGCCGCAGCGTGGTGAGGTGCACCACGACACCCGATGTCCCGACCACGCCGAAAAGGACGAAGCGGACCGGGACCAGATGCCCGATCAACTTGTCCAACAGCAGCATCAGATATTCCCATACCACCAGCGTATCGAGCTTGCTCTCGCCGTGGATGCGCTGGCGGAACTGGTAGGGCAGCTCCTTGAAGCGATAGGGCGTCGGCGTCGAAGCAAAGAGATCGAGCAGGATCTTGAATCCCTGCGCGGATAGCCGCCGCACCGCGCTGTCAAAGGCGGGCCGCGTCATCACGAAGAAGCCGCTCATCGGATCGGTGAGCTCGGCGGCGACGACGAGGCGCGCCAGGCGCGTGGCAAAGCCGCTGATGGCGACGCGGCTCTTGTCCCAGTCGCCGAGCGCGCCGCCGGCGACGTAGCGGCTGCCGACGACGATATCGAGTCCCTCGGCCTTGAGCGCCGCCAGCATTTTCGGCAGCAACGTCTCGTCATGCTGCATATCGGCGTCGATGACGGCGATATAGGGCGCGCTCGACGCCTGGATGCCCTCGATCACGGCGGTGGAAAGCCCCCGCCGCCCGATGCGGTGCAGGCAGCGCACCCGCGCATCCCGCCGCGCCAGCGCGCGCACCTTGTCGGCGGTGCCGTCGGGCGAATCGTCGTCGACGATGATGCATTCCCAAGCGATGCCGTCGAGCGCCGCGCCCAGGCGCTCGAGCAGCGGCTCGATGTTGTCGTGCTCGTTGAAGGTCGGAACGACGACGGTCAGCTCGATCGTCGCGGTATTGGGATCAAGCGGCATGGAAGCGCTGATGCCGTGTCACGGTCCGCGTTTCTTGCCGAGGAGCCGCTCGCGGCTGACGATGGCGCGGCCGTGCCGGCCCTTCATGACGAGCTTGTCGCCCTGGCGGGCTTCGACCTCGAAGGTGATGCGCCGCCCTTCGACCGCAGCGATGCGCGCGGTCGTCTGGATCATCTGGCCGACATAGGCGGCGGCAAGGTGATCGACCTCGACCCGCGTGCCGACCGAGACCTCGCCGTCCTCGACGAAGGGCAGGATGGCGCGATGGCTCGTCTGCTCGAGAAAGCCGATGAGCGACGGGGTGCTGACGACGTTGACGCCGATATTGCCGACCGCCGAGGCGGTATGCCGCTCTTCCGGCATGATCTCCAGGGTGTTGACGTGCCCCAAGGGGATGTCCTTCATGGCCGCGACCGCGAGCTGGCTTCGGGTCTCCTGCTATGCACCGGCCGCGGCGATTGTGCAAGCCTTGGACCGCATTGCGGTATAACCCGGCAACACACCGGTCGGCAAAGCACAGGCACCATGATCAAGGTCACGCGGGAGATCGTTCTCGACGAGCGGGAGATCGAGGAGCATTTCATCCGCGCCCGCGGTCCGGGCGGGCAGAACGTCAACAAGGTTGCGACCGCAGTCCAGCTCCGCTTCAACATCGACGCCTGTCCCACGCTCGCCGAAGGGGTACGGCGGCGGCTCAAGACGCTGGCGGGGCGGCGGGTGACGAACGAGGGTGTGCTCATCCTCACCGCCGAGCGATTTCGCACCCGCGAACGCAACCGCGACGACGCGCTGGCCCGGCTCATTGAGCTGATCCGCCGCGCGGCCACGCCGGTCAAGCCGCGCCGTCCCACCCGCCCGACCGCCGGCGCACGACAGCGCCGGCGCCAGGGCAAGACAGCGGCCAGCCGGATGAAGCGCCTGCGGCGCGCGGTCATGGACGAACCCGATTGACCGGGGCGCTGGCGGCCCCGCAACAATCGGCCGTTGGGACCGCCCGCCCGGTGATGTATCCTTGCTCCGGTGGTATCTGCGCCTGCGGACGGGAGAATTCGATGTCGACCTCGAGCGAATGGGAAATTCCCCAGCACGCCCAGCCAAAGCCCGAGGATTGGGCCTTCGACCTGGAGCGGACGCTCGCCCCGGTCGTAATGCTGCGCGCGATGGTGCCGGCCGATGCCTTTACTGCCGGCACGCTCGGCACCGAGCGGGCGGGCAATGGCGTGCTCATTCGCAGCGACGGCCTGGTGCTGACCATCGGCTACCTCATCACCGAGGCCGAAACCATCTGGCTCAACACCAATGACGGCCGCGCCTTTCCCGGCCATGCCCTCGCCTACGACCAGGAGACGGGGTTCGGCCTGGTTCAGGCGCTCGGGCGGCTGAACCTGCCGGCGCTGCCGCTCGGCCGGTCGGCGCGGCTCCGGGTCGGCGAGCGCGTGGTGGTCGCGGGCGGCGGCGGACGGGCGCGGGCGATCGCGGCACGGATCTCGGCGAAGCAGGAGTTTGCGGGCTATTGGGAATATCTCCTCGACGAGGCGATCTTCACCAGCCCCGCCCATCCCAACTGGGGCGGCGCCGCGCTCATCGCCGGCGACGGAACGCTCGCAGGGATCGGCTCGCTCCATCTTCAGCAGGGCCGCGAGAACGGTCCGCCCGAGCACCTCAACATGATCGTGCCGATCGATCTCCTGCCGCCGATCTTCGACGACCTTCTGAGCTATGGCCGGCCCAATCATCCACCGCGGCCGTGGCTCGGCCTCTATGCCACCGAGGTCGAGGACAAGATCGTGGTGGCGGGGCTGGCGAATACCGGCCCGGCGCGCCGGGCGGGGCTCAAAATGGGCGACATTCTCCTGGCCGTGAGCGGCGACGAGATCGGCGAGTTGGCCGGGCTCTATCGCCGCATCTGGCGCTGCGGCCCGGCCGGCGCGCGAATTCCGCTGCTGGTCTATCGCGACGGGCGCACGATCACGATCGACATCAAGTCCGCCGACCGTGCCAGCTTCCTCAAGAGTCCGAGCCTGCACTGAGCGTCAGCAGCGCGGCGCGCGTTCGAGCATTTTCGGCAGGCCGCGCGCCTCGTTGAGATCGGCGCCGGCGAAGCTCGCGGTGTCGGCCGTCACCTCGCTCAGATTGGCGCCGCCGAGATCGGCCTCGCTCAAATCGGCATGATCGAGATTGGAGCGCGAAAGATCGGCCCCCGCCAGCCGCGCCTGATGGAGCCGCGCGTTTTCGAGATTGGCGCCGCCGAGCTTGGCGCCCTCGAGATTGGCGGGGAAATCGAACTTGCCGTCGCCGACATTGTCGAGCGGCGCAAGATTGGCGCGCACGAGCGAGGCGCCGGCGAGATGTGCCCGCACCAGCTTGGCACCGCGCAGGTCGGCGCGGTCGAGACGCGCCTCGCGCAGATCGGCGAGCGAGAGATCGCACATCGCGAGCGACGCGCGCGTGAGATCGGCGCCGCGTAGCACGGCGCGCGCCAGATTGGCGAGCGCGAGATTGGCCGCGCGCAGATCGCGGCCCGACAAGTCGTGATCGGCCAGCACCGCGCGTTTTCCATCGCCGCCCCTGGTGTCGAGCCACAGCGCATGAAGCCGCAGCGTCTCCCCCAGTTCGTCGAGCGAGATCGACTTGAGGTCGCAGCCTTTGAGCTGGAGCTGGCGCGCCTCCTGCAACAGCTTCGGATCGACGATGGCGCCGCTGATGTCGACGCCGTCCAGCACCGCGCCGCCGAACTTCACCTTGCTGAGGACGGCGCCACGCAGGCTGGCGCCGCTGAGATTGGCGCCCGAGAGATCGGCCCGTTCGAGCACCGCGCCGGTGGCATCGGCCTGGCGCAGATCGGCGCCGCACAGATCGGTGTCACGCAGATTGGCGTCGGTGAGATTGGCGCGCACGACCGAGGCCTCGCTGAGTCGCGCGCCCGAAAGATCGGCGTCGCGCGCCTCGACCGAGGACAGATCGGTGCGGGCGTTCTCGGTGAGCGGGGAGTTCTCGCCGTCGGTGCCGCGGAAGCGGACGACCACGCCCTTGCGCAGATCGGCCTTGGGCAGCTTGGCGCGGTTGAGCTGCGCACCGCGCAGGCAGCTCCCGCGCATATCGGCGCCGGAGAGATCGGCGCCGTTCAAATTGGCGACCCTGAGATCGGCCGCGAACAGATTGGCGTTCTGGAGCCGGGCGTTGCTCAGGATGGTGCGGTGCAGCCGGGCTCCGGTCAGATCGGCCCCGGAAAGGTCATGCCCGCTCAGATCGGCGGCGGTGAGGTCGCAGAAGGCGAGCACCGCCCGCCGTCCGTCATCGTGACGCGCGAGATAGCGCTCGTGCAGCTGCAGGACCTGGCGCAATTCCTGCGCGCTCAATTGTCGCATCATGCCGTCGCTGCCGGCGCTTTCCCCATCCATTGCTCCACTTAAGGCCGAACACGTTACGTTTCTCCTAAAAAATCGTTGCATTCAAGGCGCTTGTCGCCGACCCCCGCAGGTGGGACGCGGCGTGCGACCGGTCAGGCGGCGCGGCGCAGCACGGTCTGCATTTGCGGCAGGGCCTGGAGGCGGGCGGCGAGTTCGGCGCGCTGGGCCGCGCCGAGCGGGCGGTTGGGCGGCAGCAGGATACGCCAGAAGTCGTGGCCGGTGATGAGCGCCATGACCTCCTTGAGCGCGGCTTGCAGCGGATAGGCCTGAAAGACGAGCCGTACCGCGGTCAGGCCCTGCTGCAGCGCGTCGGCCTCGCGCCCGCGCCAGGCGGCATAGACCGGGCGCGCCAGCGGCGCGGTGACGTTGGTCGAGGCCGAGATGCAGCCGACGCCGCCGGCGCGGAGATTGGGCAGCAAGAACTCCTCGCTGCCCGAGAACACGCCGAACCCGGGGAATTCCTTGAGGAAGGTTGCCGTGGTCTGCCAGTCGCCGGAACTGTCCTTGAGCCCGGCGATGACGTCGCCGTAGTCCCGCTTCAGCCGCGCCACCAGCCCGACGGGGATCGGCACGGTCGAGAGCTGCGGGAAATGATAGAGGTAGAGCCGCAGCCGACCGTCGCCAACACGCTGGATGACCTCCGAGAAGAAGGCGAAGAGCCCGTCCTCGCTGGGGTTCTTGTAGTAGAACGGCGGGAGCAACAGGGCGCCGCCGCCGCCCGCAGCGACCACCGCCTTGGTCACCGCGACGGCATCGGCGAGCGCGCACGAGCCCGCGCCGAAGATGCACCGCGCCATCGGCACGCCGCCCCCGGCGGCAGCGGCAACGAGCGCCAGGCGCTGCGCCACCGACAGCGAATTGGCCTCGCCCGTGGTGCCCAAGGGCGCGAGTCCGTCGCAGCCATTGGCCAGAAGCCAGCGGCAATGCGCGACGAAGGCCGCGAGATCGGGCTCGAGCGCAGCGGTGAAAGGGGTCAGCACCGCGGCATAGACGCCGCGCAGCTCGGTCTCGGACTCGGCCGCCATCACACTCTCCCGGAAATTCGCCGCCGCCATCCTAAGTCGAGAGCCGACAAGATGGAATCACCGCGAATTCCGATCGCGAGCCGGCCCCGGCAGCTCGGTGAAGCCGGATGCCGCCGGCTACAGTGAAAATTTACCTGCCCCCCAAGGACGACCCTATCGACCACAGGGCGATCTGTGACGTGAACCGCCGCCATAATCCCGTCCTCGCCGCGGCGTGACGATCTATTAAGCGAGCTGTTTCATACTCGTATCGCCCGCACGAGTGGCAGGCTGCCCGCCGCGACCGTGGCATTCGGGTTCGTCCAGGACTATATTTGAATCTGCAATCGACGTCCGCGATAAGCGGCTCCGCATTTTCCAGTGGGGATGATCGTCAATGGAGATTTCAGCACCGAGTTATCGATCGCTCGCTGCGTATCGCCACTGCATCGAGCGCGTGGCCGCGGCGTGGCCGCATTTTCTGATCACGCGCACCGATCGTCTTCGCCATGGCGATGAATCTGAAAAGGTGGCAGAAGCCATTCTCGAGGACCTTCTCACCGGGGTCCTCGATTGGTCGAAGGGCGACCTCGCCTACCAGATCGACTTCGCCGACATCGTGTTAAGCCGCAACCTCGCCAAATACCTTGTCATCGAGGTGAAGCGTCCCGGGTCGCTTCATCCGGGCCGCCCGGCATTCGACCGCGCGATCGAGCAGGTGCGACGGTATGCCGATCAGCAAAAGGTACCGCTGGTTGCTGTGAGCGACGGCCGATTCCTTTACGCGGGCGATGTGGCACGTGGGGGTAGGACGGATCGTATTTTCGTGGATCTCTCGGCAAGCGAGCCGCCGCATTCCTTATGGTGGCTCAGCATGCATGGCATCTATCGCCCGTGCGAAGAGGCCGTGAGTTGGCCTTTGACCCCAGAATCCGAGCCATGCGCAGGCGAAGTCCCTGGTGGTGAACAATTGTTTCATCCGAAATATGCGCTGCCGGCAAGCTGCTTCGCTTATGTCGGCGACGCGAACGAACCGAGCACGTGGAAACTCCCGTATCGCTTGGCCGACGGCCGCACCGATGAGAAGCGCTTGCCCAAGGCGATCCAGGCGCTGTTGAGCAATTACCGCGGCGCCAAGGTTGGCGGGATACCGGAGCAGCATCTGCGAGATGTGCTGGTGCGCCTGGCGCAAGCGGCCGAAGCAGCTGGACGGATGCCGCGAAACGCAAACGACGCGGCGCCCGTATACCGGCAGCTCGCACTGGTTCTGGAGCAGCTTGCCCAGGGGGCGTGACGGGCGCAGTGCCGCATCCCACGTTGACGGCCGGCAGGATCATGCCCTGGCCGCCGCCTCGGTGCGATGAAATGGCCGCTCCCCGACGCCCCACCCGTGCCCTATGATGCGGCGCCATGAAGAGTGCCTGGAACGACCGCGCGGCGGCGGACATGGTTGCGCATTATGCGGCAGCCGGGATCGGCAGCGATCTGGCCTTGCGCGTCTATACCTCGCGCCTCCTCGGTCGGGAGCCGAAACTGGTGCTGCACGGCGGCGGCAACACCTCGCTCAAGACCCGGCTGCCCGATCTCGTCGGCGCGGACGCCGAGGTGCTGTGCGTCAAGGGCAGCGGTTGGGATCTCGCCGCGATCGAGCCGGCGGGGCTGCCGGCGGTGCGGCTCGCGCCGCTTCGCACCTTGCGCGCGCGCGCGGCGCTCGATGACGAGGACATGGTCCGCGTGCAGCGCGCCAACCTGCTCGACCCGGCGGCGCCCAACCCCTCGGTCGAGACGCTGCTGCACGCGTTTCTGCCGCACCGCTATGTCGATCACACCCACGCGACGGCGGTGCTCAGCATTACCGACCAGAAGGACGGCGCCGCACGCTGCGCCGATCTCTATGGCAGGCGCCTGGGGATCGTCCCCTATATCATGCCGGGCTTCGCCCTCGCCAAGCGTGCCGCCGAAATCTATGAGGCGGATCCCGAGGTCGAAGGGCTGGTGCTGCTGAAGCACGGCGTCTTCACCTTCGCCGACGATGCGCGCCAATCCTATGAGCGCATGATCGCGGCGGCGACGCGCGCCGAGGAACTTCTCGCGCGCCGCCGCAACGTGGTCTTCATTCCCCGTGCCCTGCCGCAGCGGATCGCACCCGTGAGTGCGGTCGCACCGATCCTGCGCGGCGCCTGCAGCGAAGCGGACCACGCGCGCGAAGGGGCCTATCTCAGCCTCGTCATGGCATTCCGTGCGGGCGAAGCGGTGCTGGACTACGTCAATGGCGCCGAGGCCGAACGCTATGCGCGGGCCGGCGTGGCGACGCCCGATCACACCATCCGCACCAAGAACTTCCCCCTCATCGTGCCGCCGCCCGAAGCGGGAAGGCTCGACGATTTCGCCCGCGCGGCGCGCGCAGCCGCGGCGGCCTTCATCGCCGATTATCGCGCGTATTTCGCCCGCCACAACGCGGACAGCTCGCCGGCGAAGCGCATGCTCGACCCGCTGCCGCGGGTGATCCTGGTGCCGGGACTGGGCCTCTTCGGCCTGGGCAGGACCAGGAAGGACGCCGTCGTCGCCGCCGACATCGCCGAGAACGCGATCGAGACCATCACCGGCGCCGAGGCCATCGGCCGCTTCGAATCGCTCACCCCGGCCGAGCTGTTCGAGATGGAATACTGGTCGCTCGAGCAGGCGAAGCTGGGCGCGGCCGCGGCACCGCCGCTCCAGGGCAAGATCGCGGTCATCACCGGCGGCGCCGGCACGATCGGCGCGGCAACGGCGCGGCGCTTCAGGGCGGCGGGCGCGGAAGTGGCGCTCCTCGACATCGACGGCGACAGGGCGCGTGACGCCGCGGCTCGCCTGGGCGGGGCCGCGCTCGCCATCGCCTGCGACCTGACCGACGAGACGTCGACAGCCGCCGCCTTCGACCGCGTGGTCGAGACCTTCGGCGGCATCGACATCCTCGTCTCGAATGCCGGCGCGGCATGGCAGGGCCGCATTGGCGAGGTCGATGACGCGGTGCTGCGGCAAAGCTTCGAGATTAATTTCTTCGCCCATCAGCGCGCGGCGCGGCACGCGGTGCGGGTGATGCGGACGCAGGGCATCGGCGGCGCGCTGTTGTTCAACGTGTCGAAGCAGGCGGTCAATCCCGGCGCGGGGTTCGGTCCCTATGGTCTGCCCAAGGCGGCGACGCTGTTCCTGGTGCGGCAATACGCGCTCGATTACGGCGTTGACGGCATTCGCGCCAATGCCGTCAACGCCGACCGCGTGCAGAGCGGGCTCCTCGACGAGGCGCTGATCGCCGCCCGCGCCAAGGCGCGCGGCGTCGATGCGCGCGCGTACCTGCGCGGCAACCTGCTCAGTCGCGAGGTCACGGCCGACGATGTGGCCGAAGCCTTTCTCCATCACGCGCTCGCACTCAAGACGACCGGCGACGTGACCACGGTCGATGGCGGCAACATCGCCGCGGCGCTGCGCTGAGCCCTGAGACAATGTCCCGTCTGCGGCTGCGTCTTCTGCTCGCGGCAAGCGCGCTCGGCGGTTTCGCGCTGATGGTGGCCCTGATCGGCTGGTACGGCTTCGGCGCCGTTGCGGCGGCCGTGCTCGGTCTCGGCTGGCGCGGGCTTCTGGCGCTGGCGGCGCTGCATCTCGTGTTGATGCTGACCTGCGGCATCGCCTGGCGCGCGGTGATGCAGCCGGCCCGCCGCGTCGGCGTCGTCATGGCCACGGCCGCGCGCATCCTGCGCGATGCCGGCTCCGAGCTGTTGCCGTTCTCGGCCGCGGGCGGCGCGGTCATGGGCGCACGCGCGCTGATGCTGGCGCGGATGCCGGGCGTGGGCGCCTTTGCTTCGACCGTCGTGGACATGACGCTCGAGATGGTGGCGCAGCTCGCCTTCACCGCGCTTGGCGTCGTCGTTCTTTTGCGCGGCGGCTGGGCGCCGCAGTTCGGCCTGCCGGCACTGGTGGGACTGGCGGTCGCCGTCGCCGGCGGAGCCGGCTTCGTGCTGGCGCAGCGCGCAGGATTGTTCCGTCTGCTCGAGCAGCTCACCAGGCGCATCGTGCTGCGCAATACCGCCGCCGCCGCCGCGCCGCGCGGCGAGGGCGTGCACGACGCGATCCACGACGCCTATGGCCGCCGCGCCGACGTGTCGATCGGCACCGCCTGCCATTTCGTCGCCTGGATGGCGACGTCGCTCGAGGCCTGGGTGGCGCTGCACTTTCTCGGCGCGTCGCTGCCGCTTGCGGCCGTGCTGGCGCTCGAGAGCTTCACCTATGCCGCGCGGAGCGCCGCTTTCTTCGTACCGAGCGGGCTCGGCGTCCAGGAAGGCGGCTATGTCGTCCTGGGCGCGATCTTCGGCCTCGGTCCCGAGACGGCGCTGGCGCTGTCGCTGGCCAAGCGCGCGCGCGAACTCACCATCGGCGTCCCCGCGCTCCTGCTGTGGCAGGCGATCGAGGCGCGCGGCTGGCGCGGGGCCCGCCTCATCCCTTGAGGCGCAGCATGCGCTGCGCGTTCGTGTGGTAAATCTTTTCGAGCACCTCGGCGGGCAGGTCGAGGCTGTCGATCGCCTTGATGATCTCGCGGATGAAGAGCGGCCCGCCGAGCGGATCGAACGGACAGTCGGAGCCGAACAGCACGTGCTCGGCGCCGAAGAAATCGAGGCCGCAGCGTATGCCCGGCGCCCAGCCGTTGATCGCGGTGTCGCCGTAGAACATCTTGAAATAGTCGACCGGGCTGCGGCCCTTGGCCTTCATGTCCGCGACCAGCTTGGGATAATGCGGCTCGGCAGCCTCGCGCGTGCCCAATTGCTCGAGCCCGAGGCGGATGCGCGCCTCGAGGAAGGGCGCCATCGCGCCCAAATGATGGGTGATGATCTTGAGATTGGGCCAGCGGTCGAAGAAGCCCGAGAACACCATCCGCGCCATCGCCGCGCTGGTCTCGTAGGGCCAGCCGAACACCCACCAGATGTCGTATTTGGACGATTTCTCGGTTGCGTAGTCGGCGTGGCTCGCCGGCCGCGTCGGATGCATCCAGACCGGCAGATCGTAGCCGTGCATCTGCTCGAAGATCGGCGTGAACTCCGGATCGTCGAGCGGCCTGCCGTTGACGTTGGTGAAGATCTGGATGCCGCGCGCGCCGAGCTTTTCCACCGCCCGCTTGATCTCCTCGAGCGTCGCCTTGACATTGTTCATCGGCACCGAGGCGACGAAGCCCGGAAACTGCTTCGGATGCTTGGCGCAGATCTCGGCCATGCCGTCATTGGCGATGCGCGCGAGTTCCGGCGATTGCTCGGCCGGCGCCACGAACTCGATCGCCGGCATGGAGAGCGTGAGGATCTGCTGGTAGTCGCCAAACTCCTCCATCATCTTGAGCCTGGCGTCGAGATCGTAGAGCACCGGGATCGCGGTCCAGCGCCGCACCACCGCCTTGTTGGGGATGACCTCGACCATCTTGTCGAAATAGGCCTTGGGGAAGATATGGGGAAAGATGTCGACTTTGCGCATGGACGGTTCCTCGGACGATCGCTCGGGGCTTCCGGCGCAAAGTTCCACGCCGGCGCGGCCCTGTCAAACGGATGAGGAGAGCCGCGCGGTACGGTACGCTATGCACATGCACTCGCCGCTCGATGCCGAAGCCGCGCTCGACCGCCTCTTCACCGAGGTGCGCGCCTGCACCCTCTGCGCCGCGCATCTGCCGCTGGGACCGCGCCCGGTCTTGCGCGGCCGCAGCACAGCGCGGCTCCTCATCATCAGCCAAGCTCCCGGCACGCGCGTGCACGCGACCGGGTTGTCGTTCAACGACCGCAGCGGCGACCGCCTCAGGCAATGGCTCGATCTCGACCGCGACACGTTCTACGACGAAGCCCGCGTCGCGATCGTGCCGATGGGGCTGTGCTTTCCCGGCCAGGACGCCAAGGGCGGCGATTTGCCGCCGCGGCGCGAATGCGCGCCGCTGTGGCACGCCCGGGTGCTGGCCGCATGGCCCGCGGTCGCGCTCACGCTTTTGGTCGGGTCCTATGCGATCGACTATTACCTGAAGCCGCGGCGCAGCATGACCGAGACCGTGGCGGATTGGCCGCGCTACCTGCCGCGCCACCTGCCGCTGCCGCATCCGAGCTGGCGCACGACGGCCTGGGAAAAGCACAATCCGTGGTTCGCCGACGCGCTCCTGCCCGAGTTGCGGCGGCGGGTGAAGGCGCTGGTCGCGTGACTCACCCTCCCGCCTCGATGCGGTCCATGTCGTCGTCGCTGAAGCCGAAATGGTGGCCGATCTCGTGGATCAGCACGTGGCGCACGATGCGCTCGAGCGGCTCGCCGGTCTCGCACCAGTAATCGAGGATCGGCCGGCGATAGAGGAAGATCATGTCGATATGCGGGCGCGGATCGCTCACCGATTTGTGCGGCAGCGCGACGCCGCGATAAAGGCCCAAGATGTCGAACGGGCTGTCGAGCCCCATTTCTTCTTCCGTCTCGGCGTCGGGAAACTCCTCGACCCGGATGACGACGGGACCGAGCGGGCGCTTGAGTTCGTCGGGAATTTCGGCGAGCGCGCGCTCGGCGAGCGCCTCGATCGCGGCGAGCGAGGGCGGCGCGCTCACGGCTTGATCTCGGCCACCGCATCGGCCCATGCTGGGGCGGCGACACGGTGCGAAGGAGACGGAGCATGGTCGAGAGACTCGCTGGCGCGGCACGCAAGGAGGCGGTGAAGGAACTGCATGGCTGGGCCGAGGTCGAGGACCGCGACGCCATTCGCAAGGTCTATCACTTCGGCACCTTCATGGAGGCATGGGGCTTCATGAGCCAGGTCGCGCTGCTCGCCGAAAAGATGGACCACCACCCCGAATGGTTCAATGTTTATAACCGGGTGGAGATCGTGCTCTCCACCCATGATGTCGAGGGACTGAGCGCGCGCGACATCAAGCTCGCGCATGCCATCGACGAGATCGCGCCGGGCCGCGACCGCTAGCGCCGCGGCCTACCGCGGCGCCATGCGCAGCGCGCCGTCGAGGCGGATGGTCGTGCCGTTGAGCATCGGGTTGGCGATGATGTCGAGGACGAGGCGGGCATATTCCTCGGGGCGCCCGAGCCGCGCCGGAAACGGGATGCTGGCACTGAGGCTATCCTGCGCCTCCTTCGGCAAAGCCCCCAGCATCGGCGTGTCGAAGATGCCGGGAGCGATCGCGTTGACGCGGATGCCGGCGCGGGCGAATTCGCGCGCCGCCGGGAGCGTGAGGGAATGGATGCCGCCCTTGGAGGCGGCATAGGCGGCCTGGCCGATCTGGCCCTCGAAGGCCGCGATCGAGGCGGTCGAGACGATGACGCCGCGCTCGCCGTCATCGAGCGCAGCAAGCGCCATCATGTCGCAGGCCGCGAGCCGCATCAGGTTGAAGCTGCCGACGAGGTTGATGTCGATGACGCGCTTGAAATCGGCGAGCGGCATCGGCCCGTCGCGGCCGACGATGCGCTGGGCGACGCCGATGCCGGCGCAATTGACCAGCACGCGAGCCGCTCCCTGCGCCGCCCGCGCCGCCGCCACCGCGTCCTCGCCGCTGGCCGCATCGGCCACGTCGCAGCGCACCGCGATGCCGCCGATCGCCGCGGCGACATCCCTCGCCGCCGTCTCGTTGATGTCGAGCACCGCGACCTTGGCGCCGGCATTCGCCAGCGCCCGCGCCGTCGCCGCCCCCAGTCCCGAGCCGCCGCCCGTCACCAGCGCCGCCTGACCCGCAACCTGCATGAGCGCTCTCCGGACGCGCCTGACCGCGTGCGGCTTTAGCAGATGACCGTGCCGCTCGCGAGTCGCGAGGTCAGCGCTTCTGGCGCCAGCCGGCCGATCCGTGCTATGCCGGCGCCGGGAGGTTCGGGCAATGGCGAACAAGGTCTATACCGACGCGGACGCCGCCTTGGCCGGTCTGTTGCGCGACGGCATGCTCATCGTGGCGGGGGGATTCGGCCTCTGCGGCATTCCCGACGCGCTCATCACCGCGATCCGCGAGGCGGGGGTGCGGAATCTCACCGTCGTCTCCAACAATGCGGGGATCGACGGTGCGGGACTCGGCATCCTGCTGGAGACCAAGCAGATCAAGAAGATGATCGCCTCCTATGTCGGCGAGAACAAGCTCTTCGCCGAGCAATACCTCGCCGGCGAACTCGAGCTCGAGTTCAACCCGCAGGGCACGCTCGCCGAGCGCATCCGCGCCGGCGGCGCCGGCATTCCCGCCTTCTATACCAAGACCGGCGTCGGCACGATGATCGCCGAGGGCAAGCCGGTGCGCGAGTTCGAGGGCGAGCTTTACGTCATGGAGCGCGGCATCGTCGCCGATCTCGCCGTCGTCCATGCCTGGAAGGGCGATACCGAGGGCAACCTCGTCTATCGCAAGACGGCGCGCAACTTCAATCCGGTGATGGCGACGGCGGCCAAGGTCACCGTCGCCGAGGTCGAGCATCTGCTCGAGCCCGGCGCGATCGACCCCGACCACATCCACACCCCCGGCATCTTCGTGCACCGCATCGTGCACGTGAAGAACCCGATGAAGCGCATCGAGCAGCGCACCACCCGCAAGCGGCGCTAGCTGGAGGACACCATGGCCTGGACACGCGATGAGATGGCGGCGCGCGCGGCGAAGGAGCTGCGCGACGGCTTCTACGTCAATCTCGGCATCGGCATCCCGACGCTGGTGTCGAACTACATCCCCGCCGGCATGAGCGTGCAGCTCCAGAGCGAGAACGGCATGCTCGGCATGGGGCCATTCCCCTACGAGGGCGACGAGGACCCCGACCTCATCAATGCCGGCAAGCAGACCGTTACGGAGCTGCCGACCACGAGCTATTTCTCGAGCGCCGACAGCTTCGGCATGATCCGCGGCGGCCATATCGACCTTGCCATTCTCGGCGCCATGCAGGTGGCCGAGAACGGCGACCTCGCCAACTGGATGATCCCGGGCAAGCTGGTCAAGGGCATGGGCGGCGCCATGGATCTCGTCGCCGGCGTCAAGAAGGTCGTGGTGGTGATGGAGCATACCGCCAAGAGCGAGCCCAAGCTGCTGAAGCGCTGCAACCTGCCGCTGACCGGCGCCGGGGTCGTCGACATGGTGATCACCGATCTTGCGGTCTTCGCCATCGACAAGAAGGCCGGCGGCATGACGCTCGTCGAGATGGCGCCGGGCGTCACCTTCGACGAGTTGCACGCCAAGACCGAAGCGCATTTCACGACCGGCTGACTAACCCGCCAGGAGCGCCAGCACGCGGACCAGGAAATCCTCGGCCCGCGCCTCGAGTCCGGGCTCGTGGCTCTCGCGATTGCCGGCAACGTCGAGGGTGAGCGGCCGGCCGCGGCGCTCATGCTCGGCGCACAGCCACGACGCAACCGCCTCGGCGGCCGCAGGGCTGGCATCGGTGACGACGCGGAAGGGTCGGCCATATTTTCGGCAGAGATTGGCGGTCAGCGTGCTCCCGCGGTCGAGTTCGGTGCCGAGAATCAAGGTTGCGTCCGCATCGAAGACATTGGCGGCCGTGCGCAACGAATAGGTCGCCGACTCGTGCTCGACGAGGCCGAAGCCTTTGAGCAGGTCGGGACGCGGGCCGAGTTCGGTCAGATAACCCTTGGGCGCAGCGCCGCCTGTGCGCAATCCCATCCGACGCGCGGCCTTGAGGGCGCCCTGATCGGCGCCTGTCTGCCCGCCGCTGATGATTTTGCCGACGATCGCCATGATCGTCGGGCCGCTATTTCGGCTTGAGCGCGCCGAGCGCGGCGGTCACGGTCTTGCGTTCCGGCGCGTCGGCCGGAAGCGCCGCGAGCAGCCGCTGCCAATAGCCCTTCGCCTCGTCCGGCCGGTGCGACTGCGCCGCGGCGAGGCCGAGATACCACAGCGCCTCGGGCTGCGCCGGATCGAGCACCTCGATGCGGTGCAAGAGCGCCATCTCGCGGTCGGTGAGCTGAGTCTCGAGCTTCTGGCTCGCGAGCAGGAGACGCACCTCCTGCAGCGGGATCTGCACGTCCTTGGGATCGAGCTTGGCCGCGCGCTCATAGGCGTCGACGGCCTTGTCGCGCTCACCCAGCACGCCATAGGCGCGGCCGAGCCGGACCCAGCCGTCGGGGTCGCCGGGCGCGGCCTGAAGGCGCGCCGCGAGTTGCGCGACCATGCCCTTGATCATGGTCTGCCGCTGCTCGGGCGTCATCTTCGCCGCCGCGGCCATTTGCGCCGCATCGGGACCGGGCGCGGCCGCGCCCGCCGGCGGCGCCGCGGCCGGCGCCGGGGGCGCCAGCGGCGGCGGCGCGATGCCACCCGATTGCGCCGCCTCGGCGATGCGGCGCTTCAGATCGGCGCGGATCGGCGCCCCCGCCGGCGCCTCGGCGGCGAGCTTCTGCCAGGCAGCGATCGCTTCCTGGGTCTTGCCCCCCTGCGCATCGCCGAGCGCGAGGTAATAGCGCGCCATGGCGTTGCCGGAATCCTTGGCCAGCACCTTGGTGAAGGTATCGCGCGCGGCCGGCGTGATCATGCCGTCGGCGCCCATCACCAGCACCTCGCCGAGCGCAGCGGCGATGTCGACGCGGCCGGGCGCCAGCGCCACCGCATGACGATAGGCGTCGGCGCTTCTCTGCCAGCGCTGCAGCTCGGCATCGATACGCGCGAGCTGGGCCCAGCCGTCGACGTCGCCCGGCTTGGCCGCGAGCTGCTTTTCCAGCGCGGCGGCGCTGGCTTCGGCATCCTCCGGCGCTGCCGCTGCGCGGGCAAGCTCGGCGCGGCGCGCGGCATAGGGAAGATCGGGCACCCCCGGCGCGCCGATCCGCAAGTAAAGCGCCGCCGCGCCGCCCGCCACGACCAGCGCCAGAACGGCCGCGAGCCAGGGAAGCGGCCGCGCGTGCGCCGGCGGCAGCGGCGCCGCCCGATCGGAGGCGAGGATGCGCCGCTCGATCTCCAGCCGCGCCGTCTCGGCCTCGGTCGCGCCGATGAGGCCGCGGGCGCGGTCACGCTCCAACTCGGCGAGCTGATCGCGATAGACGGCGCAGTCGAACGCCGGGCGCTCGGGCGCCATACGGGTCTCGTGCAGCAGCGGGCCGATGACGACGATGAGCACCGCCGCGGTGACGATCGCGAGCGCAAGCGGCAGCAGCATCAGCTCTCGCCCTCGCGCAACAGCTCATCGACCCGGTGCCGTTCGGCCGCGCTCAGGGGCGCGGGGCCGGCTTCGCGCTCGGGCCGGTGCCGGCGCAGATAGGCGAGCGTGCCCGCCCCGGCCACCAGCAACAGCGCCGCCGGGCCGAACCACAAAACATAGGTCGCGGGCTCGACCAGCGGCTTCAGCAGCACGAACTGGCCATAGCGGGCGACGATGTACTGAACCGCCTGGGCATCGGTATCGCCGGCGGCGATGCGCTGGCGCAGGACCACGCGCAGATCGTGGGCGAGCGCGGCGTTGGACTCTTCGATCGATTCGTTCTGGCAGACGAGGCAGCGCAGCTCGCGGCCGATCGCTTCCGCCCGCGCCTCGAGCCGGGGATCGGCAAGCCGCTCGCTCGGCTCGACCGCCTGCGCCGCCCCGACGACGGCGACGATCAGGATGAGCGAAACAAGCGCCGCCTTCACGAGCGACCGAGCTTCTTGAGGAGCGGAAGGAGCTGCTTCGTCACGTCCTCCTCGCTGAGCGGTCCGACATAGCGCAAACGGATGCGGCCGGCGCGGTCGATCACATAGGTCTCGGGCACGCCATAGACACCGAAATCGATGCCGACCCGGCCCGCCTCGTCGAGCCCGACACGGCGATAGGGGTTGCCGAGCTGCGCCAGGTATTGCGCGGTGTCCGCGGGCTTGTCCTTGTAGGCGATGCCATAGAGCGGCGTCTTGGTCTCGCTCGCCAGTCCCATCAGCAGCGGCTGCTCGAGCCGGCACGGAATGCACCACGAGGCGAAGAAATTGACGAGCACGACCCGGCCGGCGAACGCCGTGCGATCGAGGCCCGGCGCACCATCGAGCCCGGCGAGGTCGAACGCGGGCGCCGGCTTGTCGATGAGCGCCGAGGGCAGATCGTGCGGATCATAGCCGGGCCGGAGCGCCCTGGTGAAATAGCCGACCAGCACCAGGAACAATGCCATCGGCAGCAGATAGAGCGCGCGCCGCACGGCCTCACTCCCCCGCTTCGACCGGCACCGCCGCACCACCCCGCGCCCGTGCCCGCGTCGCCGCGCCGACGCGCCAGCGCCGGTCGCTGAGGCTGACGAGCCCGCCGAACGCCATCATCACCGCGCCGATCCAGATCCACGGCACCAGCGGCTTCCAATAGGCGCGCACCGTCCACGCGCCCTTGCCGTCGGGATCGCCGAGCGCGAGGTAGAAATCGGCGAGGAAATTGGTGTGGATCGCGGTCTTGCTCGTGGTCGTCTGCTGCAGCGGGAAGAACCGCCGCTCGGGATGCAGCACGGCCACCGTCTCGCCGCCGCGGGTGAGGATGAACGTGCCGCGGTCGGCGTTGAAATTCGGCCCCTTGTCGGTCCCGACATCGGTGAAATGCAGCACGAATCCGGCGATCGGCACGTTGTCGCCCGGCCGCATCGCGGCGATCCGCTCCTGCTGAAATCCCGAGGCGGCGAAGCCGGTGACCGCAACCGCGAGTCCCAGATGCGCGATCGTCATGCCATGGGACGCGCGCGGCAGGTTGAGCACGCGGCGCCACACCTCGCCGGGCGCGGCGCGGAAGAGACGCACGCGATCGGCCCATTCCACCAGCACGCCGGTCGCGACCCAGGCGGCGAGCGCGAACCCGAATACCGACAGCACCGGCCCGCCGCGCACTGCGTAGAGCCCGCCCAGGATCACCACGCCGGCCACGGCGAACGCGACCCACAGCCGCTGCAATGCGCCGAGGAGATCGCCCCGCTTCCATGCCAGGAGCGGCCCCACCGCCACCGCCAGCAAGAGCGGCACCATCAGCGGCACGAAGGTACGGTCGAAGAACGGATAGCCGACCGACACCTTGGGTCCGCCCACGGCGTCGAGGAAGAGCGGATAGAGCGTGCCGAGAAACACCGTCGCCAGAGCGCAGGACAGCAGCAGGTTGTTGAGCACCAGCGCGCCCTCGCGCGAGACCGGCGCGAACAGGCCGCCGCCGCGCAACGCCGGCGCGCGCACCGCATAGAGCCCGAGCGAGCCTCCTATCGCCACGATCAGCAGCAACAGGATGAACATGCCGCGCTGCGGACTGACGGCGAAGGCATGAACCGAGGTGAGCACGCCCGAGCGCACCAGGAACGTCCCCACCAGCGACAGCGAGAAGGTGATGATAGCGAGGAGCACGGTCCAGCTCTTGAGCGTATCGCGCTTCTCGACCACGATCGCGGAGTGCAACAGCGCGGTGCCGGCGAGCCAGGGCATGAGCGAGGCGTTCTCGACCGGATCCCAGAACCACCAGCCGCCCCAGCCGAGCGTGTAATAGGCCCACCAGCTCCCCATCGCGATGCCGATCGTGAGCGCGCACCAGGCGGCGAGCGTCCACGGCCTGACCCAGCGCGCCCAGGCGGCATCGACCCGGCCCTCGATCAGCGCCGCCACCGCGAACGAGAACGCCACCGAAAAGCCGACATAGCCGAGATAGAGGAACGGCGGATGAAAGGCGAGACCCGGATCCTGCAACACCGGGTTGAGGCCGTCGCCGTTCGCAGGCGCAGGAATCTGGCGCAGGAACGGATCGGAGGTGAGCAAGATGAACAGCAGGAAGCCGCTGCCGATCATGCCCTGGACGGCGAGGACGCGCGCCCGCAGCCCGGGCGGCAGCGTGCCGCCGAACCAGGCGACCGCCGCGCCGAACAGCGTGAGGATGAACACCCAGAGGACCATCGAGCCCTCGTGATTGCCCCACACGCCGGTGATCTTGTAGAGGAGCGGCTTGTCGGTATTGCTGTTCTCGACCACGTTGATGACCGAGAAATCCGAGGTGACATGGGCGTTGATGAGCGCGGCAAAGGCCATCGTCACCAGCACGAAGCTCGCAAGCGCGGCGGCGGGCGCCACCGCCATCATCCCGGGATGGCGCCGCGCCGCGCCCACGAGCGGCAACACCGACTGCGTCAGCGATACAAACAGCGCCAGCACCAGCGCGAAATGCCCAAGCTCGACAATCATTGCTTCACCGTCGCCGGATGTTCGCCCTGCCAATGCCCCGTCTTTTTTAAGGCATCGGCGACCTCGCGCGGCATGTATTTCTCGTCATGTTTGGCCAGAACCTCCGCGGCGCGAAAGGTTCCGTCGCCGGCGAGCGCGCCTTCGACCACGACGCCCTGGCCCTCGCGGAAGAGATCGGGCAGCGGACCGCGATACTGGACTTCGAGGTCCCGTTTGCCGTCGGTGACGCGGAACGCGATCGCCTTGCCGCCGTCTTTGTGGACGACGCTGCCCTGCTCGACCAGCCCGCCGATGCGCACGTAGCGGCCAGCCGGCACGTGATGGGCGCGCAGCTCGCTCGGGCTGTAGAAGAACACGAGATCGTTGCTGAAGGCGGAGAGCACGAGCGCGCTCACCACGCCGAGCGTCGTCAACCCGCCGAGCAGCAGATAGAGCCGGCGGCGCTTGCGCGTCATCGCAGCGGACGCCCGCGCTCGAGCCGCGCCAACTCGGCGCGGCGGCGCCGATAGGCGATGATGCTTTCAAGGACGAGCCCGCCCAGCACCACCACGGCGACGCCATAGGCCGGCCACACGTAGCGGGCATAGCCGCCCATCGCCAGGTATTTCGCGATGGCGGCGGTCATCGCGCGGGATCCAGCGTCGCGTGCCGGGCGCGGGGCGTGGGGCGCGCGGTGTCATCGCTGGCCAGCAACTGCAACGCCCGCACCTTGGCGGCGATCAGCGCGGTGCGCATCCGCACCAGCAAGAGCGTGAAGAAGAGCAGCATGAAACCCACCGCCATGATCAGCAGCGGCCACAGCATCGACGGCGCAATCGTCGGTCCGCCGAGGCGAAACACGCTCGCCGGCTGGTGCAGGGTATTCCACCAATCGACCGAGAACTTGATGATCGGCAGATTGACCACGCCGACCACCGCCAGTACCGCCCCGGCGCGACTGCCGCGCGTCGGCTCGTCGAAGGCATTCACCAGGGCGATATAGCCAAGATAGAGAAAGAACAGCACCAGCACCGAGGTGAGGCGCGCGTCCCACACCCACCACGTCCCCCACATCGGCTCGCCCCAGAGCGAGCCGGCGACGAGGCAGACGAGGGTGAAGCCGGCACCGAGCGGCGCCGCCGAACGCGCGGCGATGTCCGCGAGCGGGTGGCGCCAAACGAGGCTCGCCCCGCTCGCGGCGGCCATGACGGCATAGACGAAGCTCGCCATCCAGGCGGCCGGAACGTGGACATACATGATGCGCACCGCTTCGCCCTGCTGATAGTCGGCGGGCGCGATGAACAGCGCGAGCACCAGTCCCACGGCGATCAACAGCGCGGCGGACCACGCGCACCAGGGCAGCAGCGCGGCCGAGAGCCGCATGAAGCGGGCGGGATTGGCGAAACGGTGCATCGGTCGTGGTTCTAGCTCAAATCGAACGCATATCGCATCACTATTCGAGCGCCTGCCGCAACCCCGCCGCCGCGGCAAACGGCGCCAGCGCCAGCGCCAGCGCGAAAAACGCCGCCAGCAGCAGCAGGTGCGGCCGGGCCGCGAGACCCGCCGCCGCGGCCTCGCACGCGGCGACGCCGAAGATCAGCACCGGGATATAGAGCGGAAGCACGAGCAGCGACAAGAGAACGCCACCTCGCCGCGCACCGAGCGTGAGCGCCGCCCCGATCGCGCCGATGAGCGACAGCGTCGGCGTGCCGAGCGCCATGCCGGCGACGAGCGCCACATAACCTCCGGCCTCGAGATGGAGCAGCAGCGCCAGGAGCGGCGCCAGCAGCGTCAGCGGCAGCCCCGTCACCAGCCAATGGGCCAGGCACTTCGCGACCACCTGCACCTCGAGCGGCAGTTTCATCAGCGCCAACGCCTCGAGGCTGCCGTCCTCGTAATCGGCAAGGAAAAGCCGCTCGAGCGATAACAGCGCGGCCAGTAGCGCCGTGACCCACACCACCCCCGGAGCGATGCGTTGCAAGAGTTCAGGCCCGGGTCCGACGCCGAACGGAAAGAGAATGACCGTCAGCACGAAAAACGCCGCCACCATCGCCGCGTCGCCGCCTTGGCGAAAGGCGAGGCGCAGGTCGCGCGCGACGAGGCAGCGGAACGACATCACGGCGCGGCGGCATCCCATTCGAACAGCGCGGCGCGGCCGCTATCGGCGGTCGGCGCGAAATCGCCGAGCGCCAGCGCGGTCGCGCCGGGCAGCGCCAGCGCCGCGTGGGTGGCGAGCGCAAGCCGCCCGCCGGCCTCGCGATGCGCGGCGATCGCGGCGTGAAGGTCGCTCACCGATTCGGCGTCGAGCCCGGTCAGCGGCTCGTCGAGCAGCCACAGCGCCGCCGGGCTGGCGACAAGGCGGGCCAGCGCCAGCCGTCGCCGCTGCCCCGCGGAGAGAAAGCGGCACGGCGTATCGGCAATCCGGTCGAGGCGAAATCGCGCGAGCGCCGCCGCCACATCGCCGCCGCCGCCGCGCATGCCGGCCCAGAACGCCAAAGTCTCGGCCGCGGTGAGCGTAGGCTTCAGCGCGTCGGCATGGCCGATGAAATGCAGCCGGGCGCGGTGCGCCGCCCGATCCTCGGCGACGTCGATGCCGTCCCAGGCGAGCCGCCCGGCTTCGAGCGGAGTCAGACCCGCCATCAGGCGCAAGAGACTCGATTTGCCGCTGCCATTGCGGCCGGTGAGCACGAGCGCGCCGGCCGCGGCAAGTGTGAAGTCGAGCCCGGCAAAAACCAGCCGCTCGCCGCGCCGGCAGGTCAGGTCGCGCCCGGCAAAACCGGTCGCCGGAACATCGGGAAGAAGGGGTGGGGACATGTCGGGTAATCGCGCAGGGGCGAGGATCATGCCACGGCCCGGCGCGGGGGCGAAGAAAAACGGCCTCGGTGGGGGGAGAACCGAGGCCGTTTCGAGGAGCGGTCGGGGGATGGACCGCTGCGGAGATGGGAGGGAGAGCAAAGCGACGCCCACCTCTCACCTGCCCGCGATTAGGCACCGGGAATAAGACGCCATTTCGAAGGAATCGTGGCAAAACGGTGATTTCTGCCGTGGCGGTGCGCGCGCCGGCGCCGGCGCGACCTCCGATTGCGGCATGGCGAGACCATGGAAATGCCGGCTATAATCGCACGTCGGCAATACGGAACATTGAGGGGGGAGAGTTGCGATGGCAGTGAAATGCCTTGGTCGCGCGACCAGGCCGTTGGGGGTGGCGTTGTTGATCGGGTCGCTCGCGCTTGCGGGCTGTTCCTCGACCGGAGGAGCCGGGCTGTTTGCATCCTATACGGCGGCGCCGGACGACACCTGCGGCCAGTACCGGCAGCAGCTCGGCGCCTATCGCGACTACTTCTTCTCCGCCATGGTGCAGGGTGCCACCATCGGTGCAGCGGTGGGCGGCCTCACGGGATACCTCGCTGGCGGCGACGTCAAATCGACGCTCTTCGGCGCCGGGGCCGGCGCCGTCACCGGCGCGGTCGGCGCCTATTTCATCGCCAAGCAGAAGGCCGCCAACGGCAACCCGACGGTGCTCGCCGATTCCGTCTATGACGATCTCAACACCGAGAACAGCGAGATCGACGGCGTGACCGGGACGTTCGAGAAGCTGCGCGATTGCCGCCTCGAGGCGGCGCGAGAGGTGAAGCACGATCTTGCCGCGCACCAGATCAGCCGCGACGACGCGCAGGCGAAGCTGCGCAAGATCCACGACTGGTTCGTTCAGGACATCGATTTCGCCGACGCGCTCGGCGCCAAGATGAACCAGCGCGGCACCGAATACGCCGACGCCTCCGACAAGATGATGGCCTCGGAGCCGTCGGCGAAGCGCACCCTGGAAACCCGTCGATCGGCGCCGCCGCGGCATGGCGGCGGCGAAGGCGGCGGCGGGCTCGTCGCCGGCGAGGCGTCGCGCGTGCGCGAGGCGCCGACCACGTCGAGCCGGCAGATCGCCTTGCTCGCGCCGGGCGACTCGGTGTCGCCGCTCAGCGGCGGCAACACGCCCGAGGGCTGGACTCACGTCCAATTGGGCGACGGCCGCAGCGGCTACGTCGCCAGTCGCCTGCTGCATGAGCCGGGCGCGGCGGGAACGGCGCCGCCGCCCAAGGACGTCGCCGGCGTGGCTCAGCTCACGGAAAGCAATCAGTTGAAGCGCAAGGCGCTGACCGAAGACGTGGCCGAGGCCAAGTCGGCTGCGAATGGCAGCGCCTTCCAACTGAACGGCTCGATCAGCCGGATCAAACCGGCGCCTGTCGCGCGCCGCGCCGCATGACCGAAGGAGAACGACGTTGCACCGGGGTCTTCCTGCCATCCTAGGCCTGTGCCTGGGGTTGTTCCTGCTCGCCGCGACGCCGGCATGGAGCGGGACCGCGGCGGCGGCCGACATCCCGACGGTCCCCTTCCTACGCATCGAGACCGGGATGCACGGCGCCGCGATCAACGGCATCGCCGTCGACGAGGCCGACCAACAGATCGTGACCGTGAGCGACGACAAGACGCTGCGACTGTGGTCGGAAACGACCGGCGAGCTGTTGAACACCCTGCGCGCGCCGATCGGCCCCGGCCCGGAAGGCGGGCTCTATGCGGCGGCGCTTTCGCCCTCGGGCAAGACCATCGTCGCCGGCGGCTATACCGGCATCACCTGGGACGGCAGCGCGTCGATCTATCTTTATAACCGCAAGGCCGGCACCTGGCTCGGCCGCATCGGTCTCGGCGCCGGGACCGATGCCATCAACCATCTCGCCTTCTCGCCCGACGGCCGCTTCATCGCCGTAGCGACCAACGACCGCCGCGGCCTGCGCATCGTCGACACCCGGGCGCTCAAGATCAATATCGTCGACAGCGATTACGGCGATGCGATCGAATGGGTCGATTTCGCCCCTGACGGGCGGCTCGTCACCACCTCGCTCGACGGCAAGGTCCGGCTCTACGACGCCGGCTTCAAGCGCATCGCGACGTGGCAGGACAAGGCGGGCGCGAAGCCGCTGGCGGCGGCGTTCAACAAGACCGGCGCGGTGATCGCCGTCGGCTTCCTCGACGCCGCCAAGGTCGTGCTGCTGAACGGCCGCAACCTGACGCAGCCGGCCGAGCTCGACGGCGCCAAAGGGCAACCCGGCGCGATCAGCCTGGTCGCCTGGTCGGCCGACAGCGCCCATGTCTACGGCGCCGGCACCTATGGCAACGATTCGGGCGAGAAATTCGTGCGCATCTGGCCGCTCGCCCGTCTCGACGCGGCCGTCGACCTTCCGGTCAGCGACGACACCGTCACCGCGGTCGCCGCGCTCAAGGACGGGAGCGTCGCCTTTGCCAGCGCCGAGCCGGCCTGGGGCGTGATCGGACCGCACGGCAAGATGACCTTTCGCCACGACCGGCTCTACGCCGATTTCCGCGACGGCGCCGGCGCCTTTCAGGTGTCGCCCGACGGCTCGGTGGTCGATTTCGGCTTCGCCCAGGGCGGCAAGCACCTGGCCCGCTTCGATGTCCTGGCCGGCACGATGACGCTCGATCCGCCCGCCCGCGCCGACCTCAAGCCGCCGGCGACCCGCGACGGGGCGAGCAGCCTCACCGACTGGCGCAACACGACGAAGCCGCGTCTCGACGGACATTACCTTTCGCTCGACCCCAACGAGGAGGCGCGCAGCGCCGCGGTCAAGGGCGACTGGGCGGTGCTGGGCACCGATTACTTCCTGCGCGGCTATAAGGGCCATGACGCCGCGTGGCGGATCGCCGTGCCCGCGCCGGTGTGGGTCGTCAACATCTCGGCCGACGGGCGCTTCGCCGTCGCCGGGCTCGGCGACGGGACCATCCGCTGGTACCGCCTCAGCGACGGCGCCGAGATCCTGAATCTCTTCGCCGAGCCCGACGGCACGCACTGGGTGTTGTGGACGCCCGAGGGATTTTTCGATCACGGCAAGGGCGGCGACACGCTGATCGGCTATCAGCTCAACCAGGTCGACAAGGGCCAACTCAAGGGCAGCGCCTTCGTCCGTGTCGAGCAGCTCTACAGCCTGTTCTACCGGCGCGATCTCGTGGTGATGAAGTTCCGCGGCAATGGCGGGGACGAGATCAAGGCGCAGCTCGCGAAGATCGGCGACGTTCGCGCGGTGCTCGGGCGCGGCCTGCCGCCGGACATCGAGCTGACCGAATACTGCTTCGACACCAAGTGCCATGAGGTGGCGCCGGCGCAGGAGCTGCGCGGCGCGCGCGGCCGGCTGCAGCCGCTCGACGCCGCCGGGCCCGAGGTCACGGTGCATTTCGACGTGATCGACCGGGACGGCGGTATCGGCCACATCGAAGTGCGCAACAAGGGCGCGACCGAGGACGCCGCGGGCGGCACGCGCTCGGTCAAGGGCGCCACCCACAGCGAGGAGCGCGTCGTCAAGCTCCAGCCCGGGCTCAATCTCGTCGTGCTCTCCGCCTTCAATGCCGCCAACGAGATCGAAACCAATCCCAAGGAGCGGCCCGCGCTGGTACTGCGCTATGATCCGAAGGTGGTGCGGAAGCCGGTGATGCGGCTGCTCGCGGTCGGCATCGACCAGTACACCGGCAAGGACGTGCCGAAACTGGCCAACGCCGCCAACGACGCCAAGGGCGTCGCCGCGATCATGAACGACGACGACAAGCACGACGTGTACAGCAAGGTCGACGCCATCGTGCTGACCGATGCCGAGGCGACGCTTGCCAACATCAACAAGTCGTTCGCCGCGCTGGCCAGCCGCACCCAGCCCGACGATCTCGTGTTCGTGTTCCTCGCCGGCCACGGTGTCGCGCTCGGCGGCAAGTATTATTACATCCCGGTCGATCTGCCCGACACGCAGGAAGCGTCGATCAAGAAATTCGCCCTTACCTACGAGGATCTCGCGCTGCGCCTCAGCAAGTTCCCGACCACGCGCGCCATGGTCGTCCTCGACACCTGCTATAGCGGCGCCTTCGCCGTCGGCGACAGCATCGCCCAGCAATCGCGCGACAAGACCGTGGGCAATCAGATCGGCCACGCAACCGGCCGGTTCATCCTTGCCGGCTCATCGAGCCAGCAGGAGGCGCTCGACGGCATCGACGGCCACGGCGTCTTCACCGAGGTACTGCTCAAGGGTCTTGCCGGCGCCGCCGACCAGAAGGATGCCGGCAACCACGACGGCGTGGTCAGCATCTACGAGCTCGGCCAGTACGCCAAGGCGCAGGTTCCGACCCTGTCAAAACAGATCGCCCAGGGCTACGACCAGAAGCCGAACTGGTACTTCATCGGCGACGACATGTTCAACGTGCGCGACGACAATTGAGCCGGCGCCGGCCGGTTATTTCGCCGATCGGGCGACGAGCGCGAGCAGCAGGCGCGCCTGATCGGCGCATCCCGCCTTCGCCATCTGCGCCGCCCGCGCGATCTCGCTCACGCCGCCGTCGGCTTGCAAAAGATGGATGACCGCGACGGTCGCGTCGCCGGCGCCCTGCTGCTCGAAGAGATAGTTGCCGCCGTCGGTGAGCGGCAGCGCGGCAGGCCACGGCAGTTGCGTCGTGTCCTTGGGCCATTGCAGCCGGGCCTTGCCGCCGCCGCTCATGTCCTCGATCGACATGGTCCCGTCATGCGCGGGATCGTGCGTGACCGTGGCGTGGTTCGCGTCGTAGAGGCACACGTCGCCGCCATCGGTGACATTGATCGCCAGCACGTCGGCAAGCGTATGCACCGTTTCCTGCCGCCAGGCGGCATCGGTGCCACGTACGGCGCCGAGCGCCTGGCGCTGACCGCCGCTGCCCATGAGCGTCGCGAACAGCTTGACCACGTCGTTCGAGCCCGGCGCGGTGCCGCCGCCCGCGCCGGCCGGAGCCGTCGGCGGCGCGCCCTGATATGGCCCGGTGATGGTCGTGACCTGACCGTTGGCGTTGACGAGAACGACCCGGCCCTTGGCGGGAACCGCGAGGGTCGCGCCCGCCGGCACCGTCGCGCCGAGCGCCAGGGACGGTACCGACGACTCGATGACCACGTATTCCTGCGCCCGCGCCGCGCGCGACGCGAGGACGAGCAACAGCGCCGCTGCCGCGGCAGCAAGAATTCGGACCATTGCCCCCGTCAACCTCGGTCTCAGGCTATCGTCGACGCAGCCGGCACGGCGATTTTCCACAATTCGATCCTCGACTCAAGCGCGGCTCGCGGCGCGCGCCCGGGCGCATTCTTGCGCCCCTTGATCTCGTGCCCGGGACGCGGTAGCAGCAACCGGCGCCACCGCACGCCCTCGCCAGCCAGGAGACCGCCGCCCATGTCCGTCACCGGCCATGATACGCTGAAGACCCGCCGTACCCTCGATGTCGCCGGCACGTCCTACGATTACTTCAGCCTCGAGGCCGCCGCTGCCGCTGCCGGGCTCGGCGACATCAGCCGCCTGCCCTTCTCGCTCAAGGTGCTCCTCGAGAATCTGGTGCGGCTCGAGAATGGCCGCACGGTCACGTTCGACGACATCAAGGCGGTGGCGGAGTGGCTCAAGACGCGCACCTCCGAGCGCGAGATCGCCTTCCGTCCGGCGCGCGTGCTGATGCAGGACCTGACCGGCGTTCCCGCCGTCGTTGATCTCGCGGCGATGCGCGAGGCGATGGCGACGCTCGGCGGCGATCCGGGCCGCATCAATCCGCTGTCGCCGGTCGATCTCGTCATCGACCATTCGGTGATGGTCGACTATTTCGGCACCCGCGACGCCTTCGCCAAGAACGTCAAGATCGAGTTCGAGCGCAATGGCGAGCGCTATGCGTTCCTGCGCTGGGGCCAGGGCACGTTCGACAATTTCCGCGTCGTGCCGCCCGGCACCGGCATCTGCCACCAGGTGAATCTCGAATATCTCGCGCGGGTGGTGTGGACCACGGCCGAGAACGGCCGCACCATCGCCTATCCCGACACGCTGGTCGGCACGGACAGCCATACCACCATGGTCAACGGCCTGTCGGTTTTGGGCTGGGGCGTCGGCGGCATCGAAGCCGAGGCGGCGATGCTGGGCCAGCCGATCTCGATGGTGCTGCCCGAAGTGGTGGGCGTGCGTCTCCACGGCGGGCTGCGCGAGGGCGCGACCGCGACCGATCTCGTCCTGACCGTGACGCAGATGCTGCGCAAGAAGGGCGTGGTCGGCCGCTTCGTCGAGTTTTTCGGACCCGGCATCGCCAGCCTCGCGCTCGCCGACCGGGCAACGATCGGCAACATGGCGCCCGAATACGGCGCCACCTGCGGCTTCTTCCCGATCGACGCCGAGACACTGCGCTATCTCGCCCTCACCGGCCGCGATCCCGACACGGTCAAGCTGGTCGAGGCCTATGCCAAGGCGCAGGGGCTGTGGCATGACGAGAAAAGCCCCGACCCGATCTTCACCGATACGCTCGATCTCGACCTCGCCAGCGTCGAGCCGTCGCTCGCCGGGCCGCGACGGCCGCAGGACCGTGTCGCGCTCTCCGGCGTCGCCAAGTCGTTCGCGGCCGAGTTGCCCAAGCTCGCCGCCGGGCGCGATGCGGCCAAGAAGGGCGGCGCCGTCGCGGTCAAGGACAGCAACTACGCCATCGCCGACGGCGCCGTCGTCATCGCCGCCATCACGTCCTGCACCAACACCTCCAATCCGAGCGTGATGCTGGCCGCCGGGCTCGTGGCGCGCAACGCGGTAAAGCGCGGCGTCAAGGTCAAACCCTGGGTCAAGACCTCGCTCGCGCCGGGGAGCCAGGTGGTGTCGGACTATTACGCCGCGGCGGGATTGCAGCAGGACCTCGACGCGCTGGGCTTCACGCTCGCGGGCTATGGCTGCACCACCTGCATCGGCAATTCGGGGCCGCTGCCCGATCCGATCACCGCGGCGATCGAGGAGGGCGATCTCGTCGTCGCGGCGGTGCTGTCAGGCAACCGCAATTTCGAAGGCCGCATCCATCCCTATGTGCGGGCGAATTATCTCGCCTCGCCGCCGCTCGTCGTCGCCTATGCGATCGCGGGCACGATGAACGTCGATCTCGCCACAGACGCGATCGCCACCGACGGCGACGGCAAGCCGGTCTATCTCCGCGACCTCTGGCCCTCGAACCAGGAGATCGCGGCGACGGTGCGCCAGGCGGTCGGCGCGCCGATGTTCCGCAAGCGCTATGCCAACGTGTTCGAGGGGCCGGACGAGTGGAAGAAGGTGAAGCTGCTGAGCGGCATGACCTTCGGCTGGACTCCGGGATCGACGTATCTCGCCAACCCGCCCTATTTCGAGAACATGCCGAAGGAGCCGGCGCCGCTTAATGATATTGCGCTGGCGCGCGAACTCGCGCTTCTCGGCGACAGCATCACTACCGATCACATTTCGCCCGCGGGCTCGATCAGCAAGGACTCGCCGGCGGGCGAATACCTGCTCGAGCACCAGGTGCGGCCGGCGGAGTTCAACTCGTACGGCGCGCGGCGCGGCCATCACGAGGTGATGGTGCGCGGCACCTTCGCCAATATCCGCATCCGCAACGAGATGGTGCCCGGCATCGAGGGCGGCATGACCAAGCACATGCCCGACGGCAAGGCCATGCCGATCTACGACGCGGCAATGCAGTATCAGCGCGAGGGCGTGCCGCTCGTCATCATCGCCGGCAAGGAATACGGCACCGGCTCGTCGCGCGACTGGGCCGCCAAGGGCACGTTATTGCTCGGCGTCAAGGCGGTCATCGTCGAGAGCTTCGAGCGCATCCACCGCTCGAACCTGGTCGGCATGGGCGTCCTGCCGTTGCAGTTCCGCGACGGGGTGAACCGCCAGAGCCTCAAGCTGACCGGCGCGGAGACGCTCGACGTC
>DATKQE010000115.1:0-4094 GCA_035532935.1 Allostellaceae bacterium
ACATGGGTGAGTGCGACGGTGCGCCGATGCGATGGCGGCACGACACGCGGCGGCGACGGCTCGTTGTCGTTCATGAGGACTCTCCGGGATCGGCGGGGAATTCGCGCGCGAAGAGGTCGCGCAGCATGTCGGCGACGGTGACCCCGCGCTGGAACGCGACGACTTTGATGCGGCCGCGCAGCGCCGGCGTGACGTCGATCGTCAGGCGCGCGGTGAAGGCGGAGGGCTCGTCACCGCGACGGCTTGAGGCGTCAGGCGTCTTGATCCAGCTCTCGGCGTCGCCGGGCCGGGCGGCGAAGCCGCGTCGGGCGCCACGCGCGTTCATGGCGTAATCCTCGAGACTTCAGCGGCGAGCGCCGCGATCTCGCGCGCTGCGGCGCTCTGCTCGGCGAGCTCGAACACAAGCCGGCCGGACTGTGCGGCGTCGGCGAAGATGACGCGCTGGCCGATGGTGCTGGTGAGCACCGGCGGATCGTGATCGGCGAGCGTTTCGGCGGTCTCGCGAGCGATGATCGTGCGGGCCGCGCAGCGGTTCAGCACGAAGCGCGCCGCGATCTGCGGGCGATAGATGCGCGCTTCGCGCAGCAGCTCCAGCATCTCGGCCGAGGCCCAGCCGTCGAAGGGCGACGGCTGTACCGGGATCAGCACGAGGTCGGCGGCTAAGAGCGCCGAGCGCATCAGCCCCGCGATGCGCGGCGGTCCGTCGATGACGACATGATCGGCGGTGAGCGCGATCTCGGGCACCTCGCGATGGAGCGTGTCGCGCGCGAGACCCACCACGCCGAAGAGCCGAGAGACGTCCTCCCGCGCCCGCTGCTGCGACCAATCGAGTGCCGAGCCCTGCGGGTCGGCATCGATCAGCGTGACGCGCTTGCCGTGCAGCGCCAGCTCGCCGGCGAGATGAAGCGCAAGCGTGGTCTTGCCGACGCCGCCCTTCTGGTTGAGCAGAGCGACGATCATCTCTTCCCTCCCGGCTTGCGACCGAAGGGCAGCGACGGCTGTCGTGCTGGTGGCTCGGAGGCCTGCGCAGCGGAGGTGGCGCGTTTATCCGCAGATCGCGCGGACCAACAACAAGAGTTAGATTCTGAGTTAGACTCTAAGTTAAGGCCTGGAATCGCCGTTTCCGGCCAAAGCGTTAGCTGCGGTTCGTGCGTGCGAAGTCCCGATAGGGCTGCGCGCGGAGTCCCGATACCCATTGCGTGTGAAGTCCCGAGCGCTTCCACAGCCCCATCCACAGGCGCTGTGGATAAGTGGGCGGGCAGGATTCGGAGTAGCTCGCGCCGGCCA
Source organism: Allostellaceae bacterium (assembly GCA_035532935.1). GTDB lineage: Bacteria > Pseudomonadota > Alphaproteobacteria > ATCC43930 > CGMCC-115725 > DATJLY01. The sequence continues at coordinate 1,288 of DATKQE010000115.1, forward strand.
TCGCGCTCGATGCGCAAGCGATAGCCTGGCAGCGGCTGGCGAGCGGCGATGCGCCGGATCTGAAGCGCGAAATCGGAGACGCGCACCAGGCTTCCGGACTTCTGGTGGAGATGCGCAATCTCGAACAGCCAACCCTTGGGCTGGCGGCCGGCATGCTTGCGGGCGACGCGATAGAGCCAGCGTTCGATGCCGCCGGTCAGCCGGAAATACGTGGGGTCGATGGCGAGGACGAGCGAGCGATCGATGACGCCGCGGTAGAACCAATCGGGAAGTACGAACTCCATGCCCTCGACGCGACCGTCGCGCGTCGTGCATTCCTCCCACTCGTTGATCCAGGAGAACTGGTGCCGCTTCCAATGCTCGCCGTTGCGGATGGTTGTGCGGATGACGGTCGACTGCAGGCGGGCGAGCGCACCTTTCAAGAGCTTGTAGTCGCGGGCGCCCGTCTGCCGTCCGATCGCTGTGAGGAGCTGGTAGGGCGTGAAGCGCAGGAAGCGCGAGGTTTTGAAGCCGAGGTTTTCGGCCTCGACGATCTGGCTCGCCGCCCAGATCAGCACGTCGGCGTCCCAAATGGTCGCCATGCCGTGTTCGGGCACGGCGTAGACCTCGACGCGGACATCGCCGGCCGCGTAGTGGATGGGAGTTGTGCGCCGGGCTTTAGCGAGCGAGAAGAACGGCCGCTCCATCAAGTCGCGCTGATCGCGCGGGCTGGCGTCGCCGGTGGCGACGACGAACGGGTCGAGCTTGCTCCGTTCGCTGGCTGTGATGGGGCGGGGCGACGACATCGACGAGCGCCGCTTCAGCGATGCGCGTGGCCGGCGGCGCGGGCCTCGACGTATCGAGGATCCGACGTCGAGCGACAGGCCGCCTGGTCGGCCCAGGCTTCGAGATCGCCCACCGCATAGACGACGCGACCGCCGAGCTTGCGGAAAGTTGGACCGCTGCCGTGGCAGCGATACTTTTCCAGCGTGCGCGGTGAGATGCCGAGGATGCGCGCCGCCTCATGGGTTCTAACGTAGCGGGCGGCGAGCTGCGCGGACCTGTCGAGCATAGGAAGCCTCCGTGTTGCCTCGAAGCGCCGCGGCAAAGTCGCGGCATGTCGAGGTCACGGTGGCGGAGGGGCCGGGCGTTGGGGGTGGACGAAGATTTTCGGAAGGTTGTGTCCCCCTTCACGCGGCAATGAGCGGACGATTGTCCAATTCGTCACGGGCAAGGCGGGAATGAATGGTGGGGCAGTGCGCGCTCAAGGCCGGTATGTGGCTGATCAGCCGCCGCGCAGAAATTTGAGATAGCCGCGTTCGACGAGTGCAATCGAGTCGTGGATCAGACGGTTGGCCGAGCGCCGGGCGTGAGAGTCTTTCCACTCGACCGATGGAAGTTGGGCCTGTTCCGAGCGCAGGATCTTTTCCGCGACGTCGCGAGGGCCACCGCCCATGTCGTGAATGTCGAAGGCATGGAGAAGCTGAACGAGACGGCGCTTGCGTTGGGTCGTCAGTCGCAGAGCCTGGGGGAGAAGGCCGATGGTTTGGCCGCTCAGCCGGCGTATGAAGCGCGATGCGACGTCGAGCCGAAGATCGACCGATACGACGCCGATAGGCAGGAGAATCATGGGGCGCCGAGCGGCCAGATCGCTGCTGAGCCGGATGTGGAGTTCGCCCGACCCATCGACGATGACGACCTCCCGGCCCTCGTCATCGGTTCGGTCAGCGACAATCGAGCCGAGTTGGGATGGGTCGAGGGCCACAGGGGCGAACCCGCTCGGCGCTGCATCGAGCAGCAGCGTGCCGGGCGATAGTTCTGGCAGCCAGGTGACGGGTTCGGAGCCGACCGGAATGCTCGGGTCGTGGGCGAAACCGCAACCCCCATCGTCGGGCGAAATCCGCACGAGCGGACTCCGCATCGACATGATCGCGCGCGATCTGGCGCTGGATTCGGGCGAAGTCGCGCCGGTATTCGGCGTTGCGACGCAGGAATTCGACGGCGAAGCCGGGACGTTCGAGGCGATTCAAGTGATCGATCGTCTCCGGCGAGCGCCAATACTCTGTGGGCATGGCGGTTCCTCTCGTCTTGCTCCCCTATTCGGGGAGCTTCAGACCATCCGGAAACGCGGTCTTTGCGCTAGACCCTATGATTGCATCGCGTGCGACGACAACCCGTACAACAGACGTGTGGCGGCTCACTGCACCCGTGGCTCGAGCAGGTGCTGATAGCCGGTTTCGGTCATCCAGCGGGCGCGCGCCAGGTGGCTCTCATGGACGATTTTGGCGCGGCAGGGCTCTTGCGCTGGATCGAGCCCAAAGATCACCAGCACGACCTCTCGCCAATCGGCACCCGCTTCCTCGGCCATCAACAACCGAAGGTATATCGCCAGATGCTGCTCGTCATAGGCGTTCACGCGGTCGGTAAGCGGCGGCCGGTCATAGAAAGGCGCCTCGGTCATTGCGATCTTCCCCCGTCGAGATCAAAGCAATGGAGTAGGGATTCATTTACCCCAAATTTTAACAGACTTCGCGCCTGATTAAGCCAGCGCCGCGATGCTCATGGCGCATCACGTTGCTCAAGTTGACGGTGCAGGAGCGCTCGGGACCAGGGATGAATAGCATAACCCTCGGACGAATCGGAACGATCATTCCTGGAACGATGATTCCGATATCGGCTCCATCGTTGCCATGGATCTCAAGGAGGTCGTGGCGATCAATCTGCGTCGGTTGCGTCATGCGAAAGGAATGACGCAAGAAGAGTTGGCCGAACGGGCCGGGTTGAGCGCCCGGTACATTGGCGCGATCGAGCGCGCCGACGTGTCGGCG
>DATKQE010000116.1:0-4539 GCA_035532935.1 Allostellaceae bacterium
CGAGCTTGCCGCCCAAGACGTTGCGCGAAGGCGCCCGCTTGCCGCGCTCGCCGCCGCCTTCCGCCGGATCGAAGGGCATGGCTTCAGCCTTCCTGACGTCCTGAACCGCTGTCGCGGATATTGCCTCTCATAATGCGGACATGCGGGTCAAGCCGCGCGTGAGACGATCCGCCGCGTCCCGCGCACACAATTGAATTGCTCGGCCACCGCGGCTGAGGGAACGCATTTGCCGCTGTTTGACCTGGATCAAGGCGCGTCCCCCTGCCGCGCGGCGATGATCAAACCGAATTAGGGGGTGTCCGCCCATGCAAGCCGGAAACGTCCTCTATTTCCTCGTCTTGGCCGGCCTGTTCTTCCTCATGATGCGCTTCGGCTGCGGCGCGCACGTCATGGGCCACGGCCACCACCATGGCGGATCGCGGTCGGACGCCGGGCCGGACGACAATCTGCGCTGGGTGCCGCCCGCCAAGGCCGTCGATCCGGTCTGCGGCATGAGCGTCGAGACCGCGGGCGCGAAGTCGGCGGTCCACGAGGGACAAGTCTATTACTTCTGTGCGCAAAACTGCCGCGAGAAGTTCGAGGCCGCGCCGGCTTCCTTCGCGAAGCCGGCAGCCGCGACCGCGGCGCAAGGAGAGAAGCACCATGGCTGCTGAAAACATGCAGACTGGACGGCGCGCCGGCGTGCCATTGCCGACGGATACCGCGCGCACGATCCCCGTCTTTGCCCTCGGTTGGAGCTTGAGCCTGTTCCTCGCGATCTCTTACGTGCTGTGCGTCGGGTTCGACCTCCTGTTCCCAGGCCAGGCGATGTACCAAAGCTGGCTTCGTCTGCTGCCCGGCTTCACCTGGCTCACTTGGCCGAGCTTCCTGCTCGGCTTGGTCGAGAGCTTCGCCTACGGCTGGTACATCGCACTGATCTTCGGGCCGCTCTATAACGTCTTCGTGTCGCGCCGACGGTGAGCGGGCCGGCCGCGGGCCGTTGACCGGCGATGATTCCTGGCCATTACGTCTGGCTCACCTGGTCGAGCGCGTTTCTGGTGCCGTGGCTGGGACTGTTCCTCGGCTTCCGGCGTTATCGCAAGATCATGATCTGGACGAGCGTGGCGACGATGCCGTTCGGCCTGACCGAACCACTCTTCGTCCCGCGTTATTGGAACCCGCCCAGCCTCTTCGATCTTGCGCAGCGCACCGGCTTCGACATCGAGAGCCTGATGTTCTGCTTCGCCATCGGCGGCGTCGGCGTCGTACTTTACGACATCGTGACGAGCGCCACGCTGGTCCCGGTGGGGCGCACGGAGCGAGCGTGCCGGCGCCATCGTTTCCACCGAGCGGCGCTGCTGGCGCCGGTGGCAGCGTTCCCGATCCTGATGCTGCTGCCGTGGAACCCGATCTATCCGGCGATCATCGCGATGGCGCTTGGCGGCGTCGCAACGGCGCTCTGCCGGCCCGATCTCGCGTCAAAGAGCCTCATCGGCGGCGCCCTGTTCGCCGCCTACTACGCGACCTTCATGCTGCTGCTGGCGTGGTCGTCGCCCGGCTATATCGAACGGGTGTGGAATCTGGCCGCGCTATCCGGCTTCCGGATCGGCGACATTCCGGCAGAGGAGCTGCTGTTCGGTTTCGCTTTCGGCACCTACTGGAGCGGCATCTTCGAGCACCTGACGTGGCGGAGCCTCGTCCGCGCAGACGTCGCGGCGCTTCGTGCCTAGGGCCGGGACGCCGTCAGGTGGACGACTGCGATCGGCGCTCCGGCCAGTCGGCGAAAGCAAGAATCCAAAGCGCGATCAAATTCACCAGCGGGATGAACGCGACGATCGACCACAGCGGCGACAAGCCGATGCGGCCGAGGATGCGACCGATCGGGTAGACGACCACCGCGACGAACACGATGAATACGAACCAATGGCCGAACCCATATCCGACCATGTCGGGCCAATATCCCATCATCTTACGCCTCCATGCGCTGTGCAGTCCGCTCGGCAGCATGACGGCGCCCCGGCGTCCGGCATTGATCTATGTCAGGACGATCCGTAGCGCCGTCGCCACGAAACCGCGTCAGCCGCGCGCCGTCAGAAATCCGCTCGGCGTCTTCGCTAACCGTTCGGGCGCGCGGTGGCGACGAGCCAAGACGGGTCGATCCGCGTCATCGATAGCGTCTCGCCCGGCTGCAGGCAGGGATTGCGGCTCATCGTATGGATGTCGATCACCGTGATGCGGTCGCCATTCGATAGCGCGATGCCGTTGCGGCAGTGGCTCAAGCCTTGCGCATCGGGCGCACAGTTCGTGTCGCTGGTTACCACGCCGGATACCGCCGCGCCGTTCGGCACGCTGCCATCCGCGATCTGCAACAGATATCGCCCACCTTGACCGTTCTGGTCCCAGGACGCCAGGGAAGCCTCGCGCGGTATCGGCGGCTCGCCGGCTGCCGTGCGCGCCTGGTCGCGGAACGAAAATGCCACCACCAGCGTGCCGATGACGGTCACGGCAAGTATGCCGAGCAACCAATGACGTGGGCGACGGTGTCTGCCGTCGATTTTCGGATCGGGCCGCATTCTTGGACTCCTCTGAAGCACGATGTGCGGAGCGCGATTCGCTCGAAGCTTGCGCGAGTTTGGTGTTCCGCCAGCCGGACCTATTGATCCAGATCAAGTAAACCGGCGCTTTCGGGCGGCAGCGCGGTTTTATCGCATTCAAAGCGTCGCACCGGGACCGGTGCGCTAAAACGACGTGCCGTGACTAGCCGATCTCGCCGGCCGCCGGAAGCGCGAAGCGGCCGGACCGCGCTGACCGGCGCTACGGCACCCAGGAATCGACCTGCCAGTTGTCGATCGCCCGGGCGCTCAGAATCCACGGCGGCAGCGCCATGACGAAATAGGCCGCCAACGCGGCTGCATAAGGCTCGTACGTCGCCCGCAGCTTTTTCAGCTCCGGTTCCGCGATACGGTCGGATCGCAGCGGCGTCGGATTCGCGGCGATGACACCGCGGAGGCGCGAAAATTCCGCGCTCGGCAGGCGGTCATGCCGGTGACGTTGCGTCTCGGCGCGGAAGATCGAGGCCGTGTGCACCAAGGCGTGTCGTCCCGCCGCGAAGGTGAGTTCGGCCTGGCGTTTGATGCTGCCCTCGCCGGCCAACATCGCGAGCGCACTCACATCGACGATGGTGGTCAATGCCGCGAGCCAACACTGATTCGTGTGTTGGGAGCGGTAATAGGCCAGCATCGGATACGACAGATGACTTTGCAGCTGGTCCAGCGCCCACTCTTCCCAATCCGCGAGCCGCTCCTGCAGCGTTGCTGCATCGTCTCTCAGGCGAAGGATGAACTGTGCCGCCGACGGCGGCGACCCGGCGCGCGCATCCAGCAGCAGGATTCGCAGCTCGCGCGTGGAGAACGACTGGTAGAGGACGGGCAGATAGCCGATGACGAGACCGAGGAAGCTGAAGCCAAATCCGGCCTCGAGCACCATGAGGTAGCGCGATGCGACGTTCTGCGGCTCGCCCGCGCCCAAAGTGAAGAACGTCGCCGCGCTGAAATAGATGTCGTAGGCCAGGCGCGACGACGCACCGTCGCGTTGCAGCGGCATCGACCACTGGAGCACGCCAAAGGCGACGATCATGCCGACGGCCCAGATGCCCAAGAGCAGCAGCAGCGAAAGCGGACCGTAAATGCCCAGATATTTGTCGCGGCGCCGCTCGGAGCGAATGAGCCGAGCGCAAGCGGCGAAAGGCGTCCAGGTCAGCCGGTAGACGAGGCGAGTCAGGGCCGGCAGCGCATGGGCGTGCCGGGCCACGACCACGGTCTGGAAGGCGTCGGCCACCGTAATCGCCACTAGTGCCAGCCCAAGGATCACCGCGATCGCATGCATTTCCGTTCATCCGATCGAATGACGCCGATGGCTTCGCGTGGGGCGCGCCGCGCAGCCGACGGCGCGGCGTACCGGCGCGGGCCGGCGCGCATTCGACGGCCACACTCGCAGATGCGCCGCCAGTCTTTATTGACCTACATCAATGACATTGCGCCCGCCGTCATTCATCAAATCGGCGGTCATAAAGGAGGGCCACGCAATGCTTTCGCGCCGGGAATGGATCAGATGGCTTGTTATGCTGCCCGCGGCGGTCGGGCTCGCAAGACGCGGCATGGCACAGACCAGCGGCAAGATTCCGCAAGCCGCGGCGAAGTATCAGGACACGCCGAAGAACGGACAGCTGTGCGCCATGTGCAAGTTCTATATCGCGCCCGGCGGCAAGGCCGGCGAAGGCATGATGGGCGGCGGCGGCGGGCCGGGCATGATGACGCAAGCCGGCACATGCCAAGTCGTCGATGGATCCATCAGCCCGCGCGGCTGGTGCATGCTCTACCAGCCGCTCTCGAGCTGAGCGGCCGACCCGTACCGCCGCGGCTCAGCGCCGCAGCCGGCGCCAGAGCAGCATCGCGCCGACGATCAGCACGACGCCGAGCCACGACACATCGAACACGAAAGCGTCGCGCGCGATCGCGACGTGAACGGCCGGCGCGCGCAGGAAGGCGAGGAAGGATTCCA
>DATKQE010000117.1:0-17654 GCA_035532935.1 Allostellaceae bacterium
TATCATGTCAGCCGGGATCGCCCAATCGACAACGCAGGCCGCCCCGCGTTCATACGCATTTTGCGTTGACATGTCCCGACACTTGTGCTAGCAATCGCCCATCCTCGAAAATCTGCCCGGCGGCGCTCGCGATGGGAGCGCGCGCCGGGCTTTTTCGTTTGGGAGGACGGTGCGCGTGAACGATCGGCAGCAGCGCTTCGTCCGCGAATATGCGAAATGCCTCGACGGCGCCGAGGCTGCGCGCCGCGCCGGCTATGCGGCGCACTCCGCCGGCAACTATGCCGCGGTGCTGTTGCGCAAGAAGGAGATCCAGGCGGCACTCGCCGAGCGCCAGGCGGTGCGCGAGCGGCGCACCCTCGTCACCGCCGACCGCGTGCTCGAGGAATACGCGCGCATCGCCTTTGCCGATATCCGCAACTATGCGAGCTGGGGACCGGACGGCATCCGCCTGCGCCCGCCCGCCGAGATCGCGCCCGAGGACGCCGCCGCCATCGCCGAGATCGCGGCGCCCCAGGGCGCGTCCGGGCGCGGCGCACGGATCAAGCTCCACGACAAGAAGGCGGCGCTCCATGCGCTCGCGCGCCATCTCGGCCTGTTCGCGCCGCGCGAGGCCGCCGCCGATCCCCAGGCGCGCCACGAGGCGGCGGCCGAGCTGCGCCGGATGCTGATGGCGCGGGTCGAAGCGCTCGCCGCCGCTCCCGCAAAGCCGCCCAACGGAGACGATTCATGACGCCGCGCCAACACCGCTTCGTACTCGAATATCTGCTCGACGCCAACGCGACGCAGGCGGCGCGCCGCGCCGGCTATCGCACGCGCGCCTCGCACGGTATCGTCAACGCGCTGCTGCACGATCCGACGGTGCGCGCGGCGCTCGGGCAGGCGATGGCGGCGCGGGCGCGGCGCACCGGCATCACCGCCGAGCGCGTGCTCGACGAATTGGTGCGCGTCGCCTTCGCCGAGATTGCTGCGGTGATCGAATGGGGCGCGGACGGGCCGCGGCTCAAGGACTGCGCCGCGCTCTCCGACGACGACCGCGCGGCGATCGCCGAGATCGCGACCGACGAAAACGGCCGCGCCGTGGCGGCGCGGCTCCACGACAAGGGCGCGGCGCTCGCGGTGCTGGCGCGGCGCCTCGGCCTCTGCGACCGCGGCGCCGCGTCCGGGCGCGATGCGGCCGCGCCCCGATCCGCGCGTGCCCGGGTGCTCGTCGACGCGCGTTTGGTCGCGCTGCGCCCGCCGGTGTGAGGGCTCGCACGCCGGCGCCCGGTCGGCTATCGTTCGCTGCGCCGGCCGCGCGCCGGCCTCATGCGAGGGAGCGAGCGATGGCCCAGGATTTCGATGCGAAGCGGGTGCAGGCGATGACGCGGCCCCCGGGCATGACGTTCAACATCACCAAGATCGGCCACGTGGTGCTGCATTGCCGCGACATCGAGCGCACGGTGAAGTTCTATACCGAGGTGCTGGGGTTCAAGGTCTCCGACGTCTATCCCAACGAGATGGTGCCGGGCGGCATGGTGTTCATGCGCTGCAATTCCGACCATCACGGCGTCGGCTTCGTCGGCTGCATGGACGGGGCATCGAACAACATCGAGCTCAATCACCTGGCCTTCGAGGTGGCGACGCTCGACGAGGTGCTGCGCGCGCGCGATTATCTCGGCGCGCGCGGCATCGCCATCGATTTCGAAGGCCGCCGCCGCGCCGGCTCGCAGATCGCGATCGAGTTCCACGACCCCGACGGCCACCGGCTTGAGATTTTCTGGGGTCTCGACAAGGTCGGCAGCGACGGCCGCACCCGCCCCGCCGCGCAATGGAAATGGGCGCACTCGCTCGAGGACGCGATCGCCGATCCGTGCCAGGACCAGGACACGACGCTGGGCGATCCGTCGCTGCTCAGGCAGCGCAGCGAGGACGAGAAGCGCCGCAACCTCGAACACTCGCTCAAGACCCAGGCGGCGAAACTCGGCACCACCGCGTGAACCGTCTCGTACGCATTTTACGGTTGACATGTCCCGAGACTTGTGATAGATAAAGTCCATCATTGCAATTGCGCCCGGCGGGGCTTCGCAGCCCCGCCGGGTTTTTTGTGGCCGGAGGGGCGATGGCGGCGGCCGACGACGAGACGTCGCTGGCCGAGCGCCTCGCGGCCGCGGGTCCGGCGGCGCTCCACGGGATCGACGACGCCGAGGCCGACCTGCTGCTCCACGACTGGCCCGCCTGGGCGCGGCCGAAGCAGCTGGCGCCGGCCGGCGCGTGGCGCGTGTGGCTGCTGCTCGCCGGGCGCGGCTTCGGCAAGACGCGGAGCGGCGCCGAATGGGTGCGGCAGCGGATCGAGACCGGTCTCGCGCGGCGCGTCGCGCTGGTGGCGCCGACGGCCGCCGATGCGCGCGACGTGATGGTCGAGGGCGCGAGCGGCCTCGTCGCCATCGCGCCGCGCGATTTCCGGCCGCATTATGAGCCGTCCAAGCGCCGTCTCACCTCGCCCAGCGGCGCCATCGCGACCTGCTATTCCGCCGCCGAGCCCGAGCGCCTGCGCGGGCAGCAGCACGACGCCGCCTGGTGTGACGAGCTGGCCGCGTGGCGCTATGAGGAAGCCTGGGACATGCTGATGCTGGGCCTGCGTCTCGGCGCCGATCCGCGCTGTGTCGTCACCACCACGCCCCGGCCGGTGCGCCTGGTGCGCCGGCTTGTTGCGGATGCAAGCACCGTCGCGGTGACGCGGGGTGCCACGCGCGAGAACGCCAAGAACCTCGCGCCGCAATTCCTCGACGCGATCGTACGGCGCTATGACGGCACGCGGCTCGGGCGCCAGGAGCTCGAGGCGGAAATCCTCGACGACGTGCCGGGCGCGCTGTGGCAGCGGGCGCGGCTCGAGGCGCCGGGCGCGCGGGTCGTGGCGGCGCCGGCGCTCGCGCGCATCGTGGTCGCGATCGATCCGGCCGCCTCGAGCGGCGCGCAATCGGACGAAACCGGCATCGTCGTCGCCGGCGTGGCCGCCGACGGCGACGGCTACGTGCTTGATGATCTGTCGGGGCGGATGACGCCGCATCAATGGGCGGCGCGCGCGCTCGAGGCCGGTCGCCGCTTCAAGGCCGACCGTATCGTCGCCGAGGTCAACAACGGCGGCGACATGGTCGAGGCGACGCTGCGCGCGCTCGATCCGTCGGCGCCCTACAAGGCGGTGCGCGCGAGCCGCGGCAAGGCGGTGCGCGCCGAGCCGGTGGCGGCGCTCTACGAGAAGGGCCGTGTCCATCACGTCGGCGCATTTCCCGCGCTCGAGGATCAGATGTGCGGCTTCACCGTCGATTTCGACCGCGCCGCGGCGAGATTCTCGCCCGACCGGCTCGATGCGCTGGTGTGGGCGCTGACCGAGCTGATGGTAGAGCGGTCGGAAGGCTGGGGCATTCTCGAGTATTACCGCCGCGCCGCGGCGCAACGCACGACTGCCGCGGCCGACGCCGCGGCGCCGCTTCCGCCCCTCGATCGTTGAAGGACCCAGTATGCCCGATCTTTCGCTCGCCGCCGGCGTCGCGGCGCTCGATCCCTATCGCGTCGTGATGCGGAGCGGCGGCGCCGCGTCGGGGTCGGGCGCGGACTGGTTCGGGCCGCAGGCACCGCTCGCGCCGATCGCGCCCAAGGCGGTGGCGGGACGGCGGTTCGATTATCCGCCCGGCTTCAACCTCCTCACCCAGCCGCGCGCCTACGAGCCGATCGGGTTCTTCGAGCTGCGCGCGCTCGCCGACGGCTATGACCTGCTGCGCATCGTGATCGAAACGCGCAAGGACCAGGTCGCGCGGCTGGAATGGCGCATCAGGCCGCGGCGCCAGGCGACGACCGCACCCGACGATCCGCGCATCGCGCGCATCGAGGCGTTCTTCGCGCGGCCCGACGGCGTCCATGCGTGGGATGCGTGGCTGCGCGAGTTGCTCGAGGATCTCTTCGTCATCGATGCACCGACGCTCTGGGCCGAGCGCACGCGCGGCGGCGCACTGCGCCGGCTCCATCCGCTCGACGGCGCCACGATGAAGCGCGTCATCGACGATTGGGGCCGCACCCCCGAGGCGCCGCTGCCGGCCTATCAGCAGGTGCTGCACGGCATGCCGGCCGTCGACTACACCACGCGCGACATCATCTATCGTCCGCGCAACACCCGGGTGCACAAGGTCTACGGCTTCTCGCCGGTCGAGCAGATCATCGTCACTGTCAATATCGCGCTGCGGCGCCAGGTGCATCAGCTTCAGTATTACACCGAGGGCAATATCCCCGAGGCGCTGATCGGCACGCCGGACACCTGGACGCCGGAGCAGATCGAGCGCTTTCAGCTCTATTGGGACAGTATCAACGCCGGCAACACGGCCGAGCGCCGGCACGCGAAATTCGTGCCCGGCGGCGTCGCGAAAACCTTCCTGCCGACCAAGGAGCCGGATCTCACCGGCGCCACCGACGAATGGCTGGCGCGGCTGGTGTGCTATGCGTTCTCGGTGAGCGCGCAGCCGTTCGTGCGCATGATGAACCGTGCCACCGCCGCCGAGGCACAGGACGAGGCGCTGGCCGAAGGGCTCGTGCCGATCCGGCAATGGGTCAAGTGCCTCATCGACGCGATCATCGCCGACGAATTCGCCGAACCCGATCTCGAATTCGCGTGGAAGGACGATCTCCCGGCCGATCCAGCCGCGGCCGCGACCATCGCCGCCGATTACGTGAAGGCCGGCATCAAGTCGGTGAACGAGGTGCGCGCCGAGCTGGGCCTGCACCCGGTCCCCGGCGGCGACCAGCCGATGGTGCTGACGGGGCAGGGGCCGGTGGGATGGGACGCGGTGGGCGCATCGGCGGCGGCGAAGCGTTCCCGGGAAACGATTCCCTAGTATCGGCGATCGCGAGATCGTCGCCCCCACCTCACCCCAGCCCTCTCTGCCCTTGCGGGGCGGAGCGGGAGGGATCCGCGTAGCGGGAAGGTGAGGTGGGGCCACGCGCCGCCCGCCGCCGCCATGCGGCCGGGGTGCTTGCGCCTGCACGCATGTCGGAGACATCCGCCGATGACGTTCACTCTTTATTGCCCGTTGCGCAAGATCAATGGCGATTCGCGCGAGGTGTGGGGCTATGCCTCGACCGAGGCCGAGGACAGCCAGGGCGAGATCGTGCGGCGCGCGGCGCTCGAGGCGGCGCTGCCGGACTACATGCGCTTCGCCAATATCCGCGAGATGCATCAGCCCTCGGCGGTGGGCGTGGCCGAGGCGGCGGCGGTCGACGACCGCGGCCTTTATCTCAAGGCGCGGATCGTCGATGGCGGTGCCTGGCTCAAGGTCAAGGAAGGCGTCTACAAGGGCTTCTCGATCGGCGGGCGGGTGACGGAGCGCGATCCCGGCGACCGCCGCATCATCACCGGGATCGATCTCACCGAGATCAGCCTGGTCGACCGCCCGGCCAATCCCGAGGCGATCTTCTCGGTCTGGAAACGCAGCGACGGCAAGGAGCGGATCAAGATGAGCGTCCTCACTCCGGAGGCGATCAAGACGGCGCGCGCGCGCCTCGCACAGAAATGGGTTGCAAGTGATGGCGCGGTGTTCCAGCGGGCCGACGACGCGGCGCGGCACGAGGCCGCGCTCGCGGCAGACGGCGCCGACGCGGCGGATTCGGGTCCCGCCGATTTCGCCGATCCCGGCTTCCGGCCCGATGGCGAAATGCGCTATCCGCTCGACAGCGAAGCCCATATCCGCGCTGCCTGGAGCTACATCCACCAGGGCAAGAACGCGGCGCTCTACACCAAGGACCAGATCGCGCACATCAAGGTGCGGATCGTCGCCGCGTGGAAGGCGAAGATCGATCGCGACGGACCGCCGGCTGCGCGCGGCAAGGCCGAAGATGCGGCGGGCCTGCGCAAGGGCCTGCAGGAAGTGGCGCGGCTCGCGGCGCTGATCCAGGAGCTCGACTGGCTGAGCCAGACCGTGGCCGTGCAGGAGGAGCCCGACGGCGATCCGGCCAATTTGTCCGCCGATCTCGACGCGGCGATCGCGCAGATTGCCGCGGTACTGCACGCGATGGTCGACGCGGCGACCGCGGAGCTGATCGACGGCGGCGAGGCCGACGCGGGCGCGGTCGCGGCCAAGCGCGCCGGCGCCGCCATGACCAAACTGATGGCGCGCAACGACGCGCTCGCGGCGGAACTCGGCGCGGCGCTGCCGCTCATCCGCGAGGTCAAGGACCTGATCGAGAAAGTGGCGGCCCAGCCCGCGGTGGTGCCGCCCTCGCGCCTCGTCGCCGTCGACAAGGGCGCCGATGTCGCGCGCGAACTGGAGCGGCTCGCGACGCAGCCGCCGGCGGTGACGGCGTTCGAACTGATCAAGCGGGCCATGCGCGAGCCGCTCCCCTTCGGCGCGCCGCTCGACAAGTGACGCCGCGGCAATGGTCGGCTGCAGAGCGAGCCTTGCCTCCTTCGACTGCTCGCTGCGTGCGCGCTCAGGATGAGGACCGGGCGTGGACGGTCCGAAGAACGACCTCATCCTGAGCGACATCGAAGAACGCACGATCCATGTCCATGACCATCGCTTCCGCCTGAGCGGAACGCGGTAAGCCCTTTCCTCGCCCTTGGGCAAGGCGCTCCATCGACGGAGCCGCAGATGACGATTCTCGCACAGCGACTCGCGAACCTCAGTCTCGACCCGAATCTGGTGCAGCAGACCATCGCCGCGATGAAGGAGGCGGCGCGCAATCCCGTCACCGATCCGATGCTTGCCGGCTTTGCCGGGATGATGGCCAAGGCCAGCACCTTCACGCAGGCCTCGAGCCCGACCTCGGGCCTCACCTATTACGACCTCGAGGTGGGGGCGAAGTTCCTCGTGCCGGTGATCACGCCCTTGCGCAACGAGACCGCGCGCGTCTCGGGCAAGGGCGGCATCGAGGCCGACTGGCGCGCCGTCACCGGCGTCAACACCACCGCCGTCCGTGCCGGCGTCTCGGTCGGCAATCGCGGCGGCGTGATCGCGGTCGCGACCAGGGATTTCACCGCCTCCTATCGCGGCATCGGCCTCGAAGCGAACATCGACTGGGAGGCGGAATACGCGGCGATGGGCTTTGACGACGTGCGCTCGATCGCCGGCACGACGCTGCTGTGGTCGCTGATGATCGCCGAGGAGGCGATCATCCTCGGCGGCAACCGCCAGCTCCCGCTCGGCACCACGCCGACGCCGACCGTCACCGCCGCGACCACCGGCGGCGCGCTCGCCGCCGGCACCTACTCGGTGATCTGCGTCGCGCTCACCCTCGACGGGCTCATCAATGCGAGCGTCGCGGGCGGCATCCAGGGCGCGATCACGCGCACCAATGCCGACGCCTCATCCGATACGTTCGGCGGCGGCGCGGCGGGACAATCGGCGCACCAGACGGCGACGGTGGCGTCGGGCTCGACCGGCAGCCTCGCCGTCTCGGTGGCGCCGGTGAAGGGCGCCTATGGCTATGCCTGGTTCTGGGGCGCTTCCGGCAGCGAGGTGCTGGGCGCGATCACGCCGTCGCCCGCGGCCGCGCAGGCGAATTGCAGCGCAAGCGGCGTCAACAGCCTCATCATCACCGGCACGGCGACGGGCACGCAGACGGCTTCCTCGCTCGGCGGCGCCGACAATTCGACCAACGATCTGGTGTTCGACGGGCTCCTGACCCTGCCGCTCCTGATCGGCGCCAACGGCTATTACGCGGCGCAGCCGACCGGGACGGCGGGCGTCGGCACGCCGCTCACCGCCGACGGCGACGGCGGCATCGTCGAGATCGATACCGCGCTCAAATGGTTCTGGGACAACTGGCGCCTCAGCCCGACTGAGATCTGGGTGAGCTCGCAAGAGGCGCTCAACATCGGCCGCAAGATCAGCCAGGGCCCCGGCAGCGGCGCGAGCAACCTGCGCTTCGTGCGCGACGCCAAGGACGGGCTGCTCGTGGGCGCGGTCGCGGCGCGCAGCTACATGAACCGCTTCAGCATGACCGGCGCGGCCGAGATCCCGATCCGGCTCCATCCCAACATGCCGGCGGGCACGATCCTGTTCAACACCAAGGTGCTGCCCTATTCGCTGTCGAACGTGCCGAACGTCAACCAGATCCGCACCCGGCGCGACTACTTCATGATCGACTGGCCGTGGCGGTCGCGGCGCTACGAGTACGGTGTCTATGCCGACGAAGTGCTGCAATGCTATGCGCCGTTCGCGATCGGGCAGATCACCAACATCGCCAACGGGTAACGGAGGACGATTGTGGGCGCACCCGGCGATCTCACCACGCTCGGCAACGTCAAGGCCTGGCGCTCGCCGCCGGTGACGACGACGGCGGACGATGCGCAGATCGCACGCGTTATCACCGCGGCGAGCGGGTTCATCCTGCGCTATCTGCAGCGCCCGCTCCTGGTCGCAAGCCGCACCGAGACGCGCAACGGCGCCGGCGGGCGGATGCTGCTGTTGCGCCACGCGCCGGTGCTGTCGCTCACGTCGCTCACCATCGACGATCTCGCGATTCCGGCCGCGCCCGATGCGGCGTCGGCCGGCTTCGTGCTCGATGCCGATGCGGGCGCGCTCTATCTGCGCGGCTATGCGTTCTGGCGCGGCGTGCAGAACGTGACCGCGACCTATACCGCCGGCTATGGCGTGACCGGCGAAGCGCAGACCGTGCCGAGCGCCGCGCCCTATCAGCTCGCCTGCGCCGGTCTGGCGTCGCTCTGGGCCGGCGATAGCGGGGTCGCCTATGCCGGCGGGGCGGCGCTGGCGGCGTTGCCGGCGGGTGCTGCACCCGGCGCCGGCCAATACGTGCCGCCGGCGGCGCCCGACGGGTTCTATCAATTCGCCGCGGCGGATGCGGGCCAGGCGATCGCGGTGAGCTACAGCTACACGCCGCGCGACGTCGAGCAGGCCTGCATCGAGCTGGCGCTCTTGCGCATCAACGAGCGCGGGCGCATCGGCGAGGCGTCGACGACGCTCGCGGGTGAGGTCGTGTCGTTCGTGCAGAAGGACATGACCGCGAGCGTCGCGACGGCCTTGCAACCCTATCGCCGCACGGTGCCGATCCTATGATGACGGTCACGCTCTCCGGCGCCGACGCGGTCGCGGCGCGGTTCGCGGCGCTCAAGACCCGCATTCCGCAGCGCCTCGGCGCGGTCATGGCGCGGCTCGGGGTCGCGCTCGAGGCGCAGGTCGCGGACGCGCTCGACGGTGGCGTGCTGCGGCGGCGGTCGGGGCGACTCGCCGCGGCGCAGACGACGGTTGTCACAAGCAGCGCCGACGGTGCCGCGGTCGCGGTGGGATTCGATCCGGCGCAGGTCCCTTACGGCGCGATCCAGGAATTCGGCGGCACGACGCGCGCGCATCTGATCGCGGCGAAAGCGGGCGCGGCGCTTGCCTTCGGCCTGCGCGGCCATCTCGTCGTCGCCCGCCGCGTCAACCATCCCGGCTCGGTCGTGCCGGCGCATTCCTTCCTCGGCGCATCGCTCCATGCGCTCGCACCGGCGGCGATCGCGCAGACCGGCGCGGCGATCAAGGACGAGCTCGGCGCATGAACCGCGAGCCGATCTATGCCGCGCTCTTCGCGCTCTTGTCCGAGGCGGCTTCGTTCGCGACCGCGAGCCGGCGCTTGCGACATTGGAGCGGCGTCGCCGCTTCCGAGCAGCCGGCGCTGTTCCAGGTCCAGCGCAAGGAGACCGCCAAGCCGCAAGAGGGTTCGCTCACAATGTGGCGGGCGGAACTCGACATCTATGTCTATTGCCAGGCGCCCGACGACGAGACCTCGCCGACGACGGTGCTCAATCCGCTGCTCGACGCGCTCGAAGCGGCGCTGGCGCCCCAAGGCACCGACGGCGTCGCCGGCACGCAGACCCTGGGCGGGCTGGTCAAGCATTGCTGGATCGGCGGCACGATCGAGACCGACGAGGGCGCGCTCGGCGGTCAGGCCGTGGCCATCGTCCCGGTGGAAATTCTGGCAACACCGTGAGGAGAACGCGATGCTTCCCGTCTTCGGCCCGGGTGCGATCTTCGTGCAGCGCACCGACATCGCCGGCGGCACGCCGGTGAATATCGGCAGGGCCAACGAGTTCCAACTCGACCAGCAGTTCAACCGCAAGGAACTCTATGGCCAGAGCCAGTTTCCGCTGTTCGTGGCGCGCGGCACCGCCAAGTTCACCGCCAAGGCGACGGCGGCGGTGGTGTCGGGGATCGCGCTCAACGGCGCCTTCTTCGGCCTCACGCTCGCGGCCGGCCAGCAGGCGACCGCGCTGTCGGAGAGCGGCACGATCGCATCCGGCGCCTATGCGGTCGCACATGCCGGCAGCTTCGTCGCCGATCTCGGCGTCGTCTATGCCGCGACCGGATTGCCCCTGACACTGGTCGGCGGCACGCCGGCGGCCGGCCAGTACAGCCAGTCCGGCGGCAGCTACGGCTTCAACGCCGCCGACGACGGCAAGGGCGTGTTCGTGACCTACACCTATACCGTCGCGGGCACGGGCCAGCTTCTTGCGCTCACCAATCCCATGCTCGGCGTCACGCCGACGTTCCAGCTCTGGTACTACACCAGCACCAACGGCGTGCCGCTCAACATCCAGCTCTTCAATTGCGTGTCGGACAAGCTGTCGCTCGCGTTCAAGCTCGAGGACTTCATGATGCCCGATCTGAGCTTCAGCTGTTTTGCCAATGCCGCCGGCAGTATCGGCCTCTACAGCTTCGGTGAGGTGTCGTGATGCGCGAGCTGAAATTCGCCGGCTACGAGGGAAGGCCGGTGACGCTCGGCGGGCGGAACTGGGTGATGGCGGATCTCGCGCCGCGCCAGTTCCGCAAGGTGATTCCCGCCATTCTCTCGCTCGGCGGCGTACGCGCCTCGGCGGATCTCGACGAGGCGAAGATCGATCGCCTGCTCGATGCGCTCTATTTCGCTCTCACGCGCAATTATCCTGATCTCGCGCGCGAGGAATTCCTCGACCTGCCGATCCGGCTGCCCGAGCTGTTCGCGGCGCTGCCGGTGCTCTGCCTTGCCGCGGGTCTCGAACGGCGGGAGGGCGAGCCGGGGGAAGCGCAGGGGGCGGCGGAGAATTCGAGCGCATCGTTGATACATTGATCTGCCACGTCTGCCAGGCGACGGGATGGAGCTGGGACTATGTCGAGGATCAGCTCACCGTTCCGCGCCTGCGCGCGCTCAAGCGCTATTGGGCGCAATCGCCGCCGCCCCATCACCTGCTCGCCCTCCTGGTCCGGACGCTGCTCGGTTCCGTAAATGTCGCCGTGCCATCGCGCGCACCCGCCCGCGATGAGCCGTGGCAGGAACTCGCCGCACTCGCCGCCGATCCCGCATCGGGCTTGGCGATCCGCGGCAAGCCGCCGCGGCGCTAGCGCGTACACGCAAATCGCTCGCTCGCCCCACCTCACCCCAACCCAACCCAACCCAACCCAACCCTCTCCGCCTCCGGGGCTGAGAGCGAGGGACCTGCGTCGCGGGAGGGCGAGGTGGGGGTCGGCGACGTCACTCTAGGGAGTCCTCATGGCCGATGATCGCATCGAAATCGTGTTCGGCGCCGATATAGCCGAACTCGTCGCCGGCGTGTCGCAGGCACGGAACCAGGTCGACGCGCTCGTCGGCCCGGTCAAGGATCTGGGCACGCGCTTCGACGTCGCCTTCGCGCAGGCCGCGCAGGCCGGGACCCAGCACGCGGGCCAGATGCAGCGGGACTGGACCGAGGCGCTCGCCACGATCGACCGCAGCCTCGACACGATGCTGAAGGGCGTCCTGATGGGGACGCAGACCTGGCAGCAGGCGGTTTCGCACCTGTTCGACAATCTGGCGCTCGCCTTCATCGAGGCCGTTGCCAAAATGATGGTGCAGTGGGCGGCGTTCACGGCACTGACGGCGGCGTTCGGTTCATCGCCGATCGCCAGTCCCTTCGCTGCCGGCGCGGGCGGGCTTGGCGGCATCGTGGCCGGCGTCGGCGGGTTGCTGGGCTTCGCCGGCGGGGCGTGGTCGGTGCCGGAGGACATGGTCGCCGTCATCCACCAGGGCGAGATGATCCTGCCCGCCGACGTCGCCGCCGGCGTGCGCGCCGGCACGACATCGGCGGCTGCGGCGCCGTCGGGATTCGCGCTCAACGTCACCGTCCAGGCGATGGACGCCGCCGGCGTGGCGCAGTGGGCGAACGCCAACGCCAGGACGCTGGCGGCAACGATCGCCCGCTACATGTCCGCCAATCCCAGCATGCAAGGGAGCTATTGATGATTGGCCTTCGCACGACGCTGCGCTGTGCTACGCGGTCGTCGATTGGCCTTCGCACGACGCTGCGCTGTGCTACGGCGGTGGCGTTCCTGCTGACCGCATCGCTGGCGCGCGCCGATGGTGCGGTCAATGTGACCGATCTTTCCGGCCTTTATGGCGGCATCGGCACGACGCCGTCGCTGTGCGTGCCGGCGGCGACGTCGCGCGCGACGCTGTTCCTCTACAATAGCGGCGCCACCAATATCGGCTACAGCTTCGGGCCGACGCCGGCGCTCGGCGCTTCCGGCACGGTCGAGCTGCTCGCGGGCGGCTCGGGCTGGGCCTATTGGGGCCCCGGCGCGGCGCCGAGCCAGGCGATCTGGTGTGTCTCGAGCGGCGCCGGCGGCGCGCTGACGATCATCGTGGGGAATCAATAGATGAACCGGATCGCGCGACGGGCGCTGTGCGCCATGGGCTGCGCGGTTGCGCTCGGCGCGCCGGCCTGGGCCCAGCAGATGGGCGGCGGCGGCGGTGGCGGCAGCGGCGGCAGCGTCTCGTCGATCGCGACAGCCTGCGGCGCCAGCGGCGGCCCGATCACCACCAGCGGCACGATCGCGACCGCGCTGCTGCACAACACCCAGAGCGGCACGAGCTATGCGCTCGCCGCCGGCGATTGCGGCAAGCTCGTCACCACCGACAACGCCTCGAGCGTCACCGTGACGCTGCTCGCTCCGGCGACCGCGGGCAATGGCTACTGGTTCGAGATCCAGAATCTCGGCGCCGGCACGGCACGGCTCACGCCGGCATCCGGCCAGATCAACGGCGCCGCCTATCTCGACGTGATCCAGAGCGAGGGCGTGACCGTCGCCAGCGACGGCAGCGATTACTTCGCGGTGACCGGGCTGGGCGGCGGCGCAGCGAGCGGCGTTTCGAGCTTCGACGCCCGCACCGGCGCGGTGACGCTGGAGGCCGTCGATGTTTCGGGCGTCGGCGGCCTGCTCGCCGCGAACAACCTCGCCGACCTCGCCAATGCGGCGACGGCGCGCAGCAATCTCGGCCTCGCCGCGGTCGCGGCGAGCGGCAGCGCGTCGGACCTCGGCAGCGGCACGCTGCCGGCCGCGCGGCTGCCGGCGCCGGGCGCATCGACCCTCGGCGGCGTCGCTAGCGTCGCGTGCGGATCGGGCCAGTTCGTCGATGCGATCGGCACCAGCGGCAGCGCGAGCTGCGCCACGCCGTCGGGCGGCGGCAATGTCGGCACGTCGGGAACGCTCGGCAGCGGCGACGTCGTGACGGGTGCGGGGTCGCAGAGCGTGCAGGACAGCGGCATCGCCGCGAGCGATCTCGCGCTCCTGAACGCATCGCAGAGCTTCGCCAGGGCGCAGCGGGTGAGCGTCGCGGCGCTGACCGATGGCGCGACGATCACGCCGGACTGCACCGCGTCCAACAACTTCACGGTGACGCTCGGCGGCAATCGCACGCTCGCGAACTTTGCCAATCTCTCGTCCTGCGTCGGACAATCCGGTCACATCATGGTGGTCCAGGACGCGACTGGCTCGCGCACGCTGAGCTACGGCAGCGACTTCAGGTTTCCGGGCGGCACGGCGGCAACGCTGACGACGACGCCCGGCGCGCACGACATGCTGAGCTATTACGTCGAAAGCAGCGCGCTCATCGATATCGGCTTCGTGGGGGATTTCCAATGATGCGATGGACCGTCCGGCGCGCGCTCGCGCCGCTCGCTGCGCTGGCCGCGCTTGCCGCCTTCGCGACGCCGGCCTGGGCGGCGTGGCAGCCGCTCGTCGACGACACGTTTACCAACGCCAACACCTCGACCGGCGCGGCCGGCACCACCACCGGCGTCCCGACGCAAGGCGGCTGGACCGATGTTCACGGCGGCGTGTGGAACATCCAGAGCGACAACGCCGTCGGCGCGCCCGAGGGCACCAATTCCTGGTCGCGGGATTTCCTGACGCGGCCGTCGGCCGAGAACCAGCTCGACGAGCGCATCGTCGTCAAGCTCGGCACGGCCGCCGGGACCGCGGGCGAAACGCCGTGGCCGGTGCTGCGCTACCAGTCGAGCGGCAAGGCGTACACGGTCGATACGGCGCCGGGCAATTTCCAGGTCTACTATCTCGCCGGCGGCGGCAGCGCGACAGCGATCGGCCCGACCCATAACTGGACCTACACCAGCGGCCACGTCATCACCGTCGATTTCTCGGTGACGGGAGCGAGCCCCTCGACCCTGACCGTGGTCGTCACGGACGTGACCGCCGCGACGACGCTGGTGAACTACACCACGACCGACAGCACTGCCGGCGTCCAGGGCGCCGGCAATTACGGCCTCGACCTCGACGGCACCGCCGTCGGGAACCAATCGGCGGCCGAGGCGACCACCTATTCCGATGCCTCGTTCACGGTGAGCCCGACCAGCGTCACCGTGAGCACGACCGGCAATTCGCTGACGCTCGCCGGCACCGGTACGAACTGGACCGCGGGGACGCCGGGCGCGCCGACATTCACCGTCTCGGGCGGCACGATCACGGCGCAGAGCGTGAGCTCGACGACGGCGGCGACGCTGACCTATTCCGCGCCGGGCAGCGCGGGAACGGTGACGATCACCGATCCCTCGACCGCCGCGACCGCGACGCTGACCATCGCCGCGGCCGGGGCGACCGACTTCAGCTTCACGCCGTCGAGCCAGACCACGCCCGACGGCACCGCGACCGGCAATTTCACGATCACGCCCAACGCCACGCCATCCTCCTCGACCACGGTCTCGTTCTCGGACGGCGGCGCCGGCGGCACGTTCACGCCGTCGTCGCTCACCTTCACCACGAGCACGGCGCAGACCTTCACCTACACGCCGGCCGGCGCCGCGGTGACGCCGATCACGCTGACCGCGACCGCTTCGGGCGGCTTCACGGCCTCGCATACCGCGACGGTCGATACCACGAGCACGATCGCGGTCAACGACGCCAACTGGTTCTGGAGCCCGTACACCTGGTACGTGAATGGATCCACGAGCGCACTGTCGCAGGACTGGGGCGCCTATTTCAAGATCGGTTTCACCGGCACGCAGGTGCAGGCAACGTTCGACGTCTCGGCCCTGACCGGCGCGAGCACGGCGTCGGCGGACTATCCCTATGTGCGCTGGTCGATCGACAACGGCGTCTACCACACCTATCAGCTCACCGCGGCGACCACGACCTACACGCTCGCGAGCGGACTCGCCGCCGGCACGCACCAGCTCTGGCTCGCCTATTACGGCGCGACCTTCAACGGCGATTTCTGGACCACGCCGGTGAAGGCGGTGAAGATCGACGGGCTCGTGGTCGACGGCGGCTCGGCCTCGGCCGCGCCGAGCCTGCGCCCGAAGCGCTGCCTCTTCTATGGCGACAGCATCACGCAAGGGCATTATTCGCCGGGACCGGGCGCGACGCCCTTCGCCGACGGCACGCTCGCCTACAGCGCATTCACCGCTTCCGGGCTCGGCTGCGAGTACGGGAACATCGGCTATGGCAGCACCGGCTACACGGTCGGCGACCTCAACGTGCGCCAGTCTTCACGTCGGGCAACGACACGAATTCTTCCTGGAACAAGTATTTCGCCGGGACCTCGCGGCTGGTCGCGGGCGCGCTCTCGCCGGCGCCGGACTACATCTTCATCAACGAGGGCACCAACGACGGCGGCGCGTCCGACGCGACGGTCGAGACCGAGGAGGAGGGCCTGCTCGCGGCGCTGCGCACGGCGGCGCCGAGCGCGTGGATCTTCGCCGAGGTGCCGTTCAACGGCCAGAAACGCACCGCGATCACCACGGGCTACACGACCTACGAGGCGACGCCCGATGCCAAGGCCAAACTGATCGATCTCGGCATCGATAGCTGGCTCTCGACCACCTTCGATTGCACGGTGAACGGCGTGACCGGCACCTGGGCGGCGCCGGTCGACTGCTACCACCCCGCCTATTGGGCCAACGGCTAGATTGCGGGGATGATGACGCAGAAGGTGCAGGCCGATATCGGCGGCACCGGCGGCACGATCGTCGGCATGGTGATGGGGCCATGGTGAGGGCCACGATGAAGTCTCGGCTTCGCACGACGCGCCGAAGGCGCTGTGCTGCGCGATGAAAACGCCCTGGTACGAGACCGCGCCCGGCGCGACCGCTGCGCTGCTCGCGACGCGGCTTTTCGTCGATTGCGATCTCTACACCTTCAACCTCGCCGGCGCCATTGGCGGCGTCGCGACGCTGCGCTATGGCGCCGGCCCGGTCGATGTGTCGGTGCTCGGCACAATCTGGCCCGCGGCCACGGTGACGTTCGACCAGGACAAGGCCAAGGCGGTGGCGCATTGGAAGACCGGGCTCGACACCGATACCTGGCAGGTGGTGGTGGCGCCGCGCAACGTGGATCCCCGCACCGGCGCGGCCGACCCGGATGCGATCGGCACCGCGCCCTTCCTCGCGGCGCTGCGGGCGGGCGCGCTCGACGGCGCCGAGGTTCAGGTCGATCGCGCCTTCGCCGCGTCGTTCCCCGCGCCGGGCAAGGCGATGGCGCCGACGGGCGTCGTCACCATCTTCTATGGCCGCGTCGCCGAGATCGATCTGGGGCGCAGCCAGGCGGTGATCACGGTGGCATCGCACCTGAAGCTGCTCGCCGGCCAGATGCCGCGGCGGCTCTATCAGGCGTCGTGCATCCACACGCTCTTCGATGCCGGTTGCACGCTGAAGGCGGCGGATTTCGCGGTCGCGGGCAGCGTGGTCGCGGTCTCGGCCGACGGCAGCACGGTGACGGCGACGCTGGCGGCGCCGGCGGGATCGGGCAGCTATGCGCTCGGGCGGATGGCGATGACGAGCGGCGCCAGCGACGGCTTCGCCCGCAGCATCCGCGCCTATGCGGCCGGAACGCCGGCGACGCTCACTCTGATCGCGCCGTTCGCGCTCGGGATCGCGCCCGGCGATGCGTTCACCGCGTGGCCCGGCTGCGACAAGATCATCGCCACCTGCGGCAAGTTCGCCAACCAGGTGAATTTCGGCGGCGAGCCGAACATCCCCGCGCCCGAGGTGGCGTTTTGAGAAATTTAGGGATGCCTTCGCAAGACGGCGCGCCGGGCGCGCCTTTGCTACGGCGCCGGAACCCTCGCGCGGGCGATATAGACATGCCTTCGCACGACGCTTCGCTGTGCTACGGCGGTCGCACCGAGGCCGAGGAACGGCGCGCGGTCGTGCGCGAGGCGAACACCTGGATCGGGACGCCCTTTCACCACATGGGCCGCGTTAAGGGCCGGACCGGCGGCGTCGATTGCGCCTATTGCTGTGCGCTCGTGTATCACGCGGCGCTGCCCGATCGCGTTCCCGCCATGGATTTCGGCTACTACGCGCCGACCTGGAACATGTCGAAGAAGAGCGCGGCGCCGGAGCGCTATCTCGCCACCGTGCTGGCGCTGCCGGGCGTGCGCGAGGT
>DATKQE010000118.1:0-136163 GCA_035532935.1 Allostellaceae bacterium
GGCCGGCAAGATCATGATGTAGACTTCGGGATGGCCGAAGAACCAGAACAGGTTGAGGAACAGCAGCGGATCGCCGCCGCCGGCCGGCTCGAAGAAGGTGGTGCCGAAATTGCGGTCGGTGAGCAGCATGGTGATCGCGCCCGCTAGCACCGGCAGCGCCAGCAGCAGCAGGAACGTGGTCACCAGGATCGACCAGACGAAGAGCGGCATCCGGTGCAGCGTCATCCCCGGTGCGCGCATGTTGAAGATGGTGGTGATGAAGTTGATCGCGCCCAGGATCGAGGACGCGCCGGCGAGATGCAGCGAAAAGATCACCATGTCCACGGACGGACCGGGCTGACCCACGGTCGACAGCGGCGGATAGAGCGTCCAGCCGGTCCCGGCGCCGCCGCCGATCAGGGCCGAGCCCAGCAGCAGGCAGAACGCCGGCACCAGCAGCCAGAAGCTGATGTTGTTCATGCGCGGGAATGCCATGTCGGGCGCGCCGATCATCAGCGGCACGAACCAGTTGCCGAACCCGCCGATCAGCGCCGGCATCACCACGAAGAAGATCATGGTGAGCCCGTGCGCGGTGATGATCACGTTGTAGAGCTGATGATCGTTGTGGAACAGCAGGTCGCCCGGCTGCATCAGATTGATGCGCATGACGATCGAGAACGCGCCGCCGATGACGCCCGCCACCATCGCGAAGCAGATATAGAGCGTGCCGATGTCCTTGTGGTTGGTGGAGAGGAGCCAGCGCCGGAAAAAGCCCTGAGGACCATGCGCCTCGTGCAGATGCTCGGCATGTGACAAAGCCATCGGAACCCGACTCCCCTTCGAACTGACATGGGCGTGCGCACCGCGAACGGCCGCGGGCGTCCACCCATCGGAATGAACGCCGGATTACAGGAACCTTGCGGCGGGATTAATAAATTGACAGGAGGCAACTTTCTGCGGCGAACGGCATTTGCCGTGGCGAAATGCCGCGCACGAGCCAGGCGCCGCCGCCGATCGGCGCGCCCGCAGAAACCATAATGATCGGTCCGAACGGAGGATGCGCCATGACCCCGACGGTCGATGTCGCCGAATGGATCAACCGGCAGAAGATCAGCCGGCTGTGGCTCCGTGTCATCGTGTCATTGTCGTGAGCGGTATATGCACGCTGCTCGAGGGGTTCGCCGCGGTTCCGGCCTGACGCGCCATGCGCCTCGGGGACGGGCGAGCAAGCAGCGAAAACTCGCCCCGAAGCCGGCGCAAATCCGCCGGCCGCGGGCGCGGCGTCCATTTTTTTGGGCATTCCGCTTAAAGCCAAATTCAATCCTCGCGCGATAGCTTCGCGGGATGGCAGCGAACATCGTCAAATTTCCGGTGCGCCGACGCGTGCTGTTGCGGGCGCGCCACGTGCGCGCGCAACAGCAACGCCGCACGCCGCGCGTCGAGACCCATCTGCGCGACGCGCAGTCGCTCGCGCTTCTGGGCAGTTGGGAGGTCGACCTCGGCACCGGCGGCACCTTCGTCTCGGACGAGATGCGGCGCATCTTCGGATGGGCGGCCCAGGATGCGCCCGATCTCGCGCGCGTTCTCGATGTTGTTCATCCCGACGACCGCACCCGTGTGGACGAGTGGCTGTGCCGCAACGCGGCCGCGCGTCCGCCCAGGGCCGGATGCTTCTTCCGCATCGTGCGCGGCGACGGCACGCTCGCGACGCTGTTCGGACGGAGCGCGCTGCGCGCGCCGCGGAACGGCAGCGAGCCGCGCCTCTGCGGCACCGTGCAGGACGTGACCGAGCAGGTCGCCACGGAGCGCGCGATCAACGAGGCGGCGCATCTCTATCACGACATCTTCGAGCATTGCGCCTGGGGCGTGTTCCAGACGACGGCGGACGGGCGGTATCTCACCGCCAACCCGGCGCTCGCGCGCATCTACGGCTATGACGGCCCGGCGGAGCTGCTGGCCCGGCTGACCGATATCGGCGGGCAGCTTTATCTCGACCCCGGCCGCCGCGACGAATTCGTCAGCGCGATGCGCGCCCGCGGCGTGGTCGAGGGTTTCGAGTCGCAGGTCTATCGCCGCGACGGCTCGGTCATCTGGATCGCCGAGACCTGCCGCGAGGTCCGCACCAGCACCGGCCGGCTGCTCTATTACGAGGGCACGGTCCGCGACGTGAGCGAGCGCAAGCGCAACGAGGCGGCGTTGCGGCGTGCGACAGCCGCCGCCGACGCGGCCAACCGCACGATCCAGACCATCAACCAGGACCTCGAACGCCGCGTCGAGGCGCGGACGGCCGAACTCAAGGCGGTGCAGCACGAGCTGCTGCGCAAGGAACGGCTCTCGACCCTCGGCAAGCTCACCGCAACGGTGGCGCACGAGCTGCGCAATCCGCTGAGCGCGATCCGCAATTCGCTGCATGTCGCGCGCGCGGCGGTGGCAGAGCCGGCGCTCGATCGCCCCTTGGGCCGGATCGAACGCAGCATCCGGCGTTGCGACCGCATCCTGTGCGACCTGCTCGACTACGCCCATACGCGCCGGCTCGACCGCCGCGCCATCAAGCTCGACGCCTGGCTCGGCAACTGTCTCGACGACTACCGGCACCCGGACGCGATCGTGATCGAGCGCCACTTCGGCGCCGGTGAAACGCTGGTACGGCTCGACGGCGAACGCTTCGTGCGCGCGATCGACAATGTCCTCGACAATGCCGTGCAGTCGCTCGAGGAATGTGGCGATGCCGCCGTGCGGCGGATTACCGTCGCCACCACCGTCGCCGAGCGGGTGACGATCGTCATCGCCGATACCGGCCCAGGCATTCCCCCGGATATCCTGCCCAACGTGTTCGACCCCCTGTTCAGCACCAAGAGCTTCGGCACCGGGCTTGGGCTGCCGACCGTCAAGCAGATCGTCGAGTTGCACGATGGCACCGTGGACCTGACCAGCACGCCGGGGCGCGGCACCGAGATCCGCATTACGCTGCCGCGTGCCCAGCGCTGAGGCGCTTGATCCCCGCCGCCCGATGCCTAAACTTGCGGCATTGCCATGCGGCACGCGGAATTGGGACCGACCGCGCGGCAGCAAGCCGGTGGATAACCGGCATTAACATATCTGGCGTGGGCTTTGCTTCAGCGTGTTGGCTGGACTATGGCGGAGGCGCTCATGTCTCACCGTTCGTCATTGGTCGGCGCGCTTTTGCGGCGCGCGCGCCTGCATCGCTTCCTGGGTTTCGCCGTCATTCCGGCCGCCGCGCTGCTGGCAGCGTCGGTCGGCCTGGCGCGGCCGCCGGCGAATGCCGACCCGGCACTGGCGCCCTGGTACCAGAGCCTGCGCCAGCCCGGAACCCAGGTGTCCTGTTGCTCCCTGGCCGATTGCCGACCGACCGATTACCGCACCGGCGCCAACGGCTATGAGGCGTATATCGAAGGAAGCTGGGTCGCCGTGCCGCCCGACAAGGTACTGCGCCGGGTCGATAATCCGACCGGGCGGGCAGTGGTGTGCTACCTGCCGGGCTGGGGCATTCTCTGCTTCGTGACGCCGGACGAGGCATAGCGGCGCGGCGTACCCCGCGCCGTCGCGCCGACGAGATCGCAGCAGCGGCCCGGACAGGTCGCGGTCGTCCTCTTGACCCTGCCGTCAGCGCGGTGCTCTTCTTTCCCTCGGCGGAGCGATGCCTTCACGCCCGAGGGGAAACGACATGGCGGCCACCACTCACATCTATGCCGGCGCGGCGCGCTGGCGTGCCAAGGGCAAGCTTGCGGGGGTATTTCGGGCCGACCCCGACGAGGGACGCTGGGAGCATCTGACGCGCGGACTGCCCGACGACATCCACGTCCAGGCGATCACCGTCCATCCGCGCGAGCCCGATGTCGTCTTCGCCGGAACCCATGACGGCCCCTATCGCAGCACCGACCGCGGCGAGCATTGGGAAAAACTCGACTTCCCCGACCGCAACATGCAGGTGTGGTCCATCCTGGTTCATCCGGAACGGCCCCGGACCGTCTTCGTCGGCACCGCGCCGGTTGCGGTCTATCGCAGCGACGACGGCGGCGATCACTGGCGCTTGCTGTCGCGGCCGCAGCTTCCGGCGCGCTGCGAGATGGGCTTCGCGCCGCGCGTGATGCGGCTCGCGGTCGACCCGCAGAACCCCGATTTCCTCTACGCGCCGCTCGAGGTGAACGGCGTCATGCGCAGCCGCGATGGCGGCGAGAGCTGGCAGGATTGCAGCGCCGATCTGATCCGCCTCGCCGTGCAGCCCCATCTCAAGAGCGCGATCGGCACCAAGATGGAATCGGAGGGCATGCTCGATTGCCACGCGCTTTGCGTCACGCCGGCCGATCCCGGCGGGGTGTTCGTCGCGCTGCGCATGGGCCTTTTCCACAGCAGCGATCGCGGCGAGACCTGGGCGGACATGGAGGTGAAGCGCTTTTCGCCGCTCACCTATGGCCGCGACGTCCGGGTTTCGTTTCAGGACCCGCGTATTCTTTATGCCTGTCTCAGCGTCGAGGCGTTCGGCAAGACCGGATCGGTCTGCCGTTCCGACGATGTCGGCCGGACCTGGCGGCGCCTCGACCACGGCGTCGCGCCGCGCGGTACGATGATGAATTTGGCGCTCCATCCGCGCGATCCGGACCAGGTTTATTCGATCGCTCGCGGCGGCCAGGCGTTCGGCACCCGCGACGGCGGCAAGACCTGGCGCGAATACCTGCTCCCGGAGGGCGTCAGCCCCGATTGTTACGCCATCGCCTGCGGCTGAGGCGGCGTCGGCGGAAGGTCAAGAACGCGGCGCAGCGAACAACAGGGTCTCGCCGAAACGCGGCACGCGGAACGCATCCGGCGGCCCGCCCTTGCGGGCGAGCGCCGCCGCCAGCGCCGAAGATCGGCGTGGCTCTTGGCGGTGGCGACATGCGGATTGAAGAAGCGCTCGCCATCGCAATGATCGGACGCCGGATCCGCCATGGCTGTGGAGAATATCGCGCCGCGTCGCGTCGTGGTATGTCAGCGCCATGGCGCCGGGAAGGGCGCGGAGGGAGGAGTGCGATGACGAACGACGCCCCGGCGCTGCCGGCGCCGCGCGAGGTCAAGATCCGGGTCCATGACGGCGTCGAGATCGCTGTGGCGCTCTACATGCCCGAGGGCGACGGCCCGTTCCCGGCGCTGCTCGCGCCCTCGCCTTATCGCTACGACAACAACATCCTGCCGGCCAGTCCGCAATTCCTGTGGCGCGAGACCGGGCCGATCGAATTCTATCTGAAGCAGGGTTATGTCTATGCCTTCATGGACGTGCGCGGCTGCGGCCGGTCGGGCGGCGAGTTCCGGCTGCTCGACCGCTCGGAACAGCGCGACCTCTATGACGTGATCGAATGGCTCGGGCATCAGCCCTGGTCGAACGGCAAGGTCGGCGGCATCGGCCAGTCCTATTTCTGCATGTCGCAATGGTGGATGGCGATCCAGAAGCCGCCGTCGCTCGCCTGCATCGCCGCCTTCGACGGGCTCAACGATCCCTACCGCGCCTCGGTGTATCAGGGCGGCATCCTCGGCGATTTCTTCGGCGCCTATTGGTGGAACCAGAACCGCATCATCAATCGTCATCCCGCCAACGGCGCCCCGCCGCGCGAGCAGAGCTGCGATCTCAACCTGCTGCTGCAGCAGCATCCGACCTACGACGATTTCTGGCGCGAGCGCTCGGCCTTCGAGCGGCTCGACGCGATCGAGGTGCCGCTTTATTCGATCGGCATCTGGGGCAAGGTCGATCTCCACACCCGCGGCAATATCGAGGGCTTCCGCCGCGCCAAAGGCCCGCGCAAGCTGCGCATGAACGGTCCGGTCAACGCGTTCGCCGCCAATCGCGAGTTCAACAGCGTGGCACTGCACGAGAGCCTGCTGCTGCCGTTCTACGACCATTATCTCAAGGGCAGGGAGACGGACTACGCGCGCCGGCCCGCGGTCGAATATTACGTGCGCGGCGCCGACGCGGTGCGCAGTGCCGATACCTGGCCGCCCGCGGGCGTGCGCTACGTCACCTGGCATCTCAGCGCGGAAAAGAGCGGCAGCGTTACCTCGCTCAACGACGGCAGCCTCACGCGCGCTCCTGCCGCGGGTGCCGCGACCACCTCATATTCCTATCCCGATCCGGGCTGGATGATGGGCGTCGTCGGCATGGGACCCAACAGCTTGCCCGATCCGGCGCGCCGCGTGCTCACCTTCGCGACGGCGCCGCTCGCCCAGGATCTTGAGATCGCGGGGCCGATCAAGCTCACGCTCTACGCCGCCTCGACGTGCACCGACACGGATTTCTTCGTCAAGCTGTCGGAGCAACTGCCGCAGGCGCCGGAGGACCGCGCCAAGGGGCTCAACCCGGCGTCGTTCTGGATCACCAAGGGCTGGCTGCGCGCCTCGCATCGCGCGCTCGACACGGCGCGGAGCACCGAGATGGAGCCCTATCACACCCATGCCGATCCCGCGCCGATCGTGTCCGGGACGGTCTATCGCTTCGACATCAGCATCGAGCCCATGGCGCATCGCTTCAAGAAGGGGAGCCGCGTCCGGCTCGAGATCGTCAACGGCGATTCGGTGGTGACCGACGTGCTGTGGACGCACTATTACAACCCGAACAAGATCGGCGCCGATACGATCCACCATTCGCCGGCACATCCCTCGGCGCTGGTGCTGCCGGTGATGGATGGGGCATGACGAACGGGAGCGGCGACATGCTGAAGATCTGGGGACGGGCGAATTCGGTCAATGTGCAGAAGGTGCTGTGGTGCGCGGACGAGTTGGGCGTGCCCTATGAGCGCTTCGATGTCGGCGGCGCGTTCGGCGGCAACCGCGAGCCGCAATATCTGCACATGAACCCCAACGCGCTCGTCCCGACCGTCGAGGATGACGGGCTGGTGCTGTGGGAATCGAACACGGTGGTGCGCTATCTCGCGGCGAAGCACGGCCTGGGAACACTGTGCCCGCGCGATTGGGGCCAGCGCGCCCTCGTCGAGCGCTGGATGGACTGGCAGCTTTCGACCGTGCACGGCCCCATGGCGACGATCTTCATCGGCCTCGTCCGCACGAAGCCGGAACAGCGCGACATGAAGGCGATCGAGGCGGCGCGGCAGGCGATGGACGAGATCTGGTCGCGGCTCGACCGCCACCTCGCCGACCGTTCCTTCATCGGCGGCGCCGGGATGACGATGGGCGACATCCCGGTCGGCTGCTTCGTCTACCGCTGGTTCAACCTCGCGATCGAGCGCAACGACCGGCCGCATCTCAGGGCGTGGTACGAACGGCTGACGGCGCGTCCCGCCTATCGCCAGCACGTCATGATCACGATGACCTGACGCCGGGACCTGACGCCGGGACCAGACGCCGGGACCTGGCTCCGGCGCGCCGCCCGGTCAGGCGCTGCGGCAGGCGTGGCCGGCGACGATCCCCTGAAGCATCTCGACGAGACGCGCGGCGGGGCCGTTGGGGCCGACGCTTTGCCGGCTGACGAGCGCGCCTTCGCACAGGAGGAAGATCTCGTCGGCGACCAGGTCGGGATCGTCGAGGGACGCGCTGCGGCACATCGTAACGAGCCGCTCGCGCGCCTGGCGCTTGTAGTCCTCGACCACGCGGCGCGCCGGATGGTTGCGGTCCGGCAGTTCGATGGCGGTGTTGACGAAGGCACAGCCGCGATGGGCCTCGTTGGTCTTGTACTCGCCGAGAAAGCGCAGCCAGGCGAACAGCTCGCCCAGCGGGTCGCCCGCATGTGCCGCCGCGATCCGGGTACGGGCGGCGTCCATTTCGGCGGCAAGCCGGCGCAGGCACTCGGCAACCAGCTCGTCCTTCGAGGCGAAATGGCGGTAGAGCGTCATCTTGTTGGTGCCGGCGGCTTCGGCGATGGCATCGACGCCGACGGCGTGAATGCCATGGCGATAGAACAGGTCGCGCGCGACGGCGAGAATCCGTTCCCGCGGTGGCGCGGACACGGCCGGCGCGTCCGCAACGGAGAGTTCGAGCGAGGTCAAAGGCATTTCCTCATTCCCCCTTGACATGTTACTTAACGGTAAGTATCTTGTCGGGTGTTACCGTTCAGTACCGGATATATAACACTTCCGTAACGCGTTTGCCACCTTTTCGGTGGGAGGTTCCGATGGACGACCAAATGCCCTTCTCCGCCAATCACTTCGCCGAGGCGCTCGACGCTGCTGCCGATGCGCTTGCCGACTCCATTACCGGCGCTCTCACCGATGCGGTGACCGAGGCGGTATCGGACCCGCTCGTGCTCACCATGATGGCCGCCGACCGTATCGAGCCCACGGCATTCGAAGGCATGCTGCGCAAGATGGCGGCGAAGCTCGCCGGCAGGGGTGCCGCGGGCGGGCGGCTGTGCTCGTGCTGAGCGCGCCGCGCTAGCCCCAGACCTCGCGGGCAATGTTGACGAGGTGGGCGAGCTTCCGCTCCTGGTCATCGAGGGTCAAGCGATCCGTCTGATAGCTCGAGGCAAATCCGCATTGCGGGCTGAGGCATAGCTGGTCGAGATCGACGAAGCGGGCAGCTTCGTCGATCCGTCGCTTGACCGCGTCCGCGGGCTCCAGTTCGGCGCGCTTGGTGCTGATGATGCCGAGCACCACCCGCTTGCCCTTGGGCACGGATTTGAGCGGCCCGAAGCCGCCCGATCGCCCGGTGTCGTATTCAAGGAAGAAGCCGTCGACAT
This sequence comes from Allostellaceae bacterium, assembly GCA_035532935.1. Taxonomy (GTDB): domain Bacteria; phylum Pseudomonadota; class Alphaproteobacteria; order ATCC43930; family CGMCC-115725; genus DATJLY01. The sequence continues at coordinate 8,657 of DATKQE010000118.1, forward strand.
CGAGCGTGCCGAACAGCCGCTCGGCAACCGGATCATAGCCGCCGCTCGCCTGTCCATGCCCGCCATTGCCGCGGCAGAGATGGGCGCACACCGTCATCGTCTTGGGCCGCTCGCGCACCGCATCGTTGATCGCGGCGAGGTAATCGTCGATCAGCGAGTCCGGGTCCTCGCCGCGAGCCCGCACGATCTCGTGGTTCAAGGGATCGCACAGCACCGCGATCGGCACCTCGTCGATCTGGAGGTAGGTGCAGCCCAGCGCCGCGAGATCGGCCACCTCCTGGCGATAGATCGCGGCCACGTCGGCGAGATAGGCGCGGCGGTCGCGATAAGGCGAGCCGGCGAGACCCTTGTCGCCGGAGAAGAAATGATTGGCGGCCGGCGACGGCAGCGTCGCCTTGGCGGTCCGCCGCGTCAGCGGGGCGAGAAAGGCGAAATCGGCAGCCGTAATGCTGTCGCGGCGCTTGAGCCGGCCCACCACGGTCGGCACCGGCATGCCGCGGCGGCGCTCGCCGCTATATTCGGTGAAGAAGAACGAGCTCGGCACGCGCGCGGCGCTGAACCCCTCGACGCGCTCGAAGAAGCGGTCGCGCCAGTTGTTGCGGCGCAGTTCGCCGTCGGTGACGGCCTTGAGCCCGACCCGCTCCTGCATCGCCACCGCCTCGCGAACGGCCGCATCCTCGAGCGCGCGCAGTTCGGCATCCGGCACGCGCCTGGCTTCATGCGCGGCATGCGCGTCCATCAGTTCCTTGGGCCGGATCAGGCTGCCGACGTGATCGGCGCGAAACGGCGGCTTGTCATCCGATGCCATGATTGGCCTCCCCTGCATTTGACCGACACTACCATCGTGCCGCGGCGGCTCATAGCCGGCGGGACGCGACGCTTGCGCGGCGCGGACGCAAGGGATAGAGCAGGACGCACGAGAACAGCACCGGGGGCGGCGGCGATGCAGGCGAATGCGGCCGAGCTGGTTCGCGTGGCGGCTTCGCCCGAGGCCATGATCAATGGCGTCGCCGTATCGCCGCAGGGGCGCGTGTTCGCGAGCTTCCCGCGCTGGGCCGATGGTCCGACGCCGTGCGTCGCCGAGGCGATGGCGGACGGCACGTTCCGGCCGTTTCCCGGCGGCGCGTGGAATGCGTGGCGTCCGGGCGAGCCGACCCAGGACCGTTTCGTCGCCGTCCATTCGGTGTTCGCCGATCGCGACAGTCATCTTTGGGTGATCGACGATTCCGCGCCCCATCACCAGGCGCTCGACGGCGCGCGCCCCAAGATCGTGCGGATCGATCTCGGCCGCGACGCGGTAAGCCGGGTCTATGCGCTCGACGAAATCGCGGCGCCGCCGGGCGCGATCCTGGGGCATATGCGCGTCGCCGGGCGCCATGCCTTCGTCACCGAATCGCATCACGGCGCCATCATCGTACTCGATCTCGATAGCGGCGCGGCGCGGCGCCGCCTCGGCCGCGCGCCGCAGACGCGCGCCGATCCGACCATCGTCCCGGTCATCGACGGCAAGGAGTTCCGCCGCTGGGACGGCGGCGTGCAGCGTGTCAACGTCAACCTGATCGAGCTGTCGAACGACCGCAAATGGCTTTATTTCACGGCGCTGTTCGGGCCGATGCTGCGCCGGGTCGAGACGCGGCTCCTGCTCGATCCCGCGCTCGATGACGACGCCATCGTGCCGCAGATCGAGGACATCGTGCCGATCCCGCCCTGCGCCGGGATTGCCGTCGATGCGCGCGACAATCTCTACCTCTCGTCCTTCACCGAGAACGCGATCGCCGTCATCGGCGCCGACCGCGTGCGGCGCATCGTGGCGCAGGACCCGCGCATCAGCTTTCCCAACGAGGGCTGCGTCGGGCCGGACGGGCATCTCTATGTCCCGGCCTCGCAGATCCACCGCATCGCGCTGTTCCAGACCGACCGCGTCGCGCGCGTGCAGAAGCCGTGGGAGCTGTTGAAGCTCGAGCTGCCGCGGACGTAAGGCGGATCGGTCTCATTTTCGTGCGCAAGGAACTGCCGAGCGTCACCGGCGGCGCGCGGCGGCGATGAGCGCGACGATCTCGTGCGGGCGGATCGGCGCTTGGGCGATGCGCACGCCGAACGGGGAGAGCGCGTCCTCGATCGCGGCGACGATCGCGGCGGGCGTCGGGATCACGCCCGATTCGCCTACGCCCTTGACGCCGAGCGGGTTCAACGGCGACGGCGATTCCTGATGGACGAGCACGAGCGGCGGCATCTCGCTCGCGGTCACGAGGAGATACTCGCCGAGCGTAACCGTGCTCGGCTGGCCGTCGGCGTCGAAGCCCATCCACTCGTAGAGCGCGTTGCCGATGCCGTGCGCTGCGCCGCCGCTGATCTGCCCCGCCACCAGCATCGGGTTGATGGCGCGGCCGCAATCATGCGCGAGGACGAGGCGCAGGATCGCGACATGGCCGGTCTCGATATCGACCTCGACCTCGGCGACCGCCGTGCCGTTGGCATAGGCCATGGCGTCGACCACCATGTGCGCCGTCGCCTCGAGCCCCGGCGTCACCCCCGGCGGCAGGGTGTATCCCGGCATGCCCGCGACCGCGCGCGCGACCTCGGCGAGGCTCACGCCCAGCGCCGACGCGCCCTTGACATGCACGCGGTCGCCGGCGATTTCGAGATCGTCTTCCGCCGCCTCGATGAGATGTGCCGCGATCTTGAGCACCTTCTCGTGCAGCTCGCGCGCGGCGAGATGCGCCGAGTTTCCCGCCATCACCGCCTGGCGGCTGTTGAAGCCGCCGATGCCCTGGGCGATGCCGGCGCTGTCGCCCGCCGTCACCGCGATCCGCGCCGCATCGCCGCCCAACGCATCGGCGACGATTTGCGCGAGGATGGTCTTGAGCCCCTGACCCATCGCCGCGGCGCCGGTGAAGACCAGTACCTTGCCCGACGGGCCGATGCGCACGGTCACGCCTTCGAACGGCCCGCGCCCGGTGCCCTCGACGAAATTGGCGACGCCGATGCCGATATGGCGCCCTGCCGCGCGCGCCTCGTGCTGGCGGCGCGGGAACTCGGCCCAGCCCGCCGCCGCGAGCGCCAGCTCCTGGCAGCGCGGATAATCGCCGCTGTCGAGCACGACCGCGATGCCGCCCCGCGTCTTGAGCGGCGTCGTGCGCGGCATGTGCGCGGCCGGAACGAGATGGCGGCGGCGCAATTCGGCGCGGTCGATCTTGAGCTCGCGCGCGACGCGGTCGATGAGGCGCTCCATCACGAACGCGCCCTGCGGCTGGCCGGCGCCGCGCACCGGCGTCACCGGAACCTTGTTGGTGACGGCAAGGCACACCGCGAGATGATAGGCCGGCACCTCGTAGGGCAAGGGCAGTGCCTGCGCCGCGCCGAAGGGCACGTTGACGCCGCGCGCGGTATAGGCGCCGTGGTCGTGGATCAGCCGCCCGCGCACGCCGAGAATGCGCGCCGCTGCATCGACGGCGATCTCCATCGCCCAGTACTGGTCGCGCTCCTGGGTCGTGGCGACGAAATGCTCGCGCCGGTCCTCGATCCACTTGACCGGGCGGCGCAGCATGAGCGCGGCGACGGCCACCGCCACGTCCTCGGGATAGACCACCAGTTTCGGGCCGAACCCGCCGCCCACGTCCGGCGTCACGACGCGCAGCCGGTTCTCGTCGCGGCCCAGCATGTCGGCCAGCACCGTGCGCGCCGCATGCGGCGCCTGGGTCGAGCTCCACAGCGTCAGCCGGTCCTCGACCGTGTCGTAATGGGCAAGCGTGCCGCGGCATTCGAGCGAATGGCTGCCGCCGCGATGCTGCCAGAAGGTTTCGGCGAAGACATGCGCTGCCGCGGCGAAGGCGCGGTCGACGTCGCCGTAGCCCATCTCGAATTCGGCGGCGAGATTGTGCGGCGCGGTGCGGTGGGCGCGCGGGGCATCGGCGCCGAGCGCCGCGCGGCAGTCGCCGACCGCCGGCAAGACCTCGTAATCCACGGCGACCAGCGCTGCCGCGTCCTCGGCGACATAGCGGTTCGATGCTATGACGAGGGCGACGGGCTCGCCGACGTGAACGACCTCGCCATCGGCAAGGACGGGGCGATGCAGCTCCAGCCGATAGCTCGGACTGGGCAGCGCCGTCGCCAGCCGCGTCGTGCGCAGGAGCGGCGCGATGTCGGCGAGCGCGAGCACCGCGTGGACGCCGGGAACGGCGAGCGCTGCGGCGGCGTCGATGCCGTTGATCGCCGCGTGCGGGTGCGGACTGCGCACGAACGCGGCCGCCGCCATGCTCGGCAGGACGATATCGTCGACGAACCGGCCGGCGCCGCGCAAAAGCTCGCCGTCTTCGAGGCGCGGAACGCTGGTGCCGAAAAGCGGCGCGGCCATGGCGCGGGCGCGGCCTTTCAATGCGTGTCGAACACGGACTGGTACTGGGCGAGCTTGTGGCGGATGGCGTCAAGCTCGGATTCGGTCGGGCGGTCGGGATCGGCGGCGGGCGGCAGCGCGCCGAACTTCATCAGGCACGCCAGCAGCAGCAGGCGCGCCTTGGTGGCGGTGAGATTGCGCCCGCCGAGCATGCGGTCGCGCGGCGGCGTGAAGCCGCCATTGTTGCCGCGTCCGACGCACACCACCGGCATGCCGCTATGAACTGCGCGGAACATCACGCTCTGGCGCGCGAGCGCGTTCATGGTGCCATAGGGCGACAGCCCCTCGACGACGAAGCCGGCGAGCGGCGCGTGGGCGAGATTGTGCTCGATGCGGGCGATCAGGTCGATCTCGCGCGCGGGCTCGATCGCGAAGCCGTCGGCGGTGTAGGCGCCGTCCTTGACGATCATCACCTTGCCGATCGCGCCGTCGAGAAGGTCGCCGACCTCGTCCTTGATCGGCACCTCGACTTCGATCAGGCGCCCGTCGGCGCGGCGCACGCCCACGGTGCGGCGCGGCAGGCGCGAGAGGTTGACCTCCGAGAGATAACTGTGCCGGGTCGAGGGCGTGTAGACGAGTACCGGCGGCCCGTCATGTCCGACCGCGCCGAGAATGCCGCCATGCCCGCCAGTCGCGACATATCCGCCCGGCCGCGCATCCGCCTTCTGCACGTCGCGCGCGGCGAAGATCTGCTGCTCCTGGATGAGGACCATCCCCGCGCGGTTGCGTCCGCCCTCGTCGGCCCAGACGCGCGAGGCGATGTACTCGACCGAGTCGACGAGGTTCTTGGAGCCGTCCTCGCTGACCTGGCCGTGCGTGCGCTGCGCCGCGTTGCCGCAGATCGGCACGGTGGTGTCGACCAGGAGGTTGAGCCAGTACATCGTCTCCTCGATGCGCGGGCTGCCCTGCGACCAGATCGCGCCGAGATAGTGTCCGGTCGCGAGCACGCTCTGCACCCCGTTGGCGATGCGCGCGAGCCCCAGCCGCGGCTCGTTGGAGTTGAGGTGCCGCGGCCGGTAGGGAAAGAAGTCGCGGCCGCGCCGTTCCGGCGGGATGTCGCCGCTGCCGCGGTCGGTGCGCTCGGCCGCGGCGAGCCCCTTGGTATATCCGCCCGGCGGCAGCATGCGGTAGAAATCGACCGCGGCGTGCGAGGCAATCAAATTTCCGAGCCCGTTCTCGCCGATGCCGAGGCGGTCGATCTCCTCGAAGATGCGGGCGCCGTCGGGATAGAACGGCTGGCGCGCGCGCGCCTCGGGCGCGAACGGCGTGGCGACATCGTCGTCCCAGGCGCTGCCGTCCGCCTGCCGCGCCATGTAGGGAAGCGGATAGACCCCGTCTTCCGGCAGGAGCCGGATCTCGTAAACGGGCTTGTCGCTCGCGGCGCGGCGCTCTTTGTGGAAATTTCCGGCGGCGTCGATATAGCCGTCGGGCGGTCCGTAAAGCTCGGCGGCATCGCGCTCGAGCGGATGGGCCGAGAACTGCTCGACATAGACCGTGACCGGTGCGGCGAGGCGCTGCGGCCTGAGCACGTCGAAGCGCGCCGTGCCGCCATCGGGATCGGCCACGAGCGGCAAGCCGTATTTGGCGCGCGCCTTGTTGCTGGTGACGAGCGGCGGGCTGTTCTGGATGGTGGCGTTCGGCCCGGCGAAATGGGCGATGCGCGGTTTGTCGGCCATCGGCCTCTCCTGATGCTGCGCGAAGCGGCTGCGCCCCGCGGCGCGAAGGGCGGCGGTACACTTGCCGCGTTCGATGCATGGTGTAAAGAGCGGCGGTGGCGGGATTTGAACCCGGTCGGCGCGGCGGCCATACTCGCGCCAGGATTTGCCACCGGCGCGGGGCGATAGGTTTGGCGGAACGGGACACACTGCAGGCGCTGCTGCGCCACATCGCCTCATACGGCGATGCGCCGGCGGTGATCGCCTTCACCGGCGAGCGCAGCGAGACGCGGTCCTTCGCGGCGCTTGCCCGCGCGGTGCTGGCGCTCGCCCCGGCGCTCGCCCGGCGCGGCGTCGGGCGCGGCGACGCGGTGGCGATCATCGCGCCCAACAGCCCGGCCTGGATCACCGCCTATTGGGCGATCGTCGCGGCAGGCGGGGTGGCGGTGCTGATCGACACGCTGCTTGGCGATGACGATGCCGTGCGGATGCTGGCCAAGGCCGGATGCCGCACCGTCTTCACCACTGCCGCCCGCGTGCCGCGTTTTGCCCAGAACGCCGATGCGATCGCGCTCGATGCCGACTTGCCGGCCGCGCCCGGCGATGCGGGGCCGCTGCCCGAGGTCGAGCCGTCGGACGTGGCGCTGATCCTGTTCACCTCGGGCACGACCGGCACGCCCAAGGCGGTGCCGCTCACCCATCGCAACATTCTCGCGAACGCGCGCGCGATCATGGCGGCAGGGCTGGTCGACCACAGCGATCGCGCGGTCATCCCGCTGCCGCTGCACCACGCCTATTCGCTCACCGTCGGCCTCACCACCGGGCTCGGCAGCGGCGTCGCCCTCATCCTGCCCGCGGGCGTGAGCGGGCCGGAGCTGGTGGCGGCGCTGGTGCGCGGCGAAGCGACCGTGCTCCTGGGCGTGCCGCGGCTCTACAGCGCCCTCGTCGCCGGGATCAGAACCCAGGTCGCGGCGCGCGGCGGCCTCGTCGCGCGGCTCTTCCCGCGCCTGCTGCGGCTTTCCCGCGCGTTGCAGCCGGTGGCGGGAACGGCCGCGGGGCGGGTCATCTTCGCCAAACTGCGCCGCGCGTTTGCGCCCAAGCTGCGGCTGCTGGTGTCGGGCGGCGCCGCGCTCGACCGCGAGGTCGAGGATACGCTGAACGGTCTCGGCTTTGCGGTGATGACCGGCTATGGCCTCACCGAGACCTCGGCCATGGTCGCGTTCAACGAGCCCAAGGCGGTGCGGGCGGGATCGGCCGGCCGCGCGGTGCCGGGGGTCGAGCTGCGCATCGTCCGGCCCGATGAATCCGGCAATGGCGAGATCGAGGCCCGCGGCGCCAGTTTGTTCAAGGGCTATCTCGATGACGCCGAGGCGACGCAGCGCGCCTTTACCGCGGATGGCTGGTTCCGGACCGGCGATCTCGGCCGCATCGACGCCGCGGGATTTCTCCACATCGTCGCGCGGCAATCGGAGACCATCGTCCTCGCCGACGGCAAGAAGCTCTTCCCCGAGGAATTCGAGACCGTCTATGGCGGCCATCGCCTCATCAAGGAGATTGCGCTGCTCGCGGTGAACGGCGCGCTGGTCGGGCTGGTGGTGCCCGATCTCGAGGCGGTGCGCGCGGCCGGCGCGGTGCGGATGAAGGAGCTGATCCGCGACGCGCTGGTCGAGACGGCGCGAACGCTGCCGAGCCATGCGCGGCTCTCAGGCTTCGCCATTGCGCGCGAGCGCCTGCCGCGCACCCAGCTCGGCAAGATCCGCCGCCATCTCGTGCCTGCGCTCTACGCCCGCGCGCTCGAGGAGCGCGCGGCGGCGGGGCCAACAGCGCTGTCGCCCGAGGATGAAGCGCTGCTCAAGGTGCCGGCGGCGGCTTCGGCCTGGGAATGGCTCAAGCGGCGCTTCGCCGGCCGCACGCTCGATCTCGACATGAGCCCGCAACTCGACCTCGCCATCGAATCGCTCGGCTGGGTCGATCTCACGCTCGCGCTCGAACGCGATCTCGGCGTCACCCTCCGCGAGCAGGAGATCGCCCGCATTGTCACGCTGCGCGACCTGCTCAACGAGATCGTGGCCGCGGCGGCGGCGGGACCGCGGCCGTCGCCGCCGGCGGAAAGCCGCCCGGAGGCGGTGCTGGCGCCACTCGGGCCGGTTGAACGCGTACTGCGCGGCCTCGTCGCCTCCATCGCCTGGGCGGTCATGCGCTTCGCCTTTCGGTTGCGGGTCGAGGGGCGCGAAAACCTGCCGCGGCAGGGGCCGTTTCTCGTCTGCCCCAATCACGCGAGCTATCTCGATCCGTTTGCGGTCGGCGCGGCGCTGCCGCGCCGCCTGTTGCGCGACACCTATTGGGCCGGCTGGACCGGCATTCTCTATACCAGCCGGCTGCGGCGCCGGTTCAGTCGCGTGACCCAGGTAGTGCCGGTCGATGTCGATCATACGGCGGGCTCGAGCATCGTCCTCGGCGGCGCCGTGCTGGGACGCGGCCAGGTTCTGGTCTGGTTCCCCGAAGGCGCGCGGTCGCCGGACGGCACGCTGCAACGGTTCCTTCCCGGCGTCGGGTTGGTCGTGCGGCAGCATCCGGTCCCTATCGTTCCGGTCAACATCACCGGGAATTTCGAAGCCTGGCCGCTCGGGCGGCCGTTTCCGCCCAAGCTCCACCCGATCACCGTCACTTTCCTGCCGCCGCTCGACCCGACGCCGCTGGCCGGCCTCGAGCCGCAGGGAATCGCCGATGCGATCCGCCAGGCGATCGCCGTCGCAAGAGGAACAACCGCATGACACCGACCCGCGCGCTGGCCCGTTATGTCGTCCAATCGCGTTGGGAAGAGCTGCCGCCGCCGGTGCGGCACGAAACGGTGCGGGCGCTCGTCAATTGGATCGGCTGCCCGATCTGGGGCAGCCGCGACGCGGCCGTCGCGCGCACGCTTGCCGCGCTCGATCCGTTCTCCGGGCCGCGCGAGGCGGCGGTGCTCGGCCGCGCCGAGCGTCTCGATCCGTTCAAGGCGGCGCTGGTCAACGGCGTCGCCGCGGCGATCGCCGATTACGACGATACCCATCTCGAGACCGTGATCCATCCGACCGGGCCGGCCGCCTGCGTTCTGCTTGCGCTCGCCGAGCGGCACAGGATGAGCGGCGCCGCCTTTCTTCATGCGCTGGCGCTCGGCATCGAGGTGCAATGCCGTGTCGCCCGCGCGCTGGCGGTGGCGCCGGCGCGCATGAACGGCGGCTGGTATCTGACCGGTCTCACCGGCGGCATCGGCGCCGCAGTCGCCGCCGGGCGCGTGCTCGGGCTCGACGAAACGCGGATGCTGTGGGCGATCGGCATTGCCGCCGCCCGCGCCGCCGGCGCCCGCGAGACGCATGGCACCATGGCCAAGAATCTCGTCGCCGCCTTTGCCGCCGAGGACGGGCTCATGGCGGCCTTCCTCGCGCAGCAGGGGATGGAGGCGCCCGAGACCCCGATCGAGGGCCGCCGCGGTCTTGGCAGCCTGGTTTCCGACGGCGCCGATTTCACCGCGATGACGGCGGGGCTCGGCCAGGATTTCGAGTTGATGCGCAACGCCTACAAGCCCTTTCCCTCGGGCATCGTCATCCACGCGGCGATCACCGGCGCGCTCGAACTGGCGCGCGCCCACGCGCCCGATCCCGGCTCCATCACCGCGGTCCGGCTTACCGTCCATCCGCTCTGCCTCGAACTGTGCGGGCGGCGAACGCCCAGGACGGCGGTCGAGGGGACGTTCAGCGTCTATCATTGGGTCGCGGTCGCGCTGACCGAGCGGGAGATCGGCATCCGGCATTTCAGCGACGCGATGGTCAACGACCCCGCTATCATCGCGCTTCGCGACCGCATCGAGGCCCGGTCCGATCCCGGCTTTCGCAAGGACGAGGCGGCGATCACGGTCGTGCTCGGCGACGGTACCGTGTGCGACCATCACGTCGATCACGCGCTCGGCGCGATCGAGCGGCCGCCGAGCGATGCGGAACTGGGCGCCAAGCTCGCTGATCTGGTCGGTGGGATTCTGTCGCCGGCGCGTGCGGCCGAGCTCGCCGCTGCCTGCTGGGGACTCGCCGACGCGCCGGATGCGGGCGTCATTTTGCGGGAATCGACGCTAGGTCGATCCTGAACACCATCGCCACATAGGTGATTTCACGTATACCCCGCCGATCGTCGCCGCGATATACGTGACCGTTCGCTAAAGGCGCGTGGATTTAAGGTTGTGGCCCCCGAAGCAATAACGGTGTTCGTCGTCGACGACGACGATGGCGTGCGCGATTCGCTCAAGCTGCTGCTTGAGTCCTATGGGATCGAGGCGGTGGACTACGCCACGACCGATGCTTTCATGCGCGACTATGCGCCGCAGGCGCGGTCGTGCCTGGTGCTCGACCAGCATCTGCCGGGCGCGACCGGGCTCGATTTTCTCGACTCGGCCGAGGGCGCGCAGCTCGCGTTGCCGGTGATCCTGCTCACGGGACGGGGCGACGCGGCGTTGCGCACACGGGCGCTCCAGGCCGGTGCCGTCGCCTATTTCGAGAAGCCGGTCGACGACCAGGAACTGGTCGACGCCATCACCCGCGCGATCGACGGGCGCGCCTAGCAGCCGGCGGCACCGCGGCGCTATCCTCGCTCCGGCACGGGAGGGCGAGATGAAGGCGGAGGCGCTGTTCGCCATCTCGGACCGGGTCGCCATCCTCAACCGGCGCGCTCAATCGTCCTCGAGATTATGGCGGATGCGGCCGGCGAGGGCGGCCGGGTCGATCTGGTGGACGCTGCCGGCGCCGGCAAGGTCGAGCGCATGGGCCGCCGCCGCACCCATGGCGATGCACGGACCCATCACCCGCACGCTCGACAGCGCCGCGACGTCGCCGTCGATGCAGCGCCCGGCCGCGACGATGTTGTCGGCGTCGGGCGCGACCATGCTGCCGAGCGGCACGTAGTGCAGGTGGTCCTCGGCAAACGGCTCCCACACATAGCCCTCGGCGCGATCGTGCAGCTCGATCGGCCAGGCGGTGCGCGCGACGGCATCGGGAAAGCGCGTTCCGGCGCGGACATCGGCGATGGTGAGCTGGCGCGCGCCGACGATCCAGCGCGTCTGGCGGATGCCCGGAAAGCCATAGCTGCGCACCCGCGCCGCACCGAAGCACGCCGGATATTCGCGCTTGAGGAAATCGACCACGCGGTCCGCCTGGGCGCGGCCGGCGAGCGCGTTCGCCGCGGCCGCCACCGGCTCGAGCGGCGTCTCGACATGGGTGAGATTGACGAGCGCGGTGCCGCGGCCGGGAAAGACGAAGGCGAACCCGTCATGCCGCACCAGCCCGGCCGCTGCGGCGCGCACGCGCTGCGACAGCGCCTCGCGCGCCGGCAGGTGCACCTCGTCGATGCCCTCGAGCACCAGCATCTGCGTGCCGTAGATGGGGCCGTCCTCCGGCTCGCGGCAGGCCAGTCCTGCCTCCCAGGCCAGCGCCGCATCGCCGCTCGCATCGACGAAGCCCTGCGCCTCGAGCGTGAGATCGCCGAAGCGCGTGGCGAGATCGAGGCTGCCGACGCGCCGCCCGCGCATCGTCACGCCGCGCAAAACGGCGCCGAGCACGACCGTGATCCCTGCCCGGCGCACTGCCTCGTTGACCCAGCGCGACAGCGCCACCTCGTCGTACATGACGACGACGGTCATCGGACCACGGCGGTAGTGCAGCGCGTCCGCCGCGCCGAGATCGCGCAGGATGTCGTCGGCGATGCCATGGGTGAGCTGGCGGCCTTGGGCGCCGTTGGCAAAGAGGCCGCAGAACGTGCCGATGATCGAATTGACCGCCTGCCCGCCGAGCGCCGGCAAGGCATCGACGAGCGCCACCTTGCGCCCGAGCCGGGCCGCTTCGAGCGCCGCCGAAACGCCGGCGATGCCCGCGCCGAGAACGCAGATCTCGACCTCGAGCGCGGGAAAGCGCTGGCCGCGCGTCTTGTGCACGACGCGGGTTGCCGTCCGCAAAGCTGCCGGCCCGGCCATGCGTGTCACCCCAGCGTGATGACGACCTTGCCGAAATGCTGGCCGGTGCCGAACGCGCGATAGGCCTCGACCGCCTGCTCGAACGGGAAGCGGCGGTCGACCACCGGCTTGAGCCCGTTCGCGGCGATGGCGCGGTTCATCGCCTCGAACATGGCGCGGCTGCCGACATTGATGCCGGTGACGCGCAAGCCCCGCTGCAGCACGACGCGGCGATCGAGCTCGCCGCCCGGCCCGCTGCGCGCGCCGATGATGGCGATATGGCCGCCCGGGCGCATCGCGGCAAGCACGCGCTGCGTCGTCTCGCCGCCGGTGACCTCGAGCACGTGATCGACGCCACGGCCGTCCGTCGCTTCGCGCACGCGGTCCTGCCACTCCGTCACCTGGCGGTAGTTTATGGCGGCGCTTGCGCCCATCTGCTGCGCCCGCGCGAGCTTCTCGTCGCTCGACGACAGCACGATCGCGCGCGCGCCCGCCAGGCGCGCGAATTGCAGCCCGAAGATCGACACGCCGCCGGTGCCAAGCAGCAGCACCGCATCGCCGGGCTTGATCCCGCCGGCCTCGACCAGCCCGTGCCAGGCGGTAAGCGCGGCACACGGCAAGGTCGCCGCCTCCTCGAAGGAGAGATGATCCGGCACGCGCACCACGCCGTCGCCTTCGAGCAGCGCGTATTCGGTCAGCATGCCGTCGGCGGTGCCGCCCAAAGCCGCTTCCTGGATGTCGGGCCGGACCGGCCCCGCGATCCAGCGCTGGAAGAAGATGCCGCAGACGCGGTCGCCGATCTTCACGCCGCTCACCCCGGCGCCGACCGCCATCACTTCGCCGGCCCCGTCCGACAGCGGGATGAGCGGCATCTTGAGGGCGCGGCCGCCGCCATAGCCGCCGCCGACGATCATCAGGTCGCGGTAATTGAGCGCGGCGGCCTTGACCTTGACCACCAGCTGATGCGGTCCCGGCTGCGGCATTGCACGCTCCGCCGGCTTGAGCCCGTCGATTCCGTTCGTGGCGTGCAGCTCAAAGCACTTCATCGCGCGCTCCCTTCGCCATTGCCGGCGCATAGTTGGAGCGCCGGCGCGGCCCGGGTCAAGCCCCTGGCCGGCAGCCGGCTTCGCCCGATGGCGCAAACCGCTTCCGCCGCCGGCGCGGCGGGAGCAGAATGGCACCAAACGGGATCACGGGAGAAACGCCATGGCTGACGGTGCCACCGCGGACCGGATCGAGGCGATCCGCAACGTGCCGACGCTCGAGGCGCTCTATGCAGCGGGCGAGCGCATCAACATCACGCCGGGATGGGTACGGCGCGAGCAGCCGATCCTGTGGGCCGCGCCGCATTCGGCCTTCGTGCCCGCGCATTGGCGCTATGACGAGTGCAAGGCCGCACTCGATGCGGCGGGACGGCTCATCGACGTGGCGCTTGCCGAGCGGCGCAACCTCGTGCTGCGCAATCCGATCGAGGGCAATGACATCGCCACGACCCGCACGCTCGTCTGCGCCTATCAGATGATCCTGCCGGGCGAGGCGGCGCCGAGCCACCGCCACGCCCCGCATGCGTTGCGCGTCATCCTCGACGGCGCGGGCTCGTACTCGATCGTCGACGGCGAGAAGACGCCGATGGAAACCGGCGACGTGGTGCTGACGCCGGGATGGTGCTGGCACAGCCATGGCCATGACGGCGACCGGCCGGCCTATTGGCTCGACGTGCCGCTGGTGCGGCTGATGGAGACGATGTTCTACGAGGAGCATCCCGACCGCTTCGAGCGCAACGTCCGGACGGTCGCAAGCTCGCCCTATCGTTTCCCGCGCGCCGAGATCGCGCGCCGGCTCGACCATGCCGTGCCCGATCCCGAAGGCTTCCACGGGCCGCGGATCACGCTCGAGGCGCCAACCATGCCGACCATGGGCCTCGGCATGGAACGGCTGGCGGCGGGCACTGCGACGCGGCGCCAGCGCTCGACCGCCAATCGCGTATTCTGTCCGGTCGAAGGCAGCGGCGAGAGCATCGTCGGCGGCGAGCGCATCGCCTGGCGCCGCGGCGACACGTTCGCGGTGCCGTGCTGGACCAAATTCGAGCACCGCGCCGCCGCGGACACCGTGCTGTTCGACTTGAGCGACGAGCCGCTAATGCGGTTCGCCCATTACTGGCGCTTCGAGGCCGATTGAGAGGGAGGAACGAGGCGGTTCTGCCCGATCGGCATTTACCTTATCCCCACACCTCGCCGGCGACTTCGATGACGCGGCGGAGCTTGGCGATCTCGTCGGCAACAGTGATCTTGTTGCCTTGGGCGACGCTGGCGAAGCCGCATTGCGGCGACAGCGCCAGTTGGTCCAAGGGGGCGTAGCGCGCAGCCTCGTCGATCCGCCGCTTCAATTCATCCTTGCTTTCAAGCTGCGGCAGCTTGGTCGTCAGAAGCCCCAGCACCGCGATCTTGCCCTTGGGCAGATGGCGCAGCGGGGCGAAATCGCCGGCGCGCGGGGTGTCGTATTCGAGGAAATACCCGTCGACGTCGATCGCGTTGAACAGCACCTCGGCCACCGGCTCGTAGCCGCCTTCGGCGACCCACGCGCTCTGGTTGTTGCCGCGGCAGATATGGATGCACACCGCCATGTCCTTGGGCCGGCCGGCGATCGCCTGGTTCAAGAGCTTGGCATAGGTTAGCGGCAGCGCCGCCGGGTCCTCGCCGATATTGCTCTGCACCTGCTGGCGCAAGGAAGGATCGCAGAGATAGGCGAAATTGGTCTCGTCGATCTGGAGATAGCGGCACCCGGCGGCGGCGAGGTCGGCAATCTCCTCGGCATAGACGCGGGCGAGATCGGCATAGAACCCGGCCATGTCGGGATAGGTCGTGCGGTCGATCGCCTCGCGCCCACCGCGGAAATGCAGGAGCGTGGGCGAGGGGATCGTCACCTTGGGCGTCGCGTGCGCCACCGATTTGAGAAATTTGAACGCCTCGACAAAAATCCCGCGCGGCCGCCCGAGCTTGCCGACGATGCGGAAGCCGGTGGGCCGGCCCTCCAGCGCGCCTTCCTGCGAATGGAAGCGGACGGTGATCCGGCCCTGAACGACCTCGACCCCGGAGAAGCTTTGCAGGAAGTCCTGGTTCCACGAGCCGCGGCGGTATTCGCCGTCGGTGATGGATTTGAGGCCCAGTTCCTCCTGCAGCTTCACCGCGCCGCGGATCGCCTCGTCCTCGGCGCGCGCGAGATCGGCGGCCGAGATCGCATTGCGCGCCCGCGCCTCCCGCGCCTGATGCAGTTCGGGCGGGCGCAACAGGCTGCCGACATGGTCGGCGCGGAAGGGCGGCGTGGTACGTGGGGACAAGGCGATGCTCCGTTCGATGGTTGCGCTACTTCTTGGGCGGGTTCAGGTCGTGCCAGGTATTCCGCACGTCCTTATAGGTTTCGATCGGCACGTTCATCAGCGTGTTGTTCACCTTCTCGACCTTGGCGATGTAGAGATTCGCGGTCATCTCGCGCGACTTGGGGTCGATGGACATGCGGCCCTGCGGCCCTTCCCAGGAGTATCCCTTGACCGACGCCATCATCTTGTCGACGTCGCGCTTGCCGCCGGTGGCCTTCAGCATGTGGAAGATGAGGTGCATGCCGTTATAGGCGGCGACGGTGGCGAAGGTCGGCAGGTCGCCGTTGTATTTCTTCGTGAACGCGGCGACGAACGCCTTGTTGACGGGATTGTCGATGGCGGGGATGTAGGAGCCGACGGCATACTCGCCGATCGCCACGTCGCCGATCGCCGGCAGATCGCGCTCCGGCGTGGCCGCGCCCAGATACACCATGCCTTTCTTTTCCCAGCCGTGATCGGCATAGCCCTTGGCCATGGCGATCGACATCGGCCCGCCCGGCATGAAGACATAGAGGCAGTTCGGGGCGTCGTCCTCGATGCGCTGGAAATAACTGGAAAAATCCGTCGTCCCGAGCGGCACCTTGATGACGTCGACGACCTTGCCGCCGGCCGCGGTCAGGCCCTTGGTGAAGTCCACGATCGCGTCCGTACCGGGCGCATAGTCGGCGGAGATGATGACCGCCTTGTTGTGGCCATGGGCCGCCGCCCATTTCGCCGCCAGCGTCGCCGTCGGCCACATCGTGAAAGTGGGACGCACGAAATAGGGCGACTTGTCGGTGACGAAATCGGTCGCCGAGTTGAAGATCACAAAGGGGATCTTCGCCTGATTGATCACGTCGGAGACGGCGAGCACGGTGGTGGTGAATTCGAGCCCGCCGAGCACGGCGACCTTGTCGCGGACGATCATTTCCTGCGCGAGTTGGCGCGCCCGCGCCGGTTGGTCGCCGCCCACGTCGCGGTAGATCACCTGCACGGTGGGATTGCCGTCCTTGCCGTTGTGCTGATCGAGATAGAGCCCGATCGCCTGCTGATAGTCTTTGCCCCACGGCGCGTAGGGGCCGGTCGTGGTGACGAGGATGCCCACTTTGATGGGCTCGGCAGCGCCCACCTGTCCCACTGCCATCAGCAGGAGCGCGCCCGCAAGAGCGCCGATCTTCCATCCCATGTTCGTCCTCCCCAAGTTATTTGCGCGATTATGCATTGGCGCGCCGATGGCCGCAATGAAAACCACTCCTGGCCGCGCGCGCGATTGCCAATGCGCCGCGCGCACGGTAATCATTGCGCAAGAATGAACGGGGAGTGGACCGCCGTGATGAAGCTTGCAGCGACAACGCTCGCCTTGCTGGCCGACGGCATCGCCTATTCGATGATCCTGTTCCTCATGTCGGTGGGTCTCACCATCACGCTCGGCGTGATGCGGATCGCCAATCTCGCGCATTGCGGCTTCGCCATGATCGGCGGCTATATCGGCATGACGCTCGTCACGCGCGCGGGGCTCGGCCTCGGCCCTGCGCTGGCGCTGGCCGTGATCGCGACGATGATTCTGGGCGCGGCGCTCGAGCGCACGGTCTATCGCTGGGTCTACGCGACCGGCGAGTTGGGGCAGATCATGATGACGATCGGCCTCGCCTTCGTCATGGTGGCGAGCGCCAACCTCGTCTATGGCTCGAACATGAACGCGGTGCCGCTGCCGCGATGGCTCACCCGCGACATGGCCCTGGGCGTCATTCAGATCTCGGCCTATCGCCTGTTCATCATCGCGGTCAGCACCGCCATCGCCGCGGTGCTATGGGGAATTCTCGAATACACCGATTTCGGCGCCCGCCTCAGGGCCGCCGTGGACAACCCGCGGATGGCGCGCTGCGTCGGCATCGATGTGCCGCGCGTCTTTGCCGTCACCTTCGCGGCGGGCTGCGGGCTCGCGGCGGCGGCCGGCTTCCTCGGCAGCCAGTTCCTGCCGCTCGAGCCGTGGTATGCGCTCGAATATCTCGTGCCGGTGCTGATGGTGGTGGCGGTGGGCGGGCTCGGCAGTCTCAAGGGCTCGTTCTATGCCGCGCTGCTGCTCGGCGTCATCGACACGTTCGGGCGCTACTTCGTACCGGCGGCTGGCGCCTTCGTGATCTATCTTGCGGTGCTCGCGCTCCTGCTCTGGCGCCCGCAGGGCGTCTTCGTGCGGGCCTGAGCGACGATGACGCCCGCCTCGGGTTCGCGCGCGGCAATACGCGACGCCTTCTCGCGCCATCCGCTGTCGTGGATCGACACGCTGCCGTGGGTTGCGACGGTGGCACTTTATTTCGCCGCCAACGATTATCTCCCGCTCGGCACCCAGGTGATGATCAACATCATCTTCGCGCTCGCGCTCGACCTGGCGCTCGGCTATGGCGGCGTGGCGACGCTGGGCCATGCCGCGTTCTTCGGCATCGGCGCCTACGCCGCGGGGCTCTATGCGACATACGTCACCGGCGAGCCGATCTCGGGCCTCGTCGTCGCGGCGGCCGCGGGCGGGATCGGCGGGCTGATGGCGGGGCCGCTCATTCTCCGCACGCGCGGGCTCACGCTCGTCATGCTGACGCTGGCCATCGCCACGCTGCTGCACGAGCTTGCCAACACCTTCCCGTCGGTGACGGGCGGCGCCAACGGGCTCTTCGGCTACGAAATTCAGCCGTTGCTCGGGCGGTTCCAGTTCGATCTCGCCGGCCGCACCGCCTACTGGTATGGGGCCGGGGTCATGGCCGTGATCTATTTCCTCAGCAAGGCGCTCGTCAATTCGCCGTTCGGGCTCGCCGTCAAGGGCATTCGCGAGAACCCGGTGCGCATGCGCATGCTGGGCGTGCCGGTGACGCGGCGCCTCGTCGCGCTCTATGCCGTCTCGGGCGCGTTCGCCGCGGTGGCCGGCGCGCTGTCGGCGCAGGTGACGAAGCTGGTCGGCCTCGACAGCCTCACGTTCACGGTGTCGGGCAACGTGCTCGTCATGCTTATCCTTGGTGGCACGGGCAGCCTTTATGGCGCGTTCCTCGGCGCCTTCGTGTTCGTCGTGCTGTCCGACCGCGCCGCTGCGTTCGATCCGTTCCATTGGCTGTTCGCGATCGGGATCGTGCTCATCCTGGCGGTCCGCTATGCGCCGCAGGGCCTCGTTGGCGTGGTCGAGACGGTGGCGGCGCGCGTTCGCCCGCGCCGGAGTCCTTCGTGAGCGTTCCAGCGCTCGATGTGGAGCGCATTTCCAAAAGCTTCGGCGCGCTTCGCGTCACGCGCAGCGTGTCGCTCGCGCTGGCGCCGGGGGCGCGGCATGCGCTGATCGGCCCGAACGGCGCCGGCAAGACCACGCTCGTCAATCTCATCTCGGGGCTGTTGCAGCCGTCCGAGGGCGCCATTCGGCTCGACGGCGTCGACGTCACCGCGATGCCGCCCGAGCGCCGCGTCGGCTTGGGCCTCGCGCGCACGTTTCAGATCAGCTCGCTGTTCCCGCTCTTGTCGGTGGCGGAGAACGTGGCGCTCGCGCTCGCGGCGCGGTTCGGCACCGACCGCCGGTTCTGGGGCAGCGTGCGGGCGCGGCCCGAGCTGGTCGATGGCGCGGCGGCGCTGCTGGAGAGCCTGGGATTGCTCGCGCTCGCGCCGCGGCCGATCGCCGATCTGCCCTACGGCCAGCGCCGCTTGGTCGAGATCGCGCTGGTCCTGGCGCTCGAGCCCAAGACGCTGCTGCTCGACGAGCCGGCCGCGGGGCTCGCGTCGTCCGACCGCGTCGTGCTGCTCGATCTGCTGTTGCGCCTGCCGCCGTCCCTCACCATCCTGGTGATCGAGCACGACATGAGCCTCGTCTTCCGCCTCGCCGCGCGCATCAGCGTTCTCGTCGAGGGTGCGGTCCTGGTCGAGGGCACACCCGCCGAAATTCGCGCCGACAGCCGCGTGCGCGACGTCTATCTCGGGACCCGGTCGCATGCCTGACTTGCTGCGGCTCGAGGACGTGACTGCCGGCTATCGCGACACCGTCGTGCTCGAGGGGGTGTCGCTCGCGATCGGGACCGAGGAGGCGTGGGCGCTGCTCGGCCGCAACGGCGTCGGCAAGACGACGCTGCTCGCGACCGTCATGGGCCTCACGGTGCTGCGCCAGGGGCGGGTGCTGTTCGGCGGCGAGGACCTGACCTTCACCGACACGCATCGTCGCGCCCAGCGCGGCCTCGGCCTGGTGCCGCAGGAGCGCGAAATCTTTCCCTCGCTCACGGTCGACGAGAATCTGCGCGTCGCCGGCCGGCCGGGCGAGTGGACGCGCGAGCGCGTCTACGATCTCTTCCCGCCGCTCGCCGAGCGGCGCCGCAATTACGGCAACCAGTTGTCGGGCGGCGAGCAGCAGATGCTGGCGGTGGGACGCGCGCTCGTCGGCAATCCGCGCATCCTCCTCCTCGACGAGCCGTTCGAGGGCCTGGCGCCGGTGATCATCGATGCGCTCGCGGCGGCGCTGGTGCGCCTCAGGCGCGAGAGCCGGATCGCGACGCTCCTGGTCGAACAGCAGGTCGACATCGCGCTCGAGCTGACCGAGCGGACGGTCGTGCTCGACAAGGGGCAGGTGGTCTGGCGCGGCGAGAGCGCAGCGCTCGCCGCCGACCGCGACATGCTTTCGGTGCTGGTGGGGCTGCAGGAAGCGCCGGAGCGATGATGGCGCGTCTGGCGTTCTTCGCTGCCGCGTGTCTTGTCGTTGCCGCGCCGGCGACGTCCGCCGCGCCGCTGCCCATTCGCATCGCCTGGACCACCGTGCCGGCGCAGATGACGCCGGTGCTGTTCCGGGCGAAGGCGTTGCTCGTCCATCTCGGCAGGTCCTATGTCGTCGAGCATGTCCATTTCGCCGACAGCGCGCCGATGCTGCGCGCGCTCGCCGCGGGCGAGATCGATCTCGTGCCGCTCGCGCCCGCGGCGTTCGGCGTCGCGATCGAGAATGCCGGCATGGAAGACCTGCGCATCGTCGCCGAGAGCTATGAGGACGGCGTCGATGGAAGCTACTCGAGCGAGTTCATGGTGCGACGCGACGGCCCGATCCGGCAGATCGAGGATCTGAAAGGCGGGGTGCTCGCGGTCCATGCGCTCGGCAATCTCGGCGAGGTGGCGTTGCGCACCATGCTGGCGCGCCACGGCATCGAGGACGGGCGCGACTATCATGTCGTCGTGGCGCCCTATCCGAGCATGGGGGCGATGCTCGAGGATGGCAGGATCGAGCTCGCCGCGCTCACCGCACCGTTCGCACAGCAGCTCCGGCTGCGCGGCACGGCGCGCGCGCTGTTCGACCGGCGCGCCGCCATCGGTCCGAGCATCGGCTTGGTCGAGGTGGCGCGGGCGGAATTCCTCGCCCGGCATCGCGCGGCGCTCGACGATTTCTTCGAGGATTACCTGCGCGCGTGGCGCTGGTTCCTCGACCCCGCCCATCGTGCCGACGCGGTCGCCGCGGTCGCCGGCTTCAACCGCGAACCCCCGGCCGCGTTCGCGTCATATCTCTTCTCCGCCGGCGACTATTACCGCGACCGCGACGCGCGGCCGAATCTCGCCCTCCTGCAGCGCAATCTCGCGCTCCTGGGCGAGGCGGGCATGGTGGCGACCAACATCGACGTGCGGCGCTATGCCGATCTGAGCTTCATCGACGCGGCGGCGCGGCGGCTGCGATGAGCACGATTGCGCCGCTCGGGCGCCAGTCTTAGTGTGCCGCGCTATATGCCGCCGGAGACGAGGCAATGAAACGCAGCAGCAACCGCATTCTCACCACCCATGTCGGCAGCCTCATCCGACCGCCGGCGCTGCTCGAGTTCCTGCGCGCGAAGCAGGGCGGCAAGCCTTTTGACGCGGCCGCCTATGCCGCCTGCCTCAAAGCGAGCGTGGCCGACGTCGTCCGCCACCAGGCCGAAATCGGCATCGATGTCGTCAGCGACGGCGAATTCGGCAAATCGATCAGCTGGTCGCAATATGTGCTCGAGCGGCTGTCGGGCTTCGAGCGGCGCAACATCGGCGGCCCCGATCCCTTCGCCCGCGGCGCCGACCGCGAACGGTTCGCCGACTTCTATGCCGAGCTCGATGCGCGCGAGCCGCGCAACACGCAGTTCGACTCGGTCTGCGTCGGCCCGATCAAATATATCGGCGAGAGCGAACTGAAGCGCGACATCGACAATTTCAAGGCCGCGCTCGGCGGCGTGAAAGTCGAGGAGGCGTTCCTGCCGGTGGCCGCGCCGGCGAGCGTCATTCCCGACCGCAAGAACGAATACTACAAGACCGATCAGGAACTCGTCGACGCGATCGCCGAGGCGATGCGGGTCGAATACCGCACCATCGTCGATGCCGGGTTCCTGCTGCAGCTCGACGACGCGCGCGCCGCCGTCACTTATGACCGCATGGTGCCGCCGGCGTCCTTCGCCGACTATCACGCCTGGGTTGCGCGGCATGTCGATGCCCTGAACCACGCGCTCGACGGCATCCCCGAGGACCGGGTGCGCTATCACGTGTGCTGGGGGAGCTGGCCGGGGCCGCACACCACCGACGTGCCGCTCAAGGACATCGTCGACCTCGTCCTCAAGGTGCGCGCCGGCGCCTTCGTCATCGAGGGCGCCAATCCGCGCCATGAGCACGAATGGCGGGTATGGGAGGACGTCAAGCTGCCGCCGGGCAAGGTGCTGATTCCCGGCGTCGTCAGCCATGCCACCAACATCGTCGAGCATCCCGAGCTGATCGCCGAGCGCATCGCGCGGCTCGCCCGCCTCGTCGGCCGCGAGAACGTGATCGCCAGCACGGATTGCGGCTTCGCCCAGGGCCCGTTCCTGCGCCGGGTGCATCCGACCATCCAATGGGCGAAGCTCGAGGCGCTGGCCCAGGGCGCGCGGCTCGCAACCAAGGCGCTGTGGTAGCGCCGCGCCATCTGCTATGATCCTAGCAGCAGGCATTCTTCGATCCGGAGGCGAGCGATGAAGATCGTGCAGGGCGACGAGCTGCAATGGGAGCGCGGGCTCGAGCATCGTGGCGGCACCTTTCATTTCCGGCGGCTGCTCGAGGGCGAGCCCGGCGGGATCGACAATTTCCAGCTCTCGCTCGGCCGGCTGGGCGGCGATTTCTACTCGCCGCGGCACCGCCATAATTTCGAACAGGTCCGCTTCCTGCTCGAGGGCGATCTCGATTTCGCCCGCGACGGCAAGATGAAGGCCGGCATGGTGGGATATTTCCCCGAAGGCATGTTCTACGGGCCGCAGAGCCAGGATCCGACCGCGTCGCCGATCACCCTCGTGCTGCAATGCGGTGGCGCGAGCGGCAGCGGCTATCTCTCGCGCAAGGAGGTCAAGGCCGGCATGGATGCGCTCAGCGCCCAGGGCGAGTTCAAGGACGGCGTCTTCCGCCGCCACAAGGACGTGCCGGGCAAGCGCAACATGGACGGCTATCAGGCGATCTGGGAATACGCCAACAAGCGGCCCATGACCTATCCCAAGCCGCGCTATTCGCGCCCCTTCATGATGGACCCGCAGAACTACGAATGGGTGCCGGTGGCGGGCGTCGAAGGCGTCGCCGAGCGGCTCCTCGGCGTGTTCACCGAGCGGCGGACCGAGGCCGCGTTCCTGCGCCTCGACCCGGGCGCGGTCCATCACGTCGCCGGCCGCAGCATCGTCTTCCTGACCAAGGGCGCGGGCACGGTCGAGGGGACGCCGTTCCGCCGCCTCACCACCGTCTATGTCGCGCGCGGCGAGCGCGCCACCTTCGCCGCCGGCGAGACGACAGAAATGCTGCGGCTCGGCCTGCCCGATCTTTCGGGATTGGAAGCCACCACCGGCATGACGGCCGTCGCGGCTGAATAACAGCGCTGCACCGAAACCATTGACGCGACCTTGAACCGCGGGTGATTATCGCAGCGCAACATTGAGTGTGCGAGCCGATGAAACCTCCCCGCTTCGAGTACGCGTGCCCGGCGACGCTCGGCGAAGCGGTCGCACTCCTGACGCAGCGCCATGGCGAGGCCAAGGTGCTGGCGGGCGGGCAGAGCCTGATGCCGGTGCTGGCCTTCCGCCTCGCGAGCCCGTCGCTGCTCGTCGATCTGCGCAAGCTCCCTGATCTCGACGGCATCGCCATCGCCGCCGATGGCGTGCGGCTCGGCGCCAGGCTGCGCTGGCGCGACCTCGAGCGCGACGAGCGGCTCGCCGCCGCGCAGCCGCTGCTGCGCGAAGCCGTGACGCACATCGCTCATTACCAGATCCGCAACCGCGGCACGGTGGGCGGCAGCCTCGCCCATGCCGACCCGGCAGCGGAGCTGCCCGGGGTCGCCGTCGCTTGCGATGGCGAGATCCGCGTCGTCGGCGCGGCGGGAACCCGGACGATCGCGGCGGCATCGTTCTTCACCGGGCCGCTGGCGACGGTGCTCGCGCCCGACGAGATCATCACCGAGCTGCGTCTGCCGCCATGGCCCGAGGCGCGGCGCTGGGGCTTCGAGGAATTCGCGCGCCGGCGCGGCGACTTCGCCTTGGCCGGGATCGCGCTGTTTTACGATCCGGGCGCGGGCGGCCGGGCCGAGAACGCGCATATCGCGGTGATCGGCGCCTGCGCGCGGCCGCATCGCATCGCCGCTGCCGAAGCGGCGCTCAACGGGCGCGTCGTCGACGAGGCCGCGATCCTCGCCGCCGCCGCCGCCGCGGCGAAGGCGGTCGATCCGCCCGCGGATTTGCACGCCGACGCCGACTATCGGCGCGCGCTCGTCGAAGTGCTGGTGGAACGCGCGCTGCGCCGCGCCGCGCGATAGGGAGAATTGAATGCCGGTCCAATTCGAGGTGAATGGCAAGCCGGTCGAGGTCGAGGTCGAACCGCGCCTGACGCTCGCCGACTGCCTCCGGCATGAGCTGCGGCTCACCGGCACGCATGTCGGCTGCGAGCACGGCGTGTGCGGCGCCTGCACCGTCATCGTCGACGGCGCCGCGGTGCGTTCGTGCCTGATGCTGGCGGTGCAGGCCGAGGGCGCCAAGATCGTGACGATCGAGGGCTTGAACAGCGCCGATGGCGAGCTGACGCCGCTGCAGGCCTCGTTCCGCCGGCATCATGCGCTGCAATGCGGCTTCTGCACGCCGGGGTTCCTCACCACCGCGCATGCGCTGCTCTCCGAGGAGCCCGACGCCGACGAGGAGCGCGTGCGCGAGGTTCTGTCGGGCAATCTCTGCCGCTGTACCGGTTATATCCCGATCATCGAGGCGGTGCTCGACGCGCGCGCCGCCTATCGTAAGCCTGGGCCGCGGTAGCGCCGGATGGGCGCCCGCAACGTCCTGGTCGGCAGCCCGGTCGAACGGCTCGAGGATTTGCGGCTGCTGCGCGGGCGCGGCACGTTCGTCGACGATCTCGCGCGCGAGAACGTGCTCCATGCTGCTGTCCTGAGGAGCCCGGTCGCGCACGGGCGCCTCCGCGCGATCGACACCAAGGCGGCGCTGGCGCTGCCCGGCGTGCACGCGGTCATCACCGCCGCCGATCTCGGCGCGCGCGTTCCCAACATTCCCCTGCGGCTCATCCCCCTCCCGGAAATGCTGCCGTTCGAGCAGCCGGTGATCGCCGCGTCCAAGGTGCGCTATGTCGGCGAGCCGGTCGCGGTCGTGCTCGCGGACAGCGCGGCGCTCGCCGAGGACGCGCTCGAAGTGGTGCGGCTCGACATCGAGCCCCTGCCGGCGGTGACGGACCGCGTCGCGGCGGCGGCCGACAAGGTCCTGCTGTTCGAGGAGCACGGCACCAATCGCGCCGTCACCTTCACCGTGCGCCAGGGCGATGCCGCGGCGGCGTTCAAGGAGGCGCCCTATGTCCGGCGCGAGCGCTTCAGCGTGCACCGCCATACCGCCGTGACGCTCGAGCCGCGCGGCGTGCTCACCGAGTGGGACCGCGCGCAAGGGCACCTGACCATCTGGGGCGCCGCCAAGGTGCCGTTCTTCAACCGCCAGATCCTGGCGCGGCTGATGGTCCTGCCCGAGAGCGCCATCAGCATGATCGAAAACGACGTCGGCGGCGGCTTCGGCAATCGCGGCGAATTCTATCCCGAGGATTTCCTCATTCCGTTCGCCGCGCGCCATGTCGGCCGGCCGGTGAAATGGACCGAGGACCGGCGCGAGCACCTCATCGCCGCCAACCACGCGCGCGAAACCGACATCGAGATCGAGATCGCCTGCCGCAAGGACGGCACCATCCTTGCGCTGCGCGGCCACGCCTATGCGGATATGGGCGCCTATGTCCGCACCAACGGCGCCGTCGGCCCGCGCAACAGCGCGCAGTTCCTCGCCGGCCCCTATCACGTGCCCCATCTCGACATCGATGTGAAGCTCCTTGTCACCAACAAGACGCCGGTCGGCACCTATCGCGGCCCGGGGCGGTTCGAGGCGGATTTCTTCCGCGAGCGCCTCGTCGACATGGCGGCGCGCGATCTCGGCATCGATCCGGTCGAGCTGCGCCGGCGCAATTTCGTCGCCGAATCCGAGATGCCCTATGCGGTCGCGGCGGTGACGCCGTCTGGCGCCGAGACCGAATTCGACAGCGGCGACTATCGCATCACTCTCGACCGCTGCCTTCAGGAGATCGGCTGGTCGGACAAGCAACGGCTTCAGGGCAAGTTCGTCGATGGGCGCTACCACGGCATCGCCATCGGCTGCTTCATCGAGGGCGGCGCGGCGGGGCCCAAGGAGACGGCGCGGCTCGTGCTCGAGCCCGATGGCCGTATCGCGGTCCTGGTCGGTTCCGCCGGCGTCGGGCAGGGGCTCGAAACCGCCTTCGCCCAGATCGCGGCGGACGCGCTCGAATTGCCGCTCGAGCGCATCGCCGGCGTCCGCCACGGCTCGACCACGTTGCTGCCGGAGGGCTATGGCTCCTATCATTCGCGCGCCGTCGTCATGGGGGGCTCGGCGGTCCTCGCCGCGGCGTCCGCATTCAAGACGGCGTTGCGCGACGCCGCCGCAAGCCGCCTCGGCTGCGACGCCGCCGCGGTCGAACTCGTCGATGGCGAGGCCCGGGCGGGCGGGCGTTCGGTGACGCTGGCGGCGCTGGCCGAGGACGGGATCGCTGCCGACGGCAGCTTCACCAACCATCACCACACCTATGCCTACGGCACGCACGCGGCGCATGTCGCGGTCGATCCGCGCACCGGACATGTCGCGCTCGTCGATTATGCCGCGGTTGAGGATGTCGGGCGGATCATCAATCCGATGATGATGCGCGGCCAGCAGATCGGCGCGATCGTGCAGGGGCTCGGCGGCACGCTGCTCGAGCATCTCGTCTACGACGCCGAGGGCCAGCTCCTGAGCGGCACGCTCGCCGATTATCTGCTGCCGACGGCAGGCGACTTCCCGTCGATTCGCGCGGTCACGCTCGAGGAGAAGCCGTCGCCGATCAATCCGCTCGGCGCCAAGGGCGCCGGCGAGGGCGGCATTGTTCCGGTCGGCGGCGTCATCGCCAATGCCGTGGCCGCCGCGCTTTCCTCGCTCGGCGTCGAACCGCGCGCCCTGCCGCTCTCGCCGCCGCGCCTGTGGCGCCTCATCAAGGAGGCGCAGGGTCGAACGGCGCGGACGGCTTGATCCACATCTGAGGCCCGCCGGCATCGGCGCGCAGCAGCCGGAAATGCCGCGAGACCCATAAATGAAACGGTGCCAGCGCCGGCTGATCGAGCCGGACGCCGCAGAACAACACCATCTTGACATTGGGACGCGCGGCCGCCGCGATCAGATCATTGGCGGTGAGATACCGCGTCATGACCCGGACGAACGACGTATCGACGAGCGCGGCGGGCGTGCGGCGCTGCGCCAGGGCGGCAGCGAACTGGCAGTCCGTGATGATCCGGCCCTCGGGGTCGATGTTCCGCGCGATGTCCCGCGCGAGCGCGAGATTGCGCGCGCCGGTGCTGCGCGCGCGGCTCAGTCCGCTGACGTGTGAAATAGTCCCTGCGGCGGCATAAGCCACAAGAACGGCAACGCTCACGATCATGGCAGGAAACGGCGTTTGTTCCCCCGGCAACGGCATGCCACGGCGATGCCGCGAGAAACCCAGCGTTGCCAGGGCCAGCAACGCCGGCGCGAGCGTCACCAGATGATGATCGAACAGCGGCCTCTGATCGACCAGCAATGACGCAATAGCGAGGAACCACCCGAGCCACGGCAGAACCAGCGGATCGCGCCGCGCGATCCCGACGGCGGCGCCGAAGAACGCGGCATAGGTCACGGGCGCGGTGACGAGGAAATCCAGAATTGCGCGGGCGTGATCGCCGGGACCGTCGCGAAACGCCTGGCGCGCGGCGAGATGGAATTCCACCACCTGCCGCCATAACGGCCGGAAATCGTCGAGAAACGGCAGGACGAATGCTGCCAGCACCACCGCGACCCCGAGCAGGCCCGCGAGCGCGCAAAGCGCGAGCGCACGGCGTTGCCGCCGCTCGACACCCGCGCACAAGAGAAGGATCAGAAGCGGGACGAAGGTGGCGATGCCGGTCAGCTTGCACAGCGTGGCATAGGCCGCCGCCGCGCCGGCGAGCAGCGCCCACACTGGCGCGGTGCGGCTTCCCGGCTGGCGCGCCGCCTCGAGCGCCAGCGCGACCGCGACCAGCGAGAAGGCAATCTGCGGCGCCTCGGCCTCCAGCGTTCGCGATTGCGCGAGGATGAGCGGATCGAACGCAACGAGGCCGAGCGCGGACAACGAGGCGATGCGGCCGCCGACGCGGCTGCCCAAAAGCGCGGCAGCGGGAAGCGCCGCGAGCGACAGGGCGGCGACGCCGAAACGCGCCGCCCAGAAATTTCGTCCCGCAGAACAGAAAGAACGGATAGACGCTCAGGATGAATGCGGGCGGCTGGGAATAGAAGGTCTCGCGGTAGAGGCCATGGCTCGACGCCATCGCCATCAGCGTTTGCAGATAGACGCCTTCGTCATAGCCGCCATCGGCGAGCCCCAACCCGCGCAACCGAAGCGCGAGCGCCGCGACGACCGTAACGATCGCCAGCGGGACGTAGTGTCGTTCGATGAAGCGGCGCAGGATCGTGCCGCCGCTCAGCGCCAGTCGTCGATCAGGACCTGTTTGCGCAGCTTGGCACCCATGATCTGCCAGTAGCCGTTGGTCTCGCCGCCGACCACGATCACGTTGATGTCCTTCTCGTCGAAGATGGGAATGAGTTCATCGGGCGCGGCCTTGAGCTTGGTCGCCAGCGGCTCCTGGCCGAACGTGGCCCAGGGATAAACGTAGTTCTGCACGAGTTGCAAATCCCAGTAGCGTGCGGCCGGCATCGTCGCCGTCTCGTGCAGCCAGCGGATGAGCTTGGCCTTGGTGTCGAACCCGCCGCGGTCGATGAACTGCCGCGCCGTGATGGGATCGAGCAGCAGCGCCGGCGCCGAAATCGCATCGGTGCCGAGCAGCATGTCGCGCACATGCTCGCGCCAATAGGTCTGGCGCAGGCCGAGGCAGAACGTGGTCGAGCGGCAGCCCCAGAACACGCTGACGACGCTGTCCGTGGGCTTGAATCCCTTGGCGACATGGAGCGGCTCCCACGGGCTGCGCTCCTCGTTCTCGGCGAAGGTGATGCTGTTATAGGTGTAGTTGTTGCCGAGCGAGCCCATGAAGGTGTCGCCGGGCACCGAGCCGCCTTGCAGGTTCTGCGACAACAGGCCATAGGCGCGGCCGATGGTGGCATTGGCATGGCTGTAGGGACCCATGGCGCCGATGCCGCCATTCATGCCGATCTCGTGGCGGATCGGCCCGTTCACGACCACCATCGATGCGGCCGAGCTCGAGGTGCTGCCGCGCGCCGACACCTGCGAGGCGGCGAGCGCGAGGATCACCGGGAAATATTCCGGCCGCGCCCCGGCCATGACGGCGTTCACCGCCACCTTTTCGACCGTGTATTCCCACGCACCGCGATTGGCCGTCGGCTGCATCGCCCCCACGATCTCGTCCGGGGCGTGATGGGTATGGGCCAGCATCTCGGCCACCCGATCCGCGGTCGGGAGCACGATCGGCAGTTTGTCGGTCCAGTTATTCTCGAGAAAGAGGCGGTGCAGGTTCTCTTCGGTGTCCGGCTCGAGGTCGCGCGGCGTCGCGCGATCAGCCACGGGCGCCGCCTTCCGCCAGCGCCGTCGTCAGGGCGGCGACGATCTCCTGCATCACCTTCTCTCCGGTGACTGGATCGTTGCCGTCGACATAGGCCGCGAGCTCGGCCGCGTTCTTGCCCATGACCGGCTGCGGCACGAAAGCGGCCGGCGCCGCGGCGAGCCCGGCGACATGGGCGACCGAGCGCACCACCTTCGCGAACTTGTCGGTGTGGATCGCGACCGTGGGCACGCCGTAGCGCGTCTCGAGGGTGATGGCGTGGGTGGCGACGGCGGGCGCACAGGTGCTGCAATGGCCGACGCCGATGATGGCGGCGTCGCCATGGGCCTTGATCTCGGCCCAGGTCGCGGGATCGTCATGGCCGTAATAGGCCGAGAGCGAGACAAGGCGAGTGGTGACGCCCGGCATGTGCGCGGCGAACCACGCCGCGATCTGCTTCAAGAGCTCGATCGAATCGTCGAAGCGGCAATCGACGAGATAGACGGTCTTGCCGTCGAGGCTTTCGAGCCGGGGCGCCGGCGCCTTGCGGGCAATGCCGGGCGGGGAGCCCACCGGATTGAGCACCGTGATCTTGGTCTCGCGCTTTGCCAAGGGTGCGATCTGGTTCATTTCCCGCCTCCCGCCGCCATAGGACCGGTCAATGGTAATTGGCCCCCGGCCGCGGCGCAACGACCCCGCGCGGCGGCCGGTACCACGATTGCGAAGGCGCAATGCGCACCGTCCTTACGACAATCATGGCCGTGCCTGTCACAGCCATCCACGTCTTTTTGCGCCGGCCATGACGATGAGACAGGCGTAGCGGCGGTTTGCGGTTCCCGGTACCAGCCGAATCTGGCCCGGAGATTGCATCTATATTTTTCTGGGGCAAGAGCAGGAAATCCCGCCCGATGGCCGTTCACGTCGCGCTCACGCACAAGACGCGCTACCGCTATGACCGGCTGGTTCATCTCGGGCCGCAAGTCGTCCGGCTGCGCCCGGCGCCGCATTGCCGCACGCCGGTCCTGAGCTATTCGCTCAAGGTCGCGCCGCGGCAGCACTTCCTCAACTGGCAGCAGGACCCGCAATCCAACTACCTCGCACGCTATGTCTTTCCCGAGCCGACGCAGGAGTTCCTGATCGAGGTCGATCTCATCGCCGAGATGGCGATCATCAATCCGTTCGACTTCTTCCTGGAAACGGCAGCGGAGCTCCATCCGTTCGTATACGAGCCCGCATTGGCGCGCGATCTCAGGCCCTATCTCGAGCTCGAGCCGATAGGTCCGCTCCTGGGCGGGTTCATGGGCGGGATCGAGCAAAAACGGACAAGGACCATCGACTTCCTGGTGGCACTCAACCGGCACGTGCAGACCGGCATCGGCTATGTCATCCGGCTCGAGCCGGGCATCCAGAGCTGCGAGGATACGCTCCGGCTCGGCCGCGGTTCCTGCCGCGACAGCGCCTGGCTTTTGGTGCAGATCGCGCGCCGATGCGGGCTCGCGGCGCGGTTCGTGTCGGGCTATCTCATCCAGCTCGCGCCCGACCAGAAGCCGCTCGAGGGACCGGCCGGGCCGGAGCGCGATTTCTGCGACCTCCACGCCTGGGCCGAGATCTATCTGCCCGCTGCGGGCTGGGTCGGGGTCGATCCGACCTCGGGCCTGTTGGCCGGCGAGGGCCACATTCCGCTCGCCTGCGCCCCCGATCCGACCAGCGCGGCCCCGATCAGCGGCGGCGTCGAGGCGTGCGAGGTGGCATTCAACCACGAGATGACGGTCGCGCGCATCGCCGAGCAGCCGCGCGTCACCAAGCCCTATTCGAACGTGATGTGGGGGCGCATCGACGCGGTCGGGCATGCGGTCGACCGCGACCTCGCCGCCGCCGATGTCCGGCTGACCATGGGCGGCGAGCCGACCCTGGTATCGCTCAGCGACATGGACGGCGCGGAGTGGAACACCGCGGCGGTGGGGCCCGACAAGAAGCGGATGGCAAGCCAGCTTGTCGCGCGGCTGGTGCAGCGCTACGCGCCGGGCGGGCTCGTGCACTGCGGCCAGGGCAAATGGTATCCCGGCGAGAGCCTGCCGCGCTGGGCGTTCGGCATCTATTGGCGGCGCGACGGCGACGCCATCTGGGCCAATGCCGATTACCTCGCGTGCGAAGACCGCGACTATGGCCTGGGCGACGCCGATGCCAAGCGGTTCATGGCCGCCTTGACGCGCCGGCTCGGCATCCCGCCGCGCGTCGCGCTGCCGGCCTACGAGGACCCGTTTCATTATCTCAACCGCGAGAGCGCGCTGCCGGTCAATGTCGATCCGCTCGACAGCAAGCTCGAGAACGAGGAAGAGCGCGCGCGTCTCGCCGCGGTGTTCCGCCGCGGTCTCGACCGGCCGGTCGGCTATGTGCTGCCGATCAACCGCCGCCACGAAGCGAGCGGCCCGGTGTGGCTGTCGAGCCCGTGGCCGATGCGCCAGGACAAGCTGTTGCTGGTTCCGGGCGACAGCCCGGTCGGCTTCCGCCTGCCGCTCGCCTCGCTGCCCTGGGTCGCCGCGGGCGAATATCCCCATATCGTCGAGCGCGATCCGTTCGAGCGCCTGCCGCCGTTGCCGCCGCATGGCGTGCATGCCGCGCAGCACGTCCTGTCCAAGGGCCCGGCCGAGCCGCTGCGCCGCCAGGCCCCCGCCGCGATGGCGGAGCTGCGCGAGGAGCCGACAACGCGCGGGCAATCGGCGGGCTGGGTGGTGCGCACGGCGCTCTGCGTCGAGCCGCGCGGCGGCCGGCTCTATGTATTCTTCCCCCCGGTCGCCTTGCTCGAGGATTACCTCGCGCTGATCGAGGCGGTCGAGGCGGCCGCGGTCGAGAGCGATACGCCGGTCATCATCGAGGGCTATCCGCCGCCGCGCGATATGCGCATCAACCTGCTTTCGGTCACGCCCGATCCCGGCGTCATCGAGGTCAACATTCACCCCGCGGCGAGCTGGGTGGAGTTCACGCGCATCATCACCGATCTGTACGACGACGCGCGCCAGAGCGGGCTCGGCACCGAGAAATTCGCGATCGACGGCCGCCATGTCGGCACCGGCGGCGGCCATCACGTCACGGTCGGCGGTGCCACCCCGGCCGACAGCCCGTTCCTGCGCCGGCCAAGCCTGCTGCGCAGCCTCGTCGCCTATTGGCAGAACCATCCGGCTCTGTCCTATCTCTTCGCCGGCATGTTCATCGGTCCGACCGGCCAGGCGCCGCGGGTCGACGAGGCGCGCGACGACGCCCTCTATGAACTCGAGATCGCGTTCGCGCAGATCGACCGGCTCGGCCTGCCGTGCCCGCCCTGGGCGATCGATCGCGCGCTGCGCCACATCCTCACCGATGTCACGGGCAACACCCACCGCGCCGAATTCTGCATCGACAAGCTCTATTCGCCCGACACGGCTTCCGGCCGGCTGGGCCTGGTGGAGATGCGCGCCTTCGAAATGCCGCCACACGCGCAAATGAGCCTGGCCCAGCAACTCCTGATCCGCGCCCTCATCGCCGCCTTCTGGCGCGAACCCTATAAAAACCGCTTGGTGCGGTGGGGCACGCAATTGCATGATCGCTTCATGCTGCCGTTCTTCATCGAGCAGGACCTCGGCGACGTGGTGGCCGATCTGGCCGGGTTCGGCTATCCGTTCGAGCCCGACTGGTTCACGCCCCATCTCGCGTTCCGCTTCCCCGTGCTCGGGACGGTCACGCATCGCGGCATCCGGATGGAGCTGCGGCATGCGCTCGAGCCGTGGCACGTGCTGGGCGAGGAGCCCGGTGCCGGCGGCACGGCGCGTTTCGTCGACAGCTCGCTCGAGCGGCTGCAGCTCCGCGTGACGGGCATGGTCGGCGACCGCCACGCAGTGACCTGCAATGGATGGGTGGTGCCGCTCCACCCGACCGGCATCGAGGGCGACTGTGTCGCCGGCGTGCGCTTTCGCGCCTGGCCGCTGCCCTCGGCGCTCCATCCGACCATTCCGGTGCACGCGCCGCTCGTGTTCGACCTGCTCGACCGCTGGTCCGGGCGCTCGATCGGCGGCTGCACCTATCACGTGAGCCATCCCGGCGGCCGCAATTTCGTCACCGCCCCAGTCAACGCGCACGAGGCCGAGGGACGCCGGCTCGCGCGGTTCCAGCCCCTGGGCCACACCTCCGGGCCGATCGAGCCGCGCGAGCCCGGACCCAATCCCGATTTCCCCTTCACCCTCGATCTGCGCCGTGTCTGACCCGGCATCCGGCGACACCCTTGCAGCGCTCGGCGCTTATCAGGCGGGCGCGATCTGGGACGAATTCGTCACCGGCGACCAGCACGTGCGCCCGCACTGGGAGCGGTTGTTCGGCTATCTGTCGCAGCTCGATCCGGCCGAGCTCGGCGAGTTGCGCGACGAGGCGGCGCGGCTGCTGCGCCAGAACGGTGTCGGCTATACGATCTATGACGATCCGCGCGCCGGCGACCGTCCGTGGCCACTCGACCTCATTCCCCTGCTCATTCCGGTGGCGGAGTGGCACACGATCGAAGCCGGCGTCATTCAGCGCGCGCGGCTCCTCAATGCCATTCTCGGCGACATCTATGGCGCCCAGAGAGTGCTGACCGACGCGCTGCTGCCGCCGAGCCTGCTCCATGCCAATCCGAGCTTCCTGCGGCCGTGCTGCGGCATCGCCCCGCCCGGCGGCGTGTTCCTTCATCTTTATGCCGTGGACCTCGCGCGCTTGCCCGACGGCGGGTGGTGGGTGCTCGCCGACCGCCTCCAGGCGCCGAGCGGCGCCGGCTATGCGCTCGAGAATCGCAGCGTCATCGGCCGCGTGCTGGCCGACGGCATGAGCGCCAACGCGGTCCTGCCGATCGCGCCGTTCTTCGCCGCCCTGCGCGACAATCTGTGTGCGCTCGCGCGCGTCCCGTCGGAGAGCGGGCGGCCGCCGCGTTTGGTGCTGCTGACGCCGGGCCGCTACAACGAGACCTATTTCGAGCATGTCTATCTCGCGCGCCAGCTCGACATCACCTTGGTCGAGGGGGCCGACCTCACGGTTCGCGGCCGGCGCGTCTTTCTCAAGACGCTGAACGGCCTCGAGCCGGTCGATGTGGTGTTGCGCCGGCTCGACGACGATTTCTGCGACCCGCTGGAATTGCGGCCGGAAAGCACGCTCGGCGTCGCCGGGCTGGCCGAGGCTGCGCGCGCCGGCCATGTCACCATCGCCAACGCGCTCGGCAGCGGCGTGCTCGAAGGCATGGCATTCAAGCCGTTCCTGCCCGGCCTCAGCCAGGCGCTGCTCGGTGAGAAGCTCGCGCTGCCGGACCTCGCGAGCTGGTGGTGCGGCGGCGACGAGGAGCGCCGCTTCGTTGTCGACCATCTCGACCGGCTGGTGATCAAGCCGGCCTTCCCGACGCTCGCGCTCGAGCCGGTGTTCGGCGCCGAGATGTCGCCATCGCAGCGCGCGGCGCTCGCCGCCCGCATCGCCGCCCGGCCGCTCGATTTCGTCGGCCAGGAGCGCGTCGAGCTGTCGACCGTCCCGGCGCAGCAGGACGGCCGTCTCGTGCCGCGCTCCCTGGTGCTGCGCGTCTTTGTTGCGGCGAGCGGCGACGGCTTTGCCGTCATGCCGGGCGGTCTCACGCGCATCTCGGCAGTGGACGGTCCGCCGATCGTATCGATGCAGCAGGGCGGCGGCTGCAAGGACACCTGGATCGTCGGCGCCACGCCGCCGGGCACGCGCCGCACGGATGCGGACATGGCCAAGGTGGTGCCGTTGCGTACGGGCGGCGCCTATCGCGCGACCGCCGACCGGCTCCCGAGCCGCGCCGCCGATGGACTGTTCTGGGTCGGCCGCTATGCCGAGCGCGTCTATGGCGGTGCGCGGCTGTAGCGCCTGCTGTTGCTCGGCATCACCGATGCGGCGCGGCCGTGGGCGTTGCGCGAGGTCGAGCCGGCGCTGGCGCTCGCCGAGGCGGTCGATCTGCTGCCGTCGATCGATCTCGCGCGCGGGCACCTGGCGGCGCTCAATCTCGTGCCGCTCATTCATGCCGCGGTTCTCGACCCGGCGCATGCCAGCGGGCTGCCGGCCACTCTGGGCCGCCTCCTGCATGCTGCCGGCGGCGTGCGCGATTACCTGCCGCATGGCTGCTGGCAGGCGATCACGGCGTTGGGGCACAAGCCGGCGCTGCGCGCGAACCGCCCGGTGCCGTCGGCCCTGCTGTTGCGCCTCGACGAGGTCGTGACGCTCGAGGCGGCGCTGTGGGGCATGGTTGACGACATGATGCAGCGCGACGCCGGCTGGCGCTTCCTCGATCTCGGCACGCGGCTGGAACGGGCGATCAATCACGTCGCCGTCCTGCGCGCCGCGTCGGCGCGGGCGCAGCAGTTCAGCGGCGAGGCGCGAAAGGCCGACGAAGAGGCGCTGCTGGCGGCGACCATTGCCGCCGTCTGGGCGCGGAGCGTCCGCTCCGACGCGCTCGACGCCATGCCGCACCGCTCGGCGATGCTGGCGGCACTGCTGCTCGACCAGCAGGATCCGTTCGGTCTCGCCTTCCAGGTCGCGGCGATCGCGGCGCATCTGCGTGCGCTGCCGCGGCCCGGCAGCGATACGCTTATCGGCGACAGCACCGTCGCCCGTGCGCTCGACAATGCCCAGGCAGCGCACGAGCTGTTGTCGACCGGGCTTGCCGACGGCAGCGGCGCGCCGGTGGCGCTCGCGGCGCTGCAGACGCTGCTGGCGCCGCTCGGCACCATGCTGCGCGAAATCTCCGACCTGCTGACGCGCGCCTACTTCACCCATGCGTTCGCCCGGCCCGCGTGAAGGAACGATGCGCTACCGCGTGCATCACGTGACGCAATATCGCTATGCGGCGAATGTCGAGCTGGCGCATCACCTGCTGCATCTCGAGCCGCGGCCGCTGCCGGAGCGGCAGACCTCCGCCTGGTCGCTCGCGGTCGAGCCCGCACCCGCGGTGACGGCGCGGCATTTCGATTGCTTCGGCAATCCCGCGACCTATCTCGCGATCGAGCGGCCGCACGATGCGCTCAGGATTTCGTCCGAGCTCGACATCACCGTGCGCGCGCCGCCCGACGTCGATCCGGCCGCGACCGCGCCGTGGGAGCAGGTCCGCAACGCGATCACGGTCGCGCCCGATCCGGCCGCGCGCGGCGCCGCGGCGTTCGCCTATCCGTCGGCGCGGATCCCGCCGCTGCCCGCGCTTGCCGCCTATGCCCGATCGTCCTTCCCGCCGGGCGGCGCGATCGGCGCCTCCGTCCGCGATCTCGTCGCGCGCATCCACAGCGATTTCGTGTTCGATCCGGTGGCGACCAACGCATCGACGCCGCTCGCCGACGTGCTCGTGACCCGCCGCGGCGTGTGCCAGGATCTGGCGCATGTGGCGATCGGCTGTCTGCGCGCGGTCGGATTGTCGGCGCGCTATGTCAGCGGCTATCTCCGCACCATCGCGCCCGCGGGATCGCCGCAGCCGCGGGGCGCCGACGCGTCCCATGCCTGGATCGCGGTGTGGTGCGGCGCCGATGGCTGGGTCGATTTCGACCCGACCAACGACCGGGCCGATCCACTCGATTACGTCACGGTCGCCTGGGGCCGCGATTTCGCGGACGTGAGTCCGGCGCGCGGGGTGCTGTTCGGCGGCGGCGGCCACAGCGTCGCGGTCATGGTCGATGTCGCGCCCGCCGCGGACGGGCAGGACGGTTAAGGCCGGCGCGGCAGTGCCTTGACGCAAGAGGGCTTTCGCCGTTTCATGACGCTAGGCAATGCATCCTCACCGCGAAGGATCGACCATGACCCAGAAGCCCAAGATTCGACATCTTGCCATCATCACGCTCGATCCCGAGCGGCTCGCAAAATTCTACGAAGAGACGTTCGAGATGAAGCGCATCCACAGCGGTAGCGGCTCCGTCTTCATGACCGACGGCTATATCACCGTGGCCCTGTTGAAGAACAAGGCCGACGGCAAGCCGACGGGGCTCAACCATTTCGGCTGGCAGGTCGAGGACGCCGACGAGATCGCGCGGCGCATGGCCAAGTTCGACCTCGCCGCACCGGGCAAGCGGCCGGCCGACCGCCCCTATGCGGAAACCCGCGGCACCGATCCGGACGGCAACAATTTCGATCTGTCCGTCCACGGCTATGTCGAGCCCGAACTCGCCGCCGATCGCGAGAAGAAGCAGAAGGTGCCGGCGTAGGCGACGGTCTCGGGCGGCCTGCGCGGGCCACGGCGGATCAGGCGGCGTCGACGAATTCGTTCGTGTAGTAGTAGGTCGGATCCTTGAGGTTCTTGAAGCCGACCGCGCGAAGCGCGTCGATGCCTGCCTGCCAATGCTCCGGCAGGTTGCGCAGCACGTTCTGCTTGCCCGCCGCAAGCCAGATGCGGTTGATCTCCAATTGCTGCACGCGCACCGCTTCCGCCATGTCCTTCAGCCCGATCATCTCGAATTCCTTGGCCTCGCGCCGGAAGATCGGTTCGAGCGGATGGGTCAGGATCTCGTCGACCGACGCCTTGATCGCCTTGACGTAGCGGCGGACGAGATCGGGCTTCTTCTCGGCGATGTCGCGCGTCGTGACATGGACGAAGCCGGGCATCTGGATGAATTTGTCGGTGCTCCAATAGACCACCGGCTCGCCCGCCTGCTCGACCCTGGCCGCGGTGTCGAGCGTGCACATGAAGGCGTCGAGGCGGCCCTGCTTCAAGAGAACGACTTCGCCGGGATTGTTGCCGGCGGCGATCACGTTGACGTCGGCCCTGGTCAACCCGCCTTTGGCGAGCAGCACCTCGAGATAGGTGTCGGCCGCGCCGCCGATGCCGATGATGCCGATCGTCTTGCCCTTGAAATCCGCCAAGTTGAGGATCGGCTTGTCCTTCAGGCTGACGACGTTGAAGGCCGAACCCTGGCCGATCGTCGCGATGCAGACAAGCGGCAGGCCCTGGACCGAGACGCCCCGCACCACGTCGAGCGCGATGTTGCGAATGAACTGCCCCTGCTTGGCGACGAGTTGCTGCAGCGATTGCACGCCCTTTGACGAGCGGACCGTCGCGTCCAGTCCCTCTTTCGCGAAATGGCCGCCCGAAGCGGCGTTGATGATGTCACTGTATTCGGGGGTGAAGTCGAACGGGAGAAAGACCGTCACCGGTTCGGCCGCCCGGGCCGTGCGAAGACCGCCGGCAAAAGCGCCGACCGCGGCGCCCGCGGCGGCCGCGCGAAACAGGAAATCGCGTCTTTTGATCATGTCCCGCCCATCCGTCGCTGTGGCCCGGCTTGGCCCGCTTCGCCGCCGGCACCGTCTTGGGCGGAGCATAGCCGTCCCGGCCCGGCTCCGGCAACGCCCCGGCGCGGCGATTGACGCCGCGGGCCGGCGGCGACATGCTTCTCCCTTCCAGGAGGTTCGCCATGTCAGCCGCCATCCGTCCCCGTCTCACCCACACCGGGATCTATGTGCGTGATGTCTCGAAGATGGTCGATTTCTATACCAGCGCGCTCGGCCTCGTCGTCGCCGATCGCGGCAAGGCCGGCGGCGGCGAGCTCGCTTTTCTCACCAGCGCCGCCGACGAGCATCATCAGCTCGTCCTCGTCTCGGGCCGCGCGCCCGAGGGCATGAGCACGGTGAATCAGCTCTCGTTCCTGGTCGACGGCCTCGACCAGGTGAAGACCATGTTCGATCGCGTCAAGGGCGCCGGCGTCAACGAGTTCCGCCAGACCAGCCACGGCAACGCGCTATCGTTCTATTTCGCCGATCCCGAGGGCAACCGCGTCGAGGTCTATACCCACACGCCCTGGCACGTGCCGCAGCCGCATGGCGTGCCGATCGACCTCACCAAGCCGATCGACGAGATCATGGCCGAAGCCGAACGCCACTGCCGCGAGACCCCCGGATTTCTTGCGCGCCCCGATTGGGAAGCCGAGATGAGCCATCGTCTCGACCAGGCGTAGGCGCGGCGCGCTATTTCGCTTCGACCGGCGCCCGCCCCGCCTGCATTTCCGTAGCCGGCATAGCATCGTCCCAGCGCTCGACCTCGACGAGACAGTTGCTCGTGCCCATGGCGTGGGCCTTGGCGATCTGCGTGCGCCCGGGTGACAGCGTGTTGAGCGCGCCGCCGCGCTCGGGGCCGGCGCCGGGACCCGCCGCGGGCTCGTAAAGCGCCGAGGATTCGTAGCCGTGCACCACGCCCGGCGTGAGCCGCGCGGTCGGAACCGCGGCGCAGATCACGCTGCCGCGGTCGTTATAGACGCGGACGAGATCGTGACGCCGGATGCCGCGGGCGCGCGCATCCTCGACGTTGATGCGCAGCGCGAGATAGAAATGGCCGCCGACGCGCACGCGATGGTCGGCGAGATCGTTGATGAAGCTGTCCTTGCCGTCCGATTGCGAGTGAAAGCTGAAGCGCGGATGCGGCGTGACGAGCTGCAGCCGATAGCGCGACGCGGCCGAAGCGACGGGGCTTTCGGTCGAGCGCACGTATTTGAGGATGGGCGGGCGCTCCGGGTCGTTGGCGTCGAACGCCTTGAGCGTCTCGCATTCGAACTCGAACTTGCCGGTGGGCGTGCCGAGGCCCAGGCCGAATTCGCCGCGATATTCGGCCGCGATCGGCAGCGGCTCGGGCACGTCCTTCTTGCGGCCCTCATAGAACCAGCGGAACGCGACCGGCGCGCGCCGCTCGGGCGGGGGCGCGGGAATGACGTGATAGCCCTTGGCGAGAAACCGCTTCCAGCTTATCAGCCGCGGCAGATCCGAGGCGTCGAACATGCGCTTCACCCAGTCGAGATCGGTCATCCCCTCCGAATAATAGGCGCCGAGCCCCAGCCGCTTTGCCAGCGCGAAGAAGATGTCGTAATCCGCCTTCGATTCGCCCAACGGCTCGATGCATTTGTGCTGCAGCGTGACGAGGCGGTGGTTCACCTGCGTCTGCGCATGATGGGCATAGCCGCTGACGCCCGCCCATTCGCTGATGTCCCAGCGCTCGAAACTGGTGCAGGCCGGCAGGATGACGTCGGCGAACTTGGCCTCGCCCTCCATCCAGATCGACTGGTTGACGACGAATTCGAGATTGGGTGACCGGTACATGCGGGCGAATCGGCCGCTGTCGGGGAGCGTGCCGAAATTGGTCCCGCCATAGCGATAGAGCATGCGCACGCGCGCGGCGCCGGGCGCCGGATAGACGATGCGGCCGAACTGGCGGTAGGGCGAGCGCCCGTCGCGCACCCAGCCCTCGGCGCGCCCGTCGATGATCGCCTCGGGCATATGCAGGCGCGGGATCGCCTGCGCCACCGTGTTCATGGTCGGCAGATGCGGCATGCGCTGATAGAGCCCGATCGCGGCCGCGGTGTTGACCACGTCGCCGGAGATGCCGCCCTCGGCATAGCCCGGAAACCAGAACGAGAGATCGACCGGCGCGCCCCATTGCAGATTGCCGAAATTCACGCCCGGCCGGCCCATCCCCTGCATCGCCGCAAGGCACACCATGGCGCGCGCCCATTGATGGCCGGTCGGGCCGCGGCACGCGCCGCCGAAGCCGTTGCCGAGCCCGCCGGCGCCGAGATAGGTGCGCTTCGTGCCCCATGCCCGTGCCAGCGCGCGGACCGTGCGCGCCGGCACGCCGGTCTCGCCCTCCTGCCATTCCGGCGTCTTGGCGACGCCGTCGTCGCCGCCGAGAATATAGCGCTCCCACGTCGCGAAGCCGTGCGTGCGCGTCTCGACGAAGCGGCGGTCGTAGAGATTCTCCTTGATCCAGACATGGGCGATCGCCAGCGCCAGCGCCGCATCGGTCCCCGGGTGCGGCGCGATCCAGGTGCCGCCCAGGAACGCCGCCGTGTGATTGAGATAGGGATCGATGTGAACGGTCGGGATGCCGAGGGATTTGAGCCATTGGCGGCGGATCGTGCCTTCCTGCCCGCCATAGACGCCGCCCGTCGCCTCGGCATCGCTCGACCAGAACACCACCATCTCGGCGTGCTGCAACAGGTCCTCGACCGTGCCGTAGCCCTCGGCGAGGCCCATCCGCATGGTGTAGCCCCAATGGTGGCTCGCGCCCCAATACCAGCCTTCCCAACTGTCGGGGTTGCTGGCGATCACGGTATGGCCGACGAGATTGGCGAAACGCTGCAGCGCGCTGAA
Source organism: Allostellaceae bacterium (assembly GCA_035532935.1). GTDB lineage: Bacteria > Pseudomonadota > Alphaproteobacteria > ATCC43930 > CGMCC-115725 > DATJLY01. The sequence goes on from DATKQE010000118.1 coordinate 50,198, forward strand.
GTAATAGCCGATATTGCCCCAGCTATGGTGCGACTGGTGCTGGAAGGCGATGGCGCTCGGCCCATGCGCCTGCTTCACGCGCTTGATCTCGCCTGCGACGATGTCGAGCGCCTGATCCCACGAGAGGCGCTCGTAAGCGGCAAGGCCGCGCCGCTCGGGATGGCGCGCGCCATCGGGATCGAAATCGACGCGCTTCATGGGGTAGAGCAGACGGTCGGGCGAATAGACCGCCGATTTCCAATTGAGCGCATGCGGCGCGACGGTCGCCCGGCGCGGCGGCGTGAAGCGGCGGCCGCGCGCCTCGATCGTCCAAGACGCGCCGTCCTCGGCCGCGAAATCGATCGGCGTCATGCGCACGATGCGCCCGTCCTTGACGAAGACGAAAAGCGGCCCGCCATTGGTCATGGTGGTGTAGCGCACGGTGCCGTCGGCCTGGGGCGTGCCGAATTTCCAGCCGGCGCGCGTCGCCGCGACGATGGTCTGGGCGAACCAGCAGGCGAGTTCCTCGGGCCCGTCGAGGGTGAGGTTGAAGTTCTTCTGCGCGGCCGTCTGCGCCGACCAGTCGATCGGCGGCATCATCAGCCGCGCACCAAGTTCCGCGGTGGCGAAGGTGAGCGTCACGTCGGGCGTGGGATGGCGTCCGCGCCGCGACCGCACGCGGCCGTCGCCGAACGTATAGGAGCGGGCGACCTTGCCGTCCCGCGTCGTGATCAGGGCGGTGAGGTTTTTCTCTCCGAGGCGCGCGGCGAACGCTTCATCCCGCCACGCCGCAACGCGGAGGAAAGGACCGAGCAGAGACAGGATGAGCGCAAGCCGCGCCTCTGCCATGCGAACCGTGCCCCGACTGCGCGCGCGGCCGCCGCTATCGCCCGGCGGCGGCCCCGGCCGGCGGATCGCACGCCACCGTCCCCATCTCCGCCGGCAGCGAGACTTCGATCAGCTCCATCGCATCGGATGTGCCGGTCTCCTGATGGCGCATGCCGCCGGGGATCATCACCGAATCGCCCGGCGCGAGCCGAACCGCCTTGCCGTCCTCGAATTCGAGATCGATCCAGCCGCTCAGGACATAGACGAGCTGCATGTCGCAGACGTGATAGTGCCAGCCGGTCGGCTTCGACAGACCCTTTTCGGCCGAGGTCACTTGCGCCCGCATGCGCCCGCCGGTGGCATCGGTGACGCCGAGATCGCGATATTTGAAGAAGGCGCGCCGTCCCGCGATGTAATGCGGGTCGTTCTTGAAGGCGAGCGCGAGCTTCATCGCCGCCTCGGCCGAACCGACCGGCTGCCGTGCCGTCATCCTGTCATCCATATCGATTCTCCCTCGCATGGAAGCGATCCGCGCCGAGCCGCCAGCATAAACGGCATGCGGCGTCCGGGCAACGCACCCCGCCGCCAGCCTGGGGACGGGCTCAGTCCTTGCCCAGCTTGAATACCTCGCCGGAGAGCGAGCGCGGATCGCGCGGGCCCCAGTTGCCGCGCTCGACCGTGCCGAGGAAATCCTGGCACACGCGATTGAACAGCGCCGGCTCCTCGAGATTGACGGCATGCCCGGTGCGCGGAAACACCCAGAGCCCGGCGGCGGGGATCGTGCGCCTGAGAAAAAGGCTCGGCTCGAGGCAGGGGTTGTCCTGGTCGCCGACGACGATGAGGGTCGGAACGGCGAGCTTGCGCAGTTCGTCCTCGAAATCCCACAGCGACGGCCGCAGCGCCTGGTAATTGCGCAGCGTCAGCGCCGAGCCCTTGGCCGAATGCTCGCCCAGATGCTGCACGAACTCGGCCCAGCCGCGCGGGTCCTTGTTCTGCAACTGCACGCGGGTTGGACTCTCGGCCAGTTGCGGCGCGAGCGCGGCCGAGCCGCGTTCGAGGAACTGCGTGGCCGTCGCGCGCGTCTGTGCCTGGAACGACGCGCGTTCGGCCGGAACCGCGCCCGAGCCGCAGCCGGCGAGGACGAGCGCGCTCGCCATGGCGGGATAGCGCAGGCCGAATTGCAGCGCCGCATAGGCGCCCATGCTCAGCCCGATGACATGCGCCTTGTCGATGGCGAGATGGCGCAGGATGGCGGTGATGTCGTCGGTCGCGTGGCGATAGCCATAGGCGTCGTCGCCTTCGGGCACGTCCGACGGCGGATAGCCGCGCGCGGCAAAGGCGATGCAGCGGTATTCGCGCGCGAACCAGCGAATCTGCGTCTCCCACTCGCGATGGTCGGCGCCGAATTCGTGCACGAAGACGATCGGATGGCCGTGTCCCGTCTCCTCGTAATAAAGCCGCGCGCCGGTCGATGGGGCAAAGGGCATGGTTCCGTCTCCTGTCGATCAATCCGCCACGAACGCGCGGCGCAGCTTTGCCATGCCGCCGATCCAGCGGTCGTAATCGGTGGCCTTGCGCCGCATGTAATCGGCAACCTGCGGATGCGGCAGGATGAGAAATCCTTCCCGCTCCAGCCCCGCCACCACGCCGTCGGCGACTTGATCCGGCGACAGCACGCCGTCGCCGTGCTGCGGGCCGGGGCCGCCGTCGCGCAACAGCCTGGTGTCGACGCCCTGCGGGCACAGGACGAAAACGCGGATATTGTCGTCGCGATGCGCGATCGCCAGGCTCTCGGCAAAGCCGATCGCCGCGTGCTTCGTCGTCGAATAGACCGCGTTGCCGATCTGCGACAACAGTCCCGCCGCCGAGACCGTCAGCAGAAAGGCGCCGCCGCCGCGCGCCTTCATCCGCGGCACCAGCACGCGGGCGGCATGGACATGCCCCATCACATTGACCGACCACGCGCGCTGCCAGGCCTCGTCCGGTGCGCCGGCGACATGGCCCGCCGGATCGCGTGCGCCGAAGATGCCGGCATTGGAGCAGTAGAGATCGATCGGGCCGCCGCGCCGCTCGGCCGCGTCGATGAGGCGCGCCACGTCGGCGGCGCTGGCGACGTCGCAGGCAAATCCTTCGCTGCCTACCGACCGCGCCACCTCGCGCGCGCCGTCGCCGTCGATATCGGCGACGATCACCGCCTTGGCGCCCTCGCGGTGAAAGCGCTCGCACAGCGCCTTGCCGATGCCCGCGGCGCCGCCGGTCACGACCACCGTCCGGTCACGGAGCTTCATGCCACATCTCGTTCGATGCGCGAAATCACGGCACCCGGCGCTGCCGGTCGCTGGCCCTGCTGACCGCCAGCCAGGAGAGATCGCCCGCTCCCGCCACCACCGATGCCGGCGGCGCGCGGTTCAGTTCTGCTCCTGGTAGACCTCACCCTTCGGCGTGAGTGCGACGTAGACGGCGGCGCTGCCCTTCATCGCCTGGCCGTGCCAGACATTGTCGCAGCCCTTCTTGAGCGCGCGGACATGGCTATAGCCCGCGGCCTCGATCTTCTTGGTCGCCGAGGCGACCGTGGATTTGTCGATCTTGTCGCCGGGACCGCAGGCCGCATAAGCCGGCCGTACCGGTCCATAGGCGTATCCCGCCCCCACCGCCGCGAGGGTCACAAGTGCAAGGGTTGCTCCCTTCCAACGCATTGTCGTGCTCCTTGTCGCCAAAGCCCGGTTCAGGTTCCTTCATTGGGATCGTGATAGAGCGCGCCGACGATCCCGGTGACGCCCGGCCGCGACTCGCTGAGGTAGTAGCGGCCGTCGCGGTCGCGGCCGAGCCGTCCGGCCGTACGCAGCGCATCGAGCGCGCCGGCGACCTCGCGGCCGTCGTCGCTGCCGACCCCTTCGACGATGTCGGCATAGAACATCGGCCCCGCGGCCAGCGCCTGCTCAACCGATTGGAAGCGCGCCGGACCCTTGAACACCTTGGCGGCGCTGCGCGTCAGCGGAATCTGGCCGTCGCGGCCGAACGGCCGGGTGCAGTCGAAGCCGGCCTTGGCCCCGGTGCGGCGGCCCTGCAGCGACGGGTCCATCGTCATGCCCATCATCCCCTGCAGGATCATCAGGTCCTGATCGGCCTGGAACCGGGTCCCGAGCGCCCATTCCACCTGGCGTTCGTCGTGGATGTCGATGTCCTCGTCGAAGACGTAGATGTGCTTCAGCCGCATGATGCCGCCGAAGAGCGCGGCAATCGCCGCCTTGGCCTCGCCGTAGACGCGCTGCTTGATCGCGACGCGCAGCGTGTTCGAGCCGCCCGAGACCAAGCGCAGAGAGACCGCGACCGGCTCGCGCACGCTGGATTTGAGGATCTTCATCGCCTCGGCCTCGGTGCGCATCGCCGAGATGTTGGCGCTGTCGGTCTGGTCGAGCACGAAGGCCGAGCCGTGCAGCAGCGTGTGGTGCAGCACGTCGCTGCGCATGGTGATGGCGGTGCAGTGGAACACCGGATCCATGTGGATCGCACCGTAATATCCCATGTACTCGCCGTAGGGTCCTTCCGGCTCGACATAGCCGCGCTCGTCGAGATAGCCCTCGAGCGTCATCTCGGCATCGGCCGGGACGAGGATGTCGTTGGTGAGGCTCTTGACCACCGGCGCGGGCTCGCCGCGAAAGCCGGCGACGAGCGCCAACTCGTCGCCGGGCAGGCGCGTCGTCGCCGCGACGAAATCGAGCGGGTGGGCGCCGACGGTGAAGGTGATCGGCAGCTTCTGGCCGCGCGCGACGCAGCCCTGATAGATGCGCTTGAGGTCCGACGGTGCGGTCACGTTGGTGCCGGTCTCGGTGCGATTGCGCAGGCTCAGGCGCCGGCAGCCGACATTCCGCCGCCCGGTCGCCGGATCGATGACATAATCGATGGCGGCGCTCAGATAGCAGCTCCCGTCATAGGCGTGATGCGGATAGAACGGCAGCTTGGCGAGATCGACGTCCTTGCCGGTGAGCTTCACCGCGTGGACCGGCGCCTCGTCGGACGAGATTTCGACCAGCGGCTGCGGATTGGCGAGGCGCTTGAAATACTCGTCATAGAGCTTGTCCTCGGTGGTGTCGAAGGCGGCGGCGACGCGGCGCCGGTTGCCCGCGGTCTTGGCGACGAGTTCGACCCGCTCCGGTCCCGCCTGGCGGAACAGCACCGCCTTGTCCGTCCCCTCGATGATGGCGCTGACGGCGGTGAGCGGCACCGGCTCGTCATGGACCTCCACCTCGCCCAGCTCGATCAGGCGGTCGACGAACCGGCGCAGGCGGTATTTTTCGACATCGACGCCCGACGCGGCGCGGGTCCTGGCTCTCATGATATTTCCTCGGCATGGACAGGGTTGATCGCGACGCCGGCCCTGCGCGCGGCACGACCTTCGTCATCGTCTCGGCGAAGGGAAAGGTTACCCGATCCGCGCGGCAGGGTCGAGCACCGCAAGTGCGGCGCCTGCACCCGCCGGTCAGCGCGGCGCCGCGACCGCTGCCGGGGCGAAGAACGTGCCGAGCCACCGGTCGAACTTGAAATCCGAGTAGGCTGCGTTCGCGTTGCCCGGCGTAAGGGTGATCTCGCCGAACTTGATGATCCGCTTGCCATCGGTATAGAGATCGATGCGCGCGAACTCGAGGTCCGCAGCAATTTTTTCCGCGACCTCGATCAGCGCGTCGAGATTGTCCGGCCGGCGCCGCTGCGCGATCTCATACCCTCGATAAGCGACGGGCAAATGCTTCCAGGTCACGTCATAGTTGGCGCACCGGTGCCGCGTGTAGCGATCCAGGTGAACCTGGATCATGCGAGCCTTCCCTTTGAAGCAGAAGATCTTGAAGCCATCCGGCGCGGTGCCGGGGTTGAAATCGAAGAAGACTTCCAGGAACAACCGGGGCTTTGCGGTGCAGTACTGCCACTCGCCCCAGGCATAACCGAAGCGGGACGCGAGCCACTCCGCCGCCCGCTTCTCGATCTCGCCGCGCCGGGTCACGAGGTCGGCGGGCAAATTCAGGATCTGGTTCGTCCCGGAGCCGAGGCTTGACTTAAGGACGAACCGGCCGGATGGCAGCGCGCCTTCGAACAGCGCGTCGATCGCGTCGCCGACCCAGACGACCGAAGGCAGGATCGCGTCGCCGAGGCGTGCCTGCACATAGGCGCGTGCTTCGAGCTTGTCTGCGAGCGACGGCATCGGCAGCGCGGCAAAAAATTTGCGCACGAAGATATGCTCGTTGAAGCTCGACGGCGCCGCAAGCATCGGTACGAAGCCATGCGTATTCTTGAAGATTTGAGCGCTGAACACGAGTGCGGAAACGAAATCCGTCGCAGGATAGAAATCGACGCCGCGCATCGTGCCGCGCGGCGCCGGCTGCAGCCAGCGGCCGGTGGCGACCATGGTCCCGAGTTGTCCGACGATGTTCGCGGCGACCGTCGGATCTATGACGACGGCCATCGCTATCCGTCGCCGCGCGCCCGCCCAGCCGCCGCGATGGCCGGGCGCTGGTCCGTCAAAATTCCGCCGGCCATGGCCACAAAGCGCCCCGCACCCTGTCCCCGCACGCCGGCATGCGGCGTTCAATCATTTTTTGCCGCTTCGAGATTGCCAAGTGCTTAATCCTCGACCGGCCGCTACCGCTCCGGCTCAGAAGAAGGCGATGGTGCGGATCTCGATGCTCTCGCGCGGGCGCGCGCCGGGCGGCGCGGTCGGATCGTCGAAGGCGGTGTGCGCGGTCCACCGCGCGCGGCCGTCCTGCAGCGAATCATAGACCTTGAACACCAGCGCCTCGTCGCGGCGCATCTGCGGGAACCAATACCAGCGATGCGCCGGATTGTATTTCACCGCATAGGTCTGGCCGACGCGGTTGGGATAGCGCCGCTCCGACACCACGAGATCCTCGGGCGCGATGCTGCGCGCGTCGCAGATCGCGAGCGGGAAGGTCTCGACCGGGTGGCGGATCGGCCGCCACACCTGAACGATGGCGAAGCGGCGCTGCAGCAGCGCCTCGGCCTCGTCCGGGAGCAGGTCGCGCACGCGCTGCGGTGCCGACCACTCGGTATAGTCGTTGTGCACGCGCTGCACCGGCTCGCGGAGCTTCTTCTCCTCGCGGAAATCGTCATCGGCGGTGCGCACCGTGTGATCGAACACGACGACGCGCGTTGCGCCGCTCTCGGCCTTGATCAGCGCCTCCATCTCCTTGTAGTAGACGCGGCGCACTTCGGCATCGTCGAGAAAATCCGCGACCTTGGTGTCGTGGCGGATGAAATGGAAGCCTTCGCGCTCGAGCGCGAAGCGGTCGGCCAGCGGGCGGCCATTGCGGATGACGACGCGATGCGGGTCGCGCGTGCCGCCATAGCGCACCTCGGTCGAGCCTGGTCCGCCGGTATAGGTGAAGGGCGTATCGCCCGTCTCGACAAGATAGTTGACCGTCGCCTCGATGGTTTCCGGGGCCGTGTCCTGCTCGGCGATCTGAACCATGGAGCCTCCTTCGCGCCCGGCCGTGGCCGCGGCGATCAGTCCGGCCTCCGATATAGTCTCGCGCGCCCGGGGATACAACGGCGGCGGCGCCTGCCGCGGCCGATCCGGCTTGCCGTAGCGGGACGGCGGATGCATCCTCGACAACGGCACGGCGGGGGGAGGCGAAAATGCGGGTCGAGGTGGCCATCATCGGGGCGGGGCCGGCGGGATTGTTGCTCGGGCAACTCCTTCATCGCGCCGGCATCGATGCGATCGTTATCGAGCGTCAGAGCCAGGCGCATGTGCTGGGCCGCATCCGCGCCGGCGTGCTCGAGCAGGTCACCATCGATCTTCTCGATGCGGCCGGCGTCGGTGCGCGCATGCATCGCGAGGGGCTGATCCATGACGGGATCGGGATCGCCCTCAACGGCCGGCGCCACCGCATCGATTTTCGCGTTCTTACCGGCGAGTCGGTGATGGTCTATGGCCAGACCGAGATAACCCGCGATCTGATGGAGGCGCGCGAAGCGGCGGCGCTGCGCACCGTCTACGAGGCCGACGGCGTCGCCATCCACGATTTCGCCGGCGCCCGGCCCTATGTGACCTTCGCCAAGGCCGGGGCCGCGGACCGGATCGACTGCGATTACATCGCCGGCTGCGACGGGTTTCACGGCGTCTGCCGGTCGAGCGTGCCGGCTTCGGCCATTCATACCTACGAGCGCTCCTATCCGTTCGGGTGGCTCGGCGTCTTGTCCGACACGCCGCCGGTATCGCCCGAACTCGTCTACACCCGCCACGCTCGCGGCTTCGCGCTGTGCAGCATGCGCTCGCTCACGCGCAGCCGCCATTACGTGCAGTGCCCGCTCTCCGACACGGTCGAGGCGTGGAGCGACGAGCGGTTCTGGGACGAGCTGCGCCGGCGGCTCGATCCGGCGGCGGCGGCGGCGCTCGTCACCGGCCCGTCGATCGAGAAGAGCATCGCGCCGCTGCGCAGCTTCGTCGCCGAGCCGATGCGCTTCGGCCGGCTCTTCCTCGCCGGCGACGCCGCCCATATCGTGCCGCCGACCGGCGCCAAGGGGCTCAATCTCGCGGCGACCGACGTGCGCGCGCTGGCTCAGGGATTGATCGCGGCACATCACGGCGACCCGGGCGCGCTCGAGACCTATTCCGACCGCTGCCTGCGGCGCGTATGGAAGGCGGAGCGATTCTCGTGGTGGATGACCAGCCTGCTGCATCGCTTTCCCGATGCCGGCGACTTCGGCTTCAAGCTGCAGGAAGCGGAACTCGCGTATCTGTTCGGGTCGGAGGCCGCGCAAAAGGCGCTCGCCGAGAACTATGTCGGGCTGCCAATCGAGGATTAGCGCCGTTGCCTCAGGCGAGATAGGCGGCGACGATGCCGGACAGGACGATGCCGTCGAAGGTTCCGGCCCCGCCGATGCTGGCAATGCCGACCGCGCTGCGCTCGATCGCGCCGAGATGCAGGAGATCGGCGCCTATCAGCGTCCCGGCAACCCCAGCCACGAACGCGACCGGCGCGGCCGTGGCCGGCGCCAGCACCAGCGCTGCGGCCGCCGCCACGAATGGCGGAACCAGCCCCGGTATGAGGATGCCGACGCCCGGCACCGGCCGCGCCAGGAAATAGCACACGGCCGTGTTGATGCCGACGGCGATTGCGGTGGCGACCAGCGTCCCCGGTCCGGCCGCGGCGAGATGCACCAGCTCGTAAAGCGCCAGCGCCGTCGGGATGATGCAGCCGCCGAGATTGACCGCGACGATCGTCTCGCGCCGGACGCGGCGGAACTGGGGCGGCCCGCGATAAACCCCGAAGATGGCAAGCGGGTGTACCGGGATCACGTCGTCGCGCTCGATGCGCTTCACCGGAAGATTGACGAGTCCGCCGACGATGATGGCAATGGTCAGCAGCACCGCGGTGGCCGGGCTGAGATGGAGCTTGACGAGGCTCGTCGCCATGAGCTGGCCGAACAGCAGCGGCAGCAGAAACAGCAGCAGCAGCGACGCCGCGAGCGAGAACCGGGTCATGCCTTTCATGTACGAAGTCTCCACTCGGCACCGGCCGCGATGCAGCGGCAAAAGCGGCCGTCGCCCGAATCGCTCTCGATCCCCAGTCTCGGCGGCGGATCGCGTGCATGCAACGCCCTTGCACGGGCGGCGCTCTGGACGCGCTATGGCGCCGTCGCGTAGATCGCGCGCTCGCGCCGGAGGAATTCCTCCAGCGCACGGAACGCGGTCGCGTCGTGGACGACGCGGGGCACCTTGTTCTGGCCGCCGAGCCGTCCCTGCGTCTTGAGCCAGCGCGCGAACGCGCCCGGCATGACCGCGGCGACGCCGGGCGGCGCCATGCCATAGCCGCCGGCGCGATGCGCGCGATAGTCCTCGTTCGCGGCCGCGAGCCGGTCGTCGAGCGCACGCGCGAAAGCGGCGAGGCCGCGCTCGTCGATCGGGGTTGTGAATTCGACGATGTAGCGGTGGCCGCCCCGCTCGTCGGGACCGGCGGGAAAGACCGCGGTCACGGTGAAGTCCGCCACGTCGCGATCGACCGCCGCCGCCGCCGCGGCGACCGCCGCCTCGATCTCCTCGCCGATGAGATGCTCGCCGAACGCCGACAGGGCATAGGAAAGCCGCCCGGTGACGACGAGCCGCGGCGGCCGCACGGCGACGAACCGCACCGTGTCGCCGAGCACGTAGCTCCACAACCCGGCGCAGGTGGTCAGCACGATCGCGTAATCGACCCCGCGCTCGATCGTGGCGAGCCAATGCCGCGTCGGAGCGGCGGCATCCAATTCCGCCACCGGAACGAACTCGTAGAAGATGCCGTTGTCGGCAATGAGGCGCAGTCCCTCGCCGCTGCCGCGATCGGCGACGGCGATGAAGCCCTCGCTCGCCGCATAGACTTCGCGCAGCTCGGCGTGGCTGCCGGCGAGCAGGTCCTCGAACTGGCGGCGATAGGGCGCGAAATTGACGCCGCCGTGGATGAGGAGCTCGAGCTTGGGAAAATAGCTCGCCGACCGCCGCGGAAGCTCGGGGCGGAGCGTGGCAAGCCTGGCGAAGAACAGCAGGAGCCAGCTCGGCGTGCCGCTCAGCGACGTTATCTCCGCCTCGAGCGACAGGCGGGCGAGGGTGTCGATCTTGGTCTCCCAGTCGGCGATCAGCGCCTCCTCGCGCGGCGGAAAGACGCGCGGCCGCGCCCACCACGGCACCTCGCGCGCGGCGATGCCGCTGAGATCGCCGCTCACGATCCCCGGCGCCTCTTCGGTGAGCGCGGTGCTGCCGCCGAGCATGAAGTTCCGGCCGGCGAGGACGCGGCTTCGCGGCCGCGCGGCGAGGTGATGCGTGAAGAGGTCGAGCACGGCCCGCCCGTTGCTCGCGTTCATCGCCCGCGAGACGGGAATGAATTTCGTCGCGCCGGTGGTCGTGCCCGAGGTCCTGGCGAAATAGGGGATGGTGCCCGGCCAGCACAGATCGGTGAGGACCGGAAACGCCGCGCGCCAATATTCGTGCCAGAAATCGTCATAATGGCGCAACCGCACGCGGCGCTGATAAGTGGCTACGTCGTCGATCGCGGCAAAGCCATGCGCCGCGCCGAAGCGCGTATCGGCGGCGTGGCGCAGGAGCCGCAGCAGCACGTGCCGCTGCGCCGCGGGCGCGTCCTCGCCGGCAAGGCGCCGCGCGCGGCGGCGCGCGTAGAATCGCAACAGCGGCGTCGCGTCAAGCATCGCCGCTCACGGCGAAAGATCGACCCGGAAGCGGAATTGGCGGCGCATCGCCGCCACCGACAGCGGAATGCGCACATAGCGTCCGCTTCGCCACAGCGCCACCTGGTCGAGTGCCGTGGTGCTGCCGACGCGCCCATCCTGGCCGCCCAGCAGCACGAAGAAATTCCGATCCGGATCGGCGAGATCGGAGATGTGGCGCGCGACCGGCGCGAGCCCTACCGCGTGGCGGCGGCCGGCGAGCCGATGCGCGGTCTTCAGGACCGTCTCGCTGCCGCCGGCGAGCGGCCAGTCGCCGAACCGGTAGCGGCGCCCGAGCACGGGAATTCGGCCGATGAAATGCCTGAGCCGCAGCCGGTGCATGCCGCCCCATGTGCCGTATCTCTCGAGCTTCCGCGCCGCCACCGGCGCGGCTCTCCGCACCGCCCGGGCGAGCGCTTCGGGTAACGCGGCCGCGAGATCGGCGCGCACCAGATCCCATTCGTTCCACGTCGCCACGTAAAGCGCGAGCCGCCGCGGTCCCATCAGCGCCCGCGCCAGATGGAACAGCAACAGCTCGAAGGCGAGCGCACCGCGCGAGGCGGCATCATAGCGCCCGTCCCACGATGCGAGCGCCGCGACGAGCCGCGCCGCCGGCGCCGTCGCGTCCGCGCCGAGCAGCCGAACAAGATCGTCGCGCAGGGCCGGCGCCCCTGGCGCGAGAACGTCCTGTTGCAGTTCCGCGAGATCGTCGAAGGAAACCGCCGTCGCCGTGGCAAGGCGCTGACGCAGCCGGAGGATGCGGCTGTCGGACGAGAACACATATCCGACCCGCACCGGCGCTTCGGGCGGCCGCTCATTGGCCGAGGCGACGAAGCCAGCGGCGGGATCGAACGCCGTGGGAAGATCGTCGGCGGTGATGAAGCTCTGCCAGTGGACGGCGGCGGATGGCGGCAGGATCGGCGACGGCGGCGGCGCGACGGGACGCCGCGGCAAATGCGCCGCCGCCACCTTCCCGACCCGGCCCGCGACATCGGCATAGGTCAGGCATTGGCCCGGCACCGCGAAGGAACGCAATGCCGCGCGAAATTCGTCCCAATCGCGCGCGCGGTTGACGCCGAGCATCGCGGTGAACTCGTCGCTCGGTATTGCGCCGACCCAGCGCAGCGCGCAATCGCCGCGGGTTCCGCGCAGCAGCGACAGCCTCGAGACCACCGGCACGCCGTCCACCTCGGTGATGGTCACGCGGCGGTCGAACCACCAGCGCACGCGGATGCGCTCGCGCCGCCGCGTCCGCTGCCGCGCCGGCACGGCGGAAACGTCGAAGAGGTCGCTGCTCGCAGCATGAAGATTGGTCCCGCCCCAGGCGATCCACGGGTTGCGGCCCAAGGCCATGAAGGGCAGCCCCGCAATCATCAGGCCAACGCAGTGGAACGACGGCGAGCGATAGCCGGCGAGCAGAAACGGGTTCGGCAGCATCACCGGCAGATGCGGATCGCTCGCCATCAAGGCGCCGCCCGCGGCGCTGCGCGACCGCGCCACCGCGACCGAATTGCTGCCGCAGCCGCGCCAGAACCAGGGCAGGAAATCCGGCGCTCGCGCCGCGCGCCGCCGGCTCCGTTGCGCGCCCGCGAATTCATGCGCCGGGGCATTGCCGACGATCCGCCGCCAGAGCTCGGCGGCGAGCGCGCGGTCGCGTTCGCGCAGCAGCGGCAGCAGGCTCAGCCACGTGACATCCGCCGCCGCCAGCCTTCCGAGCGCGAGCACGTCCTCGACCCGCCACGGCTCGCGCGCGATGTTGAGAAGGCGAAACTCGGGCCCGGGGTCCGGCGCGTGGGCAACCACGTGGTTGATGCCGGCGACGAAGCCGCCAAGCCATCGCGCCGTCTCTTGCGGCAGCATCGCTGCGATCGCGGCGGCGATGCGCGCCAGACCCAGCGCCCGCATCGCCTGATCGATCCTGACGCCGGGCGGGCCGATCGTCTCGGCGAGGCGCCCCAACGCGATACGCCGCATCAGCTCCATCTGCGTCCAGCGCAGATGCGCATGCACGACGCCGAGCGCCACGGCGAGGTCTTCGTCGTGCTCGGCCTCGAGGAACGGGATCTGGTGCTCGTCCCAATGCACGGCGACGCGCGCGCGCAAGCTCACATGCGATCGCGGCAGCGCGCCGAGCCGCTCTTCGAGTGCGATCGAATCGGGCGCCGGCCGCAGCATGCCCGGTCGCATCCGCTCAGCGCGCGCGTTTTCGCGCCGTGACGGCGCGGGCGGCGGCCGCGGGCCTTGCCCGGGTGGCGCGGCGTCGGCGCTGCGCCTCGATGAGCCGCGCCAACGCGCGCGTCGACGGCAGCCGGCGCTCTTCCTGCGCCAGCATCGCCTCGTCGCCGACGAGATTGCCGATCATGGCAAGCAGCGTCGCGCGCGTGACGGCGAGGGCGTCGGCGGCAATGCCGCGGACCGCGATCGCGTTGACCTCCTCGGCGAGCGGCACGAGCCGCGACTTGAGCGCGGCTCCCGCCGGCGTCAGGGTGACATAGACGTTCTTGCGGTTGTCCTTGCGCTGGCGGCGGCGGACATAGCCCAGCGTCTCGAGCGCGCGCACCGCGGCGAGCGTGGTCGGCTCCATCATCCCGGCGCGCACGCTCAATTCGCGCTGCGTCAGCCCGTCCTCCTCCCACAAGACGCGGAGGAACACCCAATGGCCGAACGAGACGCCGTGCTCGGTGAGCCGCAATTGCAGGCTGCGCACCAGACCGCGCGCCGCATCCTTGACGAGATGCGCGAGGCGGTCGTTCGGCACGGCCGCGAGCCAGTGGCGCAGCATCGCCTCGCTCTCGACGCGCGCGGTCTTGGCGGGAGGTGTCATGGGTGCCCTGGCTCCCGAGCGGCGCGGTCTCCCTGGACAGGCGGGCCCGGCGGCGCTATTCTTAGAGCGCTAAGGATCGCCGGTCAATGCGGCGTTTCGAGGAGTCCGCCATGCTCACGCCTCAGGAAAACGATCTCTTGTGCCGCGTCGAGGGCGAGGCCCCGATGGGCCAGATCATGCGCCGGCACTGGCTTCCGGCCTGCATGTCCGAGGAGGTGGCCGAGCCCGACGGCGCGCCGGTGCGCTTTCGCCTTTTGGGCGAGGATCTCGTGGTCTTCCGCGACAGCAAGGGCCGGCTCGGCGTGCTGGGCGAGCACTGCCTGCACCGGCAGGCCTCGCTCGCCTTCGGCCGCAACGAGGAATGCGGGCTGCGCTGCCTTTATCACGGCTGGAAATTCGACGTCGCGGGCAATGTCGTGGACATGGCGGCCGAGCCCGCGGGCAGCCGGCTCAAGGACCACATCAAGCATAAATCCTATCCCGTGCGGGAAGGCGGCGGCTTCGTCTGGATCTACATGGGCGCGGCGGCGACGCTGCGCGAATTCGAGCCGCCGCCCTGGGCACCGACCCCCGATGTCAGTACCAGCATCGTCAAGATGCACACCGCCTGCAACTGGGCGCAGGTGCTCGAGGGCTCGATCGATTCCGCGCATTCGTCGAGCCTCCATTCCTCCGACATGCCGTCGATGGCGGTCGAAGGCGCCAAGGCCACGTCCCAGACCTGGCCCCGGCCCTCGACCGACAAGGCGCCGCGGCTTCAGGTCCAGCCCACCTCGTTCGGCTTCCGCTATGCCGCGATCCGCAAGCCCATCCTCAATGCCGAAACCCACGACTACATCCGCACGACGCTGTTCATCGCGCCGTTCACCGTGCTGATCCCGCCCAACGACCAGTACAAGCTCGCGCAGATGCTGGTCCCGATCGACGACGGGAACACGATGTTCTATTGGATCGCCTGGCACGAGACCAAGGGCATCGACCAGGAGGCGTGGCGCAAGTTCTGCGCCGCGCAGGTCGGCATCGACCTCGATGCGAACTATCGCAAGGTCCGCAATCTCGGCAACCGGTTCCTGCAGGACCGCGCCGCGATGAGAGAGGGCGACTTCACCGGCATCAAGGGCATCCCGGCGCAGGACATGGCGATGTGGGAATCGATGGGCGCGATCACCGATCGCACCCACGACTATCTCGGCGCGAGCGATCTCGCGGTGGCGCAGTTCCGCCGCCAGATGGTCGCGGCGGCGCGGCAGTTCCAGGACGGCGGCCCCGCGATCGGCACGACCGAGCCGCACATCGCGCACGTCGATCTCGCCTCGTTCGAGGGGATGGTGCCGAAGAAGACCGATTGGCGCACGCTCGGCGTCTCGGCGCGCGAGCTGGCCCTGGTGCGGGACCGGGCGCCGGCGGCCTGAGGCGGAGGCGGATCAGGCGCCGTTGTATCGCACCGTGCCCAATCCGCTCACATCATAGCCGCCGAGTTCCGCCGCGCGGCGCAGGAAGACGGGGCCGCGCGCGAAGCGCAGCAGCGCCTGCACCGGCGGCTCGAAATAATCGTGGCGGCGGAGCGCGAGATCGAACCGCTCGACCTGGAGCGGAATGAAATCGAGGCCGAACCGCTGCGCCACGGCGCGGATGGCAAGCCCACAATCGGCCTTGCCGTCGAGCACGCAGGCCGCAAGATCGGTCTCGGTCAGGTTCGCCGGCTCGACGAGGCGGAGATCCTCGAGCCTGATCCCCGCACGCTTCAAGAGATGGACGAGGAGTATCTGCGCCCCCGCGCCATCCTGGCGCCGCGCGACGCGGACCCGTCGGCGTTTGAGATCCGCGAGGCCGCGAAGGCCGCGCGGGTTGCCGGCGGCCACCACGAGGCCCTGCTCGCGCTGCGCCCATTCGATCAGGACGATGTCGCTCACGAGGCTCAACGAGCGCACCGCCTCGACGTTGTAGCCGCCGTCGGGGCCGACGACGTGAATGCCCGCGAGCACCGCCCGGCGCTCGGCCAGGCGCCGCAATCCTTCGGTGCTGCCGCCGGCGAGCAGCGCCAGCCCGCATCCAGATTCGCGCAGCGCCCCTTCGAGCAGCGGATCGTGGCTGCCGGCGAACACCGGCGGCGCGGCGGCAAGCCGCGGTCCCGCGTATTCCGTGTGCTGCGCCACCCACAGATCGATCATCGCCTTGGGAAAGAGCAGCTTCCCCGTCACCCGCGCGCACGGAATCCCGTTGCTGCGAACGAGGTCGTAGATCTTGCGCTGCTTGAGGCGGAGATAGTCCGCGACCTCCGCGGTCGTCATCAAGTCGCCCATCGCGAACCTGCATTGTTCGGTATAATTATGCACGATTTCTGATATCAACGAAATGCTGTGTTTGCTGCATAATGATGCCAGGAGTGGACGGGGACCGGAGCGGCAGATGACACCAAGGGAAAATCCGCCGGCGCGCGGCGGCAGGACTCTGATCGAAGCCGGGATCGCCGCGCTGTGCGGCATTGCCCTGGTCGTCGCGGGCCCGGAAGCGGCGGCGGCGAAGGAGACTCTGACGATCTTCGCGGCGGGAACGCTTGCCGTGCCGTTCCGCGCGATTGACGGCCAGTTCGAGCGCTCCGATCCCGGCGTCACGGTCGAGCCGCAATTCGGCGGCAGCGTGATGATGGCCAAGCGCATCACCGCGCTCCATGAGCCGGCGGACATCCTCGCCGTTGCCGATTACAACGTCATTCCGAAATATCTCTTCGGACAAGACGGCAAGGGCGGCTGGACCGACTGGTATGTCGGCTTCGCGCGCAACGCGATCACGTTCGTCTATACGCCCAAGAGCAAGGGCGCCCACGACATCACGCCGCAGAACTGGTATGAGGTGCTGGCGCGGCCCGGGGTCGAGATCGGGCGCTCCAACCCCGATACCGACCCCTCGGGCTATCAGACCTTGCAGATGCTGAGCCTCGCCGAAGCCTATTACAAGGTGCCGGGGCTCGCGCAACGGGTGCTGGCGAACGCGCCGCGCCGCAACATCCGCGACACCGAGACCGCGCTCATCTCGGCCTTGCAGCTCGGGCAGATCGATTATCTCGCGATCTACCGCTCGGACGCCGTGCAACACCATCTCGAGAGCCTCAAGCTGCCCTCTGAAATCGATCTCAGCGATCCCGCCCGCGCGCATGATTATGCGGCGGGCATCGCCAAGACCAAAAGCAGCGCGCTCGCCGGAAGGCCGATCGTCTATGCCGCGACCATTCCGGCGGGCGCGCCGCACGCGGCGCTCGCGGCGATATATCTGGCGCTGCTGCTCGGCCCCCAGGGCCAGGCGATAATCGCGCGGGACGGGTTCGGCGCGATGAAGCCGCCTGTTGCGGTCAATCCGGAGCACGCGCCGCCCGCGGTGAAGGCGCTGGTCAAGCCCTGGCCGAAATCCTGAGCCGGCCCGCGATGGCGGCGCGCGTTTCCGATCCGCCAGCCGCGACGGGAAACTGGGCGCCGGCCGCCGCGCTGCTGCGCCTCGTCTTCTGGCTCTTGGGAATGGTGCTGCTCGCGGTCGTGGCACTGCCGCTGCTGCGGCTGGCCCTCGCGCCATCCATCGCGAACCTCGTTGCGGCGGCGCGCGATGTCGAGGTGCGCGACGCGCTGTGGCTGAGCCTCGAGGGCGCCGCGCTGGCGGCGTTGGTCGCCATGGTGCTGGGCGTGCCGCTGGCCTATCTCCTGGCGCGCGGGCGGTTTCGCGGACGCGGCTTTATCGCCGCCGTCGTCGATCTGCCCTTGAGCGTGCCGCACACGGTCTCGGGCATTGCGCTCCTCATGGTGTTCGGCCGCCGCGGCATCATCGGCGCGCCGGCCGAGGCTTACCTGGGCCTGCGCTTCTGGGCGACGCTCGCCGGCATCGTGGTGGCGATGGTCTTCGTCGCCGCGCCCTACATGGTGAGCGCCGCGCGCATCGCCTTCGCGGCCGTGGACCCGCGGCTCGAGATGGTCGCGCGCAGCCTGGGGCTGGGGCCGTGGCGCGTGTTCTTTCGCGTCACGCTGCCGCTCGCCTGGCACGGCATCGCCACCGGCTTCACCCTCACTTTCGCGCGGGCGATCAGCGAGTTCGCCGCCGTGGCGATGCTCGTCTATTACCCGATGACGGCGCCGGTGAAGATCTACGAGCTGTTCCTGCGCTTCGGCCTCGACGAGGCGGCGGCGGCGGCGGTGCTGCTGCTGGCGGTGACGCTCGCGCTCTTCCTCGTGTTCCGACACTTCGCTTATGGCGAGGCCGCCGCCGGCGGCGGGCGATGACCGCTCCGGGCCTCGAGACGGAAGGATTGACGCTTCGGCTCGGCCGCTTCTCGCTGGACGGCGTCTCGCTCGAGGTCGCGCCGGGCGAGATCCTGGTGCTGCTCGGGCGCAACGGGGCCGGCAAGTCGGTCTGCCTCGAGACCATCGCGGGCTTTCACCGGCCGCAGTGCGGGCGCATCCGCATTGCCGGACGCGACGTCACGGCGCTGTCGCCCGAACGGCGGCGGATCGGTTTTGTGCTCCAGAATTTCGGGCTGTTCCCGCATCTTACGGTGGCGCGGAACGTGGCGATCGGCGGCGAAGCGCGCGGCGGCGCGGCCGGGCGCGATGCCCTGCTCGAGCGTTTCGGCATCGCGCATCTGGCGCAGTCGCGCCCGGCGCAGTTGAGCCCCGGCGAGAAGCAGCGCACCGCCTTGGCCCGCGCGCTCGCCAGCCGGCCCGATCTTTTCCTGTTCGACGAGCCGTTCTCGGCGCTCGACGCCGCGACGAGCGAGACGCTGCGGGACGAGCTCGGCGGCTTCCTGCGCTGCGCCGGCATTCCCGCGGTCTTCGTCACGCACGACCGTACCGACGCGCTCGCGCTCGGCGACCGGATCGCGGTGATCGAGGGTGGCGCGATCCGGCAGCACGGCCCCACCGCCGCGGTGTTCGCGCGGCCCGGGAGCATTGCGATCGCGCGCCTGCTCGGCATCGAGAATATTCTTGAGGGCCGCGTCGCGGCGGCGGCGGATGATCGCCTTTCGATCGCTCTTGGCGACGGCAGCCTCGAGGCGGCACAGCCCGCGGCGGCGCTGGCGCCGGGGCAGCCCGTCACGCTCTGCATTCCGGGCGAGGCGATCCGGCTGTTGCCGCCGCAATCGCCGCTTCCGCCGCAGCGCCGGCGCGCGCGCGTCGCGGCGCAGCTTCGGGCCGGGCCGCTGTGGAAGATCGCGCTCGAGTGCGGCTTTCCGCTCACCGCCTATGCGCTGCCGCAGACGCTGCGGGAGTGTGCGCTCGTCCCGGGCGGCATCGTCGATATCGAGATCGACGCCGACGCCATCCACGTCCTTGCCGCGGAACGCGGCAGCGTCAACGGATGAGCGATCCCGCCGCAGGCGCGCAGGTCATGCCCGAGGGTCGATCTTGCGGCGCACCGGCGCCGGCGTAACAATCGCGGCAACCGCAGCGGCATCACGGCCGCGCGAGGAGGGAAGGGCCATGATCTACAGCTCCGATCGCATTCTCACCACGCATGCCGGGTCGCTGCCCCGGCCGACCGATCTCCGCGATATGGTGCTCGCCAAGTCGCGCGGCGAAGCGACGGATGCGGCCGCGCTCGAGCGTCGCCTCGCCGCGGCGGTGGCCGAGATCGTGCGCCAGCAAGTCGCCTGCGGGCTCGATAGCGTCAATGACGGCGAGCTGTCGAAATCCAACTTTACGGATTATGTGCGCTCGCGCCTCGCCGGGTTCGAGGCGCGGCCGGCGGCGAGCCGGCGGCGGCTCGAAATCACCGCGCGGGACGCGACCAAATTCGCCGCCTATTTCGCCGCCAATCCGCGCGCGCGGTTCCCGGGCGCGCCGACCATGCCGGTCTGCGTCGACAAGCTGCGCTATATCGGCCAGGCCGATCTGAAGCGCGACCTCGACAATTTCAGGGCCGCATTGGCCGGCGTCACGATCGCCGAGGCCTATCTGCCCGCCAACACGCCCGGCACGATCGAGCACTGGATGGCCAACGAACACTACAAATCCGACGAGGAATTCGTGTTCGCCATCGCCGACACGATGCACGAGGAATACAAGGCCATCGTCGATGCCGGCTTCCAGTTGCAGATCGACGATCCCGATCTGCCCGACGGCTGGAACTGCCTGCCCGCGATCACCGCCCCCGAATACCGCAAATATGCCGCCATCCGCGTCGATGCGCTGAACCACGCGCTGCGCGACATCCCGAAGGAGAAGGTGCGGCTGCATGTGTGCTGGGGCAGCTTCCACGGGCCCCACCATGACGACATTCCCTTGAAGGACATCGTCGACCTGATCTTCCGCGTGCGCGCCGGCAGCTATTCGATCGAGGCGTCCAATCCCTGCCACGAACACGAGTGGCGCGTGTTCGAGGAGGTGAAATTGCCGCAGGGCGCGACGCTGGTGCCCGGCGTGGTCGGGCATTGCACCGACTTCATCGAGCATCCCGATCTGGTGGCCGAACGCCTCGTGCGCTACGCCAAGCTGGTCGGCCGCGAGAACGTGCTCGCCGGCACCGATTGCGGGCTCGGCACGCGGGTCGGCCACGCCTCGATCTGCTGGGCCAAGTTCGAGGCGATGGCCGAGGGCGCGCGCCGCGCCACCAAGATTTTGTGGGGCCGCGCCTGAGGCTCGGCGCAACGGCGAGATCGTCTGATTCGTCTATCCGAGCGTGCGCCGCACCAGGGCGGCGCCTTCGGCGAGCGCCTTGAGCTTGCCGAAGGCGACGTCGCGCGGCAGGTATTTCATGCCGCAATCGGGCGCGGGCACGAGGCGCTCGGGCGCGACATGCGCCAGTCCGGCTCGAATGCGCCGCGCGACCTCGTCGGCGGACTCGACGGCCGGATCGCCGAGATCGAGCACGCCGAGCACGATGGTCTTGCCGGCGAGATCGCGCAGCACGCCGAGATCGAGCTTGGGCTGCGCCGCCTCGATCGAGATCTGCTGCACCGTGCAGTCGGCAAGCTGCGACAGGAAGGCATAGGCCGACGGCTTGGTGGGAACCGCATGGGCATAGCCCATGCAGAGATGGATCGCGGTGGTGCCGGCGATGCCGGCAAAGGCGCGTTCGATCGCCTTGACGCCATAGCGCGCCGCGCGCTCGGGCCGGGCTTGCAGCCACGGCTCGTCGAGCTGGATCACGTCGGCGCCGGCCGCCTTGAGGTCGCGCGCCTCGTCATTGACGGCGGCGGCATAGGCGAGCGCGAGTGCTTCCTCGTCCTTGTAATACTCGTCCTGCGCCTGCTGCGTCATGGTGAACGGGCCGGGCAGGGTGATCTTGATGACGCGGTCGGTATTGGCGCGCAGGAAGGCGACGTCGCGCACCTCGACCGGATGACGGCGCCGGATCGGCCCGACCACGCGCGGCACCACGTTGGCGATGCCGGTACGGCCGATGGTGGTGCCGGGATGCTCGATATCGACGCCCTCGAGCGCGGTCGCGAAGCGGTTGGAATAGCTTTCGCGCCGGATCTCGCCGTCGGTGATCACGTCGATGCCGGCGCGCTCCATGGCGCGGATCGCGAGGATGGTGGCGTCGTCCTGGGCCTCGTCGAGAAACGCCGCCGGCACGCGCCACAGCTTCGGTTCGCGCACGCGCGGCACGCCGCTGCGCAGAACGGCGCGGTCGATCAGCCAGTCCGGCTGCGGATAGCTGCCGACCACGGTGGTCTCGAGGACCGTGCCCCGTGCCATCAATGCCGGTCCAGGTTGTTGGGCCGGTGATCGCCCGCGAGCCAGCGCGCCAGTTCCTGGTGCGCATCGGCGCGGCGCATGGCGTTGATCTGATCGACATGCGGCGGATCGACCGTGAACTCGACGCGCAGCCCGTCGGGGCTGGTCGCGTAGAGCGATTCGCAATAGCCGTGGTCGGTCACGCGATAGGCGATGCCGGCCGCCTTCAGCCGCGCGGCGATCTCGTCGAAGGTGCTGCGCGCGACCTTGAAGGCGATGTGTTGAAACGCCGCGACCTGCGGGAAGACCGGCTTTACGCGCTGATACATCTCCTCGTCGGCGAACTGGAAGAAGGCGATCGCGCCGCCGTCGCCGAGCCCGAAGAAGGCGTGGCAATAGGCGACATCGCGCTTCAGATCGTTGTTGAACACCTGCTCGCACCAGGTCGCGACCAGGGGGATGCCGAGAACATCCTCGAAGAATTTGCGATTGACCTCGTGGTCGCGGACCACGAAGGCATAATGGTGCAGCCGCTCCGGCAATTGTGCCAAGAGGCTGGGTTTCGCCCGCGCTTGCGCTCCATCCATGGCCCGGTCCTCCGTTCGCGCGGTGGCCTCAAGGGGTCGCCGCGATTGCCCGCGCCGCCTTTTGCAGCGGCTCGAAATGATTGCCCTTCGAGACCGGCCCGATGCCGGTGGCGATGCGCGTCCAATGGTCGCCGCCGTCCTCGCTCGCATAGACATCGCCGTCGGTGTTGCCGATGAAGACGGTGAAGCCGCCGGGATAGGCCGCGACGGTCATCCCTTCGATGCTGCACGGCGCGGTCTCGGGCACGCCGCCGTGCAGCAATTCCCAATGTCGGCCGCCGTCGCGGCTGCGCATCACGGCGGTCCCCGCGTCATGCGTCCGGCGCCAGACGCCGGGATCGGCGGCGGCACCCGACATGAACAGCGTCTTCTCGTCCGGCGAGAGCGCGATGTGGTCGGGATAGGCGAGGCGGAACGCGGCGCCGGTCAGCCGCTCCCACCGCTCGCCGGCATCCTCGCTGCGATAGAGGCCGACGCCCGTGGTCATGAACATGGTGCGCGGCTGCGACAGCACCAGCACGATCTGATGCACGTCCTTGTAGGCGCGGTCGTCCTCGCGCGAATAGCTGTCGAACTCGCGCCAGGTCGTGCCGCCGTCGCTGGTCTTGAGCAGCGCGCCCTGTTCGATCGCGGCATAGAACGTGTCGGGATCGCGCGGATCGAAGGCCATCATCTTGGTATGGGCGATATGCGGCGGCGCCGGGAAGGTCCATCCCTGGGTGCCGGGGACGCCACGCAGCGCCGGCAGCTCGTGCCAGCTCCTGCCGAGATCGAAACTGCGGAAGAGCGCCGCCGGCTGCGTGCCGGCATAGAGCGTCACCTTGCCGTCGCGGGCGACGCCATAGAGCGAGTAGATGTCGCGGATGCTGACGCCGCTGTCGCGCTCTTCCCAGCTCTTGCCGCCGTCGGCGCTGAAATAGATGCCGTCGCCATGCGTGCCGGCGAGCACCCCCGGATGGCCGGGCAGCGCCGTCATGGTGCTGACATGGTGGCCGGCGAGGCCGGTGCGGGCGAGGTGCCACGCGGCGCCCGGCCCACCGCGCTCGAGCACGGCGACCCCGGTGGCGGTGGCGACGAACAGCCGCGTCGGCGGCGCAGCAATGTCGTAACGCATCTGGCCATTGGGCGAGAGGCACGAATCCATCGGTTTCCTCCTGCCGGGATGTCCGGGTTCCCTATCTTAAACCCGCCGCGCGCGCCGGGCCAAGCCTCACACCGCGTAGCCCTGGAGCCCGCCGCCGAGCAGCATCCGCCCGGCCGCTTCGAGATGCATCATCCGCGCCTGCGATTGCTGCGCCACGGCGTGCATGTCGCGGAAGCGGCGCTCGAACGGGTTTGACTCGAAGATCGCGGTCGCGCCGGCGGCCTGGTAGCAGGCGTCGACGACATCGCTGGCCTGATGGGTGCTGTACGTCGAGGCCATCCTGAGCGCGAGGCGGCGGTCGAGATCGATCGCGCCGCCTTGCGCCGCGTCGTCATGGGCCTGGCGCAAGGTGTCGAGCAGGAAGAGCCGCATCGCGCGCAGCCGCACCTCGCACATCGCGACCTGGGCCTGGATGGCGGCGTTCTCGCGCAGCGGCGCGGCGGCGAGGAACGACGTCTTCTCCCGGGCGAGCGCGAGGAACGCGTCCTGCGTCGAGCGCGCGATCCCGAGCGCCACGCCGGCGAAGGCGGCGCCGTAGATCTGATAGTTCGTGAACTTGTAAAGCGGTCCCGCCTCGCGCCTTGTGCCGGGGTCGTCGCGGACGAGGACGTGGCGGGACGGGACGAACAGGTCCATCACCGAATACGTGTCGCTGCCGGTGGCCTTGAGGCCGACGACCTGCCAGGTGTCCGTGATGGTGGCACTCGACCGCGGAAAGAGCAGGGTCGGTTCGTATTGCGGGCCGGCCGGATTGGGCAGCCTGTTGCCGTCGCGGTCGACCCGCGCCGCATGCGCGCCGAGCCACGTGGCATGGCGGCTGCCGCTGGCGAATTGCCAGGTGCCGTTGAGGAGATAGCCGCCGTCCACCGCGAGCGCGCGGCCGCTGGGGTTGGGCGGTCCCCAGGCCAGCACCGCGTTCGCCGGACCGAATATCTCGCGCGCGGCGGCGGGATCGAGATAGGCCGCCGCCATGGCACAGCCGCCGGCCTGGGCGAGGCACCAGGCGGTGCTGGCATCGGCCTTGGCGATGGCCTCAATCGCGCGCACGAAATCGGCCGGCGCGAGCTCCGCCCCGCCGAGCGAGCGCGGCAGCAGCAGGCGGTACAATTCCGCCTGGTGCAGCGCCGCGACCACGTCGGGGGTGAGCTTCCGCTCGCGCTCCATGCGCGGCGCCGCCTGTTCGAGCAAGGGCTGCAGGCCCGCGGCGCGTTCGACATAATCCTCGGCGTTCATCTCGGCCTCCCTCGGCGATCGCCCATGAAGGCCCGAGATCGCGCCGGCATCAAGCCCCTGCCCCGGCGGCAAGCGGCGCCGTGCCGTCAGTGCGACAGCAGCACCGGCACGGTCATGCTCTCGATCAGGGTCCGGGTCGCGCCGCCCATGATGAATTCGCGCAGGCGCGAATGCCCATAGCCGCCCATGACGATGAGATCGGCGCCGAGATCGGCCGCCCGCGACAGGATCGTATTGCCGACATCGACGTCCTCGCTCATGGTGTAGGAGGCCTCGGCCTTGACGCCGTGGCGCGCGAGGTGATGGGCGATGTCGGCGGCGGGCCAGCTGCCCTCGCCGCCAATGCCGGGGACCGTCCGCACCGGCGGCTTCTCGGCGCCGCTGGTGCCCGGATTGACCGCAAGGACGGTGACCTTGTCGGCGCGTTCGAGGATGGGCAGCGCATCGTTCACCGCGCGCGCGGCCTCGCGGGTCGCGTTCCACGCCACCAGAATGGTGCGGCCCACGGTCGCGAAATTTCCGGCGTAGGGGACGATGACGACCGGCCGGCCGCTGCTCAGCATCACCGCCTCGACCAGCCCACCGGTCGCAGCGTCGGGATGGCGCGGGTCGTTCTGGCCGATCACGCAAAGATCGGCATAGCGCGCGTGCAGCGGCCCAAGCTCCGTCGGCCGCCCCTCGGGGGCGCGCCATTCGCAGGCGAGGGAGCGGTTCGACGCCTCGTGCCGGAGCGCTTCTTCGATGCGGCCCGTGGCCTCGTTGGCGACGGCGAGGAGATTGGCGCGCACGCGCCTCAGCGCCTCGGACTCGGCCGCGCCGCCGGTCAAGGGCAGGCCCGCCTCGGCCAACGAGACCGGCGGAATGACGCAAAGCCCGGTGAGATGCGCCTCGTGAAGCTCCGCCAGCGCCGCCGCCACGGCCAGCCTTGTCGCGTAGCCGTGCGCCGGATCGAAGATGACGAGGATGTCCTTGAGCGCCATGAAGGTCCTCCCTGCTGGTTTACGATTTCTAGCCGCTCTGGCGTGGCGCAGCCTTGATCTGCCGCAAGAATCATGCGCCCGACGGCCCGCGCCGGCAAGGCGGTCGCGGCGCTCAGGCGGGCGCGTCGGCGACGAGGCCGCGATGCTGCAGCAGCGCATCTATCGTCGGCTCCCGCCCGCGGAAGGCGACGTAGAGCTCCATCGGATCGACGGTATCGCCGGCGGCGTAGATCGAGGCGAGGCGCGCGGCCAGATCCCGATCGAACAAATCCCCCGCGGCGGCGAAGGCATCGAAGCCGTCGGCATCGAGCGTCTCGGCCCAGAGATAGGCGTAATACCCGGCCGCATAGCCGCTGCCGGCGAAGAGGTGCTGGAAATGCGCCGAGCGGTGGCGGGGATCGATCGCGGCGGGCATGGCGATCCGCGCCAGGAGCTCGCGCTCGAACCCGACCACGTCGAGCGCCTCGGGCGTAGGATGGGTATGGAGCGCGAGGTCGATCATGGCGGCGGCGACGTATTCGACCGTGGCGAAGCCCTGGTTGAAGGTTCGCGTGGCGATAATCCGCCGCAGCAGCGCCTCGGGCAGCGGCGCCCCGGTGGCGTGATGGCGCGCGAAGCGGCGCAGCGTCTCGGGCGCCGCCAGCCAGTGCTCGAAGATCTGGGACGGGAACTCGACGAAATCGCGCCGCACCGATGTCCCGGATTGCGAGGGATAGCGCACGCGGCTCAACAGCCCGTGCAGCCCGTGCCCGAATTCGTGGAACAGTGTCTCGGCCTCGTCGAAATCGAGCAGCGTCGGCGCGGCCTTGGCGAAATTGTTGTTGTTGACGACAATGGGCGCGACCGCGCTGTCGAACGATTCCTGAAGCTGATAGCTGCTCATCCACGCGCCCGAGCGCTTGCCCGGCCGCGCGAAATTGTCGTGCAGGAAAAGCCCGATCGGATGGCCGCCCGCATCGCTCACCGCATAGACGCGGACATCCGGATGATAGGCGGGAAGGTCGGTGCGCTCTTCGAACCGCACGCCGAACAGCCGCCGGGCGGTGTCGAACGCCGCTTCGACCATGGCGTCGAGCGCGAAATAGGGCTTCACCGCCGCGGCGTCGAGATCGTGTTCCGCCCGCCGCAGCTTCTCGGCGTAGTAGCGCCAGTCCCACGGCGCGAGTGGCGCGTTCAGCCCGTCCTCGCGCGCAAGCGCCTGAAGCGCCGCGCGCTCGGCCTCGGCCTTGCGCTTGGCCGGCGCCCAGACCTGATCGAGCAGCCGCTCGACCGCGCCGATGTCCTTGGCCATCGTGTCGTCGAGCCGGTAGGCGGCGTAGCTGTCATAGCCCAGGAGCCGCGCCTGCTCGGCGCGCAGCGCCAGGATCTCGCGGATGAGCGGCATGTTGTCATGCGCACCGGGGTGGGCGCCGCGCCCGGTCCAGGCCTCATAGACCGCCTGCCTCAGGTCGCGGCGCGCCGCGAATGCGAGGAACGGCTCGACCGATGACCGCGCGAGCGTCACGACATGGCGCCCGTCGAGGCCGCGCTCGCGCGCCGCCGCCGCGGCCGCTTCGCGCACGAAATCGGGCAAGCCATCGAGATCGCCGGCCTCGAGCACGCGGTGCCACGTCTTCTCGTCGTGCAGTACGTTCTGGCCGAACAGCGTGTGCAGCGTCGCCAGGCGCTCGGCGAGCGCCGCCATGCGCGCCTTCGCCGTGGGCCCGAGCTTGGCACCGCTGCGGACGAGATCGAGATGGCGGCGCTCGACGAGGCGGCGCTGGTCGGGATCGAGCCCCAATTCGTCGCGCTGCGCATAGAGCGCCGCAATCCGCCGGTAGAGCTCGGGATCGAGCGCGACCCGCATGCGGTGGCGGGCGAGCTTGGGCGCATAGTCGCGGGCGATCGCCTCGAGCGCGTCGCTGGCGGCGCTCGAATTGAGATTGAAGAAGACGCGGCTCGTGCGATTGAGGCGGCGGCCGCCGCGCTCGAGCGCGGCGATGGTGTTGTCGAAGCGCGGCGGATCGAGGCGATGCGCGATGGCGGCGACCTCGTCGACCTGCTCGGCCATGAAGCGGTCGAAGGCCGGCGGAAAATGCTCGGGCCTGATCGCATCGAAAGGCGGCAGGCCGAAGGGCGCGGTCCAGTCGGCGAAGAAGGGGTTGTCGCTCATCGCCCGCGCGCGTGGTGATCGGCCAGCACGCACGCGACGACGCTGCAGATTCGCATCGCCATCGGCACGTGCAGGAACTCGTTCGGCCCATGGGCGTTGGAATGCGGGCCGAGGACGCCGGTCACGACGAACTGCGCCTGGGGAAAGCGCTCCCCCAGCATTGCCATGAAGGGAATGCTGCCGCCTTCGCCCATGAAGGCGACGGGCGCGCCGAACGCGGCCTGGGACGCGCGCTCCAGCGCCGCTTCGAGCCAGGGCGCGAGGGCCGGCGCGTTCCAGCCGGTCGCCGCGTCCTTCGCCTCGAAGCCGACGCGGGCGCCGTTGGGCGGATCGCTCTCCAAGAGCCGGCGCAGCACCGTCGCCGCCGCTTTGGCGTCGAGCGTCGGCGGCAGGCGCAGGCTCAGCTTGGCGGTAGTGAAGGGAAGCAGCACGTTCCCGGCGCTTCCGGGCGGCGGCAGCCCGTCGATGCCGGTGACCGCAAGTTGCGGCCGCCAGGCGCGATTGAGCAAAAGCTCGGTGCGGTCATCGCTCATCGGCGCCAGCCCCGGCACGATGGGAAACCGGCCATAGACCTCGTTCCCCAATGCCGCGGCGGCGCGCTGCGCCTGGGCGACGCGGTCCGGCGGGATCGGTGCGTAGAGCGCCGCCGGGCGGATGGCGCCGCTCGCCTCGTCCTCGAGCCGCGACAGCAATTGCCGCAGGATGCGGAAGCTCGACGGCACGACGCCCGAGGCATCGCCCGAATGCAGGCCCTCTTCGAGCACCTGCACCCTGAGCGTGCCGCCGATCAGGCCGCGCAGCGAGGTGGTGAGCCAAAGCTGATCGTAATTGCCGCAGCCCGAATCGAGGCACACGACCAGCGACGGCGCGCCGAGACGCGGCGCCAGATGCGCGACGTAATGCGGCAGATCATAGCTGCCCGATTCCTCGCACGCCTCGATCAGGACGACGCAGCGCGCATGGGGGATGCGCTGCGCCGCGAGCGCCGCGAGCGCCGTCACCGCCGCAAAGATCGCATAGCCGTCATCGGCGCCGCCGCGGCCGTAGAGCCGGTCGCCCTCGAGCACGGGCGTCCACGGTCCCATGCCCTCGGCCCAGCCCGCCATCTCCGGCTGCTTGTCGAGATGGCCGTAGAGCAGCACGCAATCCGTGCCGTCGCCGGGAACGTCGATGACGATCATCGGCGTGCGCGCCGGCAGCCGCACCACTTCGACGGTCGCGCCATCGACCCCGTCGAGCGCCCGCCGCGCCCAGCCCTCGAACAGCGCCACCGCCTTGTCCATGTGGCCATGCGCCGCCCAATCGGGATCGAAGGCGGGCGATTTGTTGGGGATGCGGATGTACTCGATCAGGCGCGGAACGATGTCATCGCGCCAGCGCTCTTCGATGAAGCGCGCGAGGCTTTCCTGATTCATTCACACGACCTGCGGTTGGCGCGAGGATAACAGGCGCCCTATCGCCGCACCAGCGGCAGCAAAAGGTGGGAGGGACGGCGCGCGTCGTGGTGGATAGTGTCGCGTCCGACCTTGTCGGGGGTGTAGGGATGCGCGAATACGCCTTCGGTCACGGAGGAATCGCCATTGGCGAGTTCGAGGCGGATGCGGCTGCCCTGGCGAAAGCGATAGGCGGTCGGCATCACCGCGATCGTGAATTTGATAGACCCGGCCGGGAACGAGCGGCTCGGGCGTGGTGCAGGAATAATGCGGCGCGTGCGGGCGCGACAGCGTCCGATCGACGGCCCGCATCGACGCCCGGAGCCAGCCCTTGGTGACGATGCGCGCGGCCGGCTGCGCGCCGCGGTGGCGGTCGTCCGGCGATTGCGCCATCTGTTCGGAGAGCTTGACGATGAAATCGGTGTCGCTGCGCGTCGAGGCGGCGTAGAGCACCAGCTCGATCGGGCCGGCGACCTCCACATCCGCCTCGAGCGGCGCGGTGGTGAAGGTGAGGACGCGCCGCACCGGATCGGGACGGCCGTCCGGTCCGAAGCCGACCACGCCCATGCGCCAGCCCGGATCGGGATAGTCGAACACCGTGGTCCCGCCATCGGCATCCGGCTTGGCCGGCGCGAGCCCGCCGTCATTGAGCGAGGTGACGCTGCCGCTGGGACCCTTGCCGAGATAGAACGGCGTGTAGGCGACGTTGCGCGGCGGCCAGTTCGGCGCGCTCTCGAACCGGTCGGCGCCGGTGACGAAATAGCGGACATTCGGCTCGTCGAGATAGGAGGTCTTCCGGCCCTTGAGATAGCAGTCATAGAAGGGCAGGAGATATTTCTCGTGAAAGGCGACACTCGAATAATCGGCGACCGCGGCATAGAGATTGGACGAACCGAACACCAGAAGCTTCTTCGGACCGCCGGCGCGCTGGAAGCCGACGATGTTGCCGTTCAAATGCAGATCGACCTTGCTCCACACGCCGATCGAGAACACCGGCACCTTGATCCGCGCCAGCTTCGCGGCGGCCGAACGCTCCTTCCACCACGCATCATAGCTCGGATGACGCTTGACCTCGGCGGGATAGTCCCACGGCACCAGCCGCTTCTTGCCGCCAGCGGGATAAGCGTTGACGGTGCGCACCTGATCGTACCACGTGGTGGGATAGGCGCCGGGAATGCCGCCGGTATAGGCGGAGTCGCGATAGGTATCGACATGACCGTCGAACGGCGCGACGCAGGCGAGATGCGGCGGCCCCTCGGTCGCCATGAACCACTGCGAGCGGGCGAAATAGGACTGGCCGATGCCGCCCACCTTGCCGTTCGACCAGTTCTGGCGGGCGATCCATTCGATCACCTCGTAGAGATCGCGCTGCTCGCGCCGGCATTGATAATGGTATTCGCCGCCCGACCGGCCGGTGCCGCGCACGTCCATGTGCACATAGGCATAGCCCTGCTTGAGATACCAGCCGATCGGCCCGGTCTCGCGCCACAGGAAGAGCGGGATCGCCGGCGCGGCGTCGTTGTCGAAGCGATAGGGCGAGGCCGCGAGCAGCACCGGATAGCGCCCGGGCTCGTCGGGCACAAACAGCGCCGCGGCGATCCTGACGCCGTCGCTCATCGGGATCGACAGGATGCGCGCCGGCGCGACCAATTCGTCTGCTTGTTCCGCCATCTTTCCCCCGACACCCATCGCGCGATCGCGCCGCACGAGACTAGGGTTTGATCTTATGAAATGGAATCAACAAAGATCGCCGGGGTGACGGTCGTGTGTTTCCATGTGTTCCCACCCAGGCAGACCGCGGCCAAGCAATGCCGGAGCCGTCCGGCAAGCCGACGTCTGGCGCGGTCAGAACCGGACCGACGCCTCGACCAGGAGCTTGCTGGCGAGCCGGCCGTTGTCGCTGCCGATCACCGGCTTCAGCGTGCGGGCGAATTCGAAGTCGGCGGTGATGTTGTGCTTCAGGAAGAAGCGCACGCCGAATCCCGCCGAGAAGAGCGCGAGGCCGGAGCCGGTGCCGACGGGCCCGTAGGCCGTGAACACGATCTGGCTCGGGGCGGAATGCACGTTCCACACCTTGGCCGTGTCGTAGAACAGGTAGGGTTGCAACAGGTCGATCCCGTACTGCGGCAGTTGCGCGTCGTAGCGCAGCTCGACCGAGCCGCCCACGCCGCGGTCGCCGGTGAGCGCGCCCGGCTCGTAGCCGCGCCCGATCGGCGACCCGCCGAAGGCGATCTGCTCGCCGGCGACCAGCGGCTCGAACGCGTATTGCGCCTGCGCGGCGATGACGAGGCTCACCGGATCGAACAGATAGCGGGTGTGGCGCAACGTCGCCGTCACCTTGCTGAAGGAGGTGTCTCCCGACGAGGCGCCGGACCGCGACAGGCTGGGCGAGCCGTTGGGCGTGGCGCCGAAAAGGTCCAGCCCCTGCGCCACATCGATGGTCGCCGCGGTGACGCCGCCAAAGGCGACGCGCGAATAGCTCGCGGCCAGGTCGGCGACGCGCCAATGATCGTCGCTGAGCGGGAAGCCGAGCGCCGTCACCTTGGCGTTCTGCACGGTAATGCCGCCTTCGAGGATCAGGCTCTCGTCCCGCGACCGCAGCATCGGATAGCTGAGCCGCGGGCCGATGGCATAGCTGTCGGTGACCACTTCCGCCGGCGCCAGCGCCCCTTCGGGCTCGCCGTGGGTCACGATGCCGCTCAGGCTCGCCATCATGCCGTTCGACCCGATCGGCCAGCGATAGCGCACCTGCCCCGCAACCTTCTCGAGCGCGTCGGGGGCGCTGGCATAGCTCGCCGCAAGCTGATCGCCGGCCGTGACGAGGCCATTGGCCTCGACATCGCCGCCATAGGTCCAGATGCCCTGATAGGTCGAGCCGCGATTGTCCATGGTGACGCCGCCGGTCACCGGCGACTCGACGATGCTCACCACCAGCTCCGACGCCCCCGGGGTGTTGGGCGCCGGACGCAGCACGCCGGCGGCCGTCACGCCGCTCACGTCATTCGCGAGGAGGAGCGCGCGCTCCATCGTCCCGAGCCGCAGCGGCCGCTCCGCCAGGACCGCGCGAAAATAGGAGCGGATCAGCGCCTGCGTCGCGGGACGGCCGCCTTGGACCGTGACCGCAGAGACGAAGCCCTCGACCACCCGGATCGTGAACACGCCGTTGCGCACCCGCTGCGGCGGCACGTAAGCATGCGAGATGACATAGCCCCGGCGACGATAGGCGTCCTCGATCGCATCGGCGAGGTCGAGAATGGTCGTCACCGTCACCTGCTTGCCGATGAGATTGGCATAGAGCGGGCGAAAGCTCGCCGGCGGGATGGTCGTCGCGCCTTCGACGCGGATGCCGCGCAACAGGAAATGCAGCTCCTCGACTGCGCGCGGCACCTGCGAACGCCCAGGCTGCTCGATGGTGAATTGGAAGGGCGGCTGCGACGGCACTTCCGGCTGCGGCCGATTGCGCCCGGGCTCGACTGCGCCCGGCAGCGCGCGCGGCAGCACCTGCGCCAGCGCTGCGCGTTCAAATCCTCCTCCGAGCCCGGCGCACACCAAACTGAAGCCGACCAGCGCCCCCCTAGGCCCGGGCAAGACCAAGTTCTTCGCCAGTGAACACTCCTCCGCCTCCCGCAGTCGGCCGCCCCGCCCGCCGCCGCATCGCTTGCCGGGAGGCAAGGACGGGGCGACGAAGGTCACGGATTTCATTTGCTTTTGTGCGTATGGTTATCACACCCCCCAACACGCCGCCAGAGACTCGAGGCCCGGGACTCTAGGATTGCGCCCGGCGCGGGCCGAAGACGGCGGTGCCGACGCGCACGAGCGTCGCACCGAAGCGGATCGCGATCTCGAAATCCGCGCTCATGCCCATGCTGAGCGCCGCAAGCTCGTTGCGCCGCCCGATCTCGCGCAGCAGCGCGAAATGCGGCGCCGGTTCCTCGTGCTCGGGCGGAATGCACATGAGGCCGACGACCGGCAGGCCGAGGGGGCCGCGGCACTCGGCGATGAAGGCATCGGCCGCTTCCGGCAGGACGCCCGCCTTCTGCGGCTCGGCGCCGGTGTTGACCTCGATGAAGCAGGGCGGGCGCCGGCCCTGGCGCTCCATCTCGCGCGCGAGCGCGGCGGCGAGGCGCGGCCGATCTACCGTCTCGATCGCGTCGAAGATCGCGATCGCGTCGCCTGCCTTGTTGGTCTGCAACGGGCCGATGAGGTGGAGGCGCAGGTCGGGCGTCCGCTCCTTCAGCGCCCGGAATTTCGCCTCGGCCTCCTGCACGCGGTTCTCGCCGAAAAGATGCTGGCCCGCGGCGATGGCCGCGGCGACCGCCGCTTCCGGCTGGGTCTTGGAAACCGCGACCAGCGCCACGGCGTCCGGATCGCGCCCGGCCGCGCGCGCGGCGGCGGCGATCCGCGCGCGCACGGCGGCGAGATGGGCGGCGATCGTCGCGGCATCGCTCATGCAGCGACACTGTACCGGCGGTCCCGACGCGTCAAGCCGCCGCCGCCCGGCGATACGGCGTACCACCCGTTTGCGGCGCCGGCACCGGCGCTGTAAGATTGCGCTGGCGCCACCGCCGCCGGTGCCGAGGGTGGAGGGAGTCCGTCATGACCGCAAGAGCCAGCGTCCTTTGTCTTGTCGCCGTCGGCGTCCTGTCCGGTTGCTCGCTCTTCAACGACAACCGGTGGCACGGCAACGATCCCGACGCCGCCGCCCGCGCGAACGATCCCTATCACACGGATCCGATGTATGACTCCAATCCCGACGTCTTCGGCGACCGCCATGCGAGCGATGCGACGGGCCAGGATTCCATCCTCTCCTCGATCTTCGGCAACAAGGGCAACAAGGGCGGCGGCGGCGGCGGTGGGGGAGCGGCGATCGGCGTCAACTCCTATCTCTGGCACGCCACGCTCGACACCGTTTCGTTCATGCCGCTCGCGTCGGCGGATCCCTTTGGCGGCGTCATCATCACCGACTGGTACAGCCCGCCCGGCGACCTCAACGAGCGCTTCAAGGTCAACATCTTCATTCTCGGCCGCGAACTGCGTGCCGACGGCGTGCGCGCCAGCGTGTTCCGGCAGACGCGCGCCGCCAGCGGCCAGTGGCTCGACGCCGCGGTTGACCCCAAGACCGGGACGGATCTCGAGAACGCGATCCTGACGCGGGCGCGCCAGATGCGCCTCAGCACGACCGCCGAGAAATAGCGGGCGGTAAGCGCGTGCCGCCTTCCGCCGCGTTGCCATGACGGCAACGGAACCCCACCCTCGGCGCTACAACGCCAAGACGACCGAAGAGAAGTGGCAGTCGATCTGGACGCGCCGCGGCACCTTCGCCGTCGCGACCGATCCGACGCGGCCGAAATACTACGTGCTGGAGATGTTTCCCTATCCCTCGGGCAAGCTCCATGTCGGCCACGTGCGCAACTACACGATGGGCGACGTCGTCGCGCGCTTCAAGCGCGCGCAGGGCTTCAACGTGCTGCATCCGATGGGATGGGACGCGTTCGGCCTCCCGGCCGAGAACGCGGCGATGGCCGGCGGCATCCATCCCAAGACCTGGACCTACGACAACATCGCGGTAATGCGCGGGCAGTTGCAGCGCATGGGGCTCGCCTATGACTGGAGCCGCGAGATCGCGACCTGTCATCCCGAATACTACCGGCACGAGCAGAAGATGTTCCTCGACTTCCTCGCCGCCGGGCTCGCCTATCGGCGCGAATCCTGGGTCAACTGGGACCCGGTCGAGAACACCGTCCTCGCCAACGAGCAGGTGATCGACGGCCGCGGCTGGCGCTCGGGCGCCGCCGTCGAGAAGCGGCTCCTGGCGCAGTGGTTCCTGCGCATCACCGCCTTTGCCGACGATCTCCTCGCCGGTCTTCAGACGCTCGAGCGCTGGCCCGAGCGGGTGCGCGTGATGCAGGAGAACTGGATCGGCCGCTCGGAGGGCGCGCGCGTGCGCTTTGCGCTCGAAGGCCGCGACGACGCGCTCGAGGTCTTCACCACCCGGCCGGACACGCTGTTCGGCGCCGCCTTCTGCGCCGTCGCGCCGAACCATCCGCTGGCCGAGGAACGGGCGCGCAGCGACCCGGCGCTCGCCGCCTTCATCGCCGAATGCAACCGCATGGGCACCAGCGAGGCGGCGCTCGAGACCGCGGAAAAAAAGGGCTATGACACCGGGCTCCGCGCGCGCCATCCCTTCGTCGCGGGCGCGCAGCTTCCGGTCTATGTCGCCAATTTCGTGCTGATGGAATACGGCTCGGGCGCGATCTTCGGCTGTCCCGCGCATGACCAGCGCGATCTCGATTTCGCCCGCAAATATCGCCTCCCGGTGCGCGTCGTCGTGCTGCCGCCGGACCGCGACGGGGCGAGCTTCGCCGTCGCCGATACCGCCTATACCGACGATCGCGGAACGCTGGTCAATTCGGGCTTCCTCGACGGGCTTCCGGTCGCGGCGGCGAAGCGCCGCGCGATCGAGCGCCTCGAGCAGCAGGGCCTCGGCACCGGCACGATCGCCTATCGCCTGCGCGACTGGGGCGTGTCGCGCCAGCGCTATTGGGGCTGTCCCATTCCCGTCATCCATTGTGCCGAATGCGGCATCGTGCCGGTGCCGGACGAAGATCTGCCCGTGCTGCTGCCCGATGACGTGAGCTTCGACCGGCCCGGCAATCCGCTCGCGCTGCATCCGACGTGGAAGCACACGCGCTGCCCGCACTGCGGCGGCGCCGCCGAGCGCGAGACCGACACGTTCGACACCTTCTTCGAGTCGTCGTGGTATTTCGCGCGCTTCTGCTCGCCCCGCGCGGCCGCCGCCCTGGTGCGCGCCGATGTCGATTACTGGCTGCCGGTGGACCAGTATATCGGCGGCATCGAGCACGCAGTGCTGCATCTGCTCTATGCGCGCTTTTTCACCCGCGCGCTCGCGCAATGCGGCTATCTCGAGGTGCGCGAGCCGTTCGCCGGGCTGTTCACCCAGGGCATGGTGTGCCACGAGACCTACCGCGACGGCGACGGCCACTGGCTCTTTCCCGAGGAGGTCGAGCGCGATGCCGCCGGTGCGCTTCGCGACGCGCGCGGCCGGCCCGTCGTCGCCGGCCGGATCGAGAAGATGTCGAAGTCGAAGAAGAACATCGTCGGGCTCGAGACCATCGTCGATGCCTATGGCGCCGACACGGCGCGGCTCTATCTTCTTTCCGACAGTCCGCCCGAGCGCGACCTCGAATGGACCGATGCCGGCATCGATGGCGCCTGGCGTTATGTCAACCGGCTGTGGCGGCTGGTGGCCGAGCCGCGGGCGCCATTGCCGCCGCCGGGGACGCCGGTGGCAGCCGTGCTCGCGCCGCCGCTCGAGGCGCTGCGCCGCGCCGTTCACCGCACCATCGCCGCCGTCACCGACGATCTCGACACGTTCCGCTTCAACCGCGCTGTCGCGCATATTCGCGAACTGACCAACGCGATCGAGGCGCACGAGCCCGAAGGCGCCGCCGCGGGCGCCGTGCTGCGCGAAGCGATCGAGGCGGCGGTGCGGCTCCTGGGCCCGATGATGCCGCACCTCGCCGAGGAGCTGTGGCAGGCGCTGGGGCATGACCGGCTGCTGGCCGACGCGGCGTGGCCGCAATGGGACGCGGCGCTCGCGCGCGAGGAGACGGTGACGCTCGCGGTGCAGGTCAACGGCAAGCTGCGCGGCACGGTCGATCTGCCGCGCGATGCCACCGACGGCACCGCCCAGGAAGCGGCGCTCGCGCTCCCGGCGGTGCAGCGCCTGCTCGAGGGCAGGACGCCGCGCAAGACCATCGTCGTGCCCAATCGGATCGTCAATGTGGTGGTGTGAGCGCCCGCGCATTTTCGCCCTCGCCGTGGCGCTGGCGCTCGCCGGCTGCGGCTTCCATCCGCTTTATGTCCCCGAGCCGGGGCTCGGCTTCGATCCGGCGCTGGCGGCGATCGATGTCCGGCCGGTGCCCGACCGCGTCGGCCAGATCCTGACGGACTCGGTCCGCGAGCAGCTCAACCCCACCGGCGCGCGACTGAAGCCGCGCTATGTTTTGACCATCGGCATGGCCGTCGTGGAAAGCGACCTCGGCATCCGCCGCGACAACACCAGCACGCGCGGCGAGCTCACCATCAACGCGAGCCTCATCCTCAACGATGCGGCGACCCACGCCGTCGTGTTCCGGGACGCGATCCGCACCGTCACCGCCTACAACCAACCGGACGACGCCTACGCCGCGACCGTGGCCCAGGACCACGCCCGCGACCTGGCGGTGACCGATCTCGGCCGCGAGATCGCCGAACGGATCACGCTCTATTTCCGCGGGCAGGTCGCCGGGGCAGGGATGTGAAGCTACCCCCGGCGCGCGTCGAACGGTTCCTCGATGCGCCCGAGCCCGGCATGCGCGCCGTGCTGTTGTTCGGGCCCGATGCCGGCCTGGTGCGCGAGCGCGCCGACCGTCTGGCCGCCGCGATCGTGCCGGACCGCCACGATCCGTTCCGCGTGGCCGAACTGGCGGCCGAGGCGCTGGCCGCGGATCCGGCGCGCCTCAACGACGAGGCGCAGGCGCTGTCGCTCGTTCCCGGCCGCCGCGTCGTGCGTGTGCGCGAGGCCGGCGATGCGGTCGGCGCGCTGTTCGACCGCTTCTTCGCCAAACTGCCGCCGGGCGACAGCCTGATCGTGGTCGAGGCCGGGGATCTGCCGGCGCGCTCGTCGCTGCGGCGCGCCTTCGAGGGCGCGCGCGCGGCCGCCTGCATCGGCTGCTACGCCGACGGGCGCACCGAGCTCGGAGCGCTGGTGCGGTCGGTGATGGGGGCGCGGCGCATCGCAGTGACGGCCGAGGCGATGGAATATCTCGTCGACCATCTCGGCGGCGACCGCCTGCTGTCGCGTCAGGAACTGGACAAGCTCGCGCTTTATGCCGGCGACGGCGGCAGGCTCGATTACGACGCGGCTTCCGCCATCGTCGGCGACAGCGCCACGATCACCGTCGAGGACGCGGTGTTCGCCGCCGCCGAGGGCGATCTCGCGGCGCTCGAGCGTGCGCTCGGCCGCGCCTTCGACGAGGGCGAGGCGCCGGTCGGGGTGCTGCGCGCGGGGCTGCGTCATTTCCAGCGTCTGCATCTCGCGGCAACGCGGGTCGCGGCGGGAGCGCGGCCGGAGGAGGCGATCGAACGCTTGCGCCCGCCGGTCTTTTTCAAGCTGCGTGAACGCTTTCTGGGGCAGCTACGGCGCTGGCCGGCAGGGCGCGCGGCGGCGGCGCTGGTGACGCTGACCGAGGCCGAGCGCAACGCCAAGCGCGCCGGCCTGCCGCCGGAAGCCATCTGCCGCGACGCCCTGTTGCGCCTGGCGCGCGGCGCCGGCGGACGCCGCGCCCTCAGGGAAATAGGATAAGGCGTGGCGATCACGATCCTCAGCAGCAACGCGATGGCCGGCGTGCTGCGCGTCGTTGGTCCGCGGTTCGAGCGCGCGAGCGGCGCGGAACTGGTCATCCGTTACGCGACGACGGCGACGCTGGCGCTGGAGATCGCGTCCGGCGCCAGCGTCGATGTCGCGCTCCTCACTGCCGCCGGCATCGAGCGGCTGATGAAGCTGGGGCGGATCGTCGGCGGATCGTCGGCCGTCATCGGCCGCTCGGGCGTC
Source organism: Allostellaceae bacterium (assembly GCA_035532935.1). GTDB lineage: Bacteria > Pseudomonadota > Alphaproteobacteria > ATCC43930 > CGMCC-115725 > DATJLY01. The sequence goes on from DATKQE010000118.1 coordinate 88,844, forward strand.
GGCATCGCCGTGCGCGCCGGGGCGGCGCGGCCCGATATCACCACGCCGGAGGCCCTGACGCGGGTGCTGCGCGAGGCGCCGTCGGTGGCCTATACGACCGAGGGCGCGAGCGGCCTGCATTTCGTCTCGGTGCTGCGGCGGCTCGGCCTTGAGGCGGCCGTGACCGCCAAGGCGCGGACGCGTCCCGGCGGCCTCATCGCCGAACTGGTCGCGCGTGGCGAGGCGGCGCTCGCGGTACAGCAGATCGGCGAACTGCTAGCCGTCCCCGGCGTCGACTATGTTGGCCCGCTGCCGCCGCCGCTGCAGGAATATACGGTGTTCGCCGCCGGCATCGGCACGGCCTCGCAGGACCAGGCGGCGGCACGCGGGTTGATCGCGGCGCTGGCCGCGCCCGACGCCGCACCGGTCATTGCCGCGCTGGGGATGGAGCCCGCCGGGCGCTGGGACCCGTAGCCGCTCCCAGCGCGGCGCCGCGTGACCTGGATCAAGGCGGGGTTATTGCGGTCGTGCCAAGGTGCGGTCGTCACGCGCCGAGATGTGCGGAGGATGTGATGGAAACGCCGGAGACGCGCCGCGATCTCGCGCGCAAGTACCGGGCCCTGGCGGAAGTCGGCAACGAAGCCGATCGCGCCTGGCGGCTCAAGCTCGCCGATGCGCTCGAATGGCGCGCCTATCTGATGGAGCGCGAACAGGCCCTCGGCGGAGCCGGGCCATGGGCTCAGTCGGCGGAGTCGCAACGAGCGAACCGCTACCACTAAAGCCCATCCCGATCGCGTGGAATCGGTGCGCCCTTCGACCGCGCCTCGCGCCGTCGGGCGGCCGGTTGCGGGCGGGCCGGTCCTGATCGATAATGCCGCTTCGCATACGCCAAACGAGATGGCGGACGGGAGGGACAGGCCATGCAATTCGGCATCGGACAGCCGGTGACGCGCAAGGAAGATCCGCGGTTTCTCACCGGCCGCGGGCGCTATGTCGCCGATATCGACTTGGCGCATCAGACCTATGCGGTCTTCCTCTATTCGCCGCACGCGCACGCTTCGATCAAATCGATCGACACCAAGGCCGCCGCCGCGGCGCCGGGCGTGCTCGCGGTCCTCACCGGCAAGGACTATGTCGCCGAAGGGCTCGGCACGATCGATCCCGAGGCCATGCCCGAGGACATGGGCGGCCCCAAGGGCTACCGCACCCACCGCATGCCGCTCGCCGTCGATCGCGTGCGCTATGTCGGCGAGCGCGTGGCCGTCGTCATCGCCGCGAGCGAGGCGCTGGGCCGCGACGCGGCCGAGCTGATCGCGGTCGATTACGAGATTCTGCCGGCGGTGGTCGGCGCGGCCGATGCGGTGAAGCCGGGCGCGCCGCTCCTTTATGAAGGCGCACCCAACAATATCTCCTTCACCTTGCGCATGGGCAATGGCGATGCCGTCGACCCGGCCTTCGCCAAGGCGCATCACGTCACCAAGATCGAGCTGTTCAACAACCGCCTCAACGCCTTCACCATGGAGCCGCGCGGCTGCGTTGCCGAATACGACGAGGGCACCGACCGCTTCACGCTCTACACCAGCACCCAGAACGTGCATGGCGTGCGCCATCTGCTGAGTCACCAGATCCTGCATGTGCCCGAAAGCCAGATCCGCGTCGTCGCGCGCGATGTCGGCGGCGGCTTCGGCATGAAGGGTCAAGTCTATTGCGAAGAGGCGGTGGTGGTCTGGGCGGCGCGCAAGGTCGGCCGTCCGGTGAAATGGATCGCCTCGCGCTCGGAATCGCTCATGGGCGACAATCACGGCCGCGACCAGACCGTGACCGCGGAGCTCGCGCTCGACGCCGCCGGCAAGTTCCTCGCGCTGCGCTGGAGCGGGATGCACAATGCCGGCGCCTATATCGAGGGCGCGGGCGTTGTCCCGATCATGTTCTCGCTGCGTCTGGCGCCGACCGTCTACGACATTCCGGCGGTGCTGGTGACGAGCAGCCTCGTCTTCACCAACACGGCGCCGACCGTGCCCTATCGCGGCGCCGGCCGGCCCGAGGCGGTCTATATCATGGAGCGCCTCGTCGACAAGGCGGCGCATGAGATGGGGATCGACCAGGCCGAGCTGCGCCGCAGGAACCTCATCGCCAAGGAGGCGATGCCCTATCAGACCAAGACCGGATGGAACTACGATACCGGCGACTATGCGACCGCGATGGACAAGTGCCAGGCGCTCGCCGATTGGAAGGGCTATGCCGCGCGCCGCGCGAAGAGTGAATCGGCCGGCAAGCGGCGCGGCCGCGCCCTCGTCTACTACGTCGACAATACCGGCATCTTCAACGACCGGATGGAGCTGCGCTTCGATCCGACCGGCATCGTGACCATCGTCGCCGGCACGCTGTCGCACGGCCAGGGCCACGAGACCGCCTATGCGCAGATGGTCAATGAATGGCTGAGCGTGCCGCTCGACAAGATCCGCTTCCTGCAGGCCGATACCGACGCGGTCGCGGTCGGCCGCGGCACCTACGGCTCGCGCAGCATGATGGTGGGCGGCAGCGCGCTGCGCGCCGCCGCAGACGATCTCATCGAGCACGGCAAGCGCTTCGCTGCGCATTTCATGGAGGCGAACGCCGCCGACATCACCTTCGCCGAAGGCAAGTTCACCATTGCCGGCACCGACAAGGCGATGCCGCTCCTGCAAGTGGCGGGGATGTCCTACATCCCGATGGGTCTGCCGTCGAAGGAGCTGGGCGTGGGCTTGCAAGGGGTGGGAGCTGCGGCCGCCAATGTCCCGAGCTTCCCGAACGGCTGTCACATCTGCGAGGTCGAGATCGATCCCGATACCGGCGCGGTCGCGCTCGACCGCTATGCCGTGGTCGACGATATCGGCACGGTGATCAACCCGCTCCTGGCCCAGGGCCAGATCCATGGTGGCGTCGTCCAGGGCGCGGGTCAGGCGCTGCTCGAGGACATCATCTATGACCGCGACAGCGGTCAGCTCATCACCGGCACGGCGATGGATTACGCGGTGCCGCGCGCCGACGTGATCCCGAGCATCGCCGTCGATTTCAGCCCGGTGGCCAGCAAGTCGAATCCGCTCGGCGTCAAGGGTGTGGGCGAGGGCGGCACCGTGGCCGCGACGCCCACCGTCATGAACGCCATCGTCGATGCGCTCCGCCCCTTGGGCGTCACCGACGTGGCGATGCCGGCGACGGCGGAGCGGGTCTGGCGCGCGATCCACAACGGCCGCCGCGCCGCCGAATAGGCGGCGCGCGCAGCGGTCATTCCGCCGCGGCGCCGGCGGCTTCGCGCTCGGGTCTTCCCTCGAGGCCGCGGCGCGCCCGCGCGGCGTTGGGGCCGTCGGGCGGCGGCATGGTGAAGCTCGATTCGATGCTGGTGTAATCGAGGTATCCCAGCCGTGCGAGCGGCCGCAGCTTGACCACGTCGATCTTGCCGTCCGGCGTCAGCGCCTCGTCGCTGATGTGCACGCCGACGACGCGGCCGATGATCACGCTGTGGCAGTTGTCCTCGATCCGCGCCGGCAGCGTGAGCGAGGAATGCAGCCGGCATTCGAGCTGAACCGGCGACAGCGCCACGCGCGGCGGCCGCACCAGCCGCGCCGGCACCATCTCGAGCCCGGCGAGCGCCGCCTCGTCGACCTCCGGTGCGACCACGCTCGAGGTGAGGTTCACCGCCTCGCGCAGCGCATAGGTCGCCATGTTGATGACGAACTCGCCGGTCTCGTGGATGTTGCGCGCGGTATCGGTGTTCGACCGCGCCGACACCATCACGTGCGGCGGATCGTAGGACAGGTTCTGGAACTGGCTGAACGGGGCGAGGTTGAGCACGCCCGCGCGACTCAGGCTCGACACCCAGGCGATCGGGCGCGGCACGCAGATCGACTTGAAAGGGTTGTACGGCAGCCCGTGATTGTTTTTGTCCGGCTCGTAGAACATCGTGGCCCTCCTCCGCCCGCACTATGCGCGAGTCCGCGGCCGGGGTCGATAGGCGGTGCCGTCGTCTCCCTTTTCACCGCGGTGCATCCATAGCAAGATGGAACAGCATCCCTGACGGAGGAACGCGATGAGCAACGATGCCGGACCCAGCCGCATTCTCGACATTCCGCCCGACCAGCTCACCGACGAGCAGAAGGCTGGCATCGACGCCGTGGTCGGCGGCCGCGGCCGGCTGCTCACGCCCTATCGCATCTGGCTTTACAGCCCCAAGCTGATGCGCGCGATGGAGACGCTGGGCACCTATCTCAACAAGGCATCGTCGCTGAGCGAGCGCGAGGTCGAGCTGGGCATCGTGCTCATCGCCCATCATTGGCACGGCGACTACGTCTTTGCCGCGCACGTCAAGCGCCTCAAGGAGCTGGGCGTCCCCGATGCAATCATGGACGCCATCCGCCGCGGCGCGGTGCCCGACCTCACCGATCCGCGCGAGCGCGTGATCTACGACGTCGCCAAGGCGGCGGAACAGCCGGGGCCGGGTTCGGACGCGCTGTTCGAGCGCGCGACCAAGGTGCTGGGCCGCAACGGCCTCGCCGAGCTGCTGGCGCTGCTCGGCTATTACAGCGCCGTCGCCATGGCGATGAAGCTGCATCGCGTGCCGGTTCCGACCTGAGCGCGCGAACGCCCGGCCGATCGACGGATCAACGACCGCCGCCGCTGCCGGCCGGCGGGAAATTGTAAAGCTCGGCGGGATTGTCGGCGAAGATGCGGTTGCGGGTGGCCTCGTCGGGCACCCATTCGCCCATGATGTCGACGAGATCGGCGTCGTTCGGCATCGGCCGGAAATATTGCGGATGCGGCCAGTCCGTGCACCACACCAGGCGATTGGGCGCATGCGCGACGAGCCTGCGGATGATCGCAGCGATATCCGAGAACGGGAACGTCTCTTGCGCGGAGAAGCGGGGATTGAGCTTGATCCAGCAGCGGCCGGTGTCGAGGCATTGCAGCAGGAACTTGAACGCGGCGCTGTCGGTCCCCTGACCCGGCGGCACGTGGCCCGCGCGCTCGATGACGAAGCGGCCGGGCGAGGCGAGGATCGTCTTGCGCCGGTTCTCGCCGATGCCGAGGTAATTTGCCGACCAGCCGAATTCGTGGACGCGATGGATCATGCGCTCGTCGAGTGCGGGATCGAGCCGCGCCGCAAAGCGCGCGCCGACGACGCCGGCCTTGGTCAGGATTTCGAGCTCGCGGTCGGTGATCCCCGGCCACGGCGCGATCACCGCGCGCAGCCGGTCCGGAAAGCGCGACAGCCCGTGCAGCGCGAGCTCGTAATTGTGGCCGTACATCATCGACTGCACCAGCACGCCGCGCGTCAAGCCGAGCCCGTCCTGCATGACGAGCCAGTCCTCGATCGTCGTGTCCTCGAATTCGAGATGGCTGAAGACGTGGTCCGGCATCAGCGGGAACTGCGACTGCGGGCCGATGAAATGGAAATGCGTATCGCAGGCGCCGGGCGGCAGATGGAGTCTCGGCTTGCGGTAGTTGCGGTCGATCGGCGGCGATTTCGGGCGTTGCATGCAGGCTCACCTCCCGCGGTCGAGACTACACGCTCGCCCGGCCGCATTCCATTGTGATACCGTCGGCGCATCGCCGACGAGGAGTTCAGCGCTCCCATGGTCAAGCTCAATGAAACGCACGATCCCAATCGGCGCAGCCTCGTCGCGGCGGCCAATGACCCGGACACCGATTTCCCGATCCAGAACCTGCCCTTCGGCGTGTTCCGGCGCGGGCACGCGGCGGCGCGCGGCGGCGTCGCCATCGGCGACCGTATCTTCGATCTCGCCGAAGGGGTGAAGGCGGGGCTGTTCTCGGGCGATGCGGCCGAGGCCGCGCGCGCGGCCTCGGGGCCGACGCTCAACCCGCTGTTCGCGCTGGGGGCGCGCCATGCCTCGGCGCTGCGCGCGCAGCTCTCCGAGCTGCTGCGCGCCCGCGCGCCCGAGCGCCAGCGCGTCGAAGCCCTCGCCGACCGCCTGCTCGTGCCGATGAGCGGCGCCATCCTCGAGCTGCCGTGCCGCATCGGCGCCTTCACCGATTTCCTGTGCTCGATCTTCCACGCCGGGCGGATGATCAGCGGCCTGCCCGAATCGTTCAAATACCTGCCGATCGCCTATAACAGCCGCGCCAGCTCGGTGGTTGTGAGCGGCACGCCGGTGCGCCGGCCCAATGGCGAGTTCCGCCCGTCCGGCGGCGAGGTGCGCTTCGGGCCCGAGCCGTCGCAGGATTTCGAGCTCGAGCTCGGCGCCTTCATCGCCGCCGGCAATCCGCTCGGCACGCCGCTTCCCATCGACGGCGCGGCGCGCGAGATCTTCGGCTTCTGCCTCGTCAACGACTGGTCGGCGCGCGGCATCCAGAGCTGGGAAACCCGGCCGCTCGGTCCCTTCCTCGGCAAGAGCCTGGCGACCACGATCTCGCCCTGGGTGGTGACCGCCGAGGCGCTGGCGCCGTTCCGCTGCGCCGCGTTCAAGCGCGCCGACGGCGATCCCAAGCCGCTCCCCCATCTCTACGCCAAGACCGATCAGGAAGAAGGCGGCATCGATCTCGCGATGGAGGCCTATATCCTCACGCCGCGCATGCGCGAGCGCGGCGTGGCGCCGTCGCGCGTCACCGCTACCAACTTCAAGCACATGTATTGGACCTTCGCGCAGATGGTCGCGCATCACATGAGCAATGGCTGCAATTTGCAGCCGGGCGATCTCCTGGCGAGCGGCACCTGCTCGGGGCCGAGCGACGACAGCCGCGCCTGCCTCGCCGAGTTGAGCGCGCGCGGCAGCGCCGATATTCATCTCGCCAACGGCGAGGTGCGGCGCTATCTCGCCGACGGCGACGAGGTGATCTTCCGCGCGCGGGCCGCCCGCGAGGGCCATATCGCCATCGGCTTCGGCGAATGCCGCGGCCGGATCGAGCCGGCGGTGCCCTGGCCGGAACGATAGGGGATACGCACGGGCCGGCCGCAGCTCGGTCTGCTCAGGCGGCTCCGTTTCCCATTCGATCCGTCTCCCCCCGCTTTGCTGCGGAGAGAGAGGATTCAACGTCGACCGGGCCGGGTTTCAGGGCGTCGGAACTTGCTCTAACATCCGGCCCGTTCCGGGTGCGCGACGGGGGGAGAAACGCATGAGCCTCTACGAGATCGGCCAGGCCGTATTGCGCGAGGAGGATCTGCGTATCCTCAGGGGCAAGGGCCGCTATGTCGACGATGTCGCCGCACCCGGCGTGGTGCGGGGCTTCGTGCTGCGCTCGCCGCATGCGCATGCGCGCATCGCCGCCATCGACGGCGCGCGCGCGCGGGCGCTGCCAGGCGTCCTTGCCGTGCTCACCGGCGCCGATGTGGCCAGGCGCGGCCTCGGCACGCTGACGCCGCTCGTGCCGCGCAAGCGCAGCACCGGCGCGCCGGCCTTCATCTGCCGCCAGCCGCTGCTTGCCCAAGGCCGCGTCCGCTTCGTCGGCGAGCCGGTCGCCTTCATCGTCGCCGAGACACTCAATGATGCGCGCGACGCCGCCGAGAGCATCGAGGTCGCTTATGAACCGCTGCCGGCCGCCGTCACCGCCGAGGCGGCGCTCGCGCCGGGCGCACCCGCGCTCTATGACGACAATCCCGGCAACGAGGCATTCTTCCACGAAGCCGGCGACAAGGAAGCGGTCGAAGCGGCCTTCCGGCGGGCCGATCACCGTGTCGGCCACCGCATCGTCATCAACCGCGTCACGGCCAACAGTATGGAGCCGCGCGGCTGCCTCGCCCAGTTCGATCCCGCGGACGGGCGCTACACGATCCGCTGCACCGTCCAGTCCGTGCATGCGACGCGCGCGGCGCTCGCCGATCAGATCTTCAAGCTGCCCCAGAACCGCTTCCGCGTGGTGTGCGACAACATGGGCGGCGGCTTCGGGATGAAGGGCGGCTGCTATCCCGAATACGGTTTGTCGCTATGGGCGGCGGAGCTCACCGGGCGGCCGGTGCGCTGGATCGCCGAGCGCAGCGAGGGCCTGCTCAGCGACGAGCAGGGCCGCGGCAGCGTGGTCGATACCGAACTTGCGCTCGACAAGGACGGCAAGTTCCTCGGCGTGCGCGCGCAGTGGTCGGCGGCGATCGGCGCCTATTTCACCTCGGACCGCTGCACCACCCCGCTCACGGTGGCCCTGGGCTGCCTCGTCAATACCTACACCATGCCGGCGATCCATGCGCAGGTCACGGCGGTTCTCACCAACACCATGACGATCGCCCCTTATCGCGGCGGCGGACGGCCCGAGCCGATCTTCGTGATCGAAACCATCGTCGACAAGGCGGCGCATCAGCTCGGCATCGATCCGGCCGAACTGCGCCGCCGCAATACCATCCCGGCGGCGGCGATGCCCTACACCACGCCGCTGCGTCAGACCTATGACAGCGGCAATTTCCCCAAGAACCTCGCCGACTGCGTGACCAATTCCGATGCGTCCGGCTTCGCCCGGCGCAGCGACGAGGCGCGAAGGCGCGGCAAGCTCCTGGGCCGCGGCGTCGCCACCGCCGTCGCCGCGACCGGCGGCCGCGATTACGAGCACGCGGAAATCCGCTTCGATCCCTCGGGCGCGGTGCTGCTGATCTCCGGCAGCATGGATCACGGCCAGGGCCACGGCACCACGTTCAAGCAGATCCTGTCGGAAAAGCTCGGCGTCGATGCCGACAACATCCGCTATGCCTTTGGCGACAGCGATCTCGTGACCCAGGGCATCGGCACGTTCGGCTCGCGCTCGGCCATGCTCGGCGGCTCCGCCATCGTGGTCGCGTCCGAGCGCCTCATCGACAAGGGCAAGAAGATCGCGGCCCACATGATGGAGGCCGCCGTCAGCGACATCGTGTTCGAGAAGGGCCGTTTCGCCATCGTTGGCACCGACCGGTCGGTCGACATCACCGCGGTCGGCAAGGCGTCGTTCCGCTGGGGCCAGTTGCCGAACGATATCGAGCCGGGCTTCACCGAGCGTGCCAATTTCGGTCCGGCCAACGCCGCCACATTCCCGAGCGGCGCCCATATCTGCGAGGTCGAGATCGACCTGGAGACCGGCGCCGCCGCGCTCGTCCGCTATTTCGCCGTCGACGACGTGGGACGCGTGCTCAATCCGCTGCTGTGCGACGGCCAGATTCACGGCGGCATCGCCCAGGGCGCCGGCCAGGCACTGATGGAGGACGTCGCCTATGACCGTGCGACCGGTCAGCTCCTCACCGGCTCGTTCCAGGACTACTGCATGCCGCGCGCCGCCGATTTCTGTCATTTCGATCTCGCCAGCAACGCGATGCCGACGCCCCGGAATCCGCTGGGCGTGAAGGGCGTCGGCGAGGCCGGCACGATCGGGGCGCTGCCCGCGGTCGCGAACGCGATCAATGATGCGCTGATGCGGATCGGCGCCCCGGCGATCGAAATGCCGGCGACGGCGGAGAAATTGTGGCGCGCGCTCCGCGCGGCGCCGCGCGGCGTCGCGGGCTGAGCCGCGCTCGCGTCGCGCGGGCTGCCTTGACATTGCGCCGCGAAGGCGCTTGATCGGGGTGTCGTGACCTCCCGCCCCCGGACCCCCTCGCGCAAGATCAAGACCCCTGCCGCCAGCCCGGCGCAAGCCGGCGCGTGGCACGGTGTCGCCGATACGGCAAAGACGATCGTCTATGCCCTGCTGATCGCGCTGGTGATTCGCACCTTCCTGTTCGAGCCGTTCGAGATTCCCTCCGGTTCGATGGTTCCGACGCTCGATGTCGGCGATTATCTCTTCATCTCCAAATTCGCCTATGGCTACAGCCGCTATTCGCTGCCGCTGGGGCTGCCGCTGTTCCACGGCCGCGTGTTCGCACGGACGCCGCAGCGCGGCGATGTCGTGGTGTTCAAGTGGCCGCATGACGATTCCACCGATTACATCAAGCGGCTCATCGGCCTGCCCGGCGACCGCATCCAGGTCCGGCACGCGGTGCTCTACATCAACGGCGTGCCGGTCCAACGCAAGCGGATCGAGGACTACATCTATCGCCAGGACGGCATGGTGATCCACGCCGCCCAATATATCGAGACGCTGCCCAACGGCGTCAGCCATCGCATCCTGCAGTTCGGCGACAACGGCCCGCTCGACAACACGCCGATCTTCACCGTGCCGCCCGGGCACTACTTCATGATGGGTGACAATCGCGACGATTCCGCGGATAGCCGCGATCCGACCAGCGGCGTCGGCTATGTTCCGGCCGCGAATCTCGAAGGGCCGGCGGAATTCACCTTCTTCTCGCTCGGCGGCTCCGAGCCGGGTTGGCAGTTCTGGTACTGGCCGTTCCGGATCCGCTACGACAGGCTGTTCCGCGCCATCGATTAGAGCGTATCCCGTTGCGACGGAATTTCACCCCGATCCGTCGTCCCCGCGAAAGCGGGAATGACGACAGCAAGCAGCCCGAGTCCATGTTCATGGCTCGGCGGCCGGGGCCGGTCGCCGTTCACCCTTGCGCCGCGCGCCGGGCCGCTTCAGCCCCGTCCGCCGGCCGGTCGTTTCGCGCCACTCAGGCCGGTATGCCGACCCGAAGCCTCGCCGCAGTGGCCCGGCACCAGGCGACGAACGGCGCCGTTCGCGCGCCGGGCGGCACCTGGCCCATCTCGATGCTGCGGCGCGCGCGATGCAGCACGTCGATCACCAGCGCATGGGTCGTGCTGCGGCGGTCATTGAAGCTCTCGACCGTATGAAAGGTCTTCCCAGTGGCGTCGCACGCTCCCTGGAGAATGTACGGCTTGAGCACGAGCGCCGATGCTTCCTGCATCGCGCCCATCAGGCAGCGTTGCCCCGTCAGGTTCTTGAGAGCCCCCTTGCACCAGCGGTCCTCGGTGCTGAGCAGATCCATGACCGCGTCGATTTTAGCGAGCGCCTCGTTCCTGCGGTACGATGTGCCGTCGAATGGCATGACTTGCCTCCTGCTTGCCATTGCCGATGGGAGCAGCGGCGCCGGGCCGCCCGTCGCCTTTCCCTCCGTTGGCGGCATCGCAATGCCGGCAGCGGTGCGACGGTCTCCCCTGGCGCCAATCATGCAATTTCCCTGCCGGTTTTTTCCAGTGGTTTGATCGGACCGGCTCCGCCGCCGTTGCGCCGCCCCGGCGCGCGCGGCAGAATCCGCGGCGGCCGCAGGACAGCCCGGCGGCCGAGGGGAAGCGATGGGCCCGAGCGACATCGACGCGCTGATCGACGACCGCCCGGCCGACGGCGTGTTCCGGGTCCATGCCGACGCGCTGCGCAGCCCGGAGATCTTCGCGCTCGAGCTCGAGCATATTTTCGAGGGAAGTTGGACGTTTCTCGGGCTCGAGGCGCAAATCCCGGCGGCGCACGACTTCTTCACGACGCGGATCGGGCGCCAGCCGGTGCTGGTCGCGCGCGCTGCCTCGGGCCGCATCGGCTGCTTCATCAATAGCTGCCGCCACCGCGGCTCGCTCGTCTGCCATTGGGGCGCGGGCAATGCCCGGCATCACGTCTGCGCCTATCACGGCTGGGCCTATGACAGCGCCGGTCGCAACGTCGCGATCCCGGCCGCGGCGCAAGGCGACTACACCGCCGCCTTCGCCGGCGAGAACCACGATCTCAGGCCGGTCGCGCGGTTCGGCAGCTATCGCGGCTTTCTGTTTGCAAGCCTCAATCCCGACGTCCCGCCGCTGGAGCAGCATCTCGGCGATGCGCGGCTGTTCATCGATCTCGTCGTGGACCAGGGCGAGGACGGCATCGAGCTCGTTCCCGGCGCCGTGACCTATACCTATAACGGCAATTGGAAGATGCAGATCGAGAACAGTGCCGACGCCTACCACTTCGTGCCGACGCACCGCTCCTATATCGAGCTGCTCGGCCGCCGCAACGCCGCCGCCGCGGCCGAGGGGCACGTATCGGTGCTGCAGAAATCGCTCGATCCGACCGTGGCGCACGGCACGTTCTGCCTGCCCAATGGGCACAACGTGCTGTGGAGCGACAATCAGGCCAAGGAGGCACGCCCGCTCTACGACGCGCTCGACAGCCTGCGCCGCCGCGTCGGCGAGGTGCGGGCGCGATGGATGTTCTACACCCGGAACGTGCTCTTCTTCCCCAACATGCAGCTCCTCGAAAACGCGTCGCTGCAGATCCGGGTCAATCGCCCGCTCGCCGCCGACCGGACCGAGATCACCACCTATTGCATCGCGCCCAAGGGCGAAAGCGATGCCGCGCGGGAGCGGCGCATCCGCCAATACGAGGAATTCTTCAACCCGAGCGGGCTCGCCACGCCCGACGACACCACCATCTTCGAGGATTGCCAGGCCGGGCAGCAATCCCCCTGGGTCGATTGGCACCAGGGCTATATGCGCGGGTTGGCGGCGGTCCGAGCGGGTGCCAATGACGATGCGCGCGAGCTTGGCATCGCACCCTCGAGCGCGGTCGCGAGCCGGACCCCGTTGAGCGACGAAACCATCTTCCACGGCCCGTGGCGGGAATGGCGCCGCCTCTTGATGCGCGGGGTCGAGCGTGCGCGCAGGAGCGACCCATGAAGGTCTGGCATTTCAGCGAGAACGCGTACCCCTACCTGCCGCCGGCGGACACGTACGATTCGGTCCGCGTCACGCTGCCCAACCGCCATTACGACCCGGCCCGGGGCGCGGCGCTCTATGACCGCTTCTTCGACGAGTGGCTGATCGCCGAGGACGAAGGTCTCGAGCTGATGATGAACGAGCATCACCAGACGCCGACCTGCGTCGATCCGGCGGCGCCTCTGGTGCTCGCGGCGCTGGCGCGGGTGACGAAGCGGGCGCGGCTCCTCATTCTCGGCAACCCGATCGCCCATCGCCGCCAGCCGGTGCGCGTCGCCGAGGAGATGGCGCTCGCCGACGTGCTGTCGCATGGCCGCATCGATGCCGGCTTCGTGCGCGGCGTGCCCTACGAGATCGCGCCGTCGAACGGCAATCCGGTTCGCACCAACGAGCGCCATTGGGAGGCGCTCGACCTCATCGTCAAGGCCTGGACCAGCCATGACGGGCCGTTCAGCCACGAGGGCCGGTTCTTCCATTACCGCGCGGTGAATATCTGGCCGCGGCCGTGGCAGCAGCCGCATCCGCCGGTGTGGATCAGCACGACGAGCCCCGAGGGCGCGGCGCGCGTCGGCGGCCGCGGCTTCATCCAGGCGACGTTCCTCACCGGCTTCAAGGCCACACCCGGCATCTACGAGGCCTATCGCGGCGGCTGGCGCCAGGCACGGCGTGGCGCCGACGTGCCGATCGACCGCCTCGCCTATGCGGCCTTCATCTATACCGGGCGCAGCGAGGAAGAGGCGCATCGAGGCGCCGAGAAGCTGCTGTGGCACATCGCCATCAACAAGATCCCCGCGCATTTCGCCAATCCGCCGGGCTATATCCCGGCCGCGTTCAATGCGCGGATCCTGGCCGGCAAGGGCCACGCGCCCGGCTTTCCCGCGGTGCCGTCGGTCGCGGACGCAATCGCGCAGGGCATCATGTTCGCCGGCACCCCCGACCAGGTCCATGCCCAGATCACGCGCTTCTACCGCCATGTCGGCGGCTTCGGCCATCTCTTGATGCTAGGCCAGTCGGGCTTCCTCGATCATGCCGACACCGTCAGCGGCATCCGCCTCTTCGCGCGCGAGGTCTATCCAAGACTCCAGGCGGAGTTTCCGGACCACGCGCCCTCGGGCGCGGAAGCGACGCCCGCCCGGCCGTAGGCTACGCGCCGACGAGCGCAGGCAATGCCGCCAGCGTCTTGATCTCGTGGTCGGGCGAACCGGGAAGGCGCTCGCGGCGGCGAGCATCGTGGACGAGCCGTTGGAAAGAATCGCCGTCTTGAGCCCGGCACGCCTCACGCGTTGCAACATCTCGGGCACGTCGGGAAAGCAATCGAGGGTGAGGTAGAGGTTCATCAGCCGCGCATGAAGCCCGTCCGCGGCGAGCCCCAGCGTGTCGAGCGCGAAATCGAGGACATCGCCCGTCGCCTGCCAGAAATCGGCGTGGCGGCCTTCGAGCGAACGCAGCCACGTATATTGGAGCTGCTTCTCGCGCCACAGCGCGGTCAACGCGTTGAGCTTGTCCCCGACCTGGTCGCGGCACCCCGCCGCGGCGGAGGCGTAATCGAATAGCGTGCCGTAGGCATCGAAGACGCAGGCGCGAACGCCCGCGAGCGTTTCTTGGCTCAAGCGCAATCTCCTTGCACCAAAGCGTGCGGCGTTAGACGAGCCGCGGCGCGATCCGCACGCGCTCGGGCAAACGGTGGGCGCCGCCGCGCCGCTCGGCGCGGGCCAGGATCTCGCTGCCAAGCGCGAGATCGGACAGGCCCATGCCGATCGCCTTGAACAGCGTCAGATCGGCGTCGTGCGGCCGCCTCAGGCCGCGGGCGACGATCTCGGAAATCGGCGTGACCGCGCCCCAGGCCGCGTCGTCGTCGCCGAAATGGCGGCGGAACTCGCTCGACAGCTCGCGCACGCCGGCGACGGTATCGACGGCGATGACGCCGCAGCGTGCGAAAATGTCGTCGGTGAACTCGCACCGCGCCGGCACGATCGCGCCCATGGCATTGACGTGGCTGCCGCGCGCCGCGAGCGCCGATGTGAAGAACGGTTCGGTCGCGTTGGTGACGAGGGTGACGATGGGCGCGTCGCGCACCGCATCCTCGAGCGTCGCCGCCGCGGTCACGCGCAGACCCAATTCCTTGCGCGCCGCCGCGGCGAATTCCTCGCGCGCGGCTTGGCGGCGGCTATAGACGCGCAGGTGCTTGATGTTGCGCACGGCGGCGCAGGCGGCGGCCTGCGGCAGCGCCTGCTTGCCCGAGCCGATCACCGCCACCTCGTCGGCCTCCGCGGGCGCAAGGCGCCCTGTGCCGACGCCGGTCATCGCCGCGGTGCGCATCTGGCCGAGCGCGGTCGCCTCGATCACCGCGCGCAGCCGCGCATCCTCGAGCGAGAACAGCACCAGCACCGTCTGCGATTTCCCGGCGAGATTGACCCAGGTCTTGGTGCCGCACAGTCCCGCCCCGGCGACGGCACCGCCGATCGCATGCAGGGCGTCGTTGGCGCCGACCATGAGATGCGTCTTGGGTATCGATTGGGCGGCGCCCTGCGCCTCCATCGCCAGCACCCGCTCGAGCGCCGCGACCGCATCCGAAAGCGACAGCAGCGACGTGACATCGGCCTCGGTGATCCATAACGGTGTGCTTGGCATGCGATTCACCCGGTCTCGTGCGCGGCGAACGATCTTATGGAACCGGCCGCGACGCGGCAATGCACCGCCGCCGCCGTCAAGGGGGTGTTGCGGCGGAACTGGGGAAGGCCGAGAATATGCCGGCGGGCGGGGTCCCGCGCGAGCGGAAGGGGTCGGCGATGGGCGATTTTCGGGCGGATATGGCGGCGGCCAGCGTGTACCCGCTGTGGGAGCGGGAGAACCGGCACAACATGCCGCCGGAAGCGCCGCATGTGTGGCGCTGGGCGACGATGAATCCGCTCATCGACGGCGCCGTCGCGGCGACCGACATGGGTAACGCCGAGCGTCGCGTGCTGGTGCTGCGCAATCCCGCGTTCGGCAACAGCGAGCGCGACGGCGCGGCGGTCAATCTCTCGGTCAATCTCCAGGTGCTGATGCCTGGCGAGAAGGCACGACCGCACCGGCATTCGATGAACGCGCTGCGCTTTGCGCTCGAGGGCGACGGGGCGACCACCGTCGTCGAGGGCAAGGCCTGCGTCATGCTGCCGGGCGACATGATCCTCACCCCGGCCTGGACCTGGCACGAGCATGCCCATGAGGGGCGCCAGCGCGCGGTGTGGGTGGACGCGCTCGACGTGCCGCTGCATAGCTATCTCGAGACCGGCGTGTTCGAGCCCGGCCCGGCGCACGACCTCGTGCCGCTGCCGCCCGATGCCGCCTTCGCCGCGGCCGGGCTGGCGCCCGACACGGCGGCGGCGCAGAAGCCCTATTCGCCGCTCTTCCGCTATCCGTGGGATCTCGCGGCCAAGGCGCTCGCGGCGCTGCCCGCCGAGACGGACGGCTCGCGCCGGCTGCGCTACACCAATCCGCTCACCGGCGGCGCGATCATGGCGACGCTCGACTGCTATCTCCTCGGCCTCGCCCCGGGAATGGAGACCGTTCCTTATCGCACCAACAGCAATTGCGTCTGCGTCGTCATGGCGGGCGAGGGTCAGTCACGGGTCGGCGAGGACACCATCGCCTGGGGACCCAAGGACGTGTTCTCGTTGCCGCACGGGCAATGGATCAGCCACAAGGCGACGTCCGGCAACCCGCGGCTGTTCCAGATCACCGACCGCGAGCTACTCCGCCGCCTCGACATCCTGCGCGACGAAATTCGCCACTGAGCGGTGGCGGGTTATTCCGCGGCTTCGGCCGGGACCTTCTTCGCCGTTTCGGCCGGCACCACGTCCTTGACCGCGCCGGTCCAGCCATTGGCGGTCAGGTCGAACAGATTGCCCAGCGGGTCGCGGTACTTGATCTCGTAGAACGCGCCCGGGGTGGCATTCTCGTTCCCCATGACATAGGTGGCGCCAGCCGCCTCGGCCTTGCGCCGCGCCGCGGCAATGTCGTCGACCCACATGCCGAAATGGTCGATGCCATAGAACAGCTCGTCCTTCTCCCAGCCGAGCGGCTTGCCCTCGCGGTTGATGAGCGCGACGTTGACCGTGCCGTCGGTCATGTAGATGACGCGGTCGCCACGGCGCTCGACCGTCTTCATGTCGAAGGCTTCCTCGAAGAATTTCCGCGCGCGCTCGCAGTCGGCAACCGAAAGGGCGATATGACGCAGCTTGGCCATGGTCCGTCTCCTGCTCGGATGGCGCATGGTCCCGTGCCGGTCGCGGCCCTGTCAATAACGGTCCTAAGCGGGCGCGTGCCGCGGCTGACTGCGGCCGGGCTTTGTGCGAAGATGCCGGCGTGTTGCAACGCAACGGGAGGCTGCTCGATGCCGCAGTTCGAATATGCCGATGCCGCGATCCATTACGAGGAATTCGGATCGGGCTTTCCGATCCTCATCTTCGCGCCCGGCGGCCTGCGCTCGGAAATCTCGTTCTGGCACCGCAGCCCGTCGAACCCCGCCGCCGCGCCGCCGTGGATGAATCCCATGACCGAACTCGCCGCGAAGTATCGCGTGGTTGCGATGGATCAGCGCAATGCCGGCAAGTCGCGCGGCGGCGTCGCAGCCGATCACGGCTGGCACACCTATGCCCAGGACCATCTCGCGCTGATGGACCACCTCGGCATCGCGCGCGCGCATGTCATGGGCGGCTGCATCGGCGCGTCGTTCTGTCTCAAGCTGTGCGAGATGGCGCCCGACCGCGTTGCCGCGGCGGTGCTGCAGAACCCGATCGGCCATGCCGAGAACCGCGATGTCTTCGCCAATCTGGTCAAGGCCTGGGCCGAGGGCATGAGCAATGCGGGACACAAGCTCGACGACGCCACGCTCGCGAGCTTCGGGCGCAACCTGTTCGGCGGCGACTTCGTCTTCAGCGTGAGCCGCGATTTCGTGCGCCGCTGCGCGACGCCGCTTTTGGTGATGCCGGGCGACGATGCGCCCCATCCGCAGGCGATCGGCGAGGAGATCGCCGCGCTCGCGCCGAATTGCGAGGTCATGCGCGCATGGAAGGGGCCGGCGCATCTTCAGGAAGCGATCGGGCGCGTCACCGCCTTCCTCGCGCGCCACACGCCCGGGCCGGGGACGCGGGCGGCGGCCTGAAGCCGGCGGCGCGGTCAGCGGCGATCGCCGCCGCCGCGGTGATGCGGCGCCTGCGCATAGTGCTGGCGCAAAAGGTCGATGCCGTAATCGTTGCCGTTGGGCGTGCGGACGATGGTATGGACGTGGAACTTGGCCGGCTCCGTGTTGGTGAGGAACACGCCGGCGTGGTGGTCGAACTCGATGAACACGACCGGACTCTGCACCCGGTAATAGAACGGGCTCGCCTCGTCGAAGCCGCCGATCCAGCAGAAATGCGTCGCCCCCAGGTGGCGCTCGATCTCCACCATCCGCGCCGCGCGCGGCCCGTCGGGAAGCGACGCGACATAGGCGGCGACGAGGTCGAGGAGGCGCCGGCGCTGCGCCGCCGTCAGCGCTGCACCCGCGACGCCTTCATAGGGGACGACACGGTTGTCCTGGCGCGCGCCGCCGAGATGGAGATTGTCGGCGAAGTGCCGCCGCCCCGGCGGCAGGTCGCCGCCCATCATCGCATGGGCGACGATCGCCGTGCGCTGCTGCTCGGGCGTCAGCGCGCGCATGAAGGCGAGGCCGGCGCGCTCCTCGTCCTCGAACAGGCTCACGCCGGCGAACGGCCCGGTATCGGCATAGGCGGGCTCCGCCCCCATGAAGGTCGGCGTCAGCACCATCTGCTCGCCGAGGACGAAGCAGTTGAGGCTGAGATGATGGCCGAACAACTGCCAGCCCCAGGGCGCGGCCGATGCGGGCTCGCCGCAGAGGCAGAAGATATAGCTCCACTCGCCCAGCACCGCCGCGCCGCCGACGAGGTCGCCGAGGAAGCGGTTGAGCCGCATCACGTCGCGCGACATCTGATAGCCCTTGGCGCTGAGGCCGGCGCGCAGCACCGCCATCACCGCCTCGCGCACCCCGTCGCCCACCTCCTCGAGCCTGAGGCCGTAATCCTCGACATAGAGCTCGGTGTTCTGCCAGCGCCGCCATTGCGGGGAATCGACCGGAAAGCACATCGCCGCGCGCTGCGCCGGGGAGAGCCGGCCGAGCAGCGCCCGCGCCGCCTCGGCCATGGCGGCTGCCGGAGCGCCGTTTGGTGCGAGCGAGTAGAGATCCGGGATCACCGTGCCGTCGGTGGTGATGCCGCGGAACGGCTCGGCGAAGAGCCGGTCCCAGGCGCCGAACAACTCCTGCGCCCGCGGACTTTGCAGTCGCGCCTGGGCATGGGCGCGGGCGGTCGGGCCGGCAATCTTCGATTGCTGCGGCGCCGGGAGGAAGGGACGGTAGTCGGGCCTGCTCATCGGATGGCTCCCGCGCGCGGCATCACGGCACCGGCAGCAGCGCCGTCTCGCCGGGCCGGAGCTGCATGTCGAAGGTGGCGAGCATCGCCGCCGTGCCGGCGTAATTCCCCATCAGCGCCACCAGGTCGACGAGGCCCTTGGCGCCGAATTGACGCAGGGCGCGGGCGAAGGTTTCCGATGCGACCTTCTTCGCGCCGAACGCCTCGCGTCCCAGATCGATGACGACGGCATCGGCCTCGGCGAGCCCGCCCGTGCTCTTGCGGTGCTTGATGATGTCGATGATCTCGGCGGCGACGCCCTCGCGCAGCGCCTCGGGCTCGTGCGCCGCCCATTCGAACCGGCTGTCGAATTCGCGCGCGGTGGTGAGGATCGCCACTTCGCGCAAGCGCGCGCCGAGCCCCGATTCGAAGCGAAGATAGCGGTTCACGGGCCGCGCGTACTCGGCATAGACGGGGCTGAAGAGCTGAATGCCGCCGGGTCCGCGCAGCCCGACGATCGTCCCGCCCTTGGGATCGGCGACGGTGTCGTAGATGCGCTTTCCGGCTGCGTCCAAATCCTCGCGTTTCGGCAACGGCAGGCGGAAGCCGGATTGGGGGTCGATGTCCGCGGGCGTCGGGCGGGTGTCGGCCGGGTTCGGTGCCATGATGCAACCTCGTGGGTTTGGGAACGGGAAACGCCGCCCACGATGCCACTGGCGGCGGCGAGCGAGAAGCGCCTTCATGCCGGCAGTCCTATGCGATGTGCACGGCCAGCCAGATCGTCGCCCTGTCGGGGTCGGTCCATTGCACGCGGTGGCGGGTATGGGGTGTGAGGTAAAGATAATCGCCGGGCCGCAATTCGACCGGCGCCACCGCGCCCTCCAGCAGCACCTCGGCCGCGCCTTGCAGCACCATCACCCATTCCGCCGCGTCCTGGTCGTACCAGAACCCCGGTGCGCTGGCATGGCCGCGCGAGACGATGCGCTCGATCCTGACATTTGCGGCCACAAGGAGTTCGCCGAACGCCTCGCCCGCGAGCGTCGCCGGGATGTCGGCGAAGATATTGCCGTCGGCTGCCATTCTGGCGTCCCTTCGTTGGCGCGGCCCATTCTAGCCCATGGCGGCGGCGCCGGAACGGCACGATTGCCGGGAGCGGCCGCAGGGGGCATAACGTCGGGATCGAACTTCGGGAGGAATCGGCCCATGGTTTCCCACTGCTTTGCGCGCGGCGCGCGCGGGTTTCTCGTGCTCGTAGGCGTGTTCGCGATCATGACCGGCACCGCCGCGGCCGCCGCCAAGATCAGGGCCGGAACGCCCGAGCCGACGGCCTTCGTCTTCTCCGCGCTCGACGTCGGCATCGAAGGCGGCTTCTTCAAGAAATACGGGCTCGACGTCGAGCGCATCGACTTCGCCGGCGGCGCCAAGCTGCATCAGGCGATGACGGCGGGCGATCTCGACATGATCGTCGGCACCGGGTCGGACATGCTCTTCCTCGCCCGGGGCGCGCCGGAAAAGGCGGTGGCGGCCTATGGCAATGATCTTCGGTCGCTGTCGCTCATCGTGCTCAAGGACAGCCCGATCAAGTCGTTGGCCGATCTCAAGGGCAAGACCATCGGCGTCACCACGACCGCGTCGTTCACGAGCTGGATCGCGCGCCAATTGTCGATCCACGAGGGATGGGGGCCGAACGGCGTCAAGGTCGCCTCACTCGGCAACATGTCCGGAATCGTTGCCGGGATGATGGCCAAGAACGTCGACGCGATCATCGGCACCACCGCCGCCGGTCTCAAGCTCGAATCCGAAGGGCGCGCGCGGATCATCGTCACGGCGGGCGACGTGATCACCGATTTCATCGCCGACATGATCTATACCAGCGATGCGATGATGCAGCATCATCCCGACCAGGTTCGCGGCTTCCTGCGCGGCTGGTTCGATACCATCGCCTTCATGAAGACGCACAAGGCCGAGACGATCCGCATGACGCAGAAGGATACCCACCTTCCCGATGCGATCGCCGCGCGCATCTACGATGCCGAGATGCCGACCTTCTTCAGCGACGGGCATTTCGACCGCAAGAAGCTCGCGGCGGTGAAGCAGTCGCTCGTCGATCTCGGCCTGGTGAAGAAGATGCCGCCGGACAGCAAGCTGATCACCGAGGCTTATCTGCCCAAGCCATAGGCAATGATGCGGCGCCGGGGCAAGACGCTGCGGCATTCCACGGCAAGTTCCGCGGCGTCGCCGCACGAAAGGTGGCCTCCATGAACCGGCTGGACGGCAAGGTGGCGATCGTGTTCGGCGCCGGTCCCAATATCGGCGGCACGATCGCGTATTTCCTCGCGCGCGATGGCGCGCGCGTCGTCGTCAGCGACGTGAGCGCGGCGGCCGCGCGCGGCACCGCGGAATTCATCCTGTCGCGCGGCTACGCGGCGCAGGCGATCGCGGGCGATGCCGTCGACGAGGACTCGGTCGCCCGGGTCGTGGCGGCGGCGGTTTCAGCCTATGGCGGGCTCGACATCGTCGTGAACATGGCCGGAACGGTGCATTGGAGCCCGGTCCAGGACATGGACCTCGGCGCCTGGACGGAATGCCTGCTCAGCTTCCCGACCGCGGGCATGCTGACGACGAAGCACGCGGCGCGTGCAATGATCGCGTCCGGCCGGCGCGGCAGCATCATCCATCTGCTCTCGACGGCGGCGCATTTCGGCGAGGCGTCGGGCGGCGCCTACTGCGCCGCCAAGGCGGCGCTCCTCAACCTTGCACGCTCGGCCGCGATGGACCTCGCCCATGACGGCATCCGCGTCAACACCATCACGCCCTGCGCCATGGAGCATCAGCTCTGGACCAACATGCAGGATGAGATCCTCGACCCCGATTTCGTGCCGCCGCAGCGCCGGTCGTTCTATTCGCGCGACGATTATCTGAAATGCATCCCGCTCGAGCGGTTCCCGCGCGCCGCCGACCTGGCCTGGGCCGCCGTGTTCCTGGCGTCGGACGAGGCGGGCTTCCTCACCGGCGTGGACATTCCCGTCGATGGCGGGCTGCGCTTCAAGTATCCGGCCTGGCGGCCCGGCGACCGGACCGGGGTCAACATCGCCGACTACGCGCGCGGCCTCCAGGTGACGCAATACGGCGAGGCGCGGGGCAAGCTGTTCCCCGACTGACGCGCCGCCGCGCCGTCCGCGGGCTTGACCGCGGGGCGGGCCGATGCAACCTATGGCGGCGATCCGCTCGAAGGAGAAGGCATGGGCAAGCCGTCACGGTCGAGACGCGGCGAAGGCGCCCGCGAGGCACGCCGGTGAGCGCGCCGGGCACGTCCGTTGCCGCGGTCGCGGTCGAGCCGCGCCGCACCGAGCTGCGCGAGTTTCCGATCCCCGAGATCGCGCCGGATGCCGGGCTTTTGCGCGTCGAGGCGACCGGGATGTGCGGCAGCGACTGGCCGATGTATCTGCGCGAGAAGCCCGGCCCGCGCATCCTCGGCCACGAGATGATCGGCACCATCGTCACGCTCGGCGACGTCGCCCGCGCCCGCTGGGGCGTGAGCGAAGGCGACGTGGTCGCGCTCGAGGAATATCTGCCGTGCGGGCACTGCGAATACTGCCGCAGCGGCGAATACCGCTCGTGCCTCGAGACCGATACGCGGCTTGGCGGCGGCATCCGCTACGGTTCGACCCCCCTTACCCGCGCGCCGGCGCTGTGGGGCGGCTACAGCCAGTTCCTCTACATGCACCCGCGGACGGTGCTGCACCGCGTTCCGGCGGGCATTCCCATGCATATCGCCGCCATGGCGCTACCGATCGGCAACGGCTTCCAATGGACCTATCTCGATGGCGGCGCCGGGCCGGGCAAGACCGTCGTCATCCAAGGCCCCGGGCAGCAGGGCCTCGGCTGCGTCATCGCGGCCAAGGCGGTGGGCGCCGACATCATCATCCTCGCCGGCCTTGCCCGCGATGCCGAGCGTCTCGCCGTCGGCCGCGCCCTCGGCGCGCATCATACCGTCGCGGTCGATCAGGAGAGCCTGGCCGAGGCGGTGACGCGCATCACCGCCGGGCGCATGGCCGACATCGTCGTCGACGCGAGCGGCGGCGGGCCGACGCTCGTCAACGGCGCTCTCGCGCTCATGCGCAAGCGCGGCACGCTACTGGTCGCGGCGCGCAAGGGCGGGATCGACGGGTTCGACCTCGATCAGGTCATCGCCAAGCAGATCGTGCTGCGCGGGACGCGCGGCCACGGTTTCGCCGCGGTCGAGCTGGCGCTCAGGACGATGGCGCTCGGCACCTTCCCGCTGGAGCGGATGTCGAGCCATGTCGTCGGCCTCGGCGATGTTGATCGGGCCTTGCGCATGGTCGGCGGCGAAAGCGCCGAGCGGTCCATCCACATTACGGTCAATCCCTGGAATTGACGGAGACGCCCCATGCTTACGCCCGAGGATAACGAACGATTGGTGCGGGTCGGCCGGGGCCGTCCGGCCGGCGAGCTGTTCCGCCGCTACTGGCAGGTGGCGTTGCTGTCGAGCGAGGTTGCCGACCCGGACGGGCCGCCGGTGCGCGTGCGCCTGCTCGGCGAGGATTTGATCGCGTTCCGCGACAGTCTCGGCCGTGTCGGCCTCGTCGATGCGTTCTGCCCGCACCGGCGCGCGCCGCTGTTCTTCGGCCGCAACGAGGAATGCGGGCTGCGCTGCGTCTATCACGGCTGGAAGTTCGACGTGGAGGGGAATTGCATCGACATGCCGTCGGAGCCGGCCGACTCGCCGCTCAAGGCCGAGGTGAGAATCCGCCGCTATCCGACGGCGGAGCGGGGCGGCCTCGTCTGGGCCTATCTCGGGCCGCCGGCGCTCCAGCCGCCCGAACCCGATTTCGAGTGGCTGCGCGCGCCGCCGTCGCATCGTTACGTGACCAAGACATACGAGGACTGCAATTACCTTCAGGCGCTCGAGGGCGGGCTCGACACCGCGCATTCGTCGTTCCTGCACAACAACCGCATCGGCGACAACCGGCTCGTGCGCAACCGCGACGGCGCGCCGCGCATCGAGATCGAGCGCACCGATTATGGCTATTGCTATGCCTCGATCCGCAAGGCCGGCGCGGACGGGCATTACATCCGCGTCTATCACTACGTGATGCCGGCAAACCAGTTGCGCGGCAATGTCACCGCCATCGACGGCGTGCGGGCGGAGGTTCCCAAGCTCGAGGGACATATCTGGGTCCCGATCGACGACACCCATTGTTGCGTCTACAACTGGTCGTGCGCCTATGACCGCTCGGTGGTGCTCACGCCGGAATACTGCGCGGCCTTCGACAAGCGCTATGGCCGTGGCAGGGACGATTTCATCCCCGGCACGTTCCATCTGAAGCGCAATATCGGCAACGATTTCCTGATCGATCGCGCGGCTCAGAAGACGCAGACCTACACCGGCATCGAGGGCGTCAACACCCAGGATTTCGCGATCCAGCAGGGCATGGGGCCGATCGTCGACCGCTCGCAGGAGAATCTCGGCACGTCCGATCGCGCGATCGTCACCATGCGCCGGCTGATGCTCGATGCGACGCGCGCGGTGGAGCGGGGCGAGCCCCTTCCCGGGCTCGATCCGCAAACCTATCGCCGCGTGCGGCCCTATGACGACCTCGTTCCCGACGGCCGCCCGTGGCGCGACGCGCTCGCCGGCGAACTCGTCGCGAAATGGTAGCGCCGAGCGGAGACGCCGCGTGAGCGACGGCCAGCAGCAGCGCGCGGAACGGCTCGGCGCCCTGATCGAGACCGGCCGCGACACCGATATGGGGCGGCTGTTGCGCAAGTTCTGGCATCCCGTCGCGGTCGCGCGCGAGCTGGCGCCGGGCAAGGCGCGCGCGATCAAGGTCATGGGCGAGACACTGACGCTCTATCGCGGCGCGAGCGGCCGGCCCCATCTGGTCGGCGGGCGCTGCGCCCATCGCCTGACGCTGCTCCACACCGGCTGGGTCGTGGGCGAGGAAATCCGCTGCATGTATCACGGCTGGCAATATGACGGCGCCGGACGCTGCACGCTGCGCCCGGCCGAGGGCGATATCGGCCCGCCGCCGGTCGCGATCGCGAGCTACCCGGTCGAGGAATATCACGGCCTGATCTTCGCCTGGCTCGGCGCAGGCGCGCCGCCCGCCTTCGACCTGCCGCGCAAGGACGTGTTCGACCGGCCCGGCGCCGTCGTCTTCGCCAAGGGCGAGCGCTGGCCCTGCAACTGGTTCCAGATGGTCGAGAATTCGCTCGACGCCGTGCATGTCAGCTTCGTCCACCAGGCGGGACGCGTCGGCTCGTTCGGTGGCACCGTCACCGCGGCGATCCCCGAGCTGAGCTATGTCGAGACCGATGCCGGCATCCGCCAGACCGCCGCCCGCGGCCGGACCAACGTGCGCGTCAGCGACTGGACCTTCCCCAACAACAACCACATCAGCCAGCCCGGCCTCACCGCGGACGATCCCTGGATCCATGTTGGCATCTGGATGACGCCGCATGACGACGAGAGCACCACGCGCTTCACGTTCTGGTGCGTCCCGGGCGGCAATGAAGAGGCCGAACGGCGCTTCACCGACTATTGCCGCGCGCACGGCGCCTACAATCCCGCCGATCACCACGCCGATCTTCTCGACGGCAAATATCCCGACGACGAGGTGATGGAGCTGACCAGCGCGCAGGACTATGTCGTGCAGATCGGCCAGGGCGCGGTCGCCGACCGCACCCATGAATATCTCGGCAAATCCGACGCGGGCATCGCCTTCCTGCGCCGCATTTTCCTGCGTGAGCTCGAGGCGATTCGGCAGGGAGGTCCGACCAAGGAATGGCGGGCTTTGGCCGCGCCGGCGGCGATGCCGATCCAGGCCGCCTGACGGTCGCGCCCGGCGCCCGTCACCCGATCCGGTCGAGATGGGCGGCGTCGTTGATGCGCAGCACGCGGATGCGGCCGTCGACGATGTCGATCTCGTTGAGCGCGCAGGGCGACTGGGCGATCCGCGCAAACGCGGCAAGCGGCTGATCGAGAAGCTGCAGCAGCAGCGCGCGGTTGACATGGTCGTGCCCGACCAGGACCACGACCGCCCCCGCGTCGTGCCGGCTTACGACGAAGCGGACGGCATTTGCGGTGCGGGCGACGAGATCCTGAAGCGAATCGCCGTCGGGGAAGCGCACGAGATGCGGCGTCGCGTCCCAGGCGGCGAGGAGCGCGGGCCATTGCGCCCGCACGTCGTCGCGCGTCAGCCACGCCCAGCGGCCGAAATCGAGATCGATCAGATCGTCGAGCGTCTCGCCGCCGATCCCGCAAGCCGCGGCGATGGCGCGGCCGGTGGCGACGCAGCGGCCGAGCGGGCTGGTATAGACCGCAACCGGCCGCCACAGCGCCGCGATCCTGGCGGCGACCGCCTGCGCCTGGGCCTCGCCGAGTGCCGTCAGCGGAATGTCCTTGCGGCCGCGAAAGCGCTCGGGCGCGATGCCTTCGACATGTCCGTGCCGGGTCAGGATGATCTTGGTCATGGCCGTGTCGTCGGTGCGCTCAGGCGTGCGTTGAGCCAGATCAACGCTCCGCGCCATCGGCAGTGTCTATCATCATTCCGCGTCGCGGAGGAGCCACCCTTCGTGACGTATCCATGACAGTCGAAGCGCGGCGAGGGCACCGGCGATGGCAAAAACCGAGATTGTCGACATCCTCGGCGAGCGCGCCGTCACCACGATCTTGATGAATGCCCCGTTGGATTGCCGGCCGCTTCACATGCTCACCGCCATGTCGCATCACCTCGAAGCGGCCGCAGCTGCGTTGCTGTGCGCCAGCCTGAAGCGCCGCGATCACATTCTGGGCGATGTGATGCTGGCCTGAGGGCGCGATAGAACGGGCTTGTCGGCCGCGCCTGGACGGTCGATGGTCATGGCCCGAGGGCGCCGTTGGGGGAAGCCGCCGATGGGTTTAGCGAACGCCGCAAGCATCGCCGATCTTGCGCTGCTGGCGAAGCGGCGGCTGCCGTCATTCGTCTTCAACTACATCGAAGGCGGTGCCGGCGAGGGCGGCGGCGTCATCCGCAACGCCGCCGCCTTTCGCCGCCATGTGTTCAAGGTAAGGCGTCTTGCGGGCCTCGCTGCGGAGTCGACGTTCGAGCTTTTCGGCCGCACCTATAGCCAGGGATTTGGCGTTGCGCCGATCGGCATGGCCAATCTCGCCTGGCCCGGCGCCGATCTCATTCTTGCCCGGTTGGCCGAGCGCGCGAAAATCCCCTACGTGCTCAGCACCGCGGGAACCACCGGCATCGAGACGATCGCCGCTGCGGCGCCGAACGTGGCGTGGTTTCAGCTTTATATGTCGCGCGACGATGCCATCACGCGCGACCTGTTACGGCGTGCCTGGGACGCGGGCATGCGCGTGCTCGTGCTCACGGTCGATGTCCCGGCGCCGAGCCGGCGCAACCGCGCCATCCGCGACGGCTTCACGCTGCCGTTCCGCTTTACCGGGCGCGTGCTCCTCGACCTTGCCGCGCATCCGGTGTGGTCGCTTGCGACGCTGCGCGCCGGGATGCCCAGCCTCGAGACCTACGCGAAATACGCTGACACCGAAAGCCTCCAGGCCGTCGGCCGGTTCATCGCTCAGCTCAACAAGCACGGGCTCGGGTGGCGCGACCTCGCGGAAATCCGCGCGCAGTGGAAGGGTGCGCTAGTGGTGAAGGGCATCCTCGATCCCGAGGATGCGCTGGCGGCGATCCGCGCCGGCGCCGACGGCATTTGGGTGTCCAATCACGGCGGGCGGCAGCTTGAATCGGCACCGGCCTCGCTTGACCGGCTCGGGCCGATCCGGGCGGCGGTCGGCGGCGCGGTTCCCATTCTTTTCGACGGCGGCATCGGCGGCGGCGAGGACGTCATCAAGGCCATCGCGCTCGGCGCCGCCATGACGTTCAGCGGCCGCTGCTTTGCCTATGGCGTCGGCGCCGGCGGCGCGCGCGGCGCGGCCAAGGCGTTGGAGATCCTGTCGCGCGAGATCATGGCCGCGCTGCACCAGATCGGCTGCGCCTCGCTCAAGGCGGCGGACCGGACGATCCTTGCCGATGCCGCGCCGCCGTGAATCCTAGGCCGCGGCGAGCGCTTCGCCGAGATCGGCGACGATGTCGTCGATATGCTCGATCCCGATGGAGAGACGGACATAGCCGTCGGTGACGCCGGTCTGGGCCTGTTCCTCCGGCGTGAGCTGCGAGTGCGTCGTCGAAGCGGGATGGATGGCGAGCGACCGCGTATCGCCGATATTGGCGACGTGATAGAACATCTTCAGGCTGTCGATGAAGCGGCGGCCTGCATCCATGCCGCCCTTCAGCTCGAAGCCCACGAGCCCGCCATAGCCGCCCTTGAGATAGGCATCGGCCCGGCGCTTCATCTCGCCCGTCATGGCGGCGGGGTAGATGACCTTGGTGACCTTGGGATGGTGCGAAAGATGTTCCGCGACGGCGGCCGCGTTGCTGCAATGCTGGCGCATGCGCAGCGCGACGGTCTCGAGGCCCTGGATGAACATGAAGGCGTTGAACGGGCTCATGGCGGCGCCGATGTCGCGCAACAGCGTCACGCGCGCCTTGAGGATATAGGCGATCGGCCCCAGCGGCTTGACCGCCTGCGTCCAGACTGCGCCGTGATAACTCGGATCCGGCGTGTTCAGCATCGGGAAGCGGTCGGCGTGGCGCTCCCAATCGAAATTACCGCCGTCGACGATGACACCGCCGATCGAGGTGCCGTGGCCGCCGATATATTTCGTGGTCGAGTGCATGCAGATCGCCGCGCCGTGCTTGATCGGCTGGCACAATACCGGCGCGGCGGTATTGTCCATGATCAACGGGATGCCGATCTCGCGGCCGATCTTCGCCACCTCGCCGATCGGAAAGACGGCGAGCTTGGGATTGGGCAGCGTCTCGCCGTAATAGCATCGCGTCCGCGCGTCGCTGGCGCGGCGGAAATTCTCGGGATCCTGCGGATCGACGAAGCGGCACTCGATGCCCATCGTGCTCATCGTGTTCTGGAACAGGTTCCAGGTACCGCCATAGATGTCGGTCGAGCAGACGAAATTGTCGCCGGCGTGGCAGATGTTCTGCACCGCGAACAGCGATGCCGCCTGACCCGAGGCGACTGCCAGCGCCGCCACGCCGCCCTCGAGCGCCGCCACCCGCTCCTCGAGCACGGCCTGGGTCGGATTCATGATGCGGGTGTATATGTTGCCGAGCTCCTTCAGCGCGAACAGATTGGCCGCGTGCTCGGTCGAATGGAACTGATAGGAGGTCGTCTGGTAGATCGGGACGGCAACGGCCGTCGTTGTCGGATCCGAACGGTAGCCGGCATGCAGCACTACCGTCTCGGCGTGTTCGCTTTTCGTCGGCATGTCGGCCCCCTTTCAAGCTGACCCGCCATCCCTCTAAACCAGTTCGGCGCGGCGTACAAGCGCGTCGGTCCTGGCTTTTGCGACGGGCGGCCGGTAGTCTTGCGCGCACGGGAAACCGCGCCGCGGCAGGCGATGCGACGAACGGAGAGCGCGACATGAAGGTCGTCATCGAATATTGCGTGCAATGACACTACGAACCGGAAGCTCTCCGTGCGGGAGCGAAGTTTCGTGAACGGGCCGGTGCCGAGGTGACGCTGGTGAAATCGCGCGGCGGCGCGTTCGAGATCACGATCGACGGCAAGCTGATGTTCTCAAAGAAGAAGCTCGGTCGCTTTCCGACCGACGCCGAGATCGACGCCCTGGCGCAACCCTAGGCCGCTGCGCGGCGGGGCACCCTGCGCGTTCCGTGCTGGGATGGCCCGATCAATGTCGCTTGCGATCGGAAGTGTGGAGGCGATGATGGACGACGAGACACGCGCGGTCGCGCGCAACGCGGGCGAGCCTGCCGAGGCCGACAGCGGGCCGCGCATGCGCCGGTGGGAGGCGCAGCGCTGGCTGATCGACAACATCATCAAATCGGTCGGCATGGAATGGGACCAGCCGCGGCTCGCGGGGCTTCTCGCCGCGTTGGGACCGGAAGCCGGGGCCGACCTCGCCCAGATCCGCGCGCGGGTGCAGAAATATGCCGACGTCGCTCCGGCCTTCGAGGCGACGGCGCGCCGGCGCGAGGCTCGCGCCAAGGCGCACGAGGATGCCGGCGAGGCGATCCAGGCGCGCGAGAATTATTTCATGGCCGCCAACTATTGGGCCTCGGCGCAGTGGCCGATCCACGAGAACAACGATACCAACCTGTTCTACAATCGGCGCAAGCGCGAATGCTTCTTGAAATACGGCGCGCTCGCCGATCACAAGGTCGAGGCGGCGTGGATCCCGTTGCCGTCGCTCAAGGGCAAGTCGCTGCCGGCGTGGCTGCATCTGCCGCCGGGCCATGCGGGCGGGCGCCTTCCGGTGGTGGTATCGATCCCCGGCATGGACGGGTTCAAGGAGCGGTTCGTGCCGCTCTATGGCGACCGCTGGCTCAACCGCAACATCGCCGTGCTGGCGCTCGAAGGGCCGGGCCAGACGGAATGCCCGGTGCTCGGCATTCCGGTGTCGATGCCGCAATGGGCCGAGACCGGCCCGGCGGTCTATCAGTGGCTCGCGGCGCGGCCGGAGATCGATCCCGAGCGGATCGGCGTCACCGGCTCGAGCTTCGGCTCGCTGTTCGCGACCGTCGCCTTCGGCAATGAACAGCGCCTGCGCGCCTGCGCCGTGTACTCGACCTGTCTCGAGCCCGGCTGCCGCTCGATCTTCGACGAGGCCTCGCCGACCTACAAGCGGCGCTTCATGTACATGGCGGGCTACCAGGACGAGGACGCGTTCGACGCCTTCGCCAAGACGCTGACCTGGGAAGGCCACGCCGACAGGATCCGCAATCCCTATCTGTGCATCACCGGCGAGTTCGATCCCTACAGCCCGCTCGTCCACACCGAACGTCTCTTCGCAACCCTCAAGGGTACGAAGCGGCTGGTCGTCTATGGTGGCGCGGCCCACGGCGTCGGCGGCATTCCGTCCGCCAATCTCGGACCCTATTTCCCGAGCCTGGTCGCCGACTGGATGGTGGCGCGCTTCGAGGGGAAGTCGTTTCCATCCGAGCGCTGGTTCGTCGATGCCGCCGGCAAGATCAATGTCACCGCATTCTGAGCCGTGACCGCACGCGGGCGCCCGGCCTCAGGGCGAACCGGATTTTTCCTGTGCGCGGAGCAGCGCGAATAGCCGCGCCGGCGGGATCGGCGTCTCCGCGATGCGGATGGCGAAGGGCGCGAGCGCGTTCTCGATCGCCGCTATGACGGCTGCTGCGGCGGGAACGCAGCCGGCCTCGCCCACGCCCTTGACGCCAAGCGGATTGGTATGTGCCGCGAATTCCATGAGCCGCACCGCGATCGGCGGAATTTCCGGCGCCGTTGCCAGCAGGTACTCGCCGAAATTGGTGGTCACCGGCTGGGCGTCGCCGTCATAGCCCATCCATTCGAAAAGGGCGTTGCCGATGCCGTGCACGGCGCCGCCGACGATCTGTCCCTCGACGATCATCGGATTGATCGCGCGGCCGCAATCGTTGGCGACGACATAGTTCAAAAGCCGCACCGACGCGGTCGCGGGATCGACCTCGAGCTCGACGGCATGCGTCGCCATGCCGTAGGTCAGCGTCTCGGGCATCCAGTTCTGGAAGCTCTCGAGCCCCGGCTCGAACTTGCCGGGAATGGCATAGCCGGGATCGCCCGACAACGCGCCCGCGACCGCGCGCAGGCTCACGCCATGCCCTGGAACGCCGCGCAACTCGATGCGGCCGTCGCGCAATTCGAGATCCTCCACGCCGGCCTCGAGCATGTGCGCTGCTACCGCCAGCGCCTTGTCCCGCACCGCCAGCGCCGCGAGATGCGTCGAGTTGCCGGCGGTCACCGTCTGCCGGCTGGCGAACCCGCCCATGCCCAGCGGGATGGTGGCGGTGTCGCCCGTCGTCACCGCGACCGCGGCGGGGTCGATGCCGAGCGCTTCGGCGCAGATTTGCGCCAGCGCCGTGCGGATGCCCTGGCCCATCGGCATCGCGCCGGTATAGAGCGAAACGCGCCCCGATCGGCCGATGCGCACCAGCGCCGATTCGAACGGGCCGCGCCCGGTTCCCTTCATGCCGTTGGCGACGCCGATGCCGAGATAGCGGCCTTCGTGCCGCGCCTTGCGTTGGCGCTCGGCGAAGCCCGCATGGTCGATCGCATCGAGCGCGGTCTGCATGATCGCGGGAAAATCGCCGCTGTCATAGGCGATGGCCGATCCGGATCGGCTCTTGAGTGGCGTGACGTAAGGCATCAGCTCCGGCGCCACGAGGTTGCGGCGCCGGACCAGCGTGCGCTCGAGCCCGAGCCGGTCGGCGATGGCATCGAGCGTGCGTTCCATCGCAAAGGCGCCTTCGGGATAGCCGGCGCCGCGCACCGGCGCCCCCGGCACCTTGTTGGTCTCGACGGCAAGAACGCGCATATCGTAGGCGGGCAGCACGTAAGGCCCGGGGAACGCGGTCGATGCGTTATAGGCGAGATTGATTCCCTGCGGCGTGTAGGCGCCCTGGTCGTTGATCATCCGGCCGCGCGCGCCGAGGAGGCGGCCGTCGCCGTCGCAGGCTGCCTCGATCTCCCAATATTGGTCGCGCTCCTGGATCGCGGCGAGGAAATGCTCGCGCCGGTCTTCGATCCATTTGACCGGACGGCGCAGCAGGCGGCTCGCGACCGCCACCACGACCTCCTCGGGATACATCAGGAATTTCGATCCGAATCCGCCGCCGACATCGGGCGTCACGACCCGAACCTGGTTCTCGTCGAGGCCGAGCATTTGCATGAGGAAGGACTGGACCTCATGCGCGAGCTGCGTCGAGGACCAGACGGTGAGCCGGCCCTCGTCCGGATCGAAGGATGCCACCACGCCGCGCCCCTCGATCGGATGCGCGCCGCCGCGGTGCTGCTTGAGTTGGAGCCTCACCTGGTGCGGCGCGCCGGCGAAGGCCCCGTCCACGTCGCCATAGGCTTGGCGCAACTCCGCCAGGACGTTGCTCTTGCGGAAGTGATGCGCGAGCGGCGCGCCGGGCTCTGCCGCCTGCCGGCAATCGGCGACGACGGGCAGAATCTCGTAATCGACCTTGACCAGGGCCGCCGCGTCCTCGGCCGCATAGCGCGAGCGCGCGATCACGACGGCGACGGCCTCGCCGACATAGGCGACCTCGTCCTTGGCGAGCGGATGGGGCGTGCAATCCGCGGGCAGGGCCGAGTTGCGGAATTGCATCGGCAGGCGCTCCTGCGTGAGATGCGGCGCCAGATCGGCAAAGCTCAGCACCGCCGTCACATCGGGCGCCGCGCGCGCGGCTCCCACATCGATGCTGCGGATCAGGGCGTGGGCGTGCGGGCTGCGGACGAAGGCGGCTTCCAGGGCGAAGGGGCGGTGAATGTCGTCGACGAAGCGGCCTTCGCCGCGCAACAGCGGCGGGTCCTCGAGCCGCGGCACCGGCCGCCCGATCTGTCGGAATTCGTTCATGCCGTTTGCTCTGCCCGCCAACCACCTTGCCGCCGCGCCGGGTCACGCACCGTTTCGGCGCGTGGGCGATGACGGATGAGAAGCGGCATCCGACCGCCGTCGTGCCCCTAGCACGCGAGCGAACCGCCGGGCAAGGTGGAAAGCGTGATGGGCGCCGCCAGGTCGTTTGGCCGTTGCGCCGCGGCGGGCGCGAATTTCGTTCGGTCCCGACTCCCCGATCGGGAGATGGGCTCTAGATCCGCTCCCAGATGCAGGTCTCTTCGTCCAGACGGTCCTGCTCGACGCCGCGGAAATCGCCTTTCGAGACGACGCCCACGACCTTGCCGTTCTCGATCACCGGCAAGTGGCGATAGCCGCCGTCATGCATCAGCCGCAGCGCTTCGATCGCGGTCTTGCCGGGCGGCATCGTATCCGGATCGCGCGTCATCACCCGTTCGAGCGAGGTCTCGGCGGCGTTCAGTCCCTCGGCCAAGACCCGGCAGACCGCATCCCGCCCAGTGAATATCCCCAGCAGCCGATTCTCGGCGTCGGTCACCAGGACGGCACCGACGCGGCGGTCGCGCATGCATTCGCTCGCATGCTTCACCGTCGCATTCGGCCGCAACGTCAGAGGACGCTGGTTCTTGACGATTTCGGACATCTGTCGCATGGACAACCCTCACCGCCGATGCGTGCCTTCGCACCCGACACGATCGCATTCTCTCCGGCTGTCGCGTTCTTGCCTTGATACAAATCAAGGCGGTCCCAAGCGGCCCGCCGCAGATTTCGTTGAACAACGGAGCGGTCAATGCCCAGACACAAGACCACCTGGATCGTAATGGCGGACGGCACGCGCGCCCTGATCGTGACGCGCCGCGACGTGCCCGAGGGATTCGATGTCGTCGCCGATCTGAGCTCGGAAGTGGCTCACGTGCCGGCGCATCTCATCGCCTCCGAGCGGCCCGGCCGCACGCAGGAGAGCCATTCGCCGGCGCGCCACGCGATCGAGCCCCGGCACGATCCGCATGAGGAACGCCTCGCCGCCTTCGTTGGCAGCGTCGCCGCCTACCTGAACGAACAGAGCGCCGCCAAGGCGTTCGATCATCTCATTCTCTTCGCGCCACCCCGTGCCCTTGGCCAGATTCGCGACATGCTCGACGACAGCGCCAAAGCCAAAGTGTCGGCGCAGGCCGCCAAGGACCTGACGAAAATGCCGCTGGAAGACCTGCCGAAACATCTGGCGGCGCTCCCTTAGACGCGCATCCGGAAACGGTCGGCCTCGCGCCATCCGTCGCAGTGGCGCGGATCGGCGGCTCAGCGCTCGTGAACGTAGTGGCCGGGCGCCTTGCCGAGCGGCGGCCGGCCCTCGCCGGCAAGCCCCATGGCCGGCGGCGGGCAACGTCCCGTCGAATTCTGCTCGAGCCACGCAGCCCATGCCGGCCACCACGATCCCGCTTCGGCCGGCGTCACCTCATACCAGGTCTCCGGGTCGACATAGGGAGAACCCGATCCGTGCCGCGACAGGCGATAGTGCCGGCGCGCGTGTCCCGGCTCGCTGACGATGCCGGCATTGTGGCCGCCGTTCGTCAGCACGAAGGTCACGTCGGCCTCGCTGACCAGATTGATCTTGTAGACCGAGCGCCAGGGCGCGACATGGTCGCGTTCCGTGGCGACGGCGAAGATCGGCACCCGGATGTCGTGCAGCGCGATCGGCCTGCCGTCGACGCTGAAGCGCCCCTCGAACAGGTCGTTCTCGAGAAAGAGGCGGCGCAGATATTCGCTGTGCATGCGATAGGGCATCCGCGTCGTATCGGCATTCCACGCCATGAGATCGATCATCGGCGGCCGCTGCCCCATCAGGTACTCGCGCGCGACGCGGGACCAGACGAGATCGTTGGAACGCAGGAGCTGGAACGCGCCGGCCATCTGCCGCGTGTCGAGATAGCCCTGATCCCACATGATGTCTTCGAGGTAGCTGAGCTGGGCGTCGTCGATGAAGAGCATGAGCTCGCCCGCGTCGGTGAAATCCGTCTGGGCCGCCAGCATCGTGACGGAATTGAGAACCGTGCTTTTCTCGCGCGCGAGGAAGGAAGCGGCGATCGCCAGCAGCGTCCCGCCGAGGCAATAGCCGAGCGCATCGACCTTGCTCTCGGGCACGATGGCGCGGACCCGGTCGAGCGCGGCGAGCACGCCCAACCGCAGATAGTCCTCCAAGCCCAGGTCGCGGTCCTGCGGGCCCGGATTGTGCCACGAGACCATGAACACGGTGTGTCCGCGGTCGACGAGGTACTTCACCAGCGAGTTTTGCGGCGACAGGTCGAGGATGTAATACTTCATGATCCAGGCCGGCACGATCAGCACCGGCTCGGCGTTGACGTCGCGCGTCGTCGGCGCGTACTGGATCAGCTCGATCAAGCGGTTGCGATAGACCACTTCGCCGGTAGTTACGGCGACGTTTTCCCCGGGCTCGAACGCCTCGGAGCCGACGGGCGGCCGGCCAGCGACCGTCCGTTCCCAATCCGCCATGAAGTTCATCGCCCCGCGCGCGAGATTCTGCCCGCCCTCACGGAGCGTGGCCGCCAGGACCTCGGGGTTGGTGGCAATGAAGTTGGCGGGCGAAAAGACGTCGAGCCACTGGCGCGCCGCGAACGACACTACCTCCTCGTGATGGCGCGACACGCCGCCAATTCCCGTGGTGGCGTTGTGCCACCATTGCTGGTTCAGGAGGAAGGTCTGGTAGATGAAATTGAACGGCCACCGCTGCCAGGCGGCGCTGGTGAACCGTTCATCCTGTTCCAAAGGCTCGATGCATGGCGCGCAGTCGGGTTCGGATAATTGCCGAGCGGCATAAGTGGCGAACCGGACCGCCTTTCGCGCCGCCTTTTCGACCAGCTGCTGCTGCTTGCCGGGTGCGCTCCACAAATGGACCGCCCAGTCGGCATAGGCAAGAGCCAGGGCGGCGGGGGAAAGTCCCGCGGTTACGCGTCCCAGGGCGGCGTGGAGCAGCCGGTCGATGCTGGGCCGCGGCTCGATGTCTGCGGTCGCGCCGGGCGCAGGCGGCGGTGCATTCGCGGATGCTTCTGCCGCAGGCGCGGCGCCACTCCCGGTTCCGGGCGGCGACAGGCGCCACATCTGGTCGAACGCCTCCGCACCGGCGACGTTGAGCCAGGGGAACGGCCATCCGGCGCCCGCGGCCGCGGGCGCGCGCGTCGCGCCGGCTGGCGCCCGTCCGCTGGCTTGAGGCTCGGCGAAACGCGCTGCTGTCCCCGGTTCCGATTGGCTGCTGACGGCATCCTTGGTCATGAAAAGACTCCGAATTCCAATGGCACCGCCCGTGCCGGGTTGCAAACAAGCGGGCCCTGCCCTCCCCATCCGTTGCCGGAAAGGGAGAGCGAGGGCCAGGTCTCGCCGCTTTTGCCCTTTCTATGACCGCCGGTTCAGGCCGCCTTGACGTCGATCTTCTTCTGCTGCTTTTGCGCCTCCGCGCTTTTCGGCAGCGTGACCGTCAGGACGCCTTTGGTGAATTCGGCGGCGATCTTATCGCGGTCGACGCCCTCCGGCAGGGCGAAGCCGCGTTGGAATGCGCCATAGGCGCGCTCCGACACGTACCAGTTCTTGTTCTTCTCCTCTTTTTCCTGCCGCTTCTCGCCCTTGACGGTGAGAACGTCCCCGGTCACGGTGACCTCGACGTCCTTTTCGTCGAGACCCGGCAGTTCCGCCGCGATCTTGTAGGCTTTGTCGTCCTCGGTCACGTCGACCGCCGGGACGTTGAAGCCGAATGTCGAGTCGAATGAAGGCGTGAGATCGAACAGGCGGCGCATCGACGGCAGCCCGAAACCGGAGAACCGGTCGAACAGCCGGTCCATCTCGCCGCGGAAGTTCTGCCACGGATCGGTGGTTGCGCGCGGTGCCGGCGCCTTCTTCACTTCAACGGGTGTCATGGCCATCGTGTTTCTCCCTTCGGGTGAATTGCTGAATGCAGCGCTGGAACTATCGTCCGGTCGGATGGGAGCCGCTTTGATCCAGCGCAAATTAGATAAGGGGAGGCGAGTCGCCGATCGCAACCCCCCGCGCGACGGCGAGCGACGCTCGCAAGCGCATCGTTTGCGCGCGCGGTCGGCGATCGCGATAGATTCGTGGCCGCGCTCCCTGCTGCCGCGCCTATCGTCGTCGCTGGCAGCGGGGGCAATAATAGCTCGTGCGCCCTGACTGCCTGAGGGTTGCCAGCGCGCCGCCGCAGCGCGGGCAATGGCCGTCCGGATGGCGCTCGGGCAGCAGGAATCCGCCGGGAAGGCGCTCCACCCCGGTTTCGGCGCCGGCGCCCCGATCGACCGCGGTTTTCAGGACGTGCTTCAGCTTGGTGAAAATCTGCGCGATCTGCGCGCGCTCGAGCGTGTCGGCCTTGGCACCGGGGTAAATCCCCGCCTGAAACAAAATCTCGTCGGCATAGATGTTGCCGATCCCGGCGACGAGCCGTTGATCCATCAGGATCGACTTGATGTCGCGCGTGCGTCCGGCAATGGCCCGCGCCAGAACCGGGAGATCGAAGTGGCGATCGAGCGCATCGGGGCCCAGTTCCGCAGCGGCCACGAAGGCGGCCGCGTCCTTGGCCCATTGCACGGTGCCGATCCGGCGCGGATTGACGTAAGCGAGCCGGTCGCCGTCGGCGAAGACGAGGCTGAAGCGGACATAGGGCGGATCGGCGTCGTCCGCAGGCACGTGATGAAGCGATCCGTTCGTCCCGAAATGCATGGCCAGGCAGCCGGCCTGCGAGAACTCGATGAAGAGGTGCTTGCCGTGGCGGCGAACCCGCTCCACCCGCGCTCCCGTCAGCCGCTTCCGCACGGTATCGGGCGATACGCCTTCGAGCATGCGGGGGTCGCTCGCCACCACACGGCGAATGACACGCCCGACGCATGTCTCGGCGAGCCGCCTGAACGATTCGACGTCCGGCAATTCAGGCATCGCCGGACCGTCTGTGGACACACACGGGTCGTCGGCGGTGCTGAATGCGTCCCATCAACCCGGATCGCCGGGTTCGACCGCTACGAGTCGCGATCGGCCGCGGTCTTCGCGGCCGGCGCCTGCCGCACCCGCGATGGCGCGTGGCGTGGCGCTCCTTCCGCAGCGGCGGGCGACGGCGCCGCAGGCGCTGGCATCAGTCGCCACGCCGATGCCTCGCCGGGCTGCGTCCGCCGCTCCGGCGCGCCCGTCGCGAACGCATTGGTGGCGCAGTTCGTCATCAGCTCGATCAGCTTGCTCGCTTCCGTCGCGTAATCCGCCGCGGCCTTCTGCGCGAATTCATAGTGGCAGTTGAGGAGTTCGCCGACATTCGTGCAGTTGACGAGCGCCTTCCACATCTCGAAGTCCTGATTGAATCTTCCCACGGCGAACTGGCCCAGTTCGTGGGTGTATGCGAACATGCCGCGCGTCCATTGATCGAGAGCGCGCTGTCCGATCTCCACGGCCGGCCCGTAATCGAGGCCGAATGCAGGAGTCGGCGGAGACCGTGGGGTGCTCGTCTCGGCGGATTGTGACATCGCGCTTTCCTCCTCATCGACCAACCCAAATCATGCGGCGGCGGCGCGCGCGCGGCATTGACGCAGATCAATTCCGATCGAGCGGCGCCATGGTCGATCGCTCGGACAGGCGTCGGATCGCCAGATGGTCGGGGAAAGCTCTGCCTAGCGGGCCAAAAGGCTCCGTTTCCGGTCGTGCCAGCCGACCGAAAACGGCTTCATCAGCACCGCCAGCGTCATCTCCGACGGTTGCCGCCCATCCAGAATCGACTCGACGATCTCCGATGCGAGCAGCGTCAGCCGCAGGATACGGCCGATGTAGAAGCGTTGATCCTCGCCGCCGTGGCGATTGCCCGCGCGTCGCGTGGTCGATGCACCGCTGCGGTGGCGCCCGGCCCATGGTGCCGTTTGCATAAACGGCGTATTTCTCTTGGTCCGAGTTCGGGTCGATGTGCTTGGCTTGCCCGAAGGGCGGTTGTAATGTGGTCGGAGATGCGGCATCAAATAGCGGTCAGTTTCGAGCCTGGCGCCTTGCCGCATCCGCCCAACGGGCGTTTCTTCAAGATCCCATGAGGCCGACAACTGCCCGCCCGCGAATCCCAGAGGCGTCGTCAATGCAACAAAGGAGGCGATGATGGCTACCGGTACCGTAAAGTGGTTCAATGCCCAGAAAGGCTACGGCTTCATCCAGCCCGACAGCGGCGGCAAGGACGTGTTCGTCCATATCTCCGCCGTCGAACGCGCGGGCCTCGGCAGCCTCAACGAGGGCCAGAAGGTGAAGTATGATATCGCCGCGGATCGTGGCAAGGAATCCGCTGCGAACCTGCAACTCGTCGGTTGAGGGTGGGCTGAACGAGACGACCTCGTGCTTCTCGAATCCGTGTGACGAGTTCAACGGAGCAGTCCCTCGTGCCAAATGGCTGGCTGACTGCGGATCGCAAGCAGATCCGCAAAGCGCGCGAAGCTGCTGAAGCCCTCTTCAAACCCAAGCAGCATCAGCAACGTCCCGAACCGCCACCAACGGTCCACGCTCCGCGAGCCGCCGCCAGCCCAACCGAGATCCCACGAACAGAGGAGGAGCCGGCTGCCCGAAACCCCCGGGTGTTGAACGCTCCGTCTGCAATGCCGATTGCTGGCGATCAGGTCACGGTTTCTGACCGGCATACGGCCAAGCCGAAGAGACCGATCATGAAATAGGCGGCCGGAAAGGCGCCGCTCGCCGAATGCCCGAGCAGAAGGCTATCATTTGCGTGGGTTCCTGGTCATCGGGGGAATGTCGGGTCAACGGAGCCATCCATGAAGGCGATCCTGCTGCGGCGGCCGGGCGGCCCCGAGGCGCTCGACTATGCCGATGTTCCCGATCCCGTGCCGGCGGACGGACAGGTCCTGGTCCGCGCCCAAGCGATCGGCATCGGCAAGCCCGACGTGCTGTGGCGGACGGGGGTCTATCGCTGGCTGCCGCCGCTGCCGGCGATCCCTGGCATCGAGATGGCGGGCGTGATCGAGCGCGCGGGATGCGGTGTCTCCGGACTCGCGGTCGGCGAGAAGGTGCTGGTCTATCATCTCCGCGGCGGCTGCTATGCCGAACTGATCGCCTGCGATGCCTCGAGCGTGTTGCCGCTGCCGGCGCAGATCGATGTCGATGAAGCGGTCGCGATCCCCAATTACGAGGTTGCCTGGGCGCTTCTCAACGAGGCCGCGCGCGGCATCAATCCGCGCACGATCTATGTCAACGGCGCTGCCGGCGGCGTCGGCAGCGCCATCGTCCAGCTGTGCCGCGCGGCCGGGATCGAGGTCATCGCCGGCGCGGGCTCGGCCGCGAAATGCGCTTTCTGCGCCGGCGAGGGTGCCGCCCACACGATCGATTACAGCCGCGAGAACGTGGTCGAGCGCGTGCAGGCGCTTACCGGCGGCAGGGGCGTCGATCTCATCCTCGATCAGGTGGTGGGCGGAAATTTCACCGATACGCTCAAAATGATGGCGCCGCTGGGGCTGATCGTTTCCTACAACATGCTCGGCGGATTTCCGGACAAGGATCTGTTCCGCGAGATGCGCGCCAATCTGCCGCTAAGTCCGGGCGTGCGCTGCTTCACCATGCATTCCTACGACCACGACCCGGCAGGCCGACGTCGCATCGAGACCGAGACGCTGGCGCTGATCGCGGCGGGCGCGGTCAAGCCGGTGGTGTATCGCCGTCTGCCGCTTGCCGAGGTGCGGCGTGCGCACGAGCTGCTCGACGCGCGCGAGGTCATGGGTAAGCTGGTGCTGAAGCCGTAGTGCACGGGCCAAACGCCAAATCTCGCGAAGCAGGTGACGCAGCGGCGCCTTGCCCGCCCTTGCCGTGGGATTGATGTGATCGACGGTGAAATCGTCCCAGGTGAGCTTGGTCCCGCACGAGGCACAGGTCCGATTGGCGGAACTGTTCCAAATGATCCGGCGCTGCTCGGAGCTGAATCCGCGCGGCGCATCTTTGCGGGCGAATAGGCTGCCCAATACGCCCCGCAAGATCCGCTTGCGCTTACGCCGTTGCTTCACGTCGTCCGTCACCAGTGCCGGAACGCCTGATTTTATTGCGGCAATGACAATGGCGTCGGCTTTCGTGAACCGATCGCACGCCTGGGCTCATGCGTAATGATCAGAGAGTCTTGGTACAAGTAGTGAAGTCTTGCGAACACATTGGCCGAAAGCCGCTCCCCGGTGAGGGGCGAGTTTGGCGTCGCTGCGCATGTCGGCACCGAGCTATATCCAGCGACCTATTTCCCGAACAACCCCTTGGGCAGCTGCAAGGTGGGCGACTTCTTCTGCGTATCACCGGGCGCAGCGGGCTGAGCGCTCGGCGCTGGCGCCTGGGGCATGCCGGGAATTTGCTTCATAATGTCGCCGGGGAGGCTTGTGCCACTGCCCCTACCGCCCGGTATCGGCAGGGAGACACCGAAATCCTTCGCTGCTTTGCTGAGATCGCTGGGCAGCGTCTTGAGCCGCTCGGGATCGCTTGCCATCGTACGGAACACGCTCGACCAGTCGATCTTATAGCTGGGACCGCTCCACGGTCCCGTCACCTTGATCGGGATGGGCAATCCTGCGAGCGCATCGCGTCCCCCCTGGCCCTCGAGCGACGCGACAAGCTTTGCCTCCACGGCGTAGTCGACGGTCTGTGTCGGCATCGGCACCGTGCCACTGCCGGTCAAGCGCAAGACCGGTGCAAGCATCTTCATGTCGCGATTGTCGATAACGCCGGACTTGATCGTATAACTGCCGCTAAGCTCGGCAAAATCGGTCTTTTCTGCCTGCGAGCTGCCGAAGCCAAGGGAGCCCGCCTTGCGCAAGGTCGCCGCAAGATTGATGCCGTAGATGGCGCCGTCCGTGACTTTGAAATGGCCGGTCCCGTCAAGCGACGAGACCAGCTCCTTCTGGTTCTTGCCGCTACCCTTGACGGTGGTTTCGAATTCGACCGTGCCGCCGAGGCGATCGCTGCCGGCAATGGTCTTGAGCAGCGGCCGTGCCTGCACGCCAGCGGCAGCGATGTGGTAATCGAGCTTTGCGCCGCCGCCAGAGGTGTCGAGCGTCATGGCGCTGTCGATTGTGCCCTGCGCGAGCGCGAGCTTTTCCGCCGTGAGCTTGAGCACACGATCGACCAATGCCAGTTTGATGTCGCCTTTGGCGAGATCAAGCTCGCGATAGCGGACCGCAGCGAGCGTGACCTCGGCCTTGCCATTGGCCTTGCCGAGCGGCGTAAGATCAAACGGCTCGGTGCTCCACCCGCTCGATTGCTGCTGTAGCCCCGGCTTCGCGGCGGCCGGCTTCGCGGCCGGCGGCGGCAAATAGGCGTTGAGATCCGCTTTCTGCACATCGATTTTAGCGTCGAACGTCGCGGGCTTTTGGCCGCCGTCGAACTTCGCTTGCGCCGTCGCGTTGATCGCTTTGCCGGTTATCTCGGCATCCTTGAGCGCGAGCTTGGCGCCGTCGCTTGTGAGCGAAGCATGAAGCTTAAGCGACCCGGGGTCGGGCTGTTTTGCGTCGAGCGGTTCGCCCACCCATGCTGCGAGCTTGCCGACGGAAGGCACGTTGACTTCGAAGGTGCCATCGAGGCCGGGCACCGGCTTCTGCTGCACCATGCCGTCGTAGCGCAACGTCACGAGCTTTGAATCGACGGCAAGCATGGCTGGAAAGCGCTCGCCAGCCGCAAGCTTGCCCAGCGGCGCGAGGCTCGCCGAGGCGTTGACCCGCTCGCCATTGTAGACGCCGCTCGCTTTGAAATTGGGCGCCTTGTCGGCGCCGGGCAGATCAAGGTCGAATTTGAGCTGGGAAATCGCATGCGCGGCGACGCCCTTCACGGTCACCCCGCCGAGATCCACCGCGAGATGGCCGCGCATGTCCGCGGCCAGCGCGCGCGGGC
Source organism: Allostellaceae bacterium (assembly GCA_035532935.1). Lineage (GTDB taxonomy): Bacteria > Pseudomonadota > Alphaproteobacteria > ATCC43930 > CGMCC-115725 > DATJLY01. The sequence continues at coordinate 132,112 of DATKQE010000118.1, forward strand.
TCTTGCCCTGCGCCTTGGCGTCGAGCGTCGCGGAGACGACGCCGGTCACTGGCAGCGCCCCCGCCATGGCCTGCCGGACGATTCTGTCCACGGTGACGTGATCGATTTTGACTGAAGTGTCCAGGCCGAGCGCGTCGGCAGCACCATCGAGCTTGATGTTGCCCTTGACGTTCCCGCCATAGAGCGCGAGTTCACCGAGATCGGCAGTGAGGACACCGCCCTTCGCCTTTGCCGCGAAGGTTATGCGGCCGATCTCGTAGCCCATCGCCTTGATGCCCGCGATCGACACTTTGATGTCCGCGTCAAGCTTGCGCAGCGCACTGAGATCGAAGGGCCGATCGGAGAGGCCCGCAAGCAGATCCTTGGGCGAAGCCGGCAATCCGGCGGGAGCCATCCCGGCTGGTTGCGGCTGTGCGCTCTTAGGCGGTTGCGGTGGCAGGTAGCGATCGATATCGAGTACGCCGCTTTCCACGACGGCGGTGACCTTGGTCACGTTGCCGCTGGTATCGACGCTGCCGCTTGCTTTGGCGTTGAGCCCCGAGCCGACGATTGTCGCTTCCTTCAGCAAGGACTTGACGCCTTCGGAGGCGAAGACGGCATGAATCGTGAGCGCACCAGGATCGGGCCGCGCCTTTTCGAGCGGCGCGTTCAGCCATGCGGCGAGCTTGCCGACCGAGGGAACGTCGAGGTCAAACACCCCGTTCAACCCGGGCACGGGCCGCTGCTGCGCAGTGCCGTCGAATTTCATCGTCACATGCTTCGTGTTCAGCGCGAGCTTGACGTTGGCCTGCTGACTGCGCGACAGCTTGCCAAGGGTGTCGACGGAAAGATCGGTCGCGACCAGTTCGTTGTTGAGCGTCATCCGACCCTGCAAGGTCAGCGGACTGTCCGCATCGGACATGGCGGCAGTGAGCGTGACGTCCGTAGCGTCAATCGTCTGGCCCGTGGTGTCATTGCGGTAGGAGAGCCGCCCTTGGTCGAGTTTGAAATCGCGAAGCTGTACCGCGCCGAGCGCTAAGCCACTCTGTGCCTCGGGCATCTCCTTGGCCGGCGCTGCTCCGGGCTTGCCCTCGGGCGCAAAAGCCCAGTTGGGGCGCCCCACCTTGTCGACTTCGAGATTGACGATCGGGTGCTTGATCACCAGCGAGTCGACGACAAGGCGCTTGCTCAGAAGCGGCCACAACTCCGCCTCCATTGCGAGGCTGTCGACCGAGAGCATCTCCGGCGCCGTTGCGCCGTGGGCGTTCGACAGGTGGATGCCGCTGGCGGCAACGCGCAGCTTGGGAAAGAGCGCGACGTGGAGGTCGCCATCAATGCGTAGCTGCCGCCCGGTTGCGTCATGAACAGCCGAGGCAATGAGCGGTCGCAAATCGACGAGGCTCGGTCCGACCACGACCGCAACCACCAGCAGAATGACAATGCCGAGAAGTACGAAGAGCAGCTTTCTCATGGGGCGCCGCCTGCACACTGTCAGTTCGAGGCGAACATCATGCTTGCCGTTTGTGCGCAGCTCGGCCTTGATCCATGTCAAGCAGGAATCATCGCGAAAGGCGGCGAGCTTGAGCGCGCTGAGGAACGGCACCGAAGCCGCGCGATGTCGCGCGCCTCTCCCTGACCCGGATTTCGCCACGGCGCCTCCGAGCGCAGCACGTGTACGACGCCGCTGATGATGCCTGTCGTCAGCCTAATGTGGACGGCGCTGCCGGCGCGACAGAAGCGTTTCGATCCGAGCCCACTCCGCACCACTGAGCCAAGATACGCTCGTCCGAAGCTCCCTCGTCATGGAGGTGCTTAAGCCACATTCCGAAACCGCTGGGAGCCCCCAAATTATGTACGAATCCTACGCCATTATCTCGACGGTCGTATCGGCGCCGACGCTTGCCCAGATCTCGTCGATGGTGCGGTTGCTGACCGCGATGCAGCCGTCGGTCCAATCCTTGTAAAAGGCGATAGGATCGTAATGACCGTAGCCATTTGGCATACCGTGAATCTCGATATTTCCCCCAGGCGCCACGCCGGCCGCGCGCGCCCTTCGCACATCCTCCACATTGGGGTAGGAGATGTGAAGCGCGCGGTAGAATCGACTATGAGAATTGAACCCGTCGATCCGATAACAACCCTCGGGCGTGCGTCCATCGCCTTGTTCGCGCTTGGGGCCTATCGGGTGGGCGCCCAGCGCCACGGGAAACATCCCGAGGACGTTTCCTGCCCGCAACAGCATCAGCTTGCGCGCGGATTTGATGACAACGACGCGATCGGCTCTCGCGCCGCTTGCCCGGGCTTCGGCCTTCATCGGCCGCACCAGGAGCGCCGCGGCGGCAAGCGACACGTCGCGACAGACACGGCGGCGGGTCGGCAAGCGGATTTCGGGCATGAATCATCCCACGACGATCGTTCCGGTCGGCGAAACTATCGTCCATCCGCGTGTTGACCGCAACCAGCGGCAGCCTGCGGCACAGCAGGGCCCGCGGCCGTTATCGCTCAAGGAGCAGGACGTTACGGATCGCTGGAGGAGAGCGACGATCCGGTGATCCGGAGCGGCATGCCCGGTCGTTTGAGACCGATCTGGTCGACGGTGCGCCAGTCGATGCGATCGACCCGGGTTCCCGCCGCCGCGGCGACGCGGTCAACCAGGTCGGGCGGGACATCGGGCGTCATCGGCTGATTCACGTCGAGCTCGTCCATCTGTCGCTTGCTCGGCGTTACCGCGAGATAGAGCTCGTCGTCAACCCAGGCCAGACGGATTTCCTCGTCGACAACCCGCACCGGGGTCCCCACCGGCACCTCGCTGAATAGCCGCTTTATATCTTCGGGATAGAGGCGGATACACCCATGACTTACATTCCGGCCGACGCCATAGGGCTTGTTGGTGCCGTGGATCAGGTAACCGGGCCATCCCAGCCGCAGCGCGTATTCGCCCAGAGGATTGGCCGGGCCCGGCGGAACCATTTCCGGCAGCTCGGGCCTCTCTTGGTGGATCGATTGCGGGGGAAACCAGGTAGGCCGAACTTCCTTGCCAACGACGCGCGTCGTGCCGAGCGGAGTCATGTGCGCTTCAACGCCGACACCGATCGGGTATGTCTCGAGCGTATGGCCGTCAGGCGGGAAATAGTAGAGCCGCTGCTCCGCAAGGTTGATCACGATGCCCCGGCGCGGGCCCTCCGGCACGAGATAGACAGTGGGTAGGGTAATGCTCCGGCCAGCGCCCGGAAGCCACGGGTCGATATCGGCGTTGACAGCGATGAGTTGCCCGTAGCCGAGATCGTTACTCCGCGCGACATCGAGGAGCGTGTCTTCGTCGCGCGTGACATACACCCCGGGCGCGCCCACCAACATTTGGTCCGGGGCAAGCGAGAACGATGCCGCCTGTGCGAGAGGCGATACGAGCGTGCAGGCCGCAGCTAGAATAAGGACGCGGGCCACGACGCAGGCGTGCAGGAGCGACATTCGAGCCATGGCAGCGACGGTCTTACCCCGCGTCGGACAATTACCGTCGCCGCAGCAGCCCGGTTGCTACAGCGACGGTATTTGTACCCGTCTCGGTCGCTGAGACTACTTCTTGAGGCCCTGCTGGAACATGCGATCAGCTTTGGCATTCGCGGCATCGGCTTTCTGGTTCGCCGCTTGGGCTGTCTGAAGGGCCTGGTCCGCAGTGGCCTGAGCCCGCGTCACGCTATCTTGGCTTGCGCAAGCTCCGACCAGCAATGCGCCGGCCAGAACCAGGATTCCGGCGCTCTTCTTCCAAGTTGCCTTGCACATGTCCTTGCTCCTTGATTGCTAAAATTGATGCAGAGGCTTTATCCAGTGAGGAGACCCAGTTCCGGCCAACGTCTAATCGCCGCCGTTTCCCCTGTGGATTTCCCTCCCAAAACGGACCTAACCATAGGGCCCCCGGTCAAGACAGCATTGACCTGGATCAAAAAGGCTTCGAGGAAGTTATCCCAAGTCAAAGCGACAATCATATGTAACGCAACCGATGCCGGCACGACGCCGCGTGTTCGAGCCGACCACCGATTGAGGGAAGACGACGGGAGCAGGAGCGATGGCAACGG
>DATKQE010000119.1:0-5817 GCA_035532935.1 Allostellaceae bacterium
CCGGATGGGTCGTCAGCCGCACCGTGCCGACATAGGTGCCATCGGTATCGAGCGTCTCGCACTCGAACGCCCGCCACCCATGCGCCCCCGCCGCGAGAAGGCCGACCACCAGCGCCAGCTCGTCATCGCCCAGCCCGAGCCTCGTCCCCAACTCGCCCGTGACCACTTTGGCCGCGACGACATAGTTGCTGGTTGCAATGCGCTTCATCGCGATGGCCTCCCGCTTCGACGACAAGGATCGCCGAACACATTTAGCGTAAGTTTCGTAAAACTTCAACCGTAAAATACGGTTGCCATGGCTCCCGCTCCGCCCCGGCGAAGCGGAGCGGGAGTGCGAGCGCACCCCCTCGTGGTGAAAATCTGACGCTTGGTGCTCGGTTCGGAATACCGCAACGGGGGGCAAGCGGATGTCCGTCCGAAGGTCTTCCAACGGCATCTTCGCCTTCCGAGTCATCGGGGAACAGGGCCGCCGATCCCGAAAGCAGTCATTCGCCGGCGCAGGCCAGTAGCGGCTCTGCGGCTTCAAAGCGGACGTACAGCCAGCGGTGACATCGGTCGTGGTTTGCGCCGAAAGGGGCATGTTAGCTTTTCCGGGTAGGGATGCCTCACCATATGTCCGTGATCCGGGATAGGGAGCATTTGGGGATGGATCGTAAAACCCTTTTCGAAGCGAAGCGGCCGCAATTCATGGACTACCAATACCAAGCGCAGGAGCTCTGGCAGAAGTATGGCGAGATCGTCTCCGTCGACGGTCGCCCGACTGCCCTCGATTCCTTCCTCCTGACCTTCGTATCCGAGAACGACATAACCGCCAGGCCGCTAGCGTTGAACCCGGTGGTTGCCCGCCCACTCTGCAAGTCGCTCATCGACAACGGCTATGGGCCGGTATGACCATGCCGCGAAGCGCGAACCATGAGCGAGCCCCATAGGCACCATTTCATACCGGTTTTCTACCTGCGCCAGTGGCACGGCCCCGACGACAAACTGGTCGAATACACGATCAAACACCGGAAGCTGATCGCAAAGCCGGTGAGCGCCGATTCGACGGGGTTCAAGCGCGACCTTTACGAGTTTCCGGAATTACCGTCGCCCCTCTCGCAATTCCTGGAGACGCAATTCTTCAACTACGCTGATCGCACTGCATCAAAGGCACTTGCAATGCTGCTCGATGGAGCGCCAAAGCACCTTTGGTCGAGCGAGATACTTAGCGCATGGGCGCGCTTCCTTGTCGGGGTGCACACAAGGCATTTCGACACGATCCCGGAGATACGCGACGCCGCGAAGACCTTGTGGGCGGCAAGCGGGGAGCAATCTCAGCGGTTTTACGAAGAGATCCGCCAGCCCGACGACCCACCCACTTTCGACGAATGGATCGCCATCCATGATCCGCTTATCCCGCACAAGGCGGCGATCAACATGATGGTCGCTGCTATGGACAATCCTGATGTCGGAAAGCGCATCATTGAGATGCATTGGGAGGTTATCGAAATCGCCGCGACGCCGCGCCGGTTCCTTGCCTCCGATCGACCGTTGGGAATGTATCTGATCAAAGAGCCGAAGGGCTCTATCACCTTGCCTATCTCGCCGACCAAGCTGTTCGTCGCGGTCAACAACCGGAATTACCTGAGCGACTTCCGCCGGCAGAAGCACCGGCAGATCGTGGATCAAATCAACGCGGATCACATTGCCCGGGCACGGCACTTCGTATGGGCGCAGGGACAGTCACACTCACAGGGTGAGTTTATCCGCCGCCACATGAGCACGAAGATGGAGAAGCCGCCGTTCTTCCCGTCGCTTGCCAACTATCAGTCATCCACGTCGTCATAAAAAGGCCGGGGCGCGATATGGATGCTGATGCGTCCGGTATCCCTGCGGGAGATCGCTACGAACGGCCGGTGAGGGGCAAAGTTGGACGATCCCTAGTGGAGGTGAGTGTCCGCTTGCGCTGATAAAACTCCGGCATCCGTCTATGCGGAATCCGCCAACTTCGGCCGCTGCCAACGGGCCGGTCGATAGGCAGCTATGGATCAACTCCGGCCGCTCACTGCCAATACCAAGCGTCAGAGTTTTATCCCCAGGGTTGACGCCGGGGGCGACGGCACTGCCTAATGACGACCGGAGGCGGAGGATTGGCGATGGAACGTTCCTTCACCAAGGAAGTGGCGCTGCTGCGCAAGGGCGTCGGCGAGGTGTTCGAGGGCGAGGGCATCCTCGCCATCACCAAGGGCCTGCTCCAGGCCGGGGTGAGCTATGTCACCGGCTATCAGGGCGCGCCGGTATCGCATCTGATGGACGTGCTGTCGGACGCGAAGCCGCTGCTCGACGAGCTGGGCGTGCATTACGCGCCCGCCGCCAACGAGGCCGGCGCCGCCTCGATGCTCGCGGCCTCGATCAATTATCCGATGCGCGGCGCGGCGGTGTGGAAATCGACCGTCGGCACCAATGTCGCTTCGGACGCGCTGTCGAACCTCGCCTCGGCCGGGGTCAAGGGCGGCGCCGTCATCGTCGTCGGCGAGGATTACGGCGAAGGCGCGAGCATCATCCAGGAGCGCACCCACGCCTTCGCCATGAAGTCGTCGATGTGGCTGATGGACCCGCGCCCCGACCATACGCGCATCGTCGATCTCATCGCCGAGGCGTTCGATCTGTCCGAAGCCTCGCGCGCGCCGGTGATCATGGAGTTCCGCATCCGCGCCTGCCACGTCCACGGCCGCTTCGCCACCAAGGACAACGTCAAGCCGGCGGTGTCGCGCAACCACAAGATCGATACGCCCGATTTCGACTATGCCCGCATCTGCCTGCCGCCCGCGACCTATGCCCAGGAGCAGGACAAGATCGCGTTCCGCTTTCCCGCCGCGATCGACTTCATCCGCCGGCGCAAGCTCAACGAGGTGTTCGCCGGGCCGATCGACGATGTGGGCATCATCTGCCAGGGCGGGCTCTACAACTCGCTCGCCCGCGCGCTCGGCGAACTGGGCTTGGCCGATGCGTTCGGCCAGGCGCAGATCCCGATCCTCTGCCTCAACGTCACCTATCCGCTGGTGAGCGACGAGATCGTCCAGTTCTGCGCCGGCAAGCGCGCCGTGCTGATGGTCGAGGAAGGCAATCCCGACTATCTCGAGCAGGCGGTGAACGCACTCCTGCGCAAGGCCGACGCCACCACCGCGATCGTCGGCAAGAGCGTGCTGCCGATGGCCGGGGAATATACCGCCGAGGTGATGCTGCGCGGCGTCGCGCGGTTCCTCGAAGGCGCGGTGCCGCGCGGCGTCGATCTGGTCGCGGTCGGAAAGAAGCTCGCCGACATCGACGGCTGGAAGAGCGAGGCGCAGCGCCTCATCGGCGCGCCGGTGCCGAAGCGGCCGCCGGGATTCTGCGTCGGCTGCCCCGAGCGGCCGGTGTTCTCGGCGATCAAGCTGGTGGAGCGCGAGCTCGGCCGGCTCCATGTCGCCGCCGATATCGGCTGCCACACCTTCTCGACCCTGCCGCCGTTCAACATCGGCAACTCGGTCCTGGGCTATGGCCTCGGCCTGTCGAGCGCCGCCGGCGTCGCGCCGGCGTTTTCCAAGCGCGTCATCAGCATCATGGGCGATGGCGGGTTCTGGCATAACGGGCTCTCGACCGGCATCAGCGGCGCCGCCTTCGCGCAGCAGGACGGCGTGCTGCTGATCATGAACAACGGCTACAGCTCGGCGACCGGGCAGCAATATCTCCCCTCCTCGTCCGCGGGCGGGCAGCGCCGGCCGACCGCGACCATCGAGCAGGCGCTGAAGGCGATGGGCGTCGGCTGGGTCCAGTCGATCCGCAGCTACAGCGTCGGCCGCATGGCGCGCCAACTGCGCCGGGCGCTGACCGCGCCGGCCAAGGGCCTCAAGGTGATCATCGCCGAGGGCGAATGCCAGCTCGCGCGCCAGCGCCGCATCCGCCCGCTGCTGCGCCAGAACGTGGCGGCCGGCAAGCGCGTCGTGCGCACCCGCTTCGGCGTCGACGAGGCGACCTGCACCGGCGATCATTCCTGCATCCGGCTCTCGGGCTGCCCGTCGCTGACGGTGAAGCCCAATCCCGATCCGCTGCGCCGCGACCCGGTGGCGCATGTCAACAACGACTGCGTCGGCTGCGGGCTGTGCGGCGAGGTCGCGGACGCGGCGGCGCTATGCCCGTCGTTCTACCGCGCCGACATCGTCCAGAACCCCAACGCCTTCGACCGCTGGCTCGAGCGCGGGCGCGGCGCGGTCATCGCCTGGCTGCAGCGCCGCGCCGCCCCGGCGGCAAGCACGGCATCGTGAGCGCGCGCCCGACCACGATCCTCGTCGCTGCGCTTGGCGGCGAAGGCGGCGGCGTGCTCACCGATTGGCTGGTCGATGCGGCGATGCGCGCCGACCTGCCGGTGCAGGCGACCTCGATCCCCGGCGTGGCGCAGCGCACCGGCGCCACGACCTACTACGTCGAGATCTTCCCCGAAACCCAGGCAGCGCTCGCCGGGCGGCGGCCGCTGATGGCGCTCTATCCCAGCCCCGGCGGCGTCGATCTCATGCTCGCCTCGGAGGTGATCGAGGCGGGGCGCGCGCTCGAGAACGGCTTCGTCACGCCCGACCGCACCCTCCTCGTCGCCGCCACCCACCGCATCTATGCCGTGGTCGAGAAGGCGGCGATGGCCGACGGCCGCTTCGACGCGAGCCGCATCCTCGCCGCCGCGCGCACGCTGGCGCGGCGGGCGGTGCTGTTCGACCTGACGCGCGACGGCAAGACCCGCGGGCTCTCGCTCAACGCGGTGCTCTTGGGCGTGGTCGCTGCCGCGGGCGCGGTGGCGATCGGGCGCGCGCATTTCGAGGACGCGATCCGCGCGTCCGGGATCGCGGTCGAGGCCAATCTCGCGGCATTCGCTTGCGGCTGGGAGCTCGGCACGAGCGGCGTGCCCGCCGCGCTCCAGCCCCGGGACGACCGCGCCCCGGTCGCCCTTGCCAGCGCGGTCGACAGCCTCATCGCCGGCGTCGGCACCGCCTTTCCCGCCGCCGCCGCCGCCATCGTCGCGGAGGGCATCCGCCGCCTGGTCGATTATCAGGACATCGCCTATGCCAGGCTCTATTTCGACCGCGCCCGCCGCATCGCCGCGCTCGAGCCGGGCGACGGCGCGGTCACCGCGGCGGCTGCGCGCCAGCTCGCGCTGTGGATGTCCTACGAGGACGTGATCCGCGTCGCCGACCTCAAGACCAGGCCCGAGCGCTTCGCCAAGGTCCGCGCCGAGATCCGCGCCCGGCCGGACGAGCCGGTGCGCGTGACCGAGTTCCTGAAGCCCGGCATCGACGAGGTGAGCGCGGTGCTGCCGCGCGGGCTCGGCCGCGCGCTCGAAGCGCTCGCGACGCGGTTCGGCGTCAAGGAGCGGCTGCATCTCAGGATGCGGCTCAGGAGCACCAGCGTGAACGGGTTCCTGCGGCTGTGGCTGTTGGCGCGGCTGCAGCGCTGGCGCCGCCGCAGCCTGCGCTTCATCGCGGAGCAGCGCGCGATCGAAGCCTGGCTCGACGCGATCGTCCGCGCCGCGCCGCGCGCGCCGGAGCTGGCGCTCGAGATCGCCGAGCTGCCGCAGCTTCTGAAGGGCTACGGCGACACCCACCGCCGCGGCCGCGACAATTACCAGCGCATCTTCGCCGGCGCCGTGCTGCCGCTCCTCGAGCACCCCGACGGCGGCGCCGCGACCCTGCGCACGCTGCGCCAGGCCGCGCTCGCCGATCCCGACGGCGACACCCTCGCCCGCGCGCTGGCCGCACCATCGCCGCCCGCCCCGATCCAGGCGAAGGCCGCGGAATAGCGGGTGGCACGAGC